>JAVXNK010000058.1:0-1805 GCA_036645835.1 Angelakisella sp. | reverse complement strand
TCGATACCGACAGCGAGGTCATTACAGCGCAGAACGGAGCACTATATGAAGCAAGTAAAGAGGGTTGCGGCATCTACTTTGTCCAGCTCTCAATCCAATACAAATTATTCTATGAGGAGTGATATTATGGCAGAAACACCGGCAGTAGCCGCAGGGCAGAAAATCCCACGCAAATTCTTGGCACATTTTATTAATACAGCGGCCGGAAGTGCTACGGCGGCATATGTTCGGCTGGGCAAGGACTTGGAGGAATTTACCGCCGAAATGTCCGCTAATGTGGAGAAAAAGCAGAATATCCTTGGAGAAACCAGCGTTATGGTGACCTCCTATGAAAAGAGCTCCAGCGTAGAGCCGCACTATGCGGTGGTTGGAGATCCGCTATATGCCAGGTTGCAGGATATTATCGACAACAGCAAGGTGCTGGATGACTGCAACTGTGATGTAGTGGATGTGAAGCTGTGGGAGGCACCCGTAAGCGGCGCATACCCGGCTATCAAGTGGAATGCAGTTATTGAGGTAACGTCCTACGGCGGCGATACCACAGGCTATCAGATACCTTTCAACCTGCATTACACAGGCGAGAAGGTAGCAGGGTTCTTTAACCCCACCACTAAGGCATTTACCGAGACGGCACCCACAGGGGTATAAGACAAAAATACCCACCCATTCGTAGTGAGTGGGTGGGTACGATATTTTATAATTTATTAAGAATATTTTGCTTTAACTGTTTGTATTCCATTTCATCTATTGCCCCGGAATCAAGAAGCTTTTTGAGCTTTTCAAGTTCTTTTGCTGGTGTTAGGGTGTTGCTTGCTGTAGTAACAGAAGTTGAACGATTCAAGCTCATAGCCTGTTCGATTGCTACTTTAGTCCTATCAATCTGTTCTCGGTTATTGTCAATAATAAAAACTTCCGTAATCCCAACAATCCGTAGTGTTCCCATGTTGAGTATGGAAACTTTATCATCTATGGATTGGATATTTGCAATATCAATCTGCTTAGAATCGGACTGCCCCAATATGCTGTGACAAAAAATTAATCTCTTTGAAGTAATCACTACAACACCAGTAGTTTTATTTTTTAGATTGTTTGCCTTCATCCCGAACGGAATGTTTACAGGTTCAATAATTGCATTTGTAGTTAGGGCATATATTACATTTTCCTCAGAAGTAAGCATCTGCTGGGCAGACTTGATTGCTCCTTTCCAAAAAGCGGTACCTGTTCCACTGGCTTCAACGGCTTCCAGAACGGTCATTAAAACACCTCCGTACAGTTAATACTCTTACATTACCACGAAAACCAGATTATGACAATAAGGAGTTAAAAATATGAGCACTATTAACATCGGCAAGAAGGAAATCCTTATCAATGACAGGGCAATCCTCCGCTTTAACCCATCCGACCCCACTATATATGAGCGGTTCTGTGAGCTATGCGGCGAACTTGAAGCCGCAGGAGAAAAAATAATTGCAAAAAGGGAAGAGTACGCCAACAACACAGAAACAGATAGATGGGGTGTACCCATCAAAAGGCATAAGATTGCGCAGTTAATGGTAGAACTGGACACCCAGATTAAAGAAAAGTTGCGCTATGTCTTTGGAGCATCAAACGACTTTGAGGATATCTTTGAAGGTGTAAATGTCTTTGCCGGCACTGATACAGGCGAGTGGGTTATTACCAACTTTCTAAACGCTATTCGTCCCGAGATTGAGGCCAGCACCGAGCAGCGCATGAAGGCTAAGGCCAACGCCGCACAGATGAACCGGCAGCAGCGCAGGGCGGGACATAAGCAGTGATAACATGGA
>JAVXNK010000057.1:0-2249 GCA_036645835.1 Angelakisella sp. | reverse complement strand
CGCACAGATGAACCGGCAGCAGCGCAGGGCGGGACATAAGCAGTGATAACATGGAGACTGCCGGAGACTGCCGAAATCGGCGGACAGCAGTACCGTATCAATGCCGACTTTCGGGATGTGTTGGAAGTTATAGCACGACTGCAGAACACAGAAGAACCAGAGCAGGAGCGAATGTATATCGCCCTTGCTCTTTTTTATGATGATTTTGACCAAATACCGGGAGAACATTGGCAGGCTGCAGCAGAATACCTATGTGATTTTATCAATCTGGGAGAACATGAGCAGGATAGCAGACCAGCTCCCAAGCGTATCGACTGGGAACAGGACTATCAGATGATTGCTGCCGAGGTTAATAAATCCGCAGGCTTTGAGGTGCGTTCTGTGCCATTTCTGCACTGGTGGACTTTTATAGGATACTTTCACACCGTGGGGGACGGGCAGCTTGCTACTGTCTGCTCCATCCGTGAGAAGCGGCGCAAGGGTAAAAAACTGGAGCAGTGGGAACAGGAATACTACCGGGAGAACAAAGCAAAGATTGACTTGAAAGCTACCTACTCCGCCGAAGAGCAGGAAGAGCTGGAGGAGCTGAAAAAGATACTGGGGGAGTGATAAAGTGGCATATGACGGCAAGGTAGTAATCAGTACCAAGCTAGACAACAAGGGTTTTACAGATGGTTTGGCAGGGCTTAAATCTTCGGTAAAAAGCTTTGCGGCAACAGTGGGTATTGCTTTTGGTGCGGCAGCAATAATCAATTTTGGTAGGGCTTCCGTAAAGGCTGCCAGTGATATGAAAAGCGCATACACCGGACTCCAGAGTATCGTAGAGGGGCAAGGGCGTAGCTTTAAGGACGCCCAAGCCTTCATACAGGACTACATATCTGATGGCCTTATACCCGCTACCAATGCGGTAACGGCGTACAAGAACCTTGCAATGCGCGGCTATGACGATACCCAAATACAGCAGGTCATGATTGCCCTTAAAAATAGCTCTGCTTATGGTAGGCAGGCAGCCCTTACCATGGGTGAGGCTGTTTCTGGAGCGACTGAGGGCCTAAAAAATGAGAACAGTATGCTGGTTGACAATGCGGGTGTTACTAAAAACGTCTCGATGATGTGGAAGGACTATGCTGCAAGCATCGGGACCACTGCAGATAAACTAACCCAGCAGCAGAAAATCCAAGCAGAGGTAAGCGGCATCCTGCATGAGACCCGCTATCAGATGGGTGATGCCGCCAAGGTAGCGGGCGACTATGCGGGGCAGGTGCAGGGGTTACAGTTCGCCTGTAACAATTTTAAGGTCGCCTTGGGCAACATGATTATCCCCATCCTGCAGGTGGTCATCCCGGCCTTTAAATCCATGATAAGCGCCGCCACGAAGCTGCTAAATGTTATGGGGCAGGTAACAGGTGCGCTATTCGGTACATCTGCAAACCAGTACACCCAAGTGGCAGATGCCGCCGCCGGGGCAGCCAAAGCAGAAGACGTCCTAGCCAGCTCCACACAGAAAGCAGGCAAGGCCGCCAAGAATAGTCTTTCCTCTTTTGATGAGCTGAACGTTCTGCAGAAGGATACGGGGGATGGTGGTGCAGCTACCGGTGGCGGTGGTGCTATCGTTACGCCGCCTGTAGAGACAGCCGAGGCAGAGGGTGCACTCACCGAAGCAGCACGGCGTATGTTGGAGGTTCTTGCACCGCTACGGGAAATCAGTTTTGATAACCTAACAAAAGCGGCAGATAACCTTGTTGCAGCGTTTAAGCCTATTGTAAAAAAGCTTTTTGACGGTCTTGATTGGGCTTATGACAATATCTTTGTTCCATACGCAAAATGGTATATAGAGGATTATCTGCCTGAATTTCTTGATGCATTGTCAGAAGCTGCTGGTGCGTTGTCGAATGCGCTGGATGTGTTGAAACCTTTAGGTGTTTGGCTATGGGATAGCTTCTTAGTGCCACTAGGCGAATGGTCGGGCGAGTGGTTTATGGCTATGATTGAGGGCATACAGAAAGATTTCGAGGCATTAGGAAAATGGATTAAAGAGAACCCTAAGACTTTTGAAACTTTTGCGATTGTTCTTGGCTCATTTGCAACGGCATGGGTTTTGGTCAATGGTGCAGTTGGGCTCTGGAATACAATTGCAGGGATAGCGACTGCGGCTACCAAAGCATTCGGTTTAGCAATGGCATTCCTCACCTCTCCGATAGGGTTAGCAATGCTTGCGGTGGGTGCGCTCATAGCGATTATTGTTCTAT
>JAVXNK010000056.1:0-2419 GCA_036645835.1 Angelakisella sp. | reverse complement strand
AACGGCTGTGAGGTTTGCCGTGCCATCCGCAGGTGCTCCAATGTCCCCATTCTTATGCTGACCGCCCGCGACACCGAGCAGGATGAAATGGAAGGCTTTCACTGCGGGGCAGATGAATATATCTCCAAGCCCTTTAGCCCCGCCATCCTTATGACACGGGTAAAAAACCTGCTGCGCAGAACCGGCATGGCCGATATGGAGGACCTGGAGATGGGAAGCATTCGGGTACTGCAGCGGGAACGCACCGTGCTCGTGGCGGGCAGGCGGGTCATTATGACACCGAAAGAATTTGACCTGCTGTGCTACCTGCTGCGAAACCGCGGTTTGGTGCTCAGCCGCGAACAGATAATAGACCGCATATGGGGCATGGACTACGACGGCGACGACCGCACGGTGGATACCCATATTAAGTGCTTGCGGGCAAAGCTGGGAGATGCCGGTGCTATCATTACTACCATACGGAAGGTGGGGTACAAGCTTGAATGCCTTGCGTAACCTGAGCATACGAAAAAAGCTGTTTGGAGCCATACTGGTAATACTGGTGGTAAACTTTCTGCTGCTGGTGCTTCTAGGCAGCACCCTGTTCCAATCCTTTTATGAAAGCAACAAGGTGAACGAGCTAAAAAGAAGCGCCAATCGACTTATGACTATCTACAATGAAAACACAGCACAGTCCGTGGAGGAGCTCTACCGTAACATTACTACCACCGAAAACCAGAACAGTACCGTAATGATTTTTCAGCTGGATGAAAGCGGCACCCGCCCCGAAATGGTATATCACTCTAAAATGCGCTTTTCCATAGTCGCATCGGAAGCCACCCCCTCCACTATGGTACCCAGCGAAAATAGCGACAATGATACTGACAAGAATCGTGCGTATATGCGCATTGTACCGCTAGAGCGAATACCGCCTCCCGAGGCACCCAAACTTTTTGACAGCACACTGCTGGAACAGATGAAGGCGCTTGGGGACAAGGAGATGGTAACCAACACGGGCCATAGCAGACGGGATAGCCACGGAGAGCGCATTACCCTGCTGTCACGGCTGGATGATAACCTATACCTGTTTATGGAAACCCCCAAGGAATACATTAAGTCCACCGCCGACCTTGCAGTTCTCTATTCTGCTTTTATCTCTATCCTTATCCTATTTGTGGGTGCGCTGCTTATCTACTACCTTTCCGGGCGCTTTACCCGCCCTATCCGTGAGATAGACGCTGTGGCTAAACAGATAGCACTGATGGACTTTTCCCAAAACTGTACTGTCCGCAGCAACGATGAGATAGGGACACTGGCAGCCAGCATTAACCACATGTCAGATGAGCTTTCGGGGAATATGGAGAAGCTGATAACTGCCAACAGTATACTAAAGGAAGATTTGGCACGCCAGCAGGAGACAGACCGTATTCGTCGGCAGTTTATTTCGGATGTATCACACGACTTTAAAACGCCGCTGACCCTTATTGTAAGCTACGCAGAGGCTTTGGAAGGGATGCAGCAGCAGGAGCAGGGACGGGAGTTCTGCGAGATTATTGCAGACGAGGGAAACCGTCTGTCACTAATGGTGGGCAGGCTTTTAAAGCTTTCCCGGCTGGAAAGCGGCATGGAAGCTGTAGAACTGTCGGTGTTCTGCCTGAGCGAAATACTGGATGATGCCATACGCACCTACCGCCTGCCTATGGAAAAAAAGCAGCTACAGGTGGTGCGGGACTACAGCGGGCAAACGGTGGTACGGGCAGACTACCAGAAGATAGAGCAGGTGGTGCTCAATCTGCTGGAAAACGCCGTGAAATACACCCCAAACGGAATGAAGATACGGGTATCTACCGAGATGGTGGAAGGCCAGCAGTGCCGCATTACGGCAGAAAATGAAGGCTCCCATATTGACGAGGGGGAGCTTCAGAACATTTTCATCAGCTTCTACCGTGCCGACAAGTCCCGTGAGCGGGCGCTGCAAAGCTACGGACTGGGGCTTGCCATTGTAAAAACCATTATGGAGCTTCATGGCGCGGACTTTGGGGTGGAAAACACCCAAGACGGTGTGCGTTTCTGGTTTCTTCTGCCTACCGTTACTCTGGAAGAACCGGAAAGCCCCTAGTTTTCAATGAATGTTCATAACCGCCCATGGAACTATCACAATTCCAACACAAAAGCACACTATTCTTTAAGCATATCAAAATGTTTAAAGGGAGTGTGCTTTTTCATGACTATAACAAGGAATAAGAAACTACTAGCCGGCGGGCTGGCTGTTGCCATCTGTATTTCAGGGGCTATGCTGTACCCCGCTTCCGCCGCAAGCAAAGGAGGCGACCAGCAAGGTGTGTATAAGGAAACTGTGGTGGGACGGGGCAATGTGACGGCTGGTGTAACCGAAAGCGGCAATGCCAGTCTGGAAGCCATAGCCCTCACCTACGATAAC
>JAVXNK010000055.1:0-2493 GCA_036645835.1 Angelakisella sp. | reverse complement strand
CCACCGGGAGAGAAGTACACCGGATAGGTTTTATCCTCGGTGAAATCTTCGCTGTTGGAAAAGACGCACTTCATGTTGTAGATAATGTCATTACTCATTTTGCTTACCTCCAATATTATTTTGCTTTATTAAACGCCGAACCCAGCGTTCAGAGTAGCCTGTTTTTCTGGAAAGTTCTCGGGTGTTTGTTCCGTCATACTCGTTATGCAGCAGATCCAGTATGTACTGTTTACAATAAAGTCTGGTTGGAAAGCTTAATTGCTGCCCTTTGTAATACTCATAGAGCTTCATCATATTTTCATAGCCTACCAGCTGCGTAATCTCCCCATAAATCTCATAGAGGCCACTTGACTGGGGATTGTCCTTATTGTTACCGTTCATCGGTACTTCACATTGCAGATAAATAGTATAGAACATAAAGCCCCAAGAAAAGCCCCTTGTAATCCACCAAACAACCAAAAGCCCAGTCCCGCTGCAATAAGGATAATAATAATTCCGGGAGAAAATGACATGGCTTGAAAGAATGCATAGAGAATAAATATTGCAACCAGTGCATAGATAATGATCATTTTTCCAACCTCACAAACTAAGATGCTTTCATTTTATAAAACTACATATGATTTAGCCAATGTACAGTGCGTGGAATTACATACTGTAGAGTTCCTACCCGTACACTGCACTCCGCATCTCAATCATCGCCCACTCTAATAGTTCGGGGCGATACAGCATGTCCTCAATGTCTTCTTCGTAATAGCCGTAATCCATGAGGTCGACGATATCATCAATGCTGTACCCCAGATTATTTGCTGTGGTAAGCAGGTCGGTAAGGGGTGTGGAGTGGCTGCTCCTTCTATCCAACCAATTATCATAGCCGAAGCTATATCGGTTGTAGTATGCGTAGGTTTTCTCCTCAAAACTTCCAAACGTTCTCTTCCCACCTGCGTCAATACAAAGTATCTGACCATCGGTAATCTCAATTGTGAAATGCGGAAACTTGGAAATTCCCAGCCTGTTCACTATCTTCTGCAATATTTCCTCGGTAGAGGCATAAAGATAGAACCCTTTGGCGAAGTGATAAAGTGCCATTGGGTTCTGTCCTTTTACAATGTATAGATTGTTTGCATGGTCGAGTATTGTAAAGGTAAATTGTCCCTCCACCGCCTCAGCCATCTTTTTTAGACTTTGGAAATCAATACTGTTTTCCTGCTCCAACAACTGCACCGCAATGTAGCTATCTGTTTCAATCTTGGTACTTGGGAGGGATAACTGTTTTCTCAGTTGGCTATCATTCCATAAGACACCATTGTGAGCAAGAGAGAATGCACCACTGGCAGTGCTTCCAGCAAAGGGATGGTTGTTGTAGTTGTGCCGTGCATTGCCCTGTGTGGTCATTCTGGTGTGTCCCATAATGATATTGGCGTCCTGTGGTAGATGAAACCGCATAAACCCACCACGTGCAGCCCGCTTGAATACTCTCATTCTGTGGTTTGAAAGATAGCTGATGCCGGTTGCATCTGTCCCTCTTACCTCACATTCCTTTGCCATAACATGCAGGATGCGTTCTCGTTGTTTTGGGGTAAAGCAATTATTGTAGTCCAGCAGTCCAAATAAGCAGCACATACTTACACCTCCTCGCTTGCGGGTACTTCATCGTTAATATAGAGTCTGCGTTCTTTCAGATACTGAATGAGCTGCGGCTTTTCTGCTGGGTTTATCCTTGCCACAAAATCGGGCCAAGACAGGTCGGTAAGTTCGATGTCGCTTAGGTTTTCCGCTAAAGCACAAATCTCATCCACCATCTGAATGGTTGCCAAGATGGTATTTTCCTTTAAGGTGCCACGGAACATACGAAATTCAATGGTGTCGTAGTTGAGCAGGTTTACACAGGTATATCTGCCTGCATAGTTTTTCTTAGCATGCTCCAGTATCTCCTTTGGGCAGCTTTTATAGCCATACCGTGCAGCCCAGCGTTCCACCTGTCGCTGTGTACGTCTGCTGAAACGTAGGAGCTCCTCCCAAAACCGCTCTACAACAAACAAAACCCGGGAGATACATTCCTCTTGTATATCTCGGGTTTCTCCAAAGCTATTCTTATTTACGTGAATGTGTAATCCGCAGGTGTCGGTTTTGTGGCTGTAATATCCCATTTGCAAGGCTTTTTCTGCTATTGCCAGCCATGGCATCTGCTGCTGATGGTAGGTAAGCGTCATGGGGTGGGTTACAATCTCCATGCCGTCATCCAACGAACCATCAGTCTTAATATAGATATGGTTCTCATGCTTATTTACCAGTTCTGTTAATACCCTTGCGTTATCATTACACTTACCGCCATCGTCAATCTCCAGTTCTACTCCAAAGTAGCGGGTACCGTCACCATAGAAGATGGGTTCCGGTCGGTAGCCATACTCGTGCAGTGATATATTACGTTTCCGCACTAGGTAGCAGTCATAGCAATAGGGATAGTCATCATCGTCTTCCGGGTAATAGGCATTG
>JAVXNK010000054.1:0-2676 GCA_036645835.1 Angelakisella sp. | reverse complement strand
GCTGCACAGGCGGCTGCTCCCGTATCTGCACCAAAAAAAGAACCCATGGTAGCTCCCGTAATGGCGGCTGTAGAACAAGCTCCCACCCCTATTCCCGTTTTAGCAGCAGAGCCTGCGCTAATAGAACCCATGGTAGTAATGCCCATTGCCGTTGAGCCCATAGTAATGTCGCCTATGGCTGCACCTGTAACTGTTTCTCCCGCAAAGCCTGCTGTCATTTCTGCACCACCTGAACCACCAAAAAACACCCTCACACCAGAGGAAGAGTATGAAAAATATAAAGCAGAACATCCGGAGCAAGGTGCTATCCATACACAGGTGCTTACAGCCAGAGGTGCCTTTCCTGTTCCCAATGCAACTGTAATCATCTCCAAGGTGTTCGACAGTGGTGAATACATTATAGCTACACAAACAACCGACGCTGCCGGACTAACTAAGCCCGTACTGCTGCCCGCACCAAGAGAGGCCCTGTCCGAGGCTCCCGACCCAGCCAGCAAGCCATATGCTGAATATAAGGTTACCTTTACCCATCCCTCATTTGCCACCATAATTTCAAAGAATGTTCCGGTGTTTTCCGGCACTACTGCCACACAGACTATTAATATGGTTCCCCTGGCTGCTCTTCCCGCTGGTAAAACAACCATAGAGTACGACAATGCTGAGCCCAAGGGCCTGTAGGGGGGCTGTTCTTATGCCAACACCTAATCTTCCGGTAATCCCCGAATACATTACGGTTCACCTTGGCAAACCAAATGAGGACGCTCCCAATGTGCAGGTACCTTTTAAGGACTATATCAAGAGTGTGGCATCCAGCGAAATATATCCTACCTGGCCGGAAGAGGCTATTCGTGCCAACATCTATGCTCAGATATCCTATGCACTAAACCGGATATATACCGAGCATTACCGCAGTAAAGGGTACGATTTTGACATTACAAACTCCACACAATATGACCAGGCATATCAGTACCAGCGGGAGATTTTTGACAACATCGGCCTACTGGTTGATGAACTGTTTAATGACTATGTTACCAATGACGGTGGCATTGAGCCATATTTTACGCAATACTGCAACGGAACCACTGTTACCTGCCCCGGACTTTCACAGTGGGGAACTGTGGACCTTGCAAAAAAAGGCTACACCCCCTACGAAATGCTAACACACTACTATGGTGATGGTATTAACCTGGTGAAAAATGCTCCGGTTGCCAACGTTGCCATATCCTACCCGGGTATCCCACTTACTGTAGGAGACACCAGTAATGATGTTCTTATTTTACAGCGCCAGCTAAACCGCATTAGTCAGAACTTCCCAACTGTAAAGAGAATGACCCATATAGATGGTGTCTTCGACCCTCAAATGGAGGAATCTGTGCGCTCCTTCCAAAAAACCTTTAACCTGCCCGTAGACGGTAAGGTGGGTAAGGCAACTTGGTACAAAATTAAAGATGTTTACAATGCTGTTAAAAAGCTCAATGAGCTAGCTTCGGAAGGCATAGCTTTGGCAGAAATTCAGCCAGCCTTTCTCGTCAATATTAGTAAGGGTGACCGGGGGCCGGAAGTGTCGGCAATACAATACTTTATCGATGTACTTGCATACCTCAATGGTAACCTACCTATCATCGAGGTAGATGGTATATATGGCGATGAAACGGAAAATGCTGTTAAGCAGTTCCAACAGCTGTATGGGCTCACTGTAAACGGTGTAGTTGATACCGCTACCGCTAATAAGCTTGGGGAGGTGTACCGCAAGCTGGAGGCATCTACTCCCAAAGACTATTTTGGAAGGAGAGCTATCCTGTATCCCGGTTATATTCTTACTCAAAGCTTCAATAACGATGACGTAAAAACTTTACAGAACTACCTCAATGTCATTCGTGGTATCTATCCATCTATCCCAGCCATAACTTCTACAGGCTATTTCGGTACTCAGACCGAAGCTGCTGTCCGTGCATTCCAAAAGCTTTTTGGGCAACCGGAGAATGGCAGAGTTGGCCCTGCATTCTGGAATCGTCTTGCCATTGAGTATAATAAAGCTTTAGGCTTTACGGAGCCTGTTATAAAAGGGATGGATAACCCTGAACTGTTTAAATAAAATGGCACTATCCACACACAGGCGTTTACAACCAGAGGCAACTATCGCGTTCTCAATACGACTGTAACCATCTCCAATTTGCTATGTTGGGCAGCAAAACAGTTGTAAAATATAAGAATAACAGTCGGAATACCTGTAGGGAGGAATGTTCTTATGCCAATACCTAATCTTCCTGTAATCCCCGAATACATTACGGTTCACCTTGGAAAACCAAATGAGGACGCTCCCAATGTGCAGGTACCTTTTAAGGACTACATCAAGAGTGTGGCATCCAGTGAAATATATCCCACCTGGCCGGAGGAGGCTATTCGTGCCAACATCTATGCTCAGATATCCTATGCACTAAACCGGATATATACCGAGCATTACCGCAGTAAAGGGTACGATTTTGACATTACAAACTCCACACAATATGACCAGGCATATCAGTACCAGCGGGAGATTTTTGACAACATCGGCCTACTGGTTGATGAACTGTTTAATGACTATGTTACCAATGACGGTGGCATTGAGCCATATTTTACGCAATACTGCAACGGAACCACTGTTACCTGCCCCGGACTTTCACAGTGGGGAACTGT
>JAVXNK010000053.1:0-3415 GCA_036645835.1 Angelakisella sp. | reverse complement strand
GGACATGTTTTTTATTGCCAAATAGGGGTAACGTTGATATAATTAGCAGCGTATACTAAAAGTGGAGGTGAAAATAAATACGTATCCCCTGTACAACAGCGCCAGAGCCGCCCTGCGGCTGACGAGGTGGGAGGAGTATCGAAATCTTCGGCGGGTGCCTCCCCGTTTGTTCTCCGAGCGCAGCTATGCACAAAACTGACGGGCAACCGACAGGACAAACCGCATGGCAGGAGACGGTAGAAAGGTTACAACTGAATATGTGTGGAATTGTTGGATATTCTGGCGGCAAAGAAGCCGCCGGGGTTTTGTTAGGTGCGTTAGAAACGCTGGAATACCGCGGGTACGATTCAGCAGGGATTTCCGTGGCAACAACAGATGGTATCGCCACAGTAAAGGCAAAGGGCCGGCTAAAAAAGCTGGAGGAAAGGCTGTGCGCCATGCCATACCCGCTGACAGGACACTGCGGCATTGGACATACCCGTTGGGCCACCCACGGTGAACCCAGCGATGTAAATTCCCACCCCCATGCCACCCAGCAGCTTTCGCTGGTGCATAACGGCATTATTGAAAACTACCGGGAGCTACGCCATGAGTTATCTGCTCAAGGACGGGAATTTTTGTCCCAGACCGATACGGAGGTAGCGGCACAGCTGTTGGACAGTTTGTATGACGGCGACCCGGTTGCGGCTATTCGTAAAGCAGCACAGCGGCTGGAGGGTAGCTTTGCCTTTGCAATTTTGTTTGGTGACCACCCGGATGAAATTTTTGCTATACGGCGTGGAAGCCCGCTCATTGTAGCTATGGGCGACAGTGAGTGCTTTTTAGCCTCCGATATTACGGCAGTGCTGCCCTATACCAATCGGTACGCACTGATAGATGAAGAAATGGTGGTAACCATAAGGTCAGGCGGCATTACGCTGCACCACTCCGATGGAACCAGTGTAGCACCCCAGCTGCAAACCGCTGGCTGGACGGTAGAACAAGCACAAAAATGCGGCTATGACCATTTCATGCTAAAGGAAATATTTGAACAGCCCAAAGCACTACGGGATACCATTAGCCCCCGCATAGCATCGGGTGTTCCCTCATTTGCCGCTGCCGACGGCATTGACGACAGCTTTTTCGGTCAGTTCGATGCAGTCACCATGGTGGCCTGCGGCACGGCTTATCACGCAGCACTGGTGGGCAAAGCCGCCATTGAGCGGCTGGCACGGGTGCCTGTGGAATGTGACATTGCATCCGAGTTCCGTTATCGTAACCCCATCCTTGCTGGGCGGCGGCTTGCGGTGATTGTCTCCCAGTCGGGCGAGACTGCGGACAGTCTGGCAGCACTTCGGCTGACTAAGGAAAATGGCTGCCCCACACTAGCAATTGTGAATGTATTGGGCTCATCAATTGCCCGTGAGGCAGATTATGTAATCTATACCTATGCCGGACCGGAAATTGCTGTTGCCAGCACCAAAGCATACTCGGTACAGCTGGCAGCGCTCTATCTAATTGCCATTCGTATGGGGCTGTCCACCAAAAGTTTGGCGCAGAATGAAGCCATACGGCTGACCAAGGAGCTTGTGGACAGCATTGCTGCGGTGGGGCTGCTGCTGGAACGCTCGGAAGATTTTCCCCCACTGGCAGCCCAGTACACCCATGTATCCAACGCCTTCTTTATGGGACGTGGGCTGGACTGCGCAGTGGCAATGGAAGGTTCCCTGAAACTTAAGGAAATCAGCTACATCCACTCTGAGGCGTACCCGGCAGGGGAGCTGAAGCACGGCACAATTTCGTTAATTACCCAGGGAGTTCCCGTGGTAGCACTGATTACTCAGGTGGACCTGCTGCCAAAGACGGTTAGCAACATACGGGAGGTGCACAGCCGTGGCGCACAGGTATTGCTTCTGTGTGGTGAAGAGCTGGAAGCGCAGCTGAATGACACCGAGCTGTATGCACAGCGTATTCTGCTGCCCCGAACCGAAGAGCTGTTTGCACCGCTGGTGGCAGTGGCGGCTATGCAGTTGTTCTCTTACTACACGGCAGTGGGACGTGGCTGCGATGTCGACAAGCCACGTAACCTTGCCAAAAGCGTTACGGTGGAATAAATCATTTTCTACCCTTCCCCTTTGATATATCAGGCAAGCAAAAAACCAACTGCAAAGCTAACCCTTTGCAGTTGGTTTTTTTATAATAGTATAGTGTTTTGCATTTGTATAGCTGGTAAGAGTTAGTCGCTCTCTGATATTACTGCTGCTACTGCATTCTTCATAATAGGCTTTGCATCGCCATGCTTAATAAAGAAACAGAATACAAAGCCCAGAAGAACTGCAATTGCGGCATACATACTGATTGCCTTGTATCCAGCCATATTGATGAACACGCTTGCCAGGGTGGGGCTGATAATCTGTGCAATGGTGGTGGCAATATAGTAATAGCCCATGTAGCGTCCGGAGTCACTGTCTTTTCCAATCTCTATTACCATAGGCCCCAGGTTAATACTAACCATAGGGAAACCAACAGACATGATGATGAACCATATGTAGAGCATACTTGATTTTTCCGGTGTGACGGTAAAGCAACCTAGCAGCCCAACAAAGTAAATGGCGGAACCTATAATAGCACTCTTTTTTCTTCCAATCTTGGAGGCAACCATTGCGGCAGGTACCATAAAAATCATGGTTAGCAGTACACGCAGCAGGTAGGGAGTAGTCCAGGAGGCTGGCTGCCCCAGATAGGATACCAGATAATTTGTATAGTGGGTACCGTAGCCGTTGTAGCCAATATATATCATGAATACAACCAGCAGGATGAAGAACAGACTTTTCTTTTCCCCAGAGGTCAGCTTGGTGGGGGTTTTGTCGGTAGAATCTGTTTTTTCATCTATCAGCTTCAGTGCAACGTTTTGTTGCCTCACATCATCTACAAATCGGTTTTCACGCATAAAGAGGAAGTAGAATGCAGTGGAAACAATCATAGCCAGAATAACAAAGTAGATGCATTTGGTAAATATGGGGGTGCCGTCTACTACGGAAATCATACGCTTACCGATAATGGAGAAGATTACACCGGCCAACGCACCTAGGAAGTTTAGAACCGAGTTGGCTTTGGTACGCTGGGGTCTAATAAAGCAGTCTGCGCAGAGAGCCGCACTTGGCGAACGGTAAAGGCTCATGAAAAATACCGAGACGCACAGGGATACGATAAACAGCACAAAGGTATCGCCTCCTGCAACGGCTTTGGAATCGGCATAATTCATTACAACCATACCAATCAATCCGCCAATGGTGCCCCAAAGAATTAGTGGAGAGCGGCGTCCCATTTTGCCGTGAATCTTATCAGACAGTGCACCAAATAAGGGCAGAAAGATAAGCGCCACCAGATTATCAATGGACATAATCATGGAATAGGCGGTAATGCCTAGGTGATA
>JAVXNK010000052.1:0-4187 GCA_036645835.1 Angelakisella sp. | reverse complement strand
GGCTACAGGATAAAATCACCACCTACGGCAGATAATATTACCACGAACTTGGCAGATGAATATTTTACTGTACTGGAGGAAAACAAGGAAAATGAAAGCTACAGGAATTGTACGAAGGATAGACGACCTTGGTCGTGTGGTAATACCAAAGGAAATACGCAGAACAATGAGAATACGTGAGGGCGACCCTCTGGAAATCTTTACGGATAACGATGGTGAGGTCATCTTTAAGAAATACTCTCCCATTGGGGAACTAGGCACTTTTGCCAATGACTATGCCGAGGTGCTCCACAAAACCGGTGGATATCCAGTCATCGTTTGCGACCGCGACCATGTCATAGCGGCGGCGGGTATCTCCAAGAAGGAGATTATTGAGCGGCGTGTGGCAGCAGGGCTGGAGGATATGGTAGACTCCCGTAAGAGCTACAGTTATACCGGCAGTGAGAAGAAGCTACAGCCAGTGGAGGGAGCAGAATACTTTATACTGGTGGAGTTCCCCATCATTTCCTCGGGGGATGTCTGTGGCAGTGTAGTGTTCCTGATGAATACCCCGAATGATAAGGCTACCGATACCGAAATGAAATTGGCATCTGCCGCTGCTGCTTTTTTAGGCAAACAGATGGAAGAATAAGAACATCCCCGCCGACAGCTTTGTGTCGGTGGGGATGTTTTCTTTTTTCTATTTCGCCCTACATACCAGTTCGTCATTCTCGCAGTCCAGTACCAATGTGGCATCGGGGGCGAGTTCCCCGCCAATAATCATGCGAGCGATGAGGGTTTCGGCGGTGTTCTGAATGAACCGCTTGAGGGGACGTGCACCGTAGACAGGGTCGTACCCTTGGTCGACAATAAACTCCTTGGCGGCATCGGTAACGGTCAGCTTTAGCTGCTTGTCGGCCAGACGCCCTGCCAGATTTTGCAGCAGCAGCTCCACCACTCCGGCAATCTCCTTGCGGGAAAGGGGAGTGTAGAAGACAATCTCATCCAGACGGTTGAGGAACTCTGGGCGGAAGCTGCTTCGAAGCAGCTGTTGTACTTCGCTTCGGGCAGTGTCGCTGATTTTGCAGTGCTCATCCAAATCTTCCAGAATAATGGAGGAACCCAGATTTGAAGTGAGAATAATAATAGTGTTTTTAAAGTTCACCGTCCTGCCGTGAGAGTCGGTAATTCTGCCGTCGTCCAGTACCTGTAGCAGGATGTTAAAGACATCGGGATGCGCCTTTTCAATCTCATCAAAAAGCAGTACCGAGTAGGGATGGCGACGTACAGCTTCGGTTAGCTGACCGCCTTCCTCATAGCCCACATATCCGGGAGGGGAGCCAATGAGCCTGCTTACCGAGTATTTCTCCATATACTCGCTCATATCGATGCGTATCATATTCTTCTCATCATCAAAGAGAGCGGCAGCCAAGGCTTTGGCAAGCTCGGTTTTGCCCACGCCCGTGGGGCCTAGGAAAAGGAAGGAGCCAATGGGTCGGTTTGGGTCCTGTATGCCTGCACGGGAGCGCAGAATGGCCCGTGTAACCTTCTCTACAGCCTCGTCCTGTCCGATGACCCGTTCATGAAGCAGGCTTTCCAGCCGAAGCAGCTTATCCCGTTCTCCCTCCATAAGGCGGGCGACAGGTATCTGGGTCCACCGGGCGATAATCTTGGCGATCTCTTCCTCGGTGACACGGTCCCGGAGAAGTCTGCCGCTGTTGTTTTGCTGTTCCTCGGCTCGCTGCTCCTCAGCAGCCAGCCTTTGGGTCAGCTCGGGCAGCTTACCGTATTTCAACTCGGCAGCCTTGTTCAGGTCGTAGGTTCTTTCTGCCCGTTCAATCTCTGCGTTTACCTGTTCCAGCTCCTCGCGCAGTTTCTGCACGGTGGAGATAGCCGACTTTTCATTCTCCCAGCGGGCCTTCATCTCCTTAAAAACCTCACGCAGCTCTGCCAGTTCCTTGCGTATTTCGGCCAGATGTGCCTCTGACAGCTTGTCACTTTCCTTGCGCAGGGCAGCTTCCTCTATCTCATGCTGCATAATGCGGCGGGATATCTCATCCAGCTCAGTGGGCATGGAGTCCATTTCGGTACGCACCATGGCGCAGGCCTCATCCACTAGGTCGATAGCCTTATCCGGCAGGAAACGGTCGCTGATATATCGGCTGGAAAGGGTAGCCGCAGCAATGAGAGCCTGATCCTGTATCTTTACTCCGTGGTAGACCTCGTAGCGTTCCTTTAGTCCACGAAGAATGGAAATGCTGTCCTCCACAGTAGGCTCGTTTACCAGCACAGGCTGGAACCGCCGCTCCAGAGCAGCATCCTTTTCAATGTACTGGCGGTATTCATTTAAGGTGGTAGCACCAATGCAGTGCAGTTCACCACGGGCAAGCATTGGCTTTAAAAGGTTGCCTGCATCCATGGAGCCTTCAGTTTTTCCCGCACCTACAATGGTATGCAGCTCGTCAATGAAGAGGATGATGCGTCCTTCACTGCGACGAACTTCCTCCAGAACAGCCTTTAACCGTTCTTCAAATTCGCCACGGTACTTGGCGCCCGCTATGAGTGCGCCCATGTCCAGTGAAAAGAGCTTGCGATCCCGCAGCCCTGCGGGAACATCCCCCCGCACAATGCGCAGCGCCAAACCTTCGGCAATGGCGGTTTTACCTACGCCGGGTTCACCGATGAGGCAGGGGTTATTTTTGGTTTTTCGGGAAAGGATACGAATAACGTTTCGTATTTCATTGTCCCGCCCGATGACCGGATCTAGCTTGCTCTGCCGTGCAGCCTCTACCAAATCCCGACCGTACTTTGCAAGCACATCGTAGGTGTCCTCGGGGCTTTCGGTGGTGACACGGGCGTTGCCGCGAACGGTGGCCAGTGCTTCCAAAAAGCGGCTACGGGTAATCTGGTAGAGTGAAAAAAGCTTTTTCAGCGCAGCATTTGGCTTTTCTATCAGGCCAAGCATCAGGTGTTCCACCGATACATAGTCGTCCTTCATGTGGTCGGCTTCGGTTTCTGCTTGTATCATAGCCTTATCCACATCGGTGGACACATAGACCTTTCCGCTCTCTCTGCCAGAGCCAGTAACACCGGGAATTCGGCTCATGGCAGTGCGAAGCTCACCCTCCACAGCGGAGGGTTCTACACCCATTTTCAGCAGTAGCTGGGGTACCAGCCCATTCTCCTGGGTCAGTAGCGCCGCCAACAGGTGCTCCTGTTCTATCTGCATGGAATCTCTGGATAGTGCAATTTTCTGGGCAGAAAGCAGTGCTTCCTGGGACTTTTGTGTAAACTTCTGCGTATTCATGTAATGTATCCCTCCAACTTTTTAATATGGTTTTATTGTATCACTGCTATTAGCACTCGTCAATGTAGAGTGCTAATTATTCAGAAACAGTTTACAAATACACGTTATTTGGTGTAATATAGTATTAATTATAATTACAATAATTTTCAAATAAAATTTAGGTGAATGCAATAAAACTTGCCAAAGAGCACACCTATTGGATATGAGACCTTCGGCAGGGTATATCTTGTTAGAAGCATAGGATATATTTCTACATGTGGCGTAGCTACCGCGTGTGCTAAATGAAGGTTGCCAGTACCATATAAGATTCCCTTTTCATAATATTTTTTATTAATCATTCGTTACATAGACAGAACGTAACAGCACAAGGCTCAAAGAGGAGGTACACAGATGAAGAAGAGATTTTACCGTGCGCTATCGGGCATTTGCGCTACGGTGCTAATGATGCAGACCATGGCTATGACTGCATTTGCCACCAGCACCACGCCCCCCACTCCCACAAAGGTCACGTTGACTACTGCCAGTGTGGCAGGTACTACCGCTGACGAAATATTTGTATATGCCCCTACAGCACTTCCTGTAGATGGGGCTGCACTGCCCGAGCTTACGGGCTTTGATGCCACGAAGGACTACCTGCAGTTTTCACTTCCGGCAAACTATACCTATGCCACAGTTGCGGGTGCTCTGTCGACAGACACCAAGATAACTCTGACATATAACAGCGTCACAAAGGACGCTTTCTTGGTCAAGGGTGTGAACAAGGTCACATTGGATGCCAGAATAACACCGACCCCGACACCGACACCGACCCCGACACCGACACCGACCCCGACACCGACACCAACCCCGACACCAACCCCGACACCAACCCCGACACCAACCCCGACACCAACCCCGACAC
>JAVXNK010000051.1:0-4274 GCA_036645835.1 Angelakisella sp. | reverse complement strand
TCATTTTGCCATTATACGCAAACCAAGCCACAATGAGTGCAGCGCCTGCGCTTATAACTGATGAAATTATCGCTTCCATCCACCAAGCCTCCGATAATAAAAAATTGTACACTGCTTTACCTCCATATCATACAATATTTTACAAACCCTGTCCAACTCTTTTTTACCCAAACATCCCTACCCGCAGTTTGACCGCCCGAGACAGATGCTTTATGTCTTCGGCGGTCATTTTTTCGATATGCATAGCCTTGTTCTTTATCTTGACTATATAGGGTGGGTACTGTTTCAGGTAGTTGGCATAGTATTTGAGATGTGTGCGCAAAGGACGTGCACCTAGCTGCATGCAGATAAAGTCACCTTGCGGCATATTAACGATTTCATCAGGGGTCATAAGCGGCCTTCCGGTGAGCTGTACTGTCTTGTGTGCTTTGCTGCCCATGGAAACACTGCCGCTCTGCACCGTCCTGTTACCCAACGAGTCGGAAATTTCCTTGGCGGTGTGATAGTCCAAAGGTGCTACATGGGAGATAAGAGAAATCTGACAGGTTGCAAGAATGGTTTCAGTTGTCTCACGGCTATAGGTTTTAGTGAGCTGGGAACGGCTTTGAATGGCCGGCATCAGACGCACCCCTGCACTGCGGACAGCCGAAAATAGTGTTCCAACATCTTTAATGGCCGGCATATTACCAAATTCATCCCAATAGCAAAAGACCTGCCGAGGAAGTACCCCACCCTTGCAAGCACGGGCTTGCGCAATGAGGTCGTTGAGAAAGTACCGCAAAAACAAACTTCCATAAAAATATCGGGTCGGGATGTCATCGGGGCACACCACAAAGATGGCGGTAGGACGTGCGATAAAGTCAACATCATCCAGCTCCGGGGAGTGCCGGGCGATCATCTGCTCCAGCTCCGCATCAATGATACCTACAAGCTTACCAAGGGCTGATGAAAAGATATTCATAGAGCTGCGGATATCAGCTGACATGGCGGCTCCAACATGCTCACGGATACGGTCGTTATCAATGTGGTTAAGCAGCTCCTCCAGCTTGTTTCGCTGTACTGCGTTGGGAGCAGCCGCCGCCTCCGAAGCACCGTTCAGTTCAATTATCAGATTAAACACCGAAAGAATATGCTTCTGCTCTTTCTTGCAGGCATATTCTGACACCAACAGGATGATGCCAGTAAGCAGACCCTGTGCTGTCTCGTTGAAGTACTGTCCCGCCTCGCTTTTGGCAGAGGTGTCAATGCTGTAGACAATGCTCTGTGCCAACATCTTGGCATAACGCTCCGCCGCACCGTAACTGATGAGCCGTGCCTCATCATTGTCGGTTTTTAGGTACGCATCCATATATCTGTTGGTATTATTGATGAGATTGAAACAGTGGGAATTAAAGGGGAAACGCAAATTAAGCACTGCAACCGAGTAGCCGCTTTCCTCCAGTAGACCACCGCACAGCTCAATTAGCTCTCCTTTCATGTCGGTGCAAAGTAGGCTGGCTCCTTTTCCGGCCGTGTTGATATTGACCGCTGCGTTATAGTAGATGTTCGGCACGATTACTCTTTTGGATTTTCCTGCACCGGGTGGAGCCATAAGCACCATACTTTTGTCCGAGGTCTCCACAATCCATTTGTCTCCATCAAGCCCAACAACAAAGCCCGGCACTTTTTCGTGACCGGGCTTTACGATTGTATAGTTTTCCTTCACTTCGGCATCTGTCATCAGCCGTGCGGTACCGTGCTGTCCGTCGCCAGTGGTGTCTGATTTAATTTCCTTTAGATTTGCTAAAGGAACCATTGCGGCTATCAGTGTTAGCATTGTAGGAAATAGCAGCTTTAGCCATATTCCCATGGTCAGGCTGCCCAGTAGCAGCAGTAGCGTTACTGTTCGGTGCAAGGCATAGCAAACAGCGACATTTGCGGCGATAAAGGCAGATATCCACAGTGTTATCAGAATAGTTATGCGGTCCTCTTTTGAAAGTCCTAACATGATTCGCTTACCTTCTTTTTAAATGGTGTGTCACCCCCTACTGAATTCCCTGCATAAAATTTTCGAGCTGCTCCGACTGTCCCTGCTGTAGCGTAGCCTCTTGCTGCCGATTATGGGCTTTCTCCCGTGCAGTGGGCTGCTGTTCCTTTATAACTGTATCTAATTGATGAGAGACAAACCGTGCAGCATGGCTTACCTTACAGGTGACATCCTCCAGCGTTCCTACCATTTCTGGTTGCGCATCCGCAAAAGCTGCGGTCGCCTCGTCCGCAAATGAGCCGGCCGGACGTACTGCCCATTTGTGTGCCAGCTCTATGGCCATCAATCGGCTTTCAAAGACTTGGACAATCTGCGGTGAGGAAGATGTGGAGCAGATGACCGCTTCACTAAGACGTTTGGTCAGCTCCCATGCCCGGTGTTGTTCGGAAAGCTGGCTTTTGAGATAAATTGTGTTGCTCTGCGAATCATATAGACTGCGGGCAAGCAGGCCGGTTGCCTGAGTCTCCACAATGCTTAGCTGTAAGCCCGCATCGTTCTGCAGCTGTCGGGCAAACAGCGTAAGCTCCTCCCCGCCGATTTCCTTTGGCTCCTGCATATTCTGAATACATGCACGCTCATGCTGTGTTAGGCGTAACTGTTCGACATCGTAGTATTCATTAAGGGTGTATCGCACCTTGCTTTCCAGCGGTACATTTCCCGCTGCAATCAGCAGAGATTCTGCAAAGGTTGCATAGCTTACCTTTAGCAGTTGCTCTCCACGGCGAAAGAAGCGCTGCATAGTGGGTGTAAAAAGCAAAATAGGGCTGCGATTCTGCTGAATTGCAAAACCAAATCGCTTCACCTGCGCATAGGTGAAAAGCTGTGTAGCATTTGGATCCTGCAGCTTGATAGCAACGGTGTTCAGTACTCCATGCTCTGCAAGCAGGCGGTCGGAAAATAGTCCCGTAAGATTCTCCTTGTTTTGCAAGATAAGCGCCAGCTCATTGTTTGCGGCAGCCATCATGTCCTTGCAGCTAACCCGGATTGGGGTGGTATATGCGGAGAGATAGGCTTGTCGCACTTCACCCGGTGAGGTGTCTCCTGCTAACTCAATGGCTTTGAGCTGCTGCAAGTAATCGCACCGGATATCCAGCATGGTAATAGGTCGGTGCTGTGCAGCGGAGGTTATGTTGTCAAAAGTAAGTGCGCCGCCCGGGAGTTCCCTTGGCGGCGCATTGTTTGAGTGTAAAAGCTGCTCCCGTGCAGCCTCATAAAACTGTGTAAAGTTCATTATCATACTGCAATCATCTCCAGTCTGATAATGGCATTCATATCATCAAAAATTGCTTTGTAGGGAGAGGACAGGCGGTTAACCGATGGAGACAGTTTTACAAGTTGTGTGGATACTGTGGAAGTAAGCTGCTGAAAATCTTGATTGCTAAAAAGAAAATATGCCTGAAGCTCTGAGTGGTAAAGTACAAAGGAGGGGTCACCCACATCCGGCGCCAAAACTGTTACCAGAGACAACCCACAGGCTTGTGCCTTCCGGTTATCACGGCTTAGGATGCGCAGTTGTTCATTGTAGTACTCATCCACAGGCTCCAATTCTTCCACCAGCTCTATCTGTCCATTGGGGAAAAATTCTTTTTCATTATCCGGCTGCAGGTGAAAATAGTAGCTTTCGTCCGCTGCTCGGTAGATACTCATTCCGTCCAACCAGTAGCAGCAGACAGCAGTCTCATGGGTTACTAATTTTTCCCCGAATTCGGTAGCGGTTGCAATCTGCATAGTGGGTGTTTCTGCAAAGTAATTCATTGTCCTGTCCTCCATTAGTATTCTGTAAATTGTTCCGGTCTCTGGAACCTAACATTGTGAAACTGTTTTTGTGTGCGGAAGGCGTGCTCTTTATTCCGTTCATTGGTACCGTGCGTCCCTGCCGCTGCACCAGCGATACATCTTGCCAGTCCTCCCAAGAGACTTTTGATGATAAAAAAAGTTGGAAGGGGCATCATCATATCGGCAGCTGCGGATTGTATCGGCTCCTGGAAGAAAAATGTGTTGCCATCTTCCCCATGGAAAAATGTGTCAACAACCTTGCGGAAGTCCTTATAGTCCATGGGTTCGTCCATGGCGGCACGATAGTCATTAAAAAGGGTTAGGTAGAGATTTTCTTGCTTACTGTGGAAGCTTTCGCCCTCTTCTGGCGAGAGTACTTCCAAGATTTCATTGTAGCACTTGCGGTCGCCGATATACATGGACAGGAGCTGCACCCGCTCTTTGCAGGGCAAATCCTTGGTATGCATCTGCC
>JAVXNK010000050.1:0-4306 GCA_036645835.1 Angelakisella sp. | reverse complement strand
GGCAGATGCATACCAAGGATTTGCCCTGCAAAGAGCGGGTGCAGCTCCTGTCCATTTATGCCGGTGACCGCAAGTGCTATAATGAAATTTTGGAGCTGCTTTCCCCGCAAGGAGAGGAGAACTTCCACAGTAAGCAAGAAAATCTCTATCTTATCCTGTTTAACGACTATTGTGCCACTGCAGACAATCCCCTTGATTACAATGCGTTCCGCAAGGTTGCTGACACATTTTTTTATGGGGAAAATGGTAATACATTTTTCTTTCAAGAGCCTGTGCAAGCTACAGCCGCCGATATGGCAATGCCGCTTCCAACAATTTTTATTGTTAAAACCCTCTTAAAAGGACTAGCAAGATGTATCACAAATGCAGCAGCGGGTGCGCATGACAACAAACACCAGAATAGTGAACATTCCTTCCGTACACAAAAACAGTTTCATAACATTAGGTTCCACAGGCCGGAACAGTTTGCAGAATATTGAAAAGGAGTAAAACTACATGGAACTATTTACACTAAATCCCACCAAAGAAGACGCTATGTCCACAGAACGTGGCTACCGGTTTATGACCGAGCCGGTAGCCGAATGTCGTTTCTATCTCAATGAGATGAGCATCTATCAAGCAGACGACGGCAGCTATTACTACCATAACCACCCACGGTCTGAAATGTTCTGTTATGCACCCCATCAGCCCGAGCTGGTAAGTGACCTTATTCCACTGGGCTCTTCCTGCTCGGAGCAGCTGACTATTTTGGAGGGGCATAATGCACAGGCTGAACAATCTGACTTTGAACTGGTGACACTGCACTTTGTTGACGATGGCGACCCCATGTTTGTGCTATACCATCCGGAGCAGCAGACCTATTTCATTATGTCTAAGCCCAATTTTCTAAAGCTTACCCCGGATGTTGCAAAGCAGCTTATGACCCTTGACCCAGCAGTCAACCTACTTGATAAACCACATTTGGTTCATCTGGACGAAAATGGAAAGGTGACCAGCATGGAGGTGTACAAGCTATGTTAGTTTCTTTCTCTGAATATTACAATGCTGCTCTGGAGCAGCTGAAGAAACCCCATGCAGACACAGAGCTGCATGGGGTTTTATATCAGAATGAAGGCCTTTCCTTTGATAACCTGATTCGTATCGGGGAAAAACGACCACTATCTATGGTGGATGTACGATGTGATTACCTCCAGCAGTTGTACCGCTTGGCGCAGGGAGGTAGCTACACTGAAAAGCAGCTAAGTCGTGCCTATGCCTCTGCATACACTACACCCATTTCCGTATCCCCCAAGCAGCTTATTGAAGGTGCTTCTGATGAACTAAGATTATTGCTGCAAAATCCTGTACGGTTGGCGGCATTGCTTACTGACCGATTGGTAGCTGACTACGGTCTGCTGGGTGCAGTTTCTATTCGTCTACAGGTTCCGGAGGCTCGCCTACTGCTCTCCTATAGGGATGTTCAGCGGCGTGGTATAAAAGTTAAGCTTGACCATACACCTATATTTATATTTACACCAACCTCACAAAGCTTTTTTGAGCGGGACGGCAGGAAGGTAAAGGCAGCTGACGCCACTCGGGAGGAGCAGCTCAAAATCCTATCCGGGGAGCTGACTGTAACCGACAAGGTGCAGTACCTCCAATCCCAATATTACGATGTTTCTCAGCTGCAAATGAGTAACCGAGACTTAGACCTTTTACTTGGTGAAATTTCTCACAGAGAAATCTCATGGGATGCAATGAAGGAGATGATGTCTCGACTGCAGAGTGAAGACGGTCTGCGTTTGACACTCCGGGAGGAGTCCTTTCAGGGTATGTCTGTAAAAAGCCTTTATGACCCCGGTAAAAATACTATTTACCTCAAAAGCCATCTTTCCGAGGCGCAGTTTGGATGGGAGCTTACAAAGCGGCTCTGTGAAGCAACAACACAGGTAACATCAACTGCACCACAGCAGCAAAAGGAACTGGAGTGGCGGCTTTTGGCTGCACAAGCTGCACATAGCTGGAATGTATCTCCCGAGCTTACCTTTCCCGGGGAGGTTTCACAGGCGTTCTGTGCTATTGAAAAGAAAGAACAGCTTCCGCTGGAGCATACCGTCAGTAAAATCAACTCCATGTTACGCTTTCTGGATAGCAACCTCCGTGGGTTGGAGCAGGAGCAGCTACAGCAGCTTGTGCAGGAGCAACAGCAGCGGCCACAGCAATCACATGCAGCTGATACAGAGAATAATGAAGTACTTGAAAATTTTCTGTCGGGGCTTTGACGGGAGGTGTTAACAGCAGTCCATTTCAAAATTTGAAACGGAAAGGAGCCCCACAAGTATGTACCTAAAAAAAGAAGACCGGGCGATTGTCCTCCCCCTTGCATGGTTTTTATGCTTTTTGCTCGTAAACCTTGTGCTGTGTGCTTTGCAGCATTTTACCGTTACATTTTCGCTACTAATCGAAAACCTGACACAGTTTCTATGGATAAAGCTGCTTTTCCCTTCGATATTTACCTTTATCCTGTCACTGCTGCCATCCTCTGACCTTTCAGACATCAAGTCAAAGACCACCGGCGATGGACAGCATGGTACCGCACGCATGGCAACAGAACCAGAGAAGCAAGCTTACTATGAATATGTAAAGCCCAGCCACGAAAAGGTGCCGGGCTTTGTTGTTGGTCTGGAGGGAAATAAACAGTGGATCGTAGATGTATCCGATAAAAATCTTCTGCTCAATGCACCGCCCGGCACAGGCAAGACCACCAGAATTGTCGTTCCAAACCTTTACTACAATGCGGCAGTAAACGTGAATACAGGGGGCAAGGGTGCTAGTATGCTGTTAACCGATATGAAGGGAGATTTGGTTAAGATATGCGGTGCTATGCTGGAGCAGTGTGGGTACTCCATTGCAGTACTCAACCTTCGCTACCCCTTTAACAGTCATTGCTTTAATTTGATTAACAACACGAATCGTCATATGGAGCGTTACCTGAAGGCAGAAACAGAGGAGGAGCGCCTGATGAGCTTTGGCACAGCCGAGCGATATGCAAAGATGCTGGCACAGAGCATCGTGTACAACATTGACACCTCAAATAAGAGTGATGCGGGGCAGTATTTTAACGAAACAGCACAAGGCTTGTTAACAGGTATCATTCTGTTGGTTTCCGAGTATGCCTGCAAAAAGGAGGAAAAGCACATTCTTTCAGTATTCAATCTAATTATTGAGCTAAACGGCGCATCGGAGACAGCATCCAGTCCGAACACGGTACAGCGCAACAAGCTGCAGGAGCTGCTGCAGTTCATTGACAACGACCGCATCCGCCAACACGTTGGTCCTGCGATGTCGGCAGATATCCGCAGCAGTATGAATATCTTTTCATCAGCACTGGGCAAGCTTGTGGGACTGATTGATGCCGAGCTGGAGCAGATGATATCATCACACTCTCCGGAATTTGACGATGTGGACTTTATCAAGAGGCCTACCGCTATTTTTATTGTCTGTCCCGATGATATTCCTACTCGCTACTTTTTCGGCAGTATGTTCCTGCGCTACTTCCTCAACGACCTGATTGCACAGGCGAGAGCAGCTAGGGATGGTACACTTGAGAGGCAGGTGTTTTGCTACTGGGACGAGTTCGGCAACATGCCTCCCATTAAAGACGTCGATACGTTGTTTTCTGCTGCGAGAAGTGCAGGGGTGCGCTTAATGCCGGTAATTCAAAGCCTTGAACAGCTCCATAAAAGCTATAGCCAGCAAACGTCAAAAATTATTCTTTCCACCTGTCAGATAACCATGACCTCGCAGGTTGCTCCGCTTGATATTAGCACCGCTGAGCAAATTTCCAAGGCTCTGGGCAACAAGACTATTCAGAGCGGCAGTGTCTCGCAGGGAAGCAAGACAAGCCGTACGGTACAGCTGATGTCTCGTCCGCTTATGACCCCGACAGAGATAACCACCATGAAAATGGGACAGTTTATCTGCATGTCAATGGGAGTACATCCTATGGTAACGCAGCTAAAGTATTATAAGGATTACCTGAGAGTATATCCTGAATATACGGTGAACATCCATCAGCGTGCTACCATTATTGAGAAAATGACTGCCGATGACGTGAAGCATCTGACCAAGGCTATTAAGCTGAAGGTTGGAATGTTTGGGTAAAAAAGAGTTAGACAGGGTTTGTAAAATATTGTATGTTATGGAGGTAAAGCAGTGTACGATTTTTTATTATCGGAGGCTTGGTGGATGGAAGCGATAATTTCATCAGTCATAAGCGCAGGCGCTGCACTCATTGTGGCTTGGTTTGCGTATAATGGCAAAATGA
>JAVXNK010000049.1:0-4430 GCA_036645835.1 Angelakisella sp. | reverse complement strand
TTGAGGTTGTTGCTGCCGGTACCGGCGAGCTGTGCAACCGTATTAAGGCCGAAAGTGCAAACCCCATCGCCGATGTCCTGTGGGGCGGCGGCGCCGACTCCCTGGCAGCATTTAAGGATTACTTTGCACCCTATGTATGCGCCAATGATGCAGTGATTGCAGACGCTTACAAGGATCCCGATGACAAGTGGATAGGCGAATCTCCTCTGCCTATGGTTATTTTCTACAACAAGCAGCTACTGGATAAGCAGAAGCTACCTATTCCCAAGAGCTGGGAAGACCTTGCAAAGCCCGAATACAAGGGTCAGATTGCATACTGCCTGCCTTCCAAGTCCGGTTCTGCCTATACCCAGCTGGTCACTATGATTCTGGGCAAGGGCGGCAAGGAAGCCGGTTGGGATTTCATTAAGAAGCTCTATGCAAACCTGGATGGCAAAATGGTTGACTCCTCCAGCAAGTGCCACAAGATGGTTAAGGATGGCGAGTTCGCTATCGGCCTTACCCTGGAGAAAGCTGCTGTTAAGTACACCGAGGACTATGTAGGCTTTGTGTATCCCGAGGACGGAACCTCTGCTGTTCCCGATGGCGTCTGTCTGGTAAAGGGCGCTCCCAATGAGGCCAATGCCAAGCTGTTCATCGACTATGTAACCTCTGCCGAGTGTCAGGAAAGACAGGCCAAGGACTGGGGCCGTCGTCCTGTAAGAAACGATATTCCTGTTGCCGAAGGTATGCCCAAGCTTGCAGACATCAAGCTGGTAGACTACGACTTTGACTGGGCTGCAAACGAGAAGGAAGCAATCATCGAAAAGTTCAACGAAATCATGGTTGGCTAACCATAAGAAATGAAGCGATGCAATGGGGACATTTTTAATGTCCCCATTGTTCTTAAACAAGATCAGATTTGGGGGTATACATATGAGCCACACCGTTATTGTAAAGGAAGCCGTGAAGAAGTACGGCGATTTCACAGCACTTAAGGGTGTCAGCCTTGAGGTTAAGTCCGGTGAGTTTTTTACCCTGCTGGGCCCTTCCGGCTGCGGAAAAACCACACTGCTCCGCATGATTGCGGGTTTTAATTCGGTAGATGGCGGAGAAATCTGCTTTGGAGACAAGGTTATAAATAATGTAGATGCCCACAAGCGTGACATCGGCATGGTGTTTCAGAACTATGCCATATTTCCCCACCTTACAGTGGCGGAGAACGTGGCCTACGGACTAAAGGCAAAAAAAACACCCAAGGATGAAATGCAGCGCCGTGTAAATGATGCCTTGGCGCAGGTGCAGATAGAAGCACTGGGCAACCGCCGCCCCAATGAACTGTCCGGTGGACAGCAGCAGCGTGTGGCACTGGCCAGAGCGTTCGTCATCGAGCCCGGTGTGCTGCTGATGGATGAGCCTTTGTCAAATCTGGATGCAAAGCTGCGGGTACAGATGCGTACCGTTATTAAAAAGCTGCAGCGCCGCCTTGGTATTACCACCATCTATGTCACCCACGACCAGGAGGAAGCGCTGGCTATCTCCGACCGTATTGCGGTTATGAAGGATGGCGTCATTATGCAGGTGGGTACCCCGGAGGAGATATATAAAAAGCCCCAGAGCCCCTTTGTGGCAGGCTTCATCGGTGTTTCCAACTTTATGGATGCCGTAGTTTCCAAAACCCCC
The DNA here is from genome assembly GCA_036645835.1 of Angelakisella sp. Classification (GTDB taxonomy): domain Bacteria; phylum Bacillota; class Clostridia; order Oscillospirales; family Ruminococcaceae; genus Angelakisella. The sequence continues at coordinate 2,768 of JAVXNK010000049.1, read as the reverse complement.
GACGGTCATGTCATCACGGTAGACGGCGTAAACATGCCTGTTCGGCTGCGTCGGGAATTTTCCGGCAAGGTAACCCTTTCCGCACGTCCCGAACAGCTCTTCTTTACCGAACAGGGAGGACTGCCCGGAACCATTGCTATTTCAACATTTCTTGGAGACTTTGTGGAATATGAAATCGTTTTGGCCAATGGACAGACTATACAGCTAAACGAGTACACCAAAGATGCCGACGCCCTGCGCGGCGATGGGCAGGAGGTGCAGATTGGATTTTCTCCCTCCAAAATCAGCATTTATGTTCCCGAGACAGGGGAGGTGCTGTCATGCTAGCCAAAAAAGGAATCAAGCTGGATTTCTGGTTTTGGGTAAAGGTGGCGGTCACCCTCATTATGTTTGTGTTTCTTATCTACCCCTTCTTCACCCTTATTACCCGCAGCTTCTTTTCACCTAAGGCCGAGGGCTTTACACTGGCAAACTACATACGCTTTTTTACCAAAGAGTATTACTACTCTACATTGCTGCGTAGCCTGTTTGTATCCATAACCGCCACCATCTCCACCGTGGTGCTTGGTGTGCCTATGGCGTACCTTATGAGCCGCTACAATGTGTGGGGCAAAAAGTATATTCATATCTTTATCATTATCTGCCTCATGAGCCCGCCCTTTATAGGTGCCTATAGCTGGATTATGCTGTTTGGCCGTGCGGGTTTTGTCACCAAGCTTTTTGCAGAAATAGGGATTATGCTTCCGGCTATCTATGGCAAGATTGGTATTATTACCGTCTTTACCTTCAAGCTGTTCCCCTATGTATACCTATATACCTCCGGTGCCATGGGAAGCATTGACTCCTCGCTGGAGGAGGCCGCTGAAAACTTAGGCTCCAACAAATTTCGCCGTTTGTTGACCGTAACCCTACCCGTAATATTGCCATCTATTGCAGCAGGTGCTATTATGGTGTTTATGACAAGTCTTGCGGACTTCGGTACCCCCATGCTCATAGGCGAGGGTTATACCGTGCTTCCCGTGCTTGTGTATAATGAGTACATGAGCGAAATGGGCGGCAACGCAAACCTTGCCAGCGCCCTATCGGTCATAGTGGTAGCCTGTTCCATGCTGGTGCTGCTGGTGCAGAAGTACTATCTGTCCAAAAAGAATTACATTATGACTGCCATGCGCCCTCCAAAGGAGATAGAGCTTCACGGATGGAAACGGGTGCTCATTACCTTACCCGTAGCCATTGTTACCTTTATAGGACTGCTGCCCCAGATAGTGGTGCTCTTTACCAGCTTCCTGAAGGCGGAGTTCTCCGGCTTTACCGATGAATTTAGCATTGACAGCTATGTGACCATTGCCCGCCGGCTGGGAACCAATATCCGCAATACCTTTGTGTTCTCCAGCATTGCCATCGTCTTTATTATCCTCATCGGCATCCTTATCTCCTATATCATTGTGCGCCAAAGGGGAGTAGCAGGTCAGGTGATGGATATGCTCATTATGTTCCCCTACGTTATCCCCGGTGCTGTGCTTGGTATTAGCCTTATCGTGGCGTTCAACAAGCCGCCTATGATACTTACCGGAACTGCATTTATTATGATTATTGCCTTTGTAGTGCGAAAACTGCCCTATACAGTGCGTTCGGGAAGTGCATTCCTACAACAGATGGACCCCAGTGTGGAGGAAGCCTCTATCAATCTGGGTGTTTCACCCATGAAGACCTTCTTTTCCGTAACAGCCCGCATTATGGCTCCCGGTGTACTGTCCGGCGCTATCCTCAGCTGGATAACCTGCATCAATGAGCTTTCCTCCAGCGTTATGCTCTACGGCGGCAAAACCAGCACCATCTCGGTAGCCATTTACACCGAGGTTGTGCGCAACAGCTACGGTACGGCGGCGGCACTGGCCTCCATCCTTACCGTCAGCACAGTTGTCTCACTGCTTATCTTTCTAAAGGTAAGCAAGGGCAAAGTATCTATCGTATAAGTTTGAAGGAAATTGGCGAATAGCTTGCTTTGCGCTTCCTTGCGTACCTTTGTACGCGGCGGTCGCTTAAAGCGTCGCTCCTCATCCAATTTGCTTCAAACTAGAATTAAAATTGGCGAATGGCTTGCCGCAAACGAGGATGACAGTTGGCATATCTTTTGTACATTAAAGGAGACTACTATTTTGATTAAAAACATTGTGTTCGACATGGGAAATGTCCTGATACTCTACGATGCCCGGCGGTACGTGGCAGACTATACCGACAACGCAGAGGATGCAGACCTCATTATGCGGCACCTGTTCCGTTCGGTGGAATGGATACGCATGGACAGGGGTGCCATTACACAGGAGCAGGCGGTGGAAAGTGTCTGCAAGCGTTTGCCGGAGCGGCTTCATAAAACAGTGCAGCTGCTTTTTGACAACTGGCACGAGGATATTCCACCCTTCCCCGAAATGGAAGTTTTGGTAGAAAAATTAAAGACAGCAGGGTATCACATCTACCTGCTGTCCAATACCAGTGTAAAGTTTCATGAGTACCGCCGTCATATTCCTGCGCTAAAGCACTTTGATGGGGAGTTTATCTCTGCAGACTGGGGAATGCTGAAACCCGACCCGGCTATCTACACCACATTTTGCCAGCACTTTGGGCTGGTACCCAGCCAGTGCTTCTTCATTGACGATGTATCGGCAAATATTGAAGGTGCTATGTTGGCGGGTATGCAGGGTGCAGTGTTCCACGGCAATGCAACAGTACTTGAAGAAGAACTGCGGCAAGCGGGAGTGGAGTTTTAG
>JAVXNK010000048.1:0-4905 GCA_036645835.1 Angelakisella sp. | reverse complement strand
AGTGGCATATGACGGCAAGGTAGTAATCAGTACCAAGCTAGACAACAAGGGTTTTGCAGATGGTTTGGCAGGTCTTAAATCTTCGGTAAAAAGCTTTGCTGCTACTGTGGGTGTTGCTTTCGGGATAGGCGCAATTGTAGCCTTTGGTAAAAAGGCGATCGACCTTGCAAGCGACATTACTGAGGTGCAGAACGTTGTAGATACTGCCTTTGGCTCAATGGCATACAAGATGGAGGCTTTTGCCGATACCGCCATTGAAACAGCGGGCATGTCCAAATTGGCAGCAAAGCAAATGGGGTCTACATTTATGGCAATGTCTGCTGGTATGGGACAGGCAGTTGAGCAAGGCTCTGACCTAGCAGTAGACATGACCCAGCGAATGGGCGATATCATGTCCTTCTACAATAAGTCGCTTTCAGAGGCTGAGACCATCGGTAGGGCGGTTTATAGCGGGGAGACAGAACCTCTAAAGCAGATTGGTGTAATTATGAACCAGAATGCACTGGAGCTGTACGCAATGCAGAATGGTTACAAGCAGTTGTATAAGGACATGAGTGCAGCTGACCAGCTATTTGTACGGCAGCAGTTTTTCCTTAAGGCGACCAACCTTGCCGCTGGGGACTTTGTTAAAACACAAGATAGCTGGGCAAATCAGACTCGTATTCTATCGGAGCGTTGCAAGGAACTTGCTGCCACACTGGGTAAATCACTAATTACTGTTCTAACTCCCGCTCTACAGCTGGTAAACAGCATGGTAGCCGCCATGCTTAATTTGGCAAAGGTGTTTGACACAGTGATTACCGCTGTTTTTGGCGGAGCAGGCAAGCAAATGGAGCAAACTAAGAAGCAAGCTGAGGCAGTGGGTGGGGCGATTGGTGGAAGTGTTGCCAACCAAGAGAATCTGACCGATGAGACCAAAAAGACAGGCAAAGCCGCCAAGAACAACCTTTCCTCCTTTGATGAACTGAACGTGCTTCAGAAGGACACAGGGGATGGCGGTGCAGCAGCGGGGGGCGGTGGAGCTATCGGTGCGCCGCCTGTTGAGACAGCCGAGACGGAGGGTGCACTCACCGAAGCGGCACAACGTATGTTGGAGGTTCTTGCACCGCTGCGGGAGATCAGCTTTGACAATCTCTCAAAATCTTTAGAAGGCTTAAAGGAAGCTATAGAACCTTTGAAGAAATCACTGTTTGTAGGAATAGAGTGGGCATACAAAAATGTCTTTGTACCGCTGGCTAAATGGACCGCAGAAGATGTGCTACCCCAATTTATTGATGCGCTGGCTGCCGCAGTGGGTGCCTTATCAATAGCTTTAGAAGTACTGCAACCTTTTGGTACATGGCTGATAGAAAGCTTTTTACACCCCTTGGCAGAGTGGTCGGGAGAATGGTTTATCGCTATGATAGAGGGCATACAAAAGGACTTTGAAAATCTAGGTAACTGGATAAAAGAAAACCCAAAGATATTTGAGGCATTTACTGTAATACTGGGTACACTTGCCACTGCATTTATAACGGTTAGCACAGCAGTTAAAGTTTTTAACGGCCTTTGTCATGCTGGGGATGCTGCTATTTTTGCAATTGGGAAGGCGATGGCATTTCTTGCTGCCAATCCCGTAGTATTGGTTATTGCTGCAATTGCCGCTGTCATTGCTATTATAATCCTGCTCATCAAGAACTGGGATGATGTGAAGATATGGGCTGTTGGTTGCTGGGAAGCAATTGTTGCTACATGGAATAGTGCGAGTGTTTGGTTCAACACCACAGTAGTACAGCCAATAGCTCGTTTCTTCACAGGCCTATGGGACAGCATTAAGGCTTTGGCTTTGGCTTGCTGGCAGGCAGTAAAAAAATGTTGGAACATTGTTGCAAACTGGTTTAACAGCTCTGTCATTCAGCCGATGACAAACTTTTTTACCTCCCTCTGGAATGCCATCAAAGACCTTGCTACATGGGCGTGGACGGGTATTTCAGACCTTTGGCAGTCTGTATCAAAGTGGTTCTATGATAACGTGGTAGCCCCTGTAGCAGACTTCTTTACGGGGCTATGGGAGGGGGTAACCAAGACGTTTGATGCGGCGTGGGAGGGTATGACCAAGGGCTTTAAGTGGTATATCAATGGATGGCTTGGCATGATTGAGGGGTTTGCAAATTTCTTTGTAAACATGATTAATCATATTGTTGATGCCTTGAATTCTATTTCTGTGGACATTCCCGATAAGAAGATTTTTGGAGATTTGGCGGGAACGACCTTTGGCTTTAACATCGACCGGATTCCGCAGATTAAGCTTCCCCGCCTTGCCCAAGGTGCAGTTATCCCTGCCAACCGTGAGTTTATGGCCGTGCTTGGCGACCAGAAGCGAGGCATGAATATTGAGGCCCCGGCGGACCTTATCCGGCAGATTGTCCGTGAAGAAGGCGGTTCTCGAGAGATTGTCATCCGATTTGAGGGCAATATGGCCCAGTTGGTACGCTTATTGAAGCCGGAACTTGAAAAAGAACAGTCCAGACAAGGTGTCAAACTGATTATGGAAGGGGTGTAGCTGTGCTGAAAATTGACAACGAGGTATTCAAAATACCCGTGCTGGAGCTGTCACGCAAGGCAGAGTTTTTGGACAAGTACGCCAGCCGCACCGAGGATGGTATCCTGCATCGTGAGCTTATTGGTGTCTACTTCAACTATCAGCTGAAGCTTGGAAGCACCACCAACAGTGGGGAGTATGGGCGGCTGTGGGAAAAGCTTACTGAACCCAAGGAATTTCACACCGTGACAGTACCGGACTGCGAGGGTGCATATACCTTTACTGCCTATTTTTCGGGTGTGCAGGATAAGCTGCTGAGGGAGTATGCCAACAAAAGCTACTGGACCGACCTGTCTGTAAACTTTATTGCGCAGGCACCAGCAAGGAGGTAGGCTATGACAGGAGCAAAAATTACCTTTGGGCTGTACGATGTGACTGCCAAAAAGGATAGCCGACCCACAAGCCCACAGGCAGCAAGCTTTGTTACCATGAACGACCTAAAGCAGGAAGGCGTACTGGTAACAAAATTCGCCACCTTAGAACCCTCCTTCTTTTCTCTTGATGGAAGCTTTGCCCCATTCCCGGACACACCCGCGGGTATGTTCTGGGGGCTGTGGAGTAATGTGCAGAGTAGGGAGGATGGAGCCTTTGCTATTCCGCCTGTGCTTACCATTGACTTTAGCACCGAGCATACCAGCATGGGCTTTACTCTCAAGTTCTACGAGCCCACAGGGGACTACTGCAACCATCTGGAAATCAAGTGGTACGACCGCCAAGGGTATGTAATAGCTCAACGGAAATTTACCCCCAACAGTGCGCTGGCTATCATTGACCACAAGGTAGAGAACTACAAAAAGGTGGAGATTGCATTTCTCTCCACCGCAAAGCCCTGCCGGTATTTGAAGCTATCCGAGATACGTTACGGCGCAGAGATGATACTGGACGGCAGTAAAGTCTCCAATGCCTCCATATTGGAGGAGGTGGACTTGCTGTCCTCCTCGGTCAGCATCAACACACTGGACTTTACCATGCAGTCCGGCACGGCGGAATTTTCACCGCTTAACCCCTCCGGACTATTCTCTGTTCTCCAGCAGAGGCAAAAGCTGGATGTAACCGCCCAGATTGACAGTGACGAGCTGCCCATGGGCGGTTTCTATTTGGAGAGCTGGGAGAGCGACGGCAAGAACAATGTAAAGATGTCTGCGGTAGATGCTATCGGCCTGATGGATAAGACCCGTTATGACGGGGGTATCTATGAAGGGGTAACAGCGGCGGCACTGGTGGAGCAGATTATGAGCTCTGCGGGGGTTTCCTACACCCTAGAGCCATCTCTGGCGGGGGTAACCATCAGTGGATGTCTGCCAATCTGCACCCATAGACGAGCCTTGCAGCAGGTAGCCTTTGCACTGGATGCCGTTGTGGATTGTAGTAGGGGAGATGCCGTAAAGATATATCCCAAGCCGGAACGCCCTACTGCTCTGGTTAGCTATGAGCGTAAATTCGACGGGCAGGCACTAAAGCTAAAGCCCTTCATTACTGGCGTGGATGTAGTCGCCCATAGATACTTAAAAACTGCCGAGGAACGGGAGCTGTTCAAGGATACACTCGCCCCCGGAAGCTATCGCATAGAGTTTGGTGCGCCTATGTACGGGTTGGTTGTCACCGGGGCATCCATTACCCATGCGGGAGTGAATTACGCCACAGTGCGGGTGGAGGCGGCAGGAGAGGTGTTATTGGTGGGGAAGGAATACGCCGACAGCCGGCAGACTGTCTCCCGTAGGCTTGCTTCTGCGCCTCCTAATGTACCGCCCAATATCCTAAAGGTGGAGGATGCCACATTAGTCAGTGCGGGCAATGCGGGGGCTGTGGCTGATGCCGTGCTGGAATATCACCAACTGCGGTATCAAAATGACTTTAAGCTAAGGCTTGGCAGTGAGCGGGTTTCTGATATGCTGCTGGTACGAAGCCTGCGGGGAGAAAACCTCCGTGGCCTGGTAGAGAGCATGGATATCGACCTGACTGGTGGGTGCATTGCCTCAGTGAAGATGGTAGGGCTGCGAATAGATACCTTGTCGCAGCACTATGCGGGCGAGCTGCGAGCCGGAGAAAGAACGGGGGTGTTGTAGTATGTGGATAGAGCCTATTGTTGACAGAACAGCGCAGGATATCACTCTCGGTACTGCCAAGGGCTTCTGCAATGCCCGCGACCTAAACAGGATTGAGGATAACTGCAGGGAGGTGGCAGCGATGCTGGGCGTTACCATACAGCTAAGAAACATCCCGTGGAGTGCGGCTGACTTTCCCATAGTGAGTGAGCTTGCACGGATAACCGCCAATGTGCGGCTGCTGGATGAACGCTACATGGCATACCAAACCACACCGCC
>JAVXNK010000047.1:0-5126 GCA_036645835.1 Angelakisella sp. | reverse complement strand
GCCGCTAGGCGGCAAAGCAATAAACGTGCCCCATGGCACAGATATGAAGGGAACCTAACATGCAAACTTACAATGCAGGAAAATTTGATATTGCGGTAATTGGTGCAGGACATGCAGGGGTGGAAGCCGCCCTTGCTGCTGCACGTCTGGGATGTAGTACCCTGCTCTTTACCATCAGCCTGGATGCCATTGCAAATATGCCCTGCAACCCGTCCATAGGCGGCACTGCCAAGGGACATCTGGTGCGGGAACTGGATGCACTGGGTGGGGAGATGGGCAAGGCAGCGGATGCCACCATGCTGCAAAGCCGTATGCTGAACCGTGGAAAGGGCCCTGCTGTCCACAGCCTGCGGGTGCAGTCGGATAGGGCAGCCTACCACGCCTATATGAAACGGAAGGTGGAGCAGCAGCAAAACCTAATTGTAAAGCAAGCAGAAATTGTAGCCGTAGAAGCCGAAAACGGCAGGGTGTGCGCCGTGGTCACCGCCATGGGCGCACGGTATGCCGTAGATGGCGTGGTAATAGCCACCGGAACCTTTTTGCGGGGTAAAATATTTGTGGGGGAGTTCACACAGGAGAGCGGGCCGGATGGTATGCATCCTTCTATTGCCCTAAGCGACAGTCTGCGGGCGCTGGGTATATCGCTGCGGCGGTTTAAAACAGGTACCCCCGCCAGAGTACTGCGGCGTTCCATCGATTTTTCCCTGATGGAGGAGCAGGCAGGGGACGAGCCAATAGTGCCCTTTTCCTTTGAAACCAATCCTGATAGCCTCCGCAATACCATGGTCTGCCATGTGGCCTATACCAATGAAAATACCCATCAGGTCATACTGGATAACATCCACCGTTCCCCCCTCTATGGCGGACAGATTGAGGGCATTGGCCCTCGCTATTGCCCCAGCATTGAGGACAAGGTGAAGCGGTTTGCCGATAAATCTCGACATCAGCTTTTTGTGGAGCCTATGGGGGCAGATACCGAGGAGCTGTACCTACAGGGTATGAGCTCGTCACTGCCCGAGGAGGTACAGGTAAAAATGTACCGCACCATTGAGGGGCTTTCCCATGTGGAGCTTATGCGTACAGCCTATGCCATTGAGTACGACTGCATTGACCCCACGCAGCTGACCCCCGCACTTGCCTTTAAGGCGGTGGAAGGGCTATTCGGGGCAGGGCAGTTTAACGGAACCTCGGGCTACGAGGAAGCGGCGGCACAGGGCTTTGTGGCAGGTGTGAATGCCGCCCACAGTGTGCTGGGGCGTGAACCCCTTGTGCTTCCCCGCAGCGGTTCCTATATTGGTACGCTCATTGATGACCTGGTGACTAAGGGCTGCATGGACCCCTACCGCATGATGACCAGCCGAAGCGAGTACCGTTTGCTGTTACGGCAGGACAATGCCGACCTGCGCCTGACCCCTACAGGCTATGAACTGGGGCTGATTTCAGAAGAACGGTATAACCGATTTTTGACGGAGCAGCAACAGAAGAAGGATGAGATAGCCCGTCTGCGGCGGCTTTCAATGGCGCCTACCGCAGAACTGAATGCATACTTGGAAAGCATAGGAACATCGCCGCTGGCGCAGGCTGTGCGGGCCGATGAACTGCTGCGTCGCCCCCAAATTGGCTATGGTGACCTAGCGCCCTTTGACAGCGAGCGTCCCGCCCTATCTGCCCATGTGGCGGAGCAGGTGGAGATAGAGATAAAGTACGAGGGGTACATTCAAAAGCAGCTGGCACAGGTGGAGCAGATGAAACGGCTGGAAACCATGTCTCTAGGGAACATTGGCAGTTATAGCGACATTAAGGGCCTGCGGCTGGAGGCGGTGGAGAAGCTGGAGCGCATCCGTCCCCTTAGCCTTGGACAGGCCTCCCGCATATCGGGGGTAAGCCCCGCAGACATTTCGGTACTGGTAATTACGCTGGAGCAGCGCAGACAGGAGGGCAAGCAATGATAGCAAGAGAAGCATTTGACCAGATGATGAGGTCTATAGGCATAGAAACCGAGGGGCAGGACTATCTGCTTTTTGAGCGGTACTGCGAAGAACTGAAGGAATGGAACGAAAAGATGAACCTTACCGCCATTGTGGACGATGAGGGCATTGCAGTGAAACACTTTGCGGACAGTCTGCTGCCGCTTACCTTGTTTGATCTGCCGGAAAAGTGCAGCCTGATTGATGTTGGCACCGGGGCGGGCTTTCCCTCCATACCCATGAAGCTACTGCGGCGGGATGTAAACCTTACCCTGCTGGATAGTCTGGAGAAACGGCTGGGCTTTTTGCGACACCTCTGCGGGCGGCTGGGCATAGATGCGGCTACCGTTCATGCACGGGCCGAGGATGCAGGCAAAAACCCCCTTTATCGGGAAAAGTATGATGTGGCTACCGCCCGTGCAGTGGCAGGGCTGAACCTGCTGGCGGAATACTGCCTACCGCTGGTAAAGGTAGGTGGCGTAGTACTGGCCTTAAAGGGAAGCAACGGCAGGGAAGAGGCCGAGCTGGCTAAAAATGCAGTGGCACTTTGTGGAGGCACGATTGAGGCGGTCTTGGACTACAAACTGCCCAATTCTGACCCGCGTACGTTGGTGATACTGCGTAAAAAATCTGCAACCCCACCCAAATACCCCCGCAATTCCGCACAGAGCTCAAAAAATCCCCTTTAAAACGGTCGCAGAGTTTGATGTAACGTCGAATTCTGCGATTTATTTTTGTAGATTAATGCATAAAACCCTGTTAGAATACATACATAAACCGGAATGGGGAAAGGGGTGCTTAGCGGTGTTTGAGAAAAAGCCAAAGGTAAAGGGAAAGATATTTCTGCTGCCTCTGGAGAGCATCTGCTCCTCGCCCTATCAACCGCGAAGAACCTTTGATGACAACGAGCTTGATAGTCTTGCGCGCAGTATTGCCCACAACGGTCTGCTGGTGCCTATTTCGGTGCGGGCAGTGGATGGCGGTTACCAGCTGATAGCAGGGGAGCGCAGGCTTATGGCATGCCGACGGCTGGGCTATACGGAAATCCCCGCCATGGTGGAGGCACTGGATGAAAATGCATCTGCGGTTCTCACCTTTATTGAAAATATTCATAGGCAGGGTCTAAACTGCTTTGAAGAGGCACTGGGCATAAAAAACCTGCTTATTACCACAGGGCTTACCCAAAGTAGGGTTTGTGCACTACTGGACATGCCTCAGCCCACTGTAGCAAACAAGCTTCGGCTGTTGCGCTTGTCCGAGTCGGTGCAGCAGGCGGTTACCGAGCTGGGTTTGGGGGAGCGAATAGCCCGTGGGCTGCTAAAGCTGGAGGATGAACAGCTGCAGCTAAAGGCCTGCCGGGAGATATCTTCCCGTGGTCTGACAGCGGCGGCAGCAGAGCGGTATATAGAGGAGCTCATGAAGACCCCTGTACAGGTGCGCCATACCCGTGCCATCTTCCGGGACTATCGTTTTCTGTTTTCTACTGTGGACAAGGCTGTGGATGAAATTCGCCGTACCGGCATAGAGGTAGTGGCACGCCGCACCGAAGAGGAAGATTGCCTCTGCTACACCATTCGCATTCCAAAGCAAAAAAAGGCTGCTGCCCAGGCCGGAAAAAAGGCAATTCCCTTACGCATGGGTTGATGACAACTATTTCAATAGTAGATGCGTTCGCATTTATTATACACACTTCCCACATCTGACACCAAAAAGCCGCCCTCTTAGTACCGGGGCGGCTTTTTGGTGTCATTTTATTACAAACTAGCACAAATGGCATTGACATTTTATGGGTGGAGTGTTATGATATTTGCATTATAGGGGCGGAAGCGCTGCCTTTTGAAAGGAGTGTTCAAAGAATGTTAAATGTGAATAGTATGGTGATTGTCTCTTAAAACCGAATATCGGGTAGGGCTTCTTTCGGTAAGCCGTGCCGCCTTTGGAACCTTCTGTGAATACTGTAACTACGGTAGAGCACACGCAAGTGTGTTTTTTTAATGCCCTTTTTTAGGGTGGCCGCAGCCAGCAGAACCCGGAAAGGCTGCTGACTGCGGCATTTTTGCGCCCAAAATCAAAAAACTACAACAAAAGGAGCATCTTTATGGACGGTAATACAGCTATTTTGAAAAACAACAACCTACACAACAACAAGGAGGGAATGCCCATGATTAATCTGCAAGACTATGGATTTTACAAAGAACAATTACTGGAAGAAAATGGAATACCAGCACGGGTTACTGCGGTACACAAGGAACGGTACGAGGTCATCTGCCCTATGGGAACCACCCACGGCAGGCTAAAAAGCAGCATATACTTTGGAAGCGGACAGCAAAGCTTCCCTACAGTAGGAGACTTTGTAGTGTTGGAGTACAACAGCACCGGAGACAGTATGATAGTGGAGACACTCCCACGGAGCGCCTATTTTTCTCGGCGTGACCCCACCCCGGGGCGTGGGGAACAGGCTGTGGCGGCAAACTTTGACTATGTATTTATAATAGCCTCCCTAAACATGGACTTTAATGTAAAACGGCTGGAGCGGTATATTACGCAGGGCTGGCAGAGCGGTGCTACTCCCGTTATTCTGCTGACCAAGGCAGACCTGGTGGATGATGACAGCAGCCAAAGGCTAGCGGCACAGTCGGTGGCGGCAGGGGTGGACATTCTGGCGGTAAGCGCCCATACAGGCTATGGCATGGAGACGCTGGAAAAGTACCTGCAACCGGGAAAGACTGCGGTGCTGTTGGGTTCTTCCGGTGCAGGGAAGTCCTCACTGGTAAATGCGTTGGCAGGCAATGAACGGATGACAGTTTCCGATATTCGGGAGGATGATAGTAAGGGAAGGCACACGACCACCCACCGTCAGCTGATTATGCTGCCCAGTGGAGCAATGATTATTGACACCCCCGGTATGCGGGAGCTGGGGATGTGGGATGTAAGCAGCGGTTTGGGAGAAGCCTTTACTGACATTACCCAGACTTTGGGCAAGTGCCGCTTTTCCGACTGCACCCATGGGAATGAGCCAGGCTGCGCTGTTCGTCAGGCGATAGAAGAGGGGGTTATTACGGGGGAGCGCTGGAACAGCTACCTAAAGCTAAAAAACGAGGCTAGGTATAGCGATGATAAGGCGGCATACCTTCAGGATGTACGGCAAAAGGGGAAGAA
>JAVXNK010000046.1:0-5160 GCA_036645835.1 Angelakisella sp. | reverse complement strand
GGTAAGGTAGGCAAAGCAACTTGGTACAAGATAAAAGATGTTTACAACGCCGTTAAACGGCTTAACGAACTTAGCTCCGAAGGCGTATCGCTGGAAGAAATTGAACCGGTATTTGCCGGCAATGTCGGCAAAGGCGACCGCGGGCTGGAAGTGCAGGCAATACAATACTATATCGATGTGCTTGGCTACTTTAATGGAAACCTACCCCTTATTGCCGTAGATGGCATCTATGGCGACCAAACCGAGAATGCTGTTAAACAGTTCCAGAAGCAGTATGGACTTACTGTAAACGGTGTGGTTGATACGGCTACCCGTAATAAGCTTTTGGAGGTATACACCAACCTAGTCTCGGGTATGCCCAAGGACTTCTTAGGCAGAAGAGCCACCATATATCCCGGTTATATTCTTACCCAAAGCTTTGAAAACGATGACGTAGTCAACCTGCAGAAATACCTGAATGCTATTCGCGCTATCTACCCATCCATCCCAGCCATAAACCCCACCGGCTATTTTGGTCCTCAAACTGAAGCCGCAGTTCGTGCATTCCAACAAATCTTTGGTTTACCGGTGAACGGAAGGGTTGGTCCAGCGGTGTGGAACCGGCTTGCCATTGAATATAACAAGTCTTTAGGTTTTGATGAGCCCGTTATAGAAGGAATGAACAACCCTTAATTATTTAAATAAAAGAGTTCTTCCTTTTTATTTAAAGTTATGGGCAGATGATGTACCTGATAGCACCTACCCCTTTGCATAAATAAAATTTTTGCCTTATAATAGTTTTAATTAGCACAAACATAAAGTAAAAACGCCTGCTGCCATAGATAAAACCTATGATAGCAGGCGTTCATTATTTTCTTTTTTCTAAGCGTATATCCCTGCCGATAAAGCCAAGGGCTGTGTAGCCGCATAAAATTCTGGAGGAGATACGCTGCTCGTAGACGGTGGTAAGCCTCGCAGTGTCCAGATTGGTGCTGATAATGGTGTCCAGATCGTTCATCATACGGTCGTTGATAATGTTGTAGAGCACCGACTGTGAGAATGAGGTAACAAACTCCGACCCCAGATCATCAATGACCAGCAGCTCTGCAGCAGCTATGGTACTTACAAATTCCCAGTCGTCCGGAGTAGGGTTTCGGTTAAAGCGGGTGCGCTCATACCGGTCAATGATGCCCTGTGCCGAGGAATATTTGACCAGACAACCACGCTCCGCTGCCCTTGCTGCTATGGCCAAGGACAGGTGGGTTTTCCCAAGTCCTGTTTTACCCATAAAAAGTAGGCTGCCGGCACCTTCCCCTACCCTTTCGGCATACTCCATGCAGCTGCGGGCAATGCGCTCCATGGTCTGTCGGGGGGTTCCGCCCGCCTCATCACGAAGGGGATAATAGTCTAGGCTAAAGCTTTCAAAGCTGCACTGTCCACTGAGCGCTGCTGAGGGCAACCGTTTGGCCGTTTCTACCCTATACAGCTCCTGCCAACAGGCACAGCGTTTACCGCTGGCAAAGCCGGTATCCTGACAAAGCATGCAACGAAACTGTGGTTGTAGGCTTTCGGGGGTATAACCCATACTGCCCATCAGCTCGTTCCTTTTCCCCTGCAATACCATAATCTGCTCTTTTATCCGCTCTACCTGCGCCGCGCCGTTTTCCGACATGGCCGCAGAAGCTATCTCCATAGCGGCCTTAGCCATCTCTCGGTCCAGGTCATACAGTCCCGGGCAGGCAGCATATATCTGTCGCTGCCGTGTGTCTGCTTCAGCCAGTGCCCGCTGACGGCTAGCCGCCAACTGTTCCCTGACCGCTTCGGACAGTTCTTTCTGCATCTGTCATCATCCCCTATCCGTTTAAGTTTTGCTTCATAACCCGTTCTATGTCCCGCAGGTCAAAGGAGGCTTCTTCGCCCCCTCGTTTTTGCTGTTTACTGCCCATTTCACGCTGCGCCTGTTCCACCGTTTGCACACCCTGTATATGCCACTGAGAAAGTATCTTATGAATGTAGGGAAACGCCACCTTCCCGGTGTTATCCACTGTCTTTTCATATGCTAGCTTAATGAGGTCGGTGCTAAAGCCGTATTCCTCAAACCAGGTATTGATATAGTTCTTTTCTTTGCCGGAAAGCTCCCTGTCCCCCATACCAAACATACTGCGTACCAGCCCCTCATCGGAGGCACGACGGGTAAGCTCACAGATATGCTTTTCCGCCTTGTCATGGGTATCTACGCCACTGTCCACCCAGCCGGTTATCAGCTTTTCTATGTAGCGCATATTGGTTTTACCTATACATTTGCAGTATTCCACCGCCATAAGCATATAGTCGGGGGACAAGCGAAGATAGGTGTATAGGTACACCACTGTTTCGCTTTCTGCCGGGGAAAGCGGACGAGCCAGGCGGTTCTGAAGTTCCTCCAATAGCCACGGTACGTTGGGGTCCTTGCGGCTTAGCTCATTTATCTGGGAGGGGGTCAGCTTTGAACGGGAATGGATGGTAACCACCTGCTGCCCATCGCTTCCCTCCACCTTTTCAGTGGGAAGGCTTTTTACCACCGCAGACGGGGCCTTGGGTGCTGCCGCCTGTGGTGCAGTACCTTCCTTCTGGGTAAATACTCCTGCCTGCTGCCAGTATTCCAGCGCATCGCTCACCTGTGTGGGGGTAAGTCCCAGCCGTTTGCCAATATACTGCACATCCACGGCATTGGGGGCATCCCGCAGTGCCAGCAGTAACACCTTCAGCTGGCTTTCACTGCACAGCTTCAGGTGCTTATCCGCAACCGCGGTGGGCACCGGAAAGATACTTCCCCATATTCCAAAATCTATATGATAGTCCACCTACATTCTCCTTTAAGTGCTGCGGATTTGGTTCAGCTCTATGCTGTAACTATAGCATATCCGCCTATAAAATTCAATCGACAGGTAAACCCTAAAAAAATTCTAATTGTTGGTTTATTGTTGCTTCTGTGCAGGGATATGGTGTATAATACATCTATAGCACGAATATGGTGCGATAAAACAGCCATTGTCACGGGCAGTATGGCAAAATATTATGAGTGGTCTACTTCTCATAATATAAGAAACAAGCCTGCATAAGGGATTGTCCCCGTGCATATTTTATAAAACACAGGAGCTTTTAACATGACCTTTTCCTTTGATCCTAAGGGCGTTTGTTCCCGAAAAATTGATATTGAGCTGGACGGCAGCATTATTAAGAATGTGAAATTTACCGGCGGTTGCCACGGAAATCTACAAGGCATATCGGCACTGCTGTCCGGGATGACCATCGACGAAGCTATTACAAAGCTGAGCGGTATAAACTGCAACGGAAAGGGCACTTCCTGCCCCGACCAGCTTTCCAAGGCACTGGCGCAGGCCGCTGCCAAACTGGCATAATAACCGTACGCGGTTATTATGCCCCGCAAATTTCCTATTTGAGAGGAGTGTAGCTGCAATGTTACTTGATGAGGATGTAAAGATTTACAGAAACGAGGAACCGCCGCTGGAAATTCAAAGTGACGGAGAACTGTCCGCTGCCGCTTTCCTGCACCACAAGGAAAATGGTAATCTAAACAAGTGCAAGGAACTGGGGCAGCTACTGGCTAAAACCTTTGAGGACGATGCCAAGCGTCTGGAAAAGGACCCCCATGCCAGCCAGAAGCTTTCTCTTATCTCCTATATTGTATCGGATGAGCTCGCCAGTGAGATACCTGACGTCATGCTGCAAAAATCCGCCTTAAGTGTATTTCAGAATACCATAGAGGCTATGAACCCTGCCCTATTTTCCGCTATTAGTGACAGCACCGCCTATACCCTGTACATTCTGGACGACCGCCAGGGTGATGAGGGTAGCATGGGCCACACCTTTGCAGAGCTCTGCGGGGATGAAAATAATCAGCAGCTCATTGAAAGCGCCAATATGCTGGCAGTGGAATACCGTCGCCTCTTTCACAGCATTATCACCAGCTACAGCTTTATCCCTATCTAATGATATATAATAAAAATAGTCCTGAGGACCGCTCCCACTGGGAAGCTTACCTCAGGACTATTTTTTTATGCTTTAGACTGTTTCTGTCAACTGTTCAAGATGATCAGCAATATCCTTCAGTGAGAAGAAGATGGCATCCGGCTCTACGTCGGAATTTTCCACATCGGACAGCTTGGTTTCTCCGGTAAGCACCAAAAAGCCCTTGGCACCGTTCTTCACCCCTGTAGCAACATCGGTATAGAGGCGGTCACCCACAAAGGCTATTTCATCCCGCTTGTAGCCGGTAACATCCAAAACCATTTCTACTGTTTCGGCAAAGGGCTTGCCCAGATACTTAGGCTCCTTGCCGGTGGAAAGGGAAACCAGTGCGCACATGGCACCACAGTCGGGAATGAACCCTTCCTCGGTGGGGCAGTTAATATCCAGGTGGGTAGCCAGGAAGATAGCACCCTCACGGATAAAGGTGCAGGCCCGCTCCAGCTTTTCATAGGTTAGGGTGGTGTCGAAAGCCACCACTACCAGCTCGGGGGCTTCATTTACCAGGTTGATGCCGCCTGCACGAAAGCTCTGTTCCAGTACGGGGGTACCCACCAGATAAACAGGTTTGTTTTTATAGTGGGTGTTCAGGTAGTTAATGGTGACATCTCCCGATGTCATTACATCCTTCTCGGTGACGTGGCAGTCCATCTTAGCCAGCTTGTCCACATACACGGAGGGAATCTTTGAGGAATTGTTGGTGAAAAAGATATAATTCCGTCCGGTATTCTTCACTGTCTCCAAAAACTCCAGCGAGCCATCAATGATACGGTCACCCAGATAGAATGTGCCGTCCATATCCAGCACAAAGAGCTTCACGTCCTCCAGAAGTTTCAGTTTGTCCTTCATTCCTTGTCTCCTTATGTCATAAAATTATAAAATCTCTAAAACTCTGCAAAAATGATACCATAAAAAAGCTCATACCACAAGGTATACTGCTATGTTCTAATTTTTTTACAATTATTTTGCTAGTTTGCAAATTAGGGCTTGCTTTTTGCATCAACTTCGTATATAATAGTATTTCGTCGGGAATAATTCATCCCGGACAACCGAATATGTGGACAGATGGCTGAGCTGGTCTAAGGCGCACGACTGGAAATCGTGTGTGGACTAATACTCCACCGAGGGTTCGAATCCCTCTCTGTCCGCCAA
>JAVXNK010000045.1:0-5263 GCA_036645835.1 Angelakisella sp. | reverse complement strand
GCTGCCATCCCGCTTGCTGAGCCACTTTCGTGTCGTCTCCGCTCGAGACAGCTTATTTATAATATCATAACATGTACAGGAAGTCAACACCTTTTTTTCAATTTTCGACTTTTATTTTCGGACAATCCTGCAAACCCGCTTATAGCTTCATTCTACATGCTAAACTTTTTTGAAAAACCCTCATGGACATCCCCTTTTCCCTGTGTTATCATAGCAGTATGCTATTTTGTTATATATATAAGGAGTAAAACCCATGAGCGATACCGCTACTCACTTCGAGCCCCTTGGCGACTATTATCGTATATTGGTGTCCAAGGCTCACAAGTTTGGCACCGATGCCTTTTTGCTTTCTCGCTTTGCGCAGGTGCACAAGGGCGAAAAGTGCTGTGACCTGGGCAGCGGCTGCGGCATTATCCCTTTGCTGTGGTTCCGCTGGGAGCAGGACCCTTTATATGCCTATGCTGTGGAGCTGCAGGAACAGGGCTACCGGCAGATGCTGACCACCGTAGCCGAAAACAAGCTGGAGGAAAAGCTCCGCCCCATTCATAGTGACCTGAATAACCTGAAGGGCAGCATAGAAAACTGTTCTTTAGATGTAGTAACCTGTAACCCTCCTTATAAGAGGAATGGACATGGTGTTCCCTGCCCCGATGAGACACGGCTTACTGCACGGCACGAAGTTGCCTGTTCTCTGGATGATGTGTGTACCGCTGCAGCAAAGCTCCTGCGGTACGGCGGCAGGCTCTGCCTCTGCCAGCGTCCCGAGCGGCTACCGGACATTATGGAAGCTATGCGCAGGGCAAAGCTGGAACCCAAACGGCTGCGGTTTGTACAGCAGCACCCGCACACCGCCCCGTGGCTTATCCTAATAGAGGGTAAAAAGGGTGGTAAGCCCTTTCTGCGGGTGGAGCCGCCCCTGATAGTAGAAAAGGTTGACGGCGGGTTTTCGGATGAAATGCTTGAAATTTACGGAAAGTAGGTACTTCCATGAGCAAACTATATATAGTAGGTACACCCATTGGCAACCTAAGCGACCTTTCCCCCAGAGCGGGGCGTGTTCTTGGGGAAGTGGACTTCATTGCTGCTGAGGACACCCGTGTCAGCGGAAAGCTGTTGCAGCACCTTGGAATTAAAAAACCCATGGTCAGCTATTACCAGCACAATATGCGGGAACGGGGACAGCAGATAATCGACCGCATTGCAGCAGGTGAAAGCTGCGCCATTATTACCGATGCGGGTATGCCCTGCATCTCTGACCCCGGAGAGGACCTGGTACGGCTCTGCCACGATCAGAGCATTCCCATAGAGGTCGTTCCCGGCCCTACTGCCGCCATGTCGGCACTGGCTGCCTCCGGGCTTGCCACAGGGCGGTTTGCTTTCGAGGGCTTCTTGTCGGTAAAGGCCTCCAGCCGACGGGAGCACTTGGCAGAGGTACAGAACGACCCCCGTACCCTTATCTTCTATGAGGCACCCCACAAGCTGCGTGCTACCCTCACCGATATGTCTGCGGCCTTCGGTGCCGACCGCCCCGTAACACTGGCACGGGAGCTTACCAAGCTGTACGAGGAGATAACCCGAACCACACTGGGCGAAGCGGTGGAGCTTTATAAGGAGCGGGAGCCTCGTGGTGAGTTTGTATTAATTGTAGGTGGGGCAGCGCCCAAGGCTGCCGAAGAGCAGATTAGCCGGCAGCAAGCCGCCGAAATGATTGTGCAGCTAAATGGCTGCGGCGTGTCGCTTTCGGATGCTGCCAAGCAGGTGGCCGCAGATACCGGATACAAAAAGGGCGAACTGTACAAGCTGGCCCAGACACTGCTGGATAGCGACACCGAATAGGAAGCGTTTACTGTTTTTTTTTATTATGTTACTGCACTGAAAGGATTTATTATTCATATGAATAAGTTGTCACAGGTGCTACGGCGGCATCCTCTGCTGAATATGCTTAGCGAACTGGAGGGCAATCCGCGTATCTGCGTGTTGACCGAGCCGCTTTGGGGCATTCCTTATAACCTCTATTCTCCCTACGTGGGTCTATACATGGCTGCACTGGGGCTTAGCGACTACCGAATCGGCCTTGTGGCTGCGGCAGGCACCTTTTTCCAGATGTTCGGCGCGCTGTTCGGAGGGGTAATCACCGATAAGCTGGGTCGCAGGTGCACTACTTTTTTGTTTGACATCATATCCTGGTCCATCCCGGCCCTTATCTGGATGTGTGCACAGAATTTCTGGTGGTTCTTTGCCGCTATTATCTTCAACAGTATGTGGCAGGTTACCGACAACGCATGGTCCTGCCTGCTAGTGGAAGACTGCGACCAGAAAAAGCTGGTGGACGTTTATACCTGGGTATCGGTGTCGGGGCTGCTGGCGGTATTCTTTGCTCCCTTATCCGGCTTTTTGGTGAATACCTTTTCTCTGGTGCCCGCTGTGCGGATACTCTACTTTGTCACCTTTGTAATGATGAGCACCAAGTTTATCATTCTATACACCTGCTGTACCGAAACAGAGCAGGGTAAAAAGCGACTAAAGGAGACGCGGCACACCTCCATGCTCGGCATGCTGAGCGGCTATCAGGCGGTATTTAAAAAACTGGTGAAAAACCCAGCCACCATTGTGGTGCTTTCCCTTAAAATTTTGCTAAGCGTAAGCCAGATGGTCAATACCAACTTTTTTGGACTTTACATTACCCGGGGCCTAAATATTCCCACTGCTATGGTTGCACTGTTTCCAATGGTTCGAGCTGTGGTAATGCTTATCTTTATCTTTACTGTGCAGCACATTATAAACCGTATGAAGTTCCGCCCCATTATGCTGGCGGGTGGCATCCTCTATTTCCTTGCAAACATTCTCCTGCTGCTAACCACCCAAAAATCCCTATGGATGCTGCTGATTTACCTGCTGATGGACGCTTTTTCATGGGCGCTTCTCATTCCTCGTCAGGATTCACTGATGGTGGTTTTCGTGGACGAGGCCGAGCGTGCCCGTACCTTGGGGTTAATCTTTGTCATTACCTTGGCATTTACCGCTCCCTTTGGCGTTATTGTGGGCAAGCTTTCCGAAACAAACATGCGGTTCCCCTTTGTTCTGAATGCAGTGCTCTTTTTGCTCCTAGTGCTGCTGGTGTTTTACTCACCCGCCCTAAAGGACTACGACCGCAAAAATGAGAACAGTTTGGCACAGCCTGTTCCGGACAGTGAATAATACAAATATAAACAAGGCGGCGAAGTCACCCTTTGGGATGATTTCGCCGCCTTTGTTGTTCGGATAGTTACAGATTAATCCGCTTCCATTTGCCCCCTGCAAACCGTACCCAATACAGGGTAACCCGTAGCATTTGGTCGATGGTATAGCTGGCCCATGCACCCAGCAGCCCAAATCCCATGGGATAGCAGAGCACCCACGCAATAAGGGGACGGAGGATACCCACACTAATCATAGAGGTGACTGCGGTGTACTTGGTATCTCCGGCGCTGCGCAGGCAGCTGGAGTAGATGTACTGTGAAGACTGTATGGGAGCAGTAATGGCACAGATAAACAGCACCTGAGCCCCCAGTGTCAGCACATGGCTTTCATCGGAGAAGAGAGAGATAATCTGGCTTCCAAAGCCAGTAAAGATGATAAACAGAAGTGCGGAAAAGAGCAACGATACCCGCTGGCATGCACGGGCATAGAGGATTGCCAAGTCGTGCCGTTTTCTGCCCATGGACTGTCCGAACAGTGCCGCCGCGGACATTCCCAGGCCGTCGCAGAAAGCAAATGCCACACTCTGCACACTGCTGCAGATATTGTGGGTAGCCATAACCGTGGTGCCCAACGAAGCAATAATCTTTACATATAGGAAGAAGCCCACCCGCAGGAAGATTTGCTCTACCCCTGCGCTAATGCCCACCGAAAGGACAGGGGAAAGGGTTCTTTTGTCCAGATGAATCAGGTTGTGCAGGCGTATCTGAAGAAAATGCTCGTTTTCACCAAACACCGAAAGGATGGCCATGATAAGCCCCACCACATTTCCGATGACGGTGGCAACAGCAGCTCCTGCCACGCCCCATGCGGGAAATCCAAAATGCCCGCCTATGAGCAGATAGTTGAATACTACATTTACAAGGTTTGCAGTTAGATTAATCTTCATAGATATTTTTGTGTTGCCGCAGCCCCGCTGAGCACCGTTGATACAGATGGTGACAACCTGGCAGGGAATGCTGAACATAAGTATCTGAAAATAGATTACTGAAGCATCAATTACATCGCTTTGTGCTCCTGCAAAGAGCAGCAGCGGTCGGGCATAGGCTGCACCGGCTATTGCCAACAGCACTGCCAACACAATACACAGTGTTAATGTCTGCCCCAGGGCATGGTTTGCACCCTCGGCATCCTCCTGACCCCTCCGCCGTGCCACCACTGCGGTAAGCCCGGTGTTAATAGCCATAAAGAGCGCCAGTATTATCATGCGGGGCTGGGCAGTAATGCCCACTGCAGCAATAGCGGCCTCCCCCAGCACACTAACCATGACGGTATCCATCATGGAAATAAGCGCAACAAGTACAGTATCGGCAATGGCGGGATTTGCCACCCTCATGGCCTCGGCATAAAGTTCACCTGTGGTTGGAAGCACGCCCAAGGGTTCTTCCTTACCAAGCATACCTTCAGCGGTATAAATCTTTTGGAAAAAATTCACCTCATATACTCCTCTTGCCCAGACAGATACAAACAGAAAGAACGGTCTTTCGACCGTCCATAGACAACTTCCTGTGTGGAAAATTGTCCCCAACACTATTATTATAACATAGTTTCAATAAAATGAAACATGAATTTTTACTTTCGCCTTACGAAGTTTACACCCTCTGTTTATGCGGCTTGCCGATTTTGCCTTGAGGCTATTGACCTTCCATTTTGGGTGTGCTATAGTGAAATCACAGAAACAGAGTGCTAAAGGAAAGGGTCGTGAGTCCGATGCACGATTCCAAAAAGCTGTAGAACAGTGCAGCGACAAGTATTATGTGAAAGGGGTGGGTCCAGTGTACTGTGTTGATTTGTTTTCCATGGCTTCCCATTGCGACTGTCACCTTGCCCAAGATGCAAACTGATAAACCCGAATGGTCTATCGCCTTAGAGGCAGTTTAGCAGCATCTATTTGATAGCGGGGACAGCTTCAAACGGTGGGAAGCCTTGCTTGTCACAACAGACAGCGAAGTAAGGAGGAACCCCATCCGCAGAAAACAGCAATTTGGTTTTGGCTGCTGTTTTCATCATTCATGACTTAACCATA
>JAVXNK010000044.1:0-6542 GCA_036645835.1 Angelakisella sp. | reverse complement strand
TTTTGGCGCGCTTGGAGGGACTCGAACCCCCGACCCTTTGGTTCGTAGCCAAATACTCTATCCGGCTGAGCTACAAGCGCATACGCCATCTCTACTGAGACAGCTTTATTATTTTATCATAACTTGTCCCATTAGTCAACTGTTTTTTGCAAAAAACTATAATGATTTTACTGCGCGCTCTTGACTTTAACTGCCAATACTGATAGTGTATGTAGATATGGAGCCACTCCATAGGAGGAATAACACAAAAATGAAAACCAATCACTACTTTGAAACCATGCATCCCACCAAGCTTTTTGTACGCTGCGCTATCCCCAGTATGATTAGTATGGCCGCTATCTCCCTCTGCACCGTGGTAGACGGTATTTTTGTAGGGAGGTTCATTGGTGAAAATGCACTGGTTGCTGTCAACCTTGTAATGCCGCTGATTATGATAAGCTTTGCGCTTTCGGATATGATTGCCGTAGGTTCGTCGGTACAGATTGCCATAAAACTGGGTGAAAAGGATGAGAAGCAAGCTTCGGCCATGTTTAGCCTGTTCAGCCTCATTATTATGATGATTTCGCTGGTTGTGGGTATTGTTGCCTTTTTCTTTGCAGCACCTCTGGTGCAGCTTATGGGTGCCGATGCACAGGTCAGCCTTCTGGCCGAACAGTATACCAAGGTATTCGCTATCTTCTCCCCAGTCATTATGATATCCTTTGCGCTTGATAACTATCTGCGCATCTGTGGGCGCATCCACTACAGTTTGTGGGTCAATGTGTTCTCTGCCTTTGCAAACATCGTGCTGGATTGGCTCTTTATCGCAAAGTGGGGCATGGGCATCGGCTCTGCGGCTCTGGCTACCTGCCTAAGCCTTATGTGTTCCACCATCCTTTGCCTAATACCGTTTATCCGTGGCAAGCTGCAGCTAAAGTTTAGAAAGCCGGTATTTTCCCTACAGCTTATAAAAAATGTCATTGCCAATGGCTCCTCGGAGTTTTTTTCCAACATCTCCGGTTCAGCCTTTATGGCTATCACCAATGTGGTGCTGTTACGTATTTCCGGTGCTACCGCTGTAGCTGCCTTTAGCATTATTATGTATGTCGACAGTGTGGTAAAGCCCATGCTTTTTGGTATGTCGGATAGTGTACAGCCTGCCATTAGTTATAACCTGGGTGCGGGCAACCTAAAACGCACCTGGGCACTGGAGCATCGTGCACAGTTCTTCAGCTGTTTACTGTCGGTGCTCTCCATGGTGGTTATGCTCACCGGTGGGCACTGGCTTATCTCCCTCTTTACCCCACCGGGAAACCTTGCCTTGTTGGAAATGGGCATCACGGGCATGCGCATCTTCGCCCTTTCCTATCTGGTAAGCTGGCTACCCACCGTCAGCGGGGCCTTCTTCACCGCCCTCAACCGCCCCGTATTCTCTCTACTCATCTCCTTTGGCAATACCATTGTATTTCCGCTTCTGGGCATAGCACTGCTGGTACCGGTGTTTGGGGTAAATGGAGTCTGGCTGACCCCGCTTCTATCCGGTCTGCTAAGTCTAATACTCTGTCTGGTGCTGCTGCGCCGCGTAGCCCACAGTTCCGCGCCTGGAACACCCTCCCCGTAACATGCAAAAGGACTGCCTCGGCAGTCCTTTTTTGTATCTCTATATATTGTAGTAGCCAATGAGCTGCTTTGTATCCGTTACTGCGTAGATATATAGGCTGTCGCCCTTTCTGAGGGGAACCGACCCCTGTACCGTGCCAGACTGGGTAAATGTGGCTATAGATTTGCCTTCCTTCTCAATGCAGACGGTGCCACTAAAACCCTTGGGCAACAGGATAAGCTGGGACATATCCACCGTAATACTGCCATCCTCCACCGTTACGCCTGCGCAGTTTGGGTTAAAGGCGGGGGGCAAGGTATAGTTGGGGTTTTTGGGATAGACCAAGTGCCCCATTTTGGCTTTATGAGCAGCTTTCAGTGCCGCCATCTGCTCGGGAGACTGCATAAGCCCCAAAAGCATGGCGGAGGTTGCGCTTACCTGGGTCACCATGGCGGTGTAAGCCGCAGGCATATTGGCCTGACAGGTAAACTGCAGGGTATGGCCGTTGGTGTTCTGTGCCATATTGGCTGTGTAGATGGAGACATGGGGCACCACCCAGGATACGTCCCCTTCGTCAGTAGCACCGCCATAGAAGTTCTCATACTCCGGCAGGGGCAGTATGGCCCGATGCAGTCC
This sequence comes from Angelakisella sp., assembly GCA_036645835.1. Lineage (GTDB taxonomy): Bacteria > Bacillota > Clostridia > Oscillospirales > Ruminococcaceae > Angelakisella. The sequence continues at coordinate 4,327 of JAVXNK010000044.1, read as the reverse complement.
TGTACCGTCTCCGAAGCTCTTAGCAGCCTCCAGTTCCTCTTCTGTAAAGTCAGGAGGGCCCACTAGTTCCAGATAGCTCTGTGCAAGCTGGGCATATTCCCGCAGCAGTACGGTATTGTAGGTCTTGTCCACAAACTGCTTTTCCACGGTACAGCCGGTGGCAAGGGCAGCAGCATCCGCACAGCGGTCCACCTTCTGGGCTATCTCCTCCATATAGGGTACCGAAGCGGCACGCACCGAGTACTGGCTGGAAGCCAGCTCCGGTACTACGTTGGTCACATCTCCCCCGTGGGTAATGATGTAGTGTACCCGTGCTTCGGGACGCAGGTGTTCCCGTAGATAGTTGCAGGCCACATTCATAATCTCCACAGCATCCAGTGCACTTACCCCTTCCCAAGGACAGTTGCCTGCGTGGGCGGGCTTACCATGGAAGATATAGTTTGTTATCAGGGTACCCGAAGAGACTGTATAGTTTACCTTATTGCGGTCGTGGGCATGGAAGCCTACGGAACAGGAGACATCATCAAAAAGGCCATGATTGACAAAGTAAGCCTTACCTGCATAGTTTTCTTCGCCTGGGGTACCGTAAACCCGAATGGTTCCGCTTACGCCCTGCTCCTCCATAACCGATTTCATCAGCATGGCAGTAGCAGTAGCAGCAGCTCCAAAAAGGTTATGCCCACAGCCGTGCCCATTGCCACCCTTTTGCACGGTAGAAAGGGCACCCAGTGCGTCATATTCGCAGAGCAGCGCTATCACCGCACCTCCTTCGCCCTGAGTGAACTCGGCTGTAAAGCCAGTGGGAAAACCTGCCAGACCACCCTTTACCACAAAGCCATTTTCACGATAAAGCTCCATAAGGTATGCCGCTGAGCGGTATTCCTGCAGTCCTATTTCGGCAAATCCCCAAAGGGCGCCGCCTACCTCTTGCATTAGGGCTTTGTAGTCTTTGGCTTTGGCTATTGCTTGCTGCTGTGCAGCGGTTAGTGAAATACTCATATTTACAGCCTTCTTTCTTTACCATTCGTAATAATATAATAAAGTATACAATTTGTAATTTAAGTCCTGACCAATACTCATTATTATACTGTATAATCCTAGTATTTTCAAGCAATGTTTGCATAAGTATTAGAAGGCATTGAATTTTTATACAGCTACACTAATTTTTACAGACTTGAAAGTCTATAGTTGACAGATTTTCAGTTAGATAGTATAATATCTTTTGTGCTACGGGGTTTCCCCTACGGCACACATATGCGGGCGTGGCGGAATGGCAGACGCGTTGGTCTTAGGAGCCAATGTCTTGGCGTGCAGGTTCAAGTCCTGTCGCCCGCACCAACAAAAAAAGACCAGTCTTAGGACTGGTCTTTTTTTGTTGTGCCTGCCTCCTTAGGTTATATGCTTACTTTACTCGTTGGGCGCAAAACTGAAAAGCCCATTCAACTACCCTAGCTCTACTGCGTTTTGTCCTAGTCCACCCGCAATGCATCCACACTGCCATTTTCACCTATCATATCCGAAAGCAATACAGCAAACTCCTCTGGGGAATCTGGGCATCCGCTCATAATCCATTCGTATATTAATGTTGCTGCACCTCCGCTCATGTATAGCAGCCGGTACTTTAGCTCTCGCGTCATTACAAACTGCTGTTTATCACGCAGCCTGTAAAGCCGCTTTAAAAATAGCTCGTACATGATGTTTGCATAGAAGTTTTTAAATGCATTTTCTTCGTCCCGTGCCAACTTATACTGTAGGGCTTTGTCCTGCTTCAGGCGGGTGGAAAATTGCACCACCCTTGTCCTCCATTGAGCCAGTGAGCATTCCGACGTAAAAATAAAATTCACATCTCGCCATATCATTTTTTCAAAGAGTTCGTTCTTATCCTTGTAATACCGATAAAAGGTCGCTTTTGAAATACCGGTGGCAGCAAGGATATCCTGAGCAGTAATTCGGTCCAGCCTCTTTGTCTGCATCAGGTCATGCATAGCATCCATGCACACCTTTTCAATGGGTTTATAACACTGCATAAGCCACGCCTCCACACGATACACATTTGAACTAAAGTCTCATAATGGTACTATATTATAAATCTGACTCTTGGCAACTTATATATAATCATATATTATTTAGATAATAAATTCAATTATTTATTTATATCTTTTAAGAATTATGTTAAATATGTTTAAAATCTTGTTGTCTTAATAGATTTCTCAAAAAATGTTCTATGACACAATGCGTCTCATTTACCTCAAAAACATTACACATGTAATGAACTTCCGTTGTTAAAAAGCGTACAGCCGCCCAGCACCACTATCTGGGTGCAGGTGTAGATGGGTAGCTAAATTATTACCATTCAAAAGGAGAAAGCGTATGCGCACTTTGAATATTGCCCACCGAGGGTTTCACCTATCTGCGCCGGAGAATACTGTGGCTGCATTTCGTGCAGCTGCCCAGCTTGGTGCGGACGGCATTGAAACCGATGTACAGCTGACAAAGGATGGCCAGCTGGTTGTTCACCACAACTACACCATCGATGCCTGTTCAAACGGACACGGTGCCATATCAGAGATGACATTATCCGAACTGCGTAGGTATTTATACGTTGGTACAGATGGCAAAGTGTACCCGGATACATATATACCAACGCTGGAAGAATGTCTGAAGGCGAGTAATACACTGGAGCTTATTAATATTGAGTTAAAAGCGCCTATAGATCGTACTCTGCCCTACGTAGAGCGTGTTGTAAAAGAGGTTTCAGCCCTGGGTTGTACACAGAGGGTGGTCATTTCCGCCTTTGATCACAGGCTGCTGGAACAGGTAAAAAAGCTTAATCCCGAACTGCGGGTTGGTGTGCTGACAATGCCTGTGGGCTTTGCGCACAGTGCAACTTTTCAGTTACTCTGCAAATACCTGCCACCTGAAAAGTCGCTGCTTGGCGTTACCGCCTCGGATATGCCAGATATTCCGGCTGATGCCTTGGGTCCAAACCCAGTGGATGTTCCCGGTGCAAACCCTGCCTGTGTTATTGCAGAGCTTGCACACCAGATAGGCGCCGTTTTTCCTGATTGCACCTTGCCACAGGCCGCCAACCTGCTTTCGGTACAGGACGATTTGGCAGCGTACATTTCCGGGCTAGATTTTAAAGTTGATTTTCTGCACTGTCACTACTCAACGCTGCTACGTTCACCTGAGCTGATTCCACAGCTGGGTGAAATGGGTACACTTTGCAGCCCATGGACTCCGGATGAGCCAAAAGACTTGGAGGCGCTGGTTCGCTTGGGCTGTTACTCCATTATTACCAACCGTCCGGATTTGCTAAAGACGCTTATGTAAGCAATTTGCTGGCATAAACTATAAACACAAGCTACACTGGCAAGGAGCAATCTATACTTCTGAAAGGAGCAACTATATGGGTCAGGAAGAAATGCTTGCCGGCAAAGAACCTTTTTTCTGGGGCGGCAGCTCACATCAGGCTGTCCTTTGTATCCACGGCTTTACCGGTTCTCCCGGACTTTACCGTAAACTTGGACATCAGCTGACAGCGGAGGGCTTTGCGGTATCTGCTCCCCTTTTGCCCGGTCACGGCACCACACCGGAAGCACTTATCCCAGTTACGTCGCAACACTGGATAGATGCCGTGAATGCCGAATATGAGAAACTCGCTGACCGCTACGAGCGTGTAAATATTGTTGGGCTATCGCTTGGGGGCGCACTTGCAACACTGCTGGCAGCACACCATGCAGATGAAGCTTCCTTGGGTCGGGTTGTTCTTATATCTCCGGGGTATGGCCTGCACCCGGCGTTACTAAATAGGCTTCAGCCATTGCTGGACAGTGACAGCGAAAAGGATAAACTGATGATTCCACTGCCTACCCGTCAGCCCAAGGGTGACGATATGGATGCATGTATTTTTGGTTACAATGCCGCACCTGTCGTAAGTGTGCGCCACCTGCAAACTTTGGGGAAACAGGCACTGGAGGCTGTCCCCCGTGTCAAGCAACCTACACTACTGCTCTACACTGCAGCAGATACTGTTTCCAATCCTGCACTTTGCGCACAGGCGGCAGAGGCATTCCTTGCACCTATCGAAATTGTGCGTTTTGAACAAGGCGAACATTCTTTGTTACTAGGCAGTGATAGGGATGAGACCGTCTCCAGGATACTCGCCTTTCTTCGGTAAAGGCTTTGTTTATTCCATACCGTATGCTACATATTAAAAAAGTATGAGGAGGATTGTTTTACATGAACGTCAGGATGAAATGGGGACGCGCCATACTGGTTTCTCTGCCTTTCTTTGCAGTTACAATGTTCTGGCAGGCCTATGATT
>JAVXNK010000043.1:0-8085 GCA_036645835.1 Angelakisella sp. | reverse complement strand
TTTTCCAGGTCGTTCATGCTGGTCTGGTCGAAGGGGTCACCCTCCTCAACAACCAGTCCTTCCTCTCTGGCGACCTCGTAAACCTCTGCTGTACCGGTGGCAGTCAGCCTACGCCGGTTGGGATATTCGCTCTGTCTGTTGGTCCATGTCTTTTTGCTGTAACTCATTAAATCACCCCTATCCTTTCTCCCATCTTCATTTCACCGCAGTGGAGCAGTGCCGCCATATGCTCCTGCCGGCTTTTGTGGATATCCAGTAGTATTTTTTCGGCATCGTTCCACTTCTGCCAGTGGTTCAGCGGGTTCTCCGGCGGCGGCGGTGTGGTTTGGTATGCCATGTAGCGTTCATCCAATAGCCGCACATTGGCAATTATCCGTGCAAGCTCACTTACTGTGGGAAAGTCAGCAGCACTCCACGGGGTGTTCCTTACCAATATGGCAATGCCCAGCAGTGCCGCCACCTCTCTACAGTTGTCCTCCAGCCTGTTCAAGTCGGCGGCGTTACAGAAACCCTTGGGGCTGCCCTCTGCGATATCCTTTTCGGTTCGGTCATATATTGGCTCATTCCACATTACAGCACCCCCCAGCGTTGCCCGCTATATAGCTCTCCCGTATAGCTGCTGCTCACTGTTTCTATCCGTTGGGCCGCTATGGAAATCTTGGTAATACAGCCCCTCGTCAGGTCAGTTTCCATCCGTTCCACAATGCCCTTTATATTTTCACCCTTGCTGCCGTTTACCATAATCATATCTGCTACCCGTTCCTCACCCATCCGTACCGAAAGTTCACCCGCCAGCACCCGCTCACAGCAGCCACGCAGCCGCTCCAAGACCTCCCCGGCATTTCCGGTATGTACCAGAGTGGCATTTTCCACCTTTAGCCGGTTATCGGCTAGGTTTGCCACCTGCTCAGAAAGGCTATTGGCCACTACCTGTTTACTGTGCAGGTACCGCCCGCCGGTAACTGTTACAGTCCCCGTTGTATGCACCCACAGCTTTACATGGTTCACTGCCGCTTCTATAACAGTGGCTCCGCTTACTTCCAAAGCATGGGTGGGCTCAGAAAAGAGAATGGTATACCCCCCCGGTGCCAGTGGTTCCTCGAATGCGGTATACCGCTCCGGGGTGGCAGTAAAGCCATGGGCGGTAACATCGATGCCGGTGACCTGTGGACGAAGGCTTATCTTCTGCCCGCCAAGCTTACGGTTGGGCCCGATGAGTGCTGAAGGACGGTTTGGCACAGGATATATATGTACCGTTTCACTTCTGCTGCAATCCACAATACCCCCTATAGCAAGGGATATTTGCCCCAGTGCCTGTCGTGCCGTACAGATACCCAGATACCCACTGAGCTTCTGGGTCGCCAAACGGTCATCCAGTGTAAACTCTCCCCCTGTCAGGGAAAACAGTCCCCTTAGAACCTCGCCCACCGGCGTATCCCGGTAGATGCCCCCATGGTACCGCACTTTGTCCATCAACCCCACGGCATCCACCCCGTGAAGCTTAATATTGTTCTTTTCATCGCCCTCCCAGCTGTGAAGAAAAAAGCTTCCCATCTCCTTTCGCACACCATCCATAATGGCGGCGGCGGAAAGCTTTTGTTTCTGCTGAAGTACAGAAAAGATTCCGCTTGGGTTCAGGGGAGAAAACTCTGCCGTGGAGGAATGAAGGGTAATATCCAGCGTATTGATGCTTACCCCGGAACAGGTGGGGTCCACCTCCTCCAGTATCACCGCAGAGGAGATTTCCCCGCCCCCCAACAGCAGCTCCATACCATAGCTGATACCTGCCAGCTTTAGGTAGCGGCAGGGCTTTGCTGTCTTTAAAAAGATAACTTCCAGGGCATGGTACCCCTCAACCTTCTGCTTTAAAAAAGGGGCTGCATCCTGTGGGAAAAAGTCCTTCGCCATTATCAGGTTCCCCGTTGCATCCAGCCACCGCACTCGTAGGTGGTTGCAGTAGTCCTGTTCCTGCTCATAAAAACGTAGGGTAAGGCCGATGCTGCTATGGCTTTTGGTAAAGGAGATGCGCAGTATGGGTGGCTCTGCAAAGCGGCAATCTTCTCCACTGATGCTGCGGCTCCACAGCCCCCAGTGATACCCGGCTGTACTGTCGGGAAAAAGTTCCTGACTGCCATCCAGCCGAAAAAAGTTTTGTTCCAGGGTGGCGCAGTGAGGAAGCAGCTTTTGTGTTTCCTCACGCAGGCTGTCCGCAGCTACAAAGGGTTGTATATCGATACAAACAGGGGAGCTGTCTTCCCGTGCGGTAACATCGTAAAGGCGTATGGCCAGTTCCGCTCCTGTGCTCATGGGTGCTGCCCCCCTGCTGGTGAACGGGCGATAAAGCTTACCGTAAGCCCTGTCCATCGGTTTTCTCCGCCACATTCCCGCAGCAGGCTATCCTTCACTCCCGAAAAGTAGGCGGTAAAGGTGTAGTCGCCACCAGTTCCCGGCACGGTTACGCTATGAAACTCCTGGGGCTGGGTCAGTTTTTGCCAAAGGCGGTTATACTCATGGGTATCCCCTGTACTCCCCAGCTTTAGCTGATAGTTATAAAACACGCCTATCAGCTCCCGCTGCAGTACCCCATCTTCGGTGCGGCTGGCGTACTTGTCCAAAAAATCTGCCTTTCGGCTTAGGGCAAGAACCGGCACATGGTACCACTGCCCATCTATCTTTAACACCGCTATGCACCTCCCAGTATCAGCCGTGTTCCCTGTCGGGAATTTTCCTGTTCCAGTGCAGGTGCAAGCACACGGGCCAGCTGTGCCATACTGCCTTCAAAGCGTATAACGATCTCCCGTTCGCTGCTTTCCTCCCGCACAATATCTCGAATAAGTCCCTCGGGCGCCTCCAGGTTTCGCCCTGCCCGCTGATCCCCCAGTATGGCTGCAAACTGTGCATTGGGCGGTATTACAGCCCCGGTAGCCAGCCTTGGTATGGTTACCTGCGGTATCTGCGGAATACTGATACCGAAGCTTCTGCCGCCGTATTCCGGCACCCAGTCCGGAATTTGCACCGATATTTTATTGAGCGCACTGATAATACCGTTAAAAAGGTCAATGATCATATTGGCACCGCTCTGGAACATATCCAGTGTAAAGTTAATGTAGTCGGTTATGGCACTGCGCAGATGCCCAAGTCCGCCTATGAAATATCCCAGAATATCATCCCACATCTTCTGTACAAAGGAGGATACCGGGGTTACAACCTTTTCCATGAACCATGCAGAAAGCGGTTCCCAGACGCCCAGCACCATCTGCCATGCAATTTTTGCACCCAGCACAACGCCGTCCCACAGCCAACCGAAATTTTTGTCCAGCGGGGTCATCACATTCTGCATAAACCACTCTCCTATAGGTGCCCACAGCAGCTTCACTACCTCCAAGCACCTGCCGAAGCCATCCTTTATGGACTGCCATAGCAGCCCAAGGCCGTAAAGCAGCAGTGTCTTTTGTGTCTCAAAGATACTCTGTATTCCCTGCCACGCCAGCTCCCAGCTTCCAGTGAGGATGCCCAGCCAGAGGTCCAGTGCACCAGTGAGGAGTTCCGTGAAGCCCTCTGCCCACAGTGCTGCATATTCCCGAATGCCATCAAAAATACCCTGTACAAATTCGCTTACCTGTGTTAAAAGCGGCTCCACTGCCTCCCATAGTCCCGTCAGCTTGGCTCTATTCTCCTCAATCCATAGTGAAAGTCCCTCAAAAGCCCTTGAAAGCGCCTCTATTGCCAGAATAGCCATCTCCCCTGTCCACTGCCCCAAGGGCTGCAAAAAGCTTTCCCACAGCCAGATAGCCACTGGTTTCAGGACATCCAGCGCACTGCAAAGCAGCTGTGCGGCAGTACCTACCATGGCCAAAAAGCTGGGAAGTGCTTCATTCTGTGTCCACTGAGAAAGCGGCAACAGTACATTCTGATATCCCCAGCCCAGCCCTGCAAAGAGCGTTTCGGTCAGTGGCTCCAGCGCCTTTGCCAGCTGTTCCAAAAAGGTAAGCTGGGCAGTTCCATCATCCGGATTTTCCGGCTTAGGCAGCTTTCCCGGCTTGCTCCCCGAACCGCTGCCTGTGCTGCTTTTCTTTTCCAGCACATTTAGGTCATCAAAGGATGCCAGTGCACCCTTGGCAGCAGCCCCCGCCGCTGCCGTGGCCTTTGCCAGTGCAGTTTGTCCTTTGGTTGCAGCTTCTGCTGTGTGGGTCATCTGCCGAATCATCTCTATTAGCCTACTGAACCCAGCAGTAGCACCCACATCCATCTTCGTGTCTATCCTAATCTTAATTTTATCATCCATATCCTCACCCCCCTACTCGTTATGGTTCTGATACACATCACCTAACCCCGTCCCATGCTTTGCAGAAATCCTTGTATCTGCTCCTGTTCTTCGGTGCTGTACTGCTGTGGGAGCTCCAGAAGCTGCTCCATGCCTACCATCTGCTCCCGCTCCTCACGGGTAAGGCTGCCACTGCGCTTACGGCTGCGAAGGCCTACCAAACGGCAAAAGGCACAGTCCTCCCGCAGGTCCAGAAACAGCCAGCAGAATTCCCACCAGTGCAGCTGCGCACTGCCAAGGTCGATGCCATGGCTTTGCCGGAAGGCCGGATAGATAAACCGTCCGTCCAGCCCAAAGCTATAAAGGCGTCCACAGCTTTGGGTGCTATCACCCCTTCCCGCTTCTCCACCGTTCAGGAACATTACCGCCTTTGAAAACGTCTCCCCACAAAGGGGAGGCGTTTTTTTGTACAGCAGCTCCACCATAACAGCCAGCTGCTCCTGTGGGGTCAGCTCCCCACTTTCAAAGGCCAGAATAATCTTCATGCAGCTGCGCCAGTCACTGCGGATGGGATAGGCCACATTGCCTATTCGTATGGCCGTAGGCAGCTTCTCTGACAGCGGGTTCATTCCATTACATCCCCGCTGTCACCGGTGTACTTCTGCACCTTGCTGCTGCGGCTTTTACGGATGATAGGCTCTATGCCTGCAAAGAACTGCCGGAACAGCTCCAGTGTACAGCCTTCACCGAACACTGCTTCGCTGCAGCCCACCCCAAATACACTGTCCATCTGTTCCTTCATCCAGCTGCAGACCTCTCCCAGATACCGCAGCTTGTCTCCAAGCTGCACATCGACATTTTCCAGCAGTGCGTTATATGCCCGCTCCCTTTCACGGAGCCCCTCGGTAAGGGCATAAAACCGCTCTGCAAAGCCCACATCCTCTGGGTTTAGGGTAACCGTTCCGGTCATAACGCCATCTCGTTCAATGGGTATGGTAATGGTACCGCTTGTCAGTTTCATGGTAGTTCCTTCTCTCATTATGCCACCGTAAATTCTTTGGTAACAGGATTAAAGCTGCCCTGTGTCTTTGCACCTACCCAGTGAATGACAAAAGGAATATCCAGCCCCGCTGTGCCGCCGCCGAAGCTCTGCACCGCTATAACCGCACGCTGCTTCCATGCGCCGTAGGTGGTAACAGCGGTATCTCCGGTACCTACTGTCTCGCTGTCAAACACACTTACACAAAGGAAGTCCCGCTCCACATCACTAAGGGTCTTTTCGTTCTTTACAATGTCATAAAGGATGCCAAACAGCTTACTGTCACGTCTGGCACGCATGGGAGTCACCTCTGTCTCCACCTGGTACTTGTCCAGCGTGGTTTCAGTCATACCGGTAATGTCGCTAACCGTCTCAATGTTTGGGTTCATCTTGAGGCTCATTTCCTCTACCCTGTCACCGATAAGCTCCCACTCATCGGCTGCACCGGTGCCTACGTTAGCAAGCACCATAAAGTCTTTTCTGGCAATATATCCTTTGCCTGTAATATTCATGCTCTTTCCCCTTTCATGTATCCTCGCAGAACAGTACCAAACCCATGCTCCAGCCCGCTGTTCCATCGTCATATGCCTCCTGAAATCCAGGAGTGCCTACCTTTATCCGTGCAATTCGGCAGTTTCCTACCGTCATGCCATCCTGTGCAGACAGCCATTTACCTAGGTTCTGCAGCAGTGTATGTGCCTTCTGCCTGTCCCGTTCTCCCGAAGCCACCTGTCGGGTGTGCAGGGTATACTGAGCCGTCCATGTTTTTCTGCCCAGCACATCCTCCCCTGTCACCTGCTCCCCCTTTTGGGAGAGGGAATAGCCCGGAGCACGGGCTCCTGCAAGGTCGGTTTGCACCTGCATGGATGGGCTTATACCGTCATAGCTTTCCAGCAGCCGCCGCAGTAGCTCCATCATCGTGCCGTCACCTCCCAGTGGCTAAGCGCACCGCTACTGCCAAAGTTGGCTACGGTGCCTATAACCGCCACTCTGTCACAGTTTGCCATCAGTTCGGCAATGCTCTCCCCCACCTCACGGTCACAAACCCCGGGTACAAGGATATCTCCGGGCTGTAGTGTCCAGTGTCCCATATGATTTTCTGCCATGCGCCAGCCCATGGGGGTCATGTAGCCTGCCTGTACGCCCTTTGGGATAAGTACGGTCATTTCATTTACCGATACCGGCCCTATGCGCCGTGCGGAGGAGGAGGCTGCACCGGAATGGCGTATTGCCTCCCCCTGTCTGTCAGCTATGGCTACACCCTGCAAAACCGTGCGCTGCCAGTGTTCCTCCATGCCTCCCAAAATACGGTTGTAGAGGGTTATTACTCCCGTAAAGCTATTCTGCATCCGTATACACCGCCTTTTTCCAGCCCCGCCACAGCAGGCCGGTACCACGCAGATATATCCTTGCCACATCGGCAATGCACCGCTCACTGCTTCGCTGGTCAGCATAGGTTCTGCTCCACTGTCCCACGCTCTGGCTGCGCAGTGGAGGTTCCCGCTCCTGCCTGCATAGCTCATCGGCTACGGCACAGCAGGAAAGCTTCACCGCTCGCACCAGCTTTGGAGTGAAAACACCTACACACCGTCCAAAGGTAAGCACCTCCAAATAGCTTTCTGCGGCAGCGGCATAGTGAGCAAATTCCGCCTCGGTCAGGCGGCTGCCGCCGTAATCTCCCAGGTAGTCGCTATAGCTTGCGTAAGCCAATCTTTCTCCTCCTTAGGGGGCCACAGTGGCAGCTTCATTCACCACCAGCTTAATGGCCTTGCTCTCATCCAGCAGGTAGGTTGCGTAGTGCTGGTCGGCGGTAATAATGGTCAGCTTGTGTTCAATGTCGCGGGCAGTTTCCAGCTCCACATCTCGCTTCAGGTAGATAGCCAAAGCCTCAGGCTTTACAATGAAGTTGGTAAATTTGCCGCCCGCTGCCTTAATCTTATTGGACACCACCAGCTGACAGCCCCAAAGCTCGCCCACAGTGCCGCTCATCATTACAGCAGTAGCCATTTCGCTTTTGTTAATGTAGTTTGGGTCCTTCCGAATCTGTGCCAGCTGTGCAGGGGCAATGAAAAGCACCTTGTCGCCGTCGGGGTCCTCGCCGAACTTCACCATGGCATCTGCCACTACCTCGCTGCTCATAGTGCCCGCTACGGTAACGGTCATGGCAGCCTTAATACCCTCCAGCGCCGCCATACAGTCATTGTCCACCTTGGCTGCAATGGCTGCGGTAAGCTGCGCGGCAGCCTCGCCCATAGGGTCGCCGTAGCCGCTAAGCACTGCCTCATCGGTCAGCTTAATGCCCTTGCCAGCCTTCTTCACACTCACCTGCTCGGTGGCTGCAGTCAGCAGTGCAATGGGAATGGCAGCACCCTCGGCTACATCTGCCGCATCGCCGATATAGCGGTATTTGGGCAGGGTAATTTTATCACCGGGGCGGCCTGCAAAGCTGCTGTCCACCTTGGCAAGCGGTGCAAAGCGCAGGTTGTCGGTCAGCTTGCCGCGGATTATATCCGCCATTACCTCAGGGTCTACTAGGTTTATCAGTTTTGTTTCACTCATATTTGTCTCTCCTTCATATCTGTTTATCTGTAGGCGGGCGGTGTGCCCGTCAATCAGTCAGTTCTCGGTAAAGCTGTGGGTTTTCTGCCTTAAACTTTACCCGTTGGCCATAGCTCATCTCGGTTAGCTGTTTTTTGCTCATATCCTGTCCGCCGGGGGTGGTGCTCACTACCCGTGGCAGGGTACGCAGCTGAGCCAGCTCCCCCCGTAGCTGCGCAATTAC
>JAVXNK010000042.1:0-9465 GCA_036645835.1 Angelakisella sp. | reverse complement strand
CCATAGGCGCAATGCGGTTTACCCCGCCGAATTCGGGAGGCACGTCGAACCGCTTGAGGTTTAGGAAGATAAATTTCATAGTTATAGCAATTCCTTTCACGGAAATAATGTCTGTTTTACCGTCAGGTAAATGGTGCTTTCCGTACTAAGCACCAAAGACATAGAAGCAAGTGTTAAATAACGGTTCCAAACACTTGCTTCTTCTGATGCCGAACGGCTGTATGCCACTCATTGCAGTATGCCCCATTATGCAAGCCTTTACACTTGCTCCTACTTACCGCAGGAGCACTGTTCTTTCTGGGCTGCAACTCCATGAAGCAAAATGTCTGCATACTTTCGTAGGCGATGCTGTTCCACTTTGTCGGAAACCGGCATGCGGCTATACAAAAACTCGTACAAACCGTCCATCTGTTCTTCGGTGGGTGCAAAGCCCAAGTCATCCAAACAGGTGGGAGCACCCAGTGACCGAATAAAATCAGCCAGCACAGCGGCCTGGTGGTAATCTTCCGAGTTTACTATTACCTGATAGGGCAGTGAAGCGCCTACCAGTTCTCCATGCAGAAAACGTTCTGCAAGCTCGGGAGTCATGTTGCAAAAGTAGCTGTACAGACAGTGGGAGATTGCCGCCTGCTTTCCTCCTGCCGCCAGACAGGACACCAGCCCTGTGACGGACAGTGCTGCAGCAACTACATCCTCAACCTGGTCGTCTGCAATGCCCTGTTCCATCTTGGAAACCACTTCCTTGCCGTTTTCCAGAAACAAATCGAAGGTTTTCTGGGCAATGCTACTGGAAAGATGGGAAAGTATATTCTTTTTCCACTGCTCAGAGTAGCTAATATTGTAGCTGATTTCCGGCAGCTTGGCCATTGCGTCAATAATGCCCGCGGCATTGTAACGAGTAGGACAGTCATTCACTATAATGTCCAGATCGGCTATGGTTACCGCCGGGGGATACTTGGGCCAATAGTTTCCCCAAAATGCTCCCTCATCGCTATAATGCACCGCTAACAGCGCCGTAGCAGCGCAGGTAGCAGCTGAGGTAGGTACAGTAATAGCACGTACACCCAGCTTGTCGGCCACAATTTTAGCCGCGTCCATTATCCTGCCTCCGCCCATGCCGACTACCACTTCCGCACCCATCTTCTGTCCGGCAACAGCCCCACCATCATAGTTGGTGGGGCTGCAATAGCCGTTAAACAGGAAGATTTGAAATGTGATGCCAGCTTTTGCAAAACCGGATTCGACCTGTTGCTGTACCTTGGGGTACACAACTTTATCGGTCAGAATAAGTACCTTGGTGCCCATGGGAAGTATCTCTTCCGGCAGAGATGCCAGTGCACCATGCCCTTGAATGTATCGTCCGCTGCTGAGCTGCAGCGCTGAGCTGTCATTCATTTCGGTTCCCCCGTTATGCTAATTTTTTACGCTTAGCCATCTGCTTCTTAATAACCGGCATAAACAGCATGACCATAGCAAGTACGATAAAGAAAAGGCTGATGGGCTTCTCAAAGAAAATCATCCAGCTACCCTTAGAGATAATCAAAGCTCTACGCAGGTTGGATTCCGCCAGGGGACCCAGTACGATAGCAATGACCATGGGGGTCAGCGGGAAGTCCAGCTTTTTCATAATGTAGCCGAAGAGGCCAAACAGAACCATGAGCAGTGCATCAAAGGATGTGTTGTTTACCGCATAAGCACCGATAATGCAAAGGGTTACCAGAACAGGAACCATGACCTGAGTAGGAATCTTGGTTACATTTACAAAGGAACGAATGAAGAACTTACCCTGGAAATACATGAATAGGTTTACAATGATAAGTCCAAACATGATGCTGTATACCCATTCCCGCTGCTGTACAAACAGCTGGGGGCCGGGGATAATGCCCTGCATGGTCAGTGCACCAATGAGAATGGCGGTATTGGTGTCGCCGGGAATACCCAGCGTTAGCAGAGGAATAAGGGTTGCACCGGTAACCGCATTGTTTGCGGCCTCGGAAGCAACAACTGCGTCCTCGCTTCCCTGACCAAACTCTTCGGGATGCTTGGAAACTCTTTTGGCCTCATTGTAGCTGAGGAAGGATGCAATGGCAGCTCCGGTTCCGGGAATGGCACCAATGAAGGTACCGATAACGCTGGATTTCAGCAAAGTGCCTTTGTATTTAAACACATCCCAGAAGGACTGTTTTTTCTCCATCTTAAATTCAGCAACGGTACCTACCGGCTTGTAGACATCACGGGCCTTTGACATAATCTCGGTTACAGCAAAGAGACCGATGAGGGCAGGAATGATATCGATGCCGCCCAGCAGCGATGTAACGCCGAAGGAGAAACGGTCGATACCGTCTACCGGATCCAGTCCAATGACGGAGACAAGCAAGCCTGCCATACCCATGAGCAAGCCCTTGATGAGAGAGTCACCGCCCACACTGGCGATAATGGTAAGTCCGAACAGTGCAAGTGCAAAGTACTCTGCAGGTCCGAAGCGCAGAGCAAAGTTAGCAATAATGGGAGCTGCAACAATGAGTACTACGCAGCTAAAAAGGCCACCCACCAGGGATGCCGACAATGCTGTATGCAGTGCACGTCCTGCCTGACCTTTTCTGGCCATGGCGTAGCCATCAATAGCTGTGGCTGCAGATGCGGGGGTACCGGGAGTATTGATTAGGATTGCGGTAATAGAACCGCCGTAGATTCCACCGCAGTATACACCCAGCAGGAGAAGCATTCCGGTTAAAGAATTCAGGCCATAGGTCATGGGCAGCAGAAGTGCTATACACATAGTTCCGGTCAGTCCCGGAAGGGCGCCTACAATGATGCCCGCACCTATACCTATATTCAGAAACAAAAAGTTCTGCCAGGTAAACAGACTGAGCAATACGTCTAAAATCATATATTATCTCACTTTCCTTTCCTCCTGTAGGCCACCTATGGCAGCATCACAAACAGAAGCTTTGTAAACGCCAGGTAGATTGCGATGGCAACACCATATACAATCAGATAATGCTTGATGTTTTTGGTACGGAAAAGCAGTAGCATCAGGGTTGATGCAATAAAGGTAGAAACAAAGTAGCCCAGAATATCAAAGGTGAGAATGTACAGCAGAATAATGGCAACCAGAGCCAGTGCACGCAGTTCATTTTTACCCTCGCCGGGTTCCGCCTTTTTACCTGCCACCTGATTGAGGTTCTTTTTACGCTCCCAATAGGTAATGGCAGCCAGTACCGAGCTGAGTGCAATCATGCAGACCGCAATAAAGTATGGGAAAGCGCGAGGACCTACGTCCGACATAGTCCCTGAATCCACACTGGTTGGAATTACGATTAGAAGCACAATGCCCAACACAAAGAACACGAGGGATGAAATCATATTTTTCTGATAACTGCTCATAGTAACCTCCTTTACAATCCATATAATTGCTTGTCATTCCCTGCCGGGTGGCAGGGAATGACAATAAGAGTTTTGGGATTATTTTGCAAGAAGCTCCTTGTTGATTGCAGCTTCATCAGCAACCTTGGTTGCAATCTCTTCAGGAGAGTAGCCGGTGATAACCAGGCTGTTGGAGTCGCAGTACTCTACGAACTTCTCATCCTTCAGAATGTTGCCCAGGGTTTCGGTCAGGTAGTTTGCAATATCGTCGGGGGTATCCTTAGGAACTATGAGGAACTTCCAAACGCTCATGTCGATGTCAAAGCCCTGCTCCTTGAAGGTGGGGATATCCTTGTACTTTTCGCGGGGGTCACGCTCGGGGGAGAAGATACCGATGGGAATAAGGTCACCGGTCTCCAGGTACTGAGAAACTTCGCCGGGGTGAGCAGCGCCTACGTCTATGTGTCCGCCCAGCAGAGCAGTGATGGTGGGAGCACCGCCGTCAAAGGGAACTGCGCTGGACTCGATGCCGGAAGCCTGGAAGAACTTCTTTTGAGAAAGCTCGGGTAGGCTGCCTGCGCCGGAGAAACCATAGCTGATGGGACGTCCAAGAGCCTTCATGTCCTCAACGGACTTGATGCCGGACTTCTTGCTGGCAACCATAACGATAGGCTCGTTGGTGGTGCCGATGATGGGACGGAAATCATCCATGCTGTACTTAACGTCACGCATGAAGGGCTGGGTGGTGAAAACGCCAACAGCCTCGAGGCAGATGGTGTAGCCGTCAGCCTTCTTGGTCATGAATTCGGTTGTTGCAATGGTACCGCCTGCACCGTCACGGTTGACAACGGTAACAGGAACGCCAAAGTACTTGGGTGCCAGGTCAGCAATGGCGCGAATCTGGCCGTCGGAAGTGCCGCCTGCAGCCCACGGAACAATGATGGTGATGGGGTTCTTGGGGAAGTCCAGCTTTGCGGGAGCGGGGTTCTCAGAGGAAGCTGCACCGGAAGCAGCAGGTGCGGAAGATGAAGGAGCCGCACTGGAGCCACAGCCTGCGACCGCGAGTACCATTACAGCACTCAGAAGAACTGCTAGAATCTTTTTCATTTGTAATACCTCTTTCTTTTTTTATGTTGCTATGATCCAACCACACAAGGCGGTAGTGATACCAAATTAGGTGTATTTCGTAATGGCTTCCCAGAGCCCGGCCAGATAGGTAATGCCCATGGCACGGTCGTAAAGCCCGTAGCCAACCTTGCCTGTTTCGCCCCAGACCATGCGGCCGTGGTCGGCCCGCAGGTATCCCTGAAACCCTCCCTTATGAAGTGCTTTCAGGATGGCTGCCATATCCAGGTTTCCGCAAGCGGAGGGGTGGGCAGTCTCTACAAAGTCCAGCTCATTTTCAAAGCCCACATTTCTTGCGTGTACGAAGTGTATCTTGCCCTCGGCCGCAAACCGCTCTGCAATCCTGCACACATCGTTCTGTCTGCCGCTGCCCAAAGAACCGGTGCAGAGTGTAATGCCGTTGGAAGGGCTGTCTACAATGTGGGTTATCCGTGCCAAATCTTGCTCGGAGGAAACAATGCGGGGCAGCCCAAACACAGGAAGGGGCGGGTCATCTGGATGGATCGCCATCTTAATACCGAAGCTTTCTGCTGCGGGAATCACTGCCTCCAAAAAGTAGGTCAGGTTTTTCCACATTCCATCGGTACCCAGCTGGCTGTACTCCTGTAACAACCGACCCAGCTCGTCCTTTCCGGAGGAAAAATTCCATCCGGGAAGCGCCAGTTCATCCTTGGTAGGGTCCATGGCCTCCAGCTGATTTTGGTAGAAGGCAACCGTTTGGGAGCCGTCAGCCAGCTGTTTGTCCAGCTGTGTACGTATCCAGCCGAACACTGGCATGAAGTTATAGCAAACGGTTTTAATGCCCTGCTCAGACAGTTTTTCAAGTGTACGGATATAGTTTTCGATGTATCGGTCGCGTTCAGGGTGTCCCAGCTTAATGGATTCATGCACGGGAACTCCCTCTGCTACTTCGAATCGCAGTCCCTGCTCCGCAACCTGGTGACGACGGGCAGCAATATTTTCACTGGCCCATTCCTCACCGGCCGAAAACTCATAGCAGGCGCTGACAATAGTGGTAACGACAGGTATCTGCCGTATCTGCTGTAGCGTTACAGGGTCTTCAGGCCCGTACCATCGAAAGGCAAACTTCATAGTAACCCAAGCTCCTTAATTGTGTCGTGCACCCGTAGGCGCTCCTGCTCTGTCAGGTCGCGGAATGGGAAGCGTGCAGGTCCCATAGCGAAGCCCAGCAGCTCCAGTGTTGCCTTGTGGGACATAATGGGCATGATATCCCGATACAGCCCACGCAGCTTGAGGATTTTATTCTGGGCGGCACGTGCACCGTCAATATCTCCCGACTGGTACTTGTCCCAAACCTCCATGCTCAGGCGGGGGAAAACGCTGGCAACAGCGATAACGCCACCGTCTGCTTCGGCCTGCAGTGCACTGAGCACCTGTGCATCATTACCGGTAATGAACTCGAAGTCCTTACCTACAACGGCATTCTGATACTCCAGCAGCACCATGAAATCCATGCTGCTGTCCTTAATTCCCTTTACATTGGTGCAGCTTTCCACTACAGCCTTCAGCACTGCCGCACTAATAGGATTGCGGGTCATTGCAGCCATGTTATAAAGGTAAATGGGCTGTCCATTTGCCATAGCTGCAGCACGCTGGAAGTAGGCTATCAGCGCCTTGGCATCGTAGCCGTGGTAGTATGGTGCAGTCACCGAAACTGCATCCACCTTCTGCTCTGCGGCAAAATCCATCAGCTCCTGCAGCTCCTGCAGGTTCATAGCTGTGGTGTTAAACATAATCTTGGTCCCGGGCTTTGCTGCCTTTTTGGCAGAGACCAGCAGTTTCTTGCGCTCATCGATGGTCAGGTTAATAAACTCTCCGGTGGTTCCGCTGACGAAGATTCCGTGAACCCCGTTGTCAGTTATGTAGGCAACCAGACGCTCAAATTCCCCGTAGTTGACGCTGCCGTCCTCATAGAACGGGGTAAGCACAGGTGCGGAAATCCCCCGCATAATACTGTTCTGCATATAAAAAGTATCTCCTTGTAAGGTTATTTTAGTACTGCGCCCTCATTGGCGGAAGAAACATCACGGGCATAGCGAGCCAAATATCCCTCGGTAACCGGGGGGACAAAAGCAGGCAGTTCCGACATCCGCTGGGCAATCTCCTCAGGTGTCAGGCGAACTGCAATGGTACGGGCATCGATATCAATATCAATAATATCGCCGTCACGTACAACTGCAATGGGGCCGCCGCGAGAGGTTTCGGGAGAAACATGTCCGATGCAGGGGCCTCTGGTAGCACCCGAAAAACGTCCGTCGGTTACCAGTGCCACTGTCTCGGCATATCCCATGCCTACCAGTGCAGCTGTTGCGGTCAGCATCTCACGCATGCCGGGGCCGCTCTGGGGGCCTTCGTTACGAATAACAATAACCTCGCCATGTGCAATCTTTCCGGCGTAAATGGCCTCAACTGCAGGCTCTTCCTTTTCAAAGCAGTGTGCAGGGCCGCTATGCTTGCGCATTTTGGGGCTAACAGCAGTCTGCTTGATAACGCAGCCATCGGGAGCCAGGTTTCCATGGAGTACTGCCAGTGAGCTCTGTGCGCTGTAGGCAGTCTCAATGGTACGGATAATCTCATTATCACGCTCTACCACGGCCTGTGCATTTTCCATATGGGTCTTACCGTTAACGGTAGGTAGGTTTATGTCCAGTATGGGAGCCAGCTCTCGCAGCAGTGAACCCACTCCGCCGGCATGGTCCAAATCCAGCATGGTGTGCTGTCCCGAAGGCTTTATCTTTGCCAGATAGGGGGTCTTTGCACAGATGCTGTCAATATCCTCCAGTGTCATGCGCAGCTTTGCTTCACGTGCAATAGCCGGCATATGCAGGGTAAGATTGGTGGAACCACCAGCGCTGACGCCTACGGCAGTAGCCAGGTTAAGCATTTCCTGGGTAACAATGTCACGGGGGCAAAGGTTCTGCTCTACCAAGCGGACAATGGCCATTCCACTTTCCTTCGCTACACGGTTCTTCTTACCGGAAACAGCGTGGGCACATGCGCTTCCGGGCAGGGTAAGTCCCATTGCCTCTGCCACAATAGACATGCTGTTAGCGGTGCCCATCATTGCGCAGGAGCCAGGGCCGGGGGACATTAGGCCTTCCATGTACTCATATTCTTCCAGTGAAATTTCACCGCTCTTCAGCTTTCCAGCCATTTCCTTCAGCTCGTAGGTGGCATAGCTTTTGCCATTATACTCACCGGGCAGCATAGGCCCACCGGTTACAATGATGGTAGGAATGTTGACACGAAGTGCTGCCATCAGCATGGCAGGAACTATCTTATCACAACCACCGATTAGCACCAGACCATCCAGACGGTGTGCATTTGCATACACCTCAATGGAGTCGGTAATTACTTCTCGGCTGGGAAGTACACTGCACATGCCTACATGTCCCTGTGCAAATCCGTCGCAGATGGAAATTGTATTGACCTCGAAGGGAACGCCTCCCGCAGTCCGAACGCCATCCTTTACAAAGCCCGCCAGGCGATCCAGATGTACGTGGCCGGGGTGCATTTCATTATGGGTGTTTATAACACCGATAAAAGGCTTTGCAAGCTCCTCGTTCACAAGTCCCATGCCCCGGAAATGTGCACGGGGGCCGGCCATACTCAGGCCATTTATTACGCTGGCGCTGCGGTATTTTTTATCCTTGTACAATAGTTCCATGTTTTCCATCCATTCCGCCGCTGCACGTCGGCATAAATTTTTCGTTAAGCGCTGGTCTAATCACGTACAGTCGAGAAATGATTAGACGAAATCTGTCTTTAGAAAAAGATTATCGTGTTAGCCGATCGGTAACTACCGATGCCGCCTTTTGAATCTCATCCTTGTAGGATAGAGCCTTTTCTAAAGGAAAGCGATAATCAGGCGCTGAAATACCGATAGTGGCTACAATCTTTCCATTGTCGGAAAAGATGGGCGCTGCCAGACAGATAATGTCCGGGTTGTGCTCTCGGTTGTCCACTCCATAGCTTTGAAGCCGTATTTTATTCAGCTCTTCCCGAAGCTTCCCTTCATCAACAAGGGTTTGGTCGGTATACTGCTTGAACGGTACCTGGCGGCAATATTCCTCCAGCCACTGCTCTGTTTGATATGCCAGAAGCAGCTTTCCGCCCGCAGTACAGTGAAGCGGTATCTTCCAGCCAACCTTGGAGCGCAGACCAATCTGGTTCCTTGCGTCTACCTTTCCGATATACACGCCCTGATAGCCATCCAGCGCAATGAGGTTTACCGTTTCCAAAGACAGTTCACTCAGTCTATCCATCTCGCTTTTTGCGGCTTCCAGCAGATAGTCCGATGTTTTTAGGTTTACAGCCATGGCAACAGACTCAAAGCCTGCACAATATTTCTTCTGGTTCTCATCCTTTACTACATAGCCACAATCCAAAAGCTCTTGTAAAATTCGGTGCACCGTACTAGCACTAAGATTCGTGACTTGCGCAATCTCACTGATAGTGAGATAGTCATTCACTGCCAACAACGCCGAAACAATCTGAATTGATTTCAGCGAACTGTACTGGCTCATCTTCTTTTGCAATGCCTTTTGACGTTCTGTAAACATAGAAACACCTCCACATAATTCCACATATGGAAACTATTTGCTGGATATGGAATTCGACCTCTTTCGACATGATATCATCTCATAAAAGTATCGTCAACTGTAGGAACTGACAATTATGACCATGTATTATTGTTGCATATGACTACAAGTAATAATTTGGAAAAACAAATTTCTATATATGGAATTAATTCAATCAGATACACAGTTTTCGGCTACTGTTTTTCATATATGAAACTACATCTGTTCACTTTGTGCACTTTTTGTGCACTTTTGCCGAAAACACAGGTAATTTTTCTGCCCTGCCATAGCTGTGTTTTTGGCACAATAGAGACAGTACATAGGGTGAAAACGTGTATTTATCCATATTTTCCCGAGTTTTTTTGCATTTTTA
>JAVXNK010000041.1:0-10581 GCA_036645835.1 Angelakisella sp. | reverse complement strand
CTAAATGACAGCTCCATCTTTGCGGGAAAATCATTCAAGCTTTCTGCGTTTCCGGAAATGGAAGCAAAACTATCGGCCAACGAGGTGTTCATCGGTAACCAGTTTAATGAAAACAGCCCATCCATGGCGGGTGCAGTTTTCCATAAAGGAAATATGATTGCCATTATCATTATACGTGAAATGGAGTTCCAAAATCTAAACCTTTACCAAATCAGTCTTTTTAAGACGCTGATACCGCTCATTACCTCTTCCTTGGTAAAGGCATATCAGTATGAGGAAAAGATAAGAAATGAGCGATATCTGCCGGATAGCGAGATACTGAACGAAGTAGAATTTCAGAAGTTGCTGGAAATTAAGCAGAAAAACAGGGAGGATGGCATTGCCCATTTTACCCTCATTAAGATATTGGAACAAGACGACCCTGTAAAGCTCTATCAGCGTTATGCCAGTGCATTTCGTACCGATGACTTCTTCGGACTGGACAGCGACGGTGAACTGTGTGTTCTGCTAACCGGAACCGCAGAAAGAGACATGGAATTTGTGGACAACCGGCTGAGGCAGAAGGGAATAGAATACAGTGTTGTGAATGGCAAGAATTTGGTAGGGGTGTGTTGATATGGGTATGTTGACAACTTACGACAAAGTGGTGCTGTTGGTAGTGGTGGTCAATGCCCTGTTTGTGCTGCTTTTTGCAGTGCAAAAAAATCCCAAGGAACACAGGGCGTTTGCTCTTTTTTTCCTGTTGGTACCTGTACTGGGCTTTGCTATCTACTACCTTCCAAAGCTGCTTTACCGTGTTTCCAAACAGCACAACCATTATGATGCCTCCAACGTTATACTCCACGCACAGTCTGAGGAGATTGTCCACAGGCCGAATATGGAGGAGGAGATAAATGTTATCTCAATTGACGAGGCAATGTCCTCCTGCACACCGCAGGAAAAGCGTGCATTGCTTCTGAACATACTGAAAAACGATATGATTAAAAATGCTGCCGTGATAAAATCTGCACTGAATGACAGCGACTCCGAAATGGCACATTATGCGGCATCCGCCACGCTGGAAACCTACAAGAAGCTAAAAGCCTCCATACAGGAGCGCGAAGCACTGCTATCCGTTGACAGTAAAGATACCGCCCTGATACGTGATTACATAACTGCACTGTGGGACTGTATAGAAAGCGGAGTGCTTACTACCCGCGACTACAGCTTTTACATGATGAAATATGTGCAGACCATCAACAACTGCATTGCCGATGTTCCGGAGATACTGACCTGTGAGGATTACATACGGCAGGCTGATTGCAGCCTGCGACTGAATGACTCCGGCACGGCACTGGCAACAGCATATGGTGCAGCTAAACGTTTTCATGAGGAAGATGCCTATATGAAGGGGCTTGAAATCTGCTTTAAGACCAAGAACCAAAAGCGGTTTGAAGAGATATTTTCTGCCATGAAGGCTTCCGGAATTCCACTAAGTAACCGTGCTGTAGAACTAATTCGATTTTGGAACCTGAGGTGTGATTGATGTTTTCGATAAAACGCTTATTCTCATTGGCTTTTATTGCTGTTGGTACCAGTCTGCTCTTTTTTCTGTTTAATTTGGATAACGACTTTATCCGTACAGAACAGAGCAACTTTGCAGACAGTTTTTTGCCATTAGAAGCAGTGCAAAGCGAGGATATGGGTTTTACTGTACGAAAGCGAAGTTACATAGTGGTAGGAAAACCTGTTGATAGTTACGAGTCGGCTGTTAAAGAAAATGTTTGCAGTATCTTAGATAGTATTAAGGTCGGTTATAGCACAAAAGATGTACTTACCCGTGAGGATTTAACCGATACAGGCACAGCCATTATCTTCGTAGAACGAAACCTGAGCAAGGTGGCTGACCTGGAACTTCTGGCAAACTATGTTGACGGGGGAGGACGTATTCTGTTGGCATCGGGTTTGCCGGATGCCGTTGACAGTGCTTATCTCAATCCCGTTTTTGGAATTATTGAGCGGGGAGAATATTTGCTGTGTGATGATGTTACCTTTTTGGAGGGCACACTGCCCTATCCCCAGGTGTCGGTAGAAAATGGGTATCCTTCGTATTCTTATAGCAGCAGGTTAAATGAAAGCTGCGAGATACTGCTAAGCGGTAACAATAGCAACCCGCTGGTTTGGGTAAATCGATACATAAACGGTTCCTGTGCTGTCATTAATGGCACTTTTATGGAAAATAAGATTTCAGAAGGTATTTTCCTAGGTGCTTTGGCGGCAATGGAGGAGAATTTTATCTATCCTGTGCTAGGTACCAAAACGGTGTATTTTGATGCCATACCACCCTTGACTATCAATAACGACCAGAAGTCCTATGAATACTATGGAAGAAGCGCAGAGGCATTTATACGTGATAAACTATGGGGGGACCTGCTGAAAAGTGCCGTTACAATGGATTTTAAAATTACCTCCAGCTTTTTGGGGATAGATACGGATAGCTTTAACCCTGCTACCGTTAACCGTCAGACCTTTGCCTACATCTGTCGCCAGGTACTGCAGCATGGTGGAGAGATTACACTGGCAGGGAACCATACGGAACTGCAAGATTTGCCGGAAAACAAGGCACAGGCTGTGGAGAAGCTGTTTTCCAGTATCTTCCCAAACTACAATATCTATGGCTACTATCCGC
This sequence comes from Angelakisella sp., assembly GCA_036645835.1. Classification (GTDB taxonomy): domain Bacteria; phylum Bacillota; class Clostridia; order Oscillospirales; family Ruminococcaceae; genus Angelakisella. The sequence continues at coordinate 7,913 of JAVXNK010000041.1, read as the reverse complement.
TTTATGGAAAGGTGGATGTAGAGGACTTTTACACGCTGAGGGCAAGCTTTAACAAGCTGAACGTTATGCGATGTCTTTTAACGGGGGATGACAAGGTATCCACCGTGGATGATTTTCAGCTGCTGCCCGATGGAACCATTATCTACCCAACACTGACCTACGGATACAGCTCCACCGGAATGCAGATGTACAGCTTTCTGTCCATGCTAACCGGGCGTGGTGTAGTTTCTCACAGCTTTGATGTGAACTCGCTTTTTACTACACCGGAGGAGGACTCCAGCTGGAACCATCTGGGCAAGCGGTATGATAAGCTTTGCAGTGACTTCTTCGGCAAAACACGGTGGCTTGCCCCTACCACCTTATCGGAGGCAGCACAGGAGTACCGGCGCTATGAACTGCTGGAATACAGTGCAGACTACGCAGAAGACCGTGTAACGGTCAATTGCCATAGCATGGTGCCGGAAAATAAATTCCTCTTTCGTTCCTCCAGGAAAATTAAGAGTATTGCAGGTGGGGAATATCGTGTGCTATACCCAAACTTCTATTTGATTACGGCAAGGGAACCGGACATTATCATTGAACTGAATGAGGAGGCCCCCACATGAAAGTTTGTCTAATCTGCGAAGGCAGTTACCCGTATGTTGCCGGAGGGGTATCCGGTTGGGTACAGATGATTGTGGAAAAGTTTACAGACATAGAGTTTGTCATCTGGTCCATAGCCACCACTCCTGATGAAATGAAGGACTATAAGTATGCGCTGCCGTCCAATGTGGCGGAGGTTCGGACAATCTACCTTAGTGAAAAAGGTTTTCAGTCCACCAAAAAGAAGATTTCGCTTTCCCTAAAGGAGAAGGCTGCTTTGAAACAGCTGATATATGAAAATCAGGGGGGGAATATTCCTTGGAGCGACATTATGGAGCTGTTCTCCAAAAACAAGGATGTTCTTTCCGATATTCTCATGGGGCCCGATTTCTTTGATATTGCAGTGGACTATTATCGGGACCATCATACCCGGGTATGTTTCAATTCCTTCCTTTGGAACCTGCGTGCAATGTACTTTCCCTTAGCCTCCGCAATGAGCGGAGAGCTGCCGGTAGCAGACCTATACCACAGTGTTTCTACCGGGTATGCGGGAATTTTGGGGAGTATTGCTTCCTACATACAGAAAAAACCATTCCTCATCACGGAGCATGGCATCTACACCCGTGAACGTGAGGAAGAAATCATTAAATCCGACTGGGTAAGCAACGAATTTAAAAACAACTGGATGGACTTTTTTAACAAGCTTTCCGGCATTGCCTATTATAGAGCCTCCCGGGTAATTACCCTGTTTGAAACAAACAAGCAGCTTGAAATAGAGCTTGGATGCCCACCCGAGAAGATTGGCATTGTGCCAAACGGAGTAGACGTAGCTTCCTATGAGTCCTTGCAGAGCGAGGGTAAGTTGCCCAAGGATTGTTTCAATATAGGTGTGGTGGCTCGTGTGGTACCCATCAAGGATGTTAAGACCATGATATATGCGTTTGATGCAGCAAAACGTCGCAATCATCGTATGGCGCTCTATATCCTTGGGCCTGCAGAGGAGGACAAGGAGTATTATGCGGAATGCCTGCAACTCATTCAGGAAATAGGTGTAGAGGGAATCTTCTTTTTGGGACATGTAAACATTCGAGAATATCTGCCGGACTTTGATATGATGCTTCTAACCAGTATCAGCGAGGGACAGCCGTTGGCTGTGCTGGAAGGTATGGCGGCATATCTACCCCAAGTGTGCACCAATGTCGGTAGTTGCGCTAACCTGCTTTACGGCTTTGGCGAGGACAAGCTGGGTGAAGCGGGCATAATAGTGCCCATTATGGACGTTGAAAAGATTGCAAGTGCCATAGTGAAGCTGGCCACTGATAGCACCCTGCGAAGCGAGATGGGCAGAGTAGGGCATGAAAGGGTTTCCCGATACTACCAGAAGAAGGACTTTCTGGAAAAATATTATACGCTCTACCGGCAGTTGATTGATGATAGCAGCAAGGGGGAAGAAGAGCATGGCGGGAATAGGGTTTGAACTAAGAAAGGTCTTCAATAAAAAAAGCGTATTCAGCAAAGTGGGCGGTCTTGTTTTTGCTACTATGACCACCATAGGGCCAACCATCATTTTTATGCTGATGCTAATCGGTGTAAACTTTGTGCTGCAGCAGTTTGAGGAATCCTCTGCCGTGCAGCTGTTCTTTTCCAGTGCATGTCTCTACGTTTTCTTAATCTGCATACTCATTTCCGGCTTAATGGGAACCATCCTTTCCCGTTTCATATCGGATAGAATTCATGAGGAGAAGGAGGAGTATATTCCATCCTGCCTATGGGGTTCCACCATTCTGGTAACGGTACTGACTGCATTTTTTGTGGGTATTATCTGCCTCTGCCTTTACGTTCGGGGGGATGCAGACCTAAGGTTTCTACTGGGGCTCTATCTGCTTGCCATCTTGGTATCGGTTACCTACAATTCCATGGTGTTTGTATCTTCACTAAAGGAGTATGGAAAGGTTTCGCTTGCTTTTCTATGGGGCATTATAGTGGGCATCATTTGCTTTAGCCTGCTCTATGGAGTGATGAAAGTAGAGGTCATTCATGCCTTGCTTGCATCCATGGTAGCGGTGTTCTTTACCATTAGCCTTATCATTTTTTATCTAATTCTTACATTCTTTCCACATTCAAACTCCCATTGGTTTGCGTTCCTAGGCTACTTCAAAAAGCACCAGTTCTTAGTTCTAAGCGGCTTTTTTTACATACTGGGGCTTTACATTCCCAACATTGTTTACTGGATTTTTTCTGAGATATCGGTGACTGTCAGTATCTTTCGTGTAGCGCCATCCTATGATATGGCAATGTTTTTGGCGGTGGTAGTGAACCTTACTGCACCGGTTATCTTTGTGGTCAATGTGGAAACCAAGTTTTACGAAAAGTACCGTAGCTACACGGGGCATCTGCTGAGTGGAACCTACGAAGCTATTGAAAAACACAGGAAGATTATGTTCCGCACCATAGATGCCGAGATGTTCTATATTTATGAGACACAGCTTATCATCACCATTGTATTAAGCTGTGTGGGAATACTGGTGCTGCCCATGTTGGGGTTTGGCGGTATTGTAATGAACTTCTTTTTGATACTTGCCATAGGAATCTATGCAGTGTATCTTATGTACTTTACGGTAGTGTTTCTTTACTACTTTGATGACCAAGCGGGAAGCTGCCTGACTACGGCAACCTTTTTGGTGACCACTACAATAGCCAGCTTGGTGGCTGCCAGAATGGGCGTTTCCTTCTACCCGGTTGCGCTACTGGTGGGTGGAGTTGTTTCTTGGTTTGTAGCATTTTTTCGGCTAAAGTATTTTCTTAAAAATATTAATGCCAGACTTTTCTGCAGGGAGGCACAATAGATGGGACGACTGCCCAAACAACCGAAGTTCTACAGCACACTGCTTGTTGCAATTGTGGTCGTGGTGACACTGCTGTTTGCCGTTCTCTCCTTGACCAGTAAGCCCGAGGTGGAGGAAGCGAAAGAACAACCGGTAGGTATGGACGCATGGACAATAGAGCAGAGTGCGCTTAACGGTGCACCACTGGCTGAAAACAAGAATATCTACAAGCTGGATGATGCGGGCAATTTGGATACCCTCTATATAACCGTGTTTCCTACGAAAACTGAGAATGGCATTTTGGACTTTTCTGCCTTTGACCTTCATACTGCCAGGGATCAAACATACGACCCTACACTGGAAGCAAATGTTGTGCAGGGCGATAAAGACGGTAGGCTGTCACCCTTGGTCAATACCGATGTAGTAAACGCTTCTATCCGTGTTCGCGGAAATTCATCCAGAGGCGCACTGTTTAAATCCTACAAGATAAGGTTTTCCGAGGAAGGCGATAACTTCCGTGGAATGACGGTGCTCAATCTTAATAAGCATATGAATGACATCAGTAAGGTTGCCCAGAAGTTCTGCTTTGACCTTATGAGGGACATTGATAACTTTTCCAGCCTGCGTACCAACTTTGTTAAGGTGTATATTCGTGATGCGTCCCTCCCTCCGGAGGAGCAGCAGTACCGCTATTATGGACTGCATACCAATGTGGAGCAGCCCAACAAGGCATATCTGACTGCCCATGGATTGGATATTAATGCGAGCCTGTACAAAGCCACACAGTTTGAGTTCCGAGAAAGCCCGGAACTGAAAAATGTGGACGACCCTGCTTACGATGAGGTGGCATTTGAGACTATTCTGGGTATTCGAGAGGGCAAGGATCATACTAAGCTGCTCAATATGCTGCGGGATATCAATGACATGAGTGGCAATTTTGAAGAAAACTTCCACAAATACTTTAACGAGGATAACTACCTGACGTGGTTGGCGGTAAATATTCTGCTGGGGAACGAGGATACCATATCCCACAACTTTATTCTGTACAATCCGAATAATTCCATGACGTGGTACCTGATGCCATGGGACTACGATGGAACCTTTGCCTTCGGTGAATACAAGGGAAGCTTTAAGGCTCCCGAATCGCTCCGTGGCATTCAGCGTATGACAGGAGTACAGCTTCATAGGAGATATTTTATTAATCCCAACAACATTAAAAAGCTTGAAGCAAAGGTCGAATATATTTTGAACACCTACTTTACCAAGGAACGGGTAAATGGCTTGCTGGAACAGTACAAGCCTGTACTGGAGCAAACTATGACACTGGCACCGGATGTAGGTGTTTTGGAGATGCCACCCAATGAGTTAGGGAGCTATCTGGCACAGTTTCATGATGTTATCATGAACAACTACCGTGCCTTTGTAACTGCGCTTGAATACCCTACTCCGGTGTTTACATCTGAACCGCAAAAGACCGATGATGGTGTAAAGTTTGCGTGGGAGGCATCTAGGGATTTTGATAATGAGCTGGTGAAATACTCTATTCGTGTAGCAAGGAATTACCAAATGACCGACATTGTGTTCGAGGCAGATGAGCTGCTATCCACAGTATACACCTTCAAGGGGGACCTTGAGGGGGACTACTTCATGGAGGTTAAGAGTATAGACAGCAGCGGTCACCGTCAATATTCTCTGGATTCTTATGAAGACGTAGTGGACAGAACCTTTACCAACGGCGTGCGTAAATTCACTATTAAGTAGGGAGGGCGGTTCGGTTGGAATATGAGGGTAATCACCTACGGCACGAGCTAAAGTACTATATCAGCACGAAAACCTATCATATATTGCGAGAACGCATGCGCCATATCCTAACCCTGGACAGTAATACTAAAAATGAGGATGGATACCTCATTGGCAGCCTTTACTTTGATGATATGTACAGCTCGGCCTACAATGACAAAATATCCGGAGGCAGGTTCCGAAAGAAATTTAGAATAAGAGCATATGAACGAAGTGACGCGGTAATTAACCTGGAATGTAAGGAAAAGTATGACAGCTTCATTTCAAAGCATTCCGCAAAGCTGTCCAAAGAGGAATACCACAGCATTTTGGCAGGCGACTACGACTTTCTAAAGGAACGAAGCGAACCAGTTTGTAGGCAGCTGCTGGCATACAACCGCATTGCGCTGCTGCGTCCAACTACAGTGGTGGAGTATACACGGGAAGCGTATGTATCGGAGATAGGCAATGTTCGTATAACCTTTGATAAGGAACTGCAAGCAAACCTTAATAGCATTGACCTTTTTGACCAAAGGCTGATTTTAAGCCCTGTACTGCCCCGTGGCATGGTAGTGTTGGAAGTAAAGTATGATGATTTTTTACCGCCATACATTCAAAAATCAATCTTTGAGCAGGAAATGCAAAAATGCGCAATTTCAAAATTTGTAATGTGTAAGAATAGAAACTGGAGGGCGTTGCATCATGACTAACTTTACCGACATTTTTAAGAAAGGTTTTTTGGAAAATGGTCAAATGGCCGATCTAAGTGTCACCAACATCGTTATGTCCCTCTGTGCGGCCTTCCTTTGCGCAATGATAATATATGCAGTCTACCGCTCATTCTACAAGGGCGTTGTGTACAGCAATAATTTTAACATTCTGCTGGTAATGGTATCCCTGATAACAGCCTTCATCGTTATGACCATCAGCTCCAATATTACACTGTCACTGGGCATGGTCGGTGCACTCAGTATCGTGCGGTTCCGTACCGCCGTTAAGGATCCGTTGGATGTTGGATTTTTGTTTTTTGCCATATCGGTCGGTATCACCTGCGGAGCGGGACTTTACATAATGTCTTTTTTGGCAACGCTGTTTATCAGTGCTATTTATATCGTACTGGTAAAGGTGCGTGCCGACTCCCGTATCTACCTGCTCATTATTAAGTTTGAAGAAACAGCCAATGAGGAGGTTCAAAGGGTGATTATGCCGTTAAGGCCAAGGGTAAAGAACAAAACCAGCATTAAGGGTATGCTGGAGCTGACTGTAGAGCTACGGATAAAAAGCGAAAACACCGCATTTGTTACCCAGCTTTCGGCGCTAAACGGAGTATCCAGTGCCGTACTAGTAGAGTATACCGGTGACTTTGGTGAATAGGTGGAAGATACTGTTGGTACTGATTATAGTAGGAGCAATAGCGTTGTTTATCTATATGCGATTCTTTTTCATAGAGTACACAACAATTAGCTTTGAGCCTAGTGATAAGCTTCTGCAAAACCCGTCCCGAGGGTTCTACCAACAGTTTAGCACCAGTAATACCCGTAAAATGGATACCATGCATGAAAAGAACATAACCGTTGTGCTGTTGGCGTACGATCTCAAGGACTTTACCGACAGGGAAATAAGCGCCGAAAAGCTGGCAGAGCTAGATGCTGCTTTTACACAAGTACGGGAATGTGGGCTTAGTGCGGTGTTTCGAGCGGGCTATGGATTTTCCTCGGAGTACGAAAAAAGGGATCCTTCCGACATCGAAATTATAGAAACCCATATAAAACAGATAGCACCTATCCTTGCACAGCACAAAGAAGTGTTGCTCACAGTGCAGGCGGGTTTCATTGGGCCGTGGGGAGAATGGCACAGCACGAACCTTGCGGATGAAAACGGCAATATACCGACAGAGACCATCAATCAGGTAGTAGAAGCGCTGTGTGAAGCTGTTCCGAAAACAGTATCCATCGGCCTGCGACGTCCCAGCTTTATTCGTCAGTTGGATGCCAAAAAAATAGATGTTGGAAGAATAGGACTTCACAACGATGCGCTGCTTTCCACAGCTACCGATATGAACACCTATGATGACAAGAGTCGTGACCGCCGTACCGAGCTAGATGACCTTTACGCCAGAGATGTATTTGTGGCAAACGGCGGGGAGATGCCTAGTATCAGTGAGTATACCCGCCCCGAGAATGCACTGGAAGAGTTCCGGCAGCTTCGCCTTTCCTATCTCAATCATGAGTACAACCGTGAGGTACTGGACGATTGGCGAACCAGCGACTATCAGGGTAAAAGTTTTTTCAATGTGGTTCAAAACAGACTGGGGTATCGTCTTTGCCTAAACTGGCTCCAGCTACCCAAGAGCTTTTCGCAGGGAAGAAGTATAAAAATAAAGCTTGCTATAGAAAATGTGGGCTTCAGCGGCTTTGTAGTACCATACAGCACCGAGCTGGTAATCACCAATGAGGATGGACGAGAAGTCATCTGCCCTATTACCGATGATTATACAGTTTACCGTCCGGGGAAAGAGGCAGTGCTGAGTGTGACCATTCCCCCGAACCTTGCGGGGGATAAGCTAAAGCTGGGTATCCGTATTCGTAACAGCGACCAAGCACTTGGGAAAGACACCCGCTACACAGTGGCACTGGCAACTAAAAAAATAGACTGCAGGTCGGGCGTAAATGGCTTTGCCAAGTATGCACTTGACCAACATGGAAATTATGTACTAGAGGAATGATA
>JAVXNK010000040.1:0-12127 GCA_036645835.1 Angelakisella sp. | reverse complement strand
GTTGCGGGCTTAGCCAGCTTGCAGGTCAGGTCAACAACAGAAACGTCCAGTGTGGGTACACGGAAAGCCATGCCGGTGAGCTTGCCCTTAATCTCGGGGATAACCAGTGCGCAAGCCTTAGCAGCGCCGGTGGAGGAGGGGATGATGTTACCAGCTGCAGCACGGCCGCCTCTCCAGTCCTTCTTGGAGGGAGCATCAACGGTCTTCTGGGTGCCGGTGGTGGCATGAACGGTGGTCATAAGACCCTCAACAATGCCAAACTTGTCATTGATTACCTTGACCAGGGGAGCAAGGCAGTTGGTGGTGCAGGAAGCGTTGGAAACAACGTTCATATCGGTGGTGTACTTGTTGTTGTTAACACCCATAACGAAGGTGGGGGTAGCATCCTTTGCAGGAGCAGAGATAACAACCTTCTTAGCACCGCCGTTGAGGTGAGCCTGGCAAGCCTCGGTGGTATTGAAAACGCCGGTGGACTCTACGATATAGGTAGCGCCGACCTCTCCCCACGGAATTTCAGCAGGATCTCTCTTGTCGAATACTTTAATCTCTTTGCCGTTTACTATGAACTTGCCATCCTTAGACTCGGCAACGCCATCAAAACGACCGTGTACGGTGTCGTACTTGGTCATGTATGCCATATACTCGGTGTCGATAAAGGGGTCGTTGACGCCTACTACCTCGAATACTTCGGGGTTTGCTACCGCAACGCGGAATACCAGTCTGCCGATACGACCAAAGCCATTGATACCAATTTTAATTGCCATTTTTAAAAACTCCTTTACACCTTTATTCAGCCTGCGAATTAAACGCACTAGCTATGGTACTATTCTATAACAAAAAGAGGAAAAGCACAAGTATTTGATAAATAATTAACGGGGAAATCATAATGAATTGGAACAGATGTGAAAATGGACAGAGAACGACTGCCTTAATTGTACATTACGACAGCTTTGCAATGGCAGTACGGACACGGTTTATTGCTTCCTCGCGACCCAGTACAGCGCAGAGCTCAATGCCGCCGCCGGGAGTAAACTGTTTGCCGCTGACAGCCACACGGATGGGCCAGAGCAGATATCCATTCTTTACCTGAAGTTTTTCGATAAGGGCAAAGAGAGCCTCGTGGATAACAGAGGAGGTAAAGCTGTCCGCAGGAATGGATTCCAGCACGGGGAGCACTTCGCGCAGCGCAGCAAGGGAGGTTTCAGGGTTGGTTTTCATCTTCTTGCTGGTATACAGCTCATTGTCGTACTCCGGCACAGCATCAATGAAATCCACCTGCTCGGGAATATCGCTGAGTACCTCACAACGAGCCTGCAGCACAGTGCAAAGCTCCCGGAGGTCGGCGGTTTCGCTCTTTACCGTCTGGCGAATCCAGGGCAGAGCCTTCTCGTAGAAGGCGTCGGGGGATAGGGCACGGATATACTCACTGTTGATGTACCGCAGCTTCTGGGGGTCGAAGATAGCGGGGGATTTGGAGATACCGCCGATATCAAACTCCTTCTTCAGCTCGTCCAAGGTGAATATTTCCTTGTCGCCCTTGGGGCTCCAGCCCAGCAGAGCAATATAGTTGAGCACAGCATCCTTCAGGTAGCCCTTTGCAATCAAATCCTGATAGGAGGCGTCGCCGTTACGCTTGCTCAGCTTGTTTGTAGCGTCCTTCATAACAGGGGGGCAATGGATGTAGGCGGGAACCTCCCAGCCAAAGGCGCTGTAGAGCAGGTTGTACTTGGGGGTGGAGGAAAGGTATTCGTTGCCGCGGATGACATGGGTAATGCCCATGGTATGGTCGTCCACCACGTTTGCAAAGTTGTAGGTGGGCATACCGTCGGCCTTTATCAGCACCTGATCGTCCAGGGTCTGGCAGTCTACGGTAATATCGCCGAACACCAGGTCGTGGAAGGTGACAGTGCCCTCGGTGGGCATCTTTTGACGAATGACATAGGGAATGCCGGACGCCAGCTTTTCAGCTACTTCCTCGGGGGTAAGGTTGCGGCAGTGGCCGTCATAGCGGGGCGCCATACCGGAAGCCTGCTGTATGCCACGAACCTCCTCCAGGTGCTCCTTATCGCAGAAGCAGTAGTAGGCGGTACCGTTTTCGATAAGCTTCAGGGCATATTCCTTAAACATACCCATGCGCTCACTCTGGACATAGGGGCCTACCGGGCCGCCAATATCGGGACCCTCATCCCAGATAAGTCCGGTTTCTGTAAGGGTCGCATAGATGATATCTACAGCACCCTCTACCAGACGTCCCTGGTCAGTATCTTCAATGCGCAGTATAAAGGTGCCATCCTTACTTTTCGCCATAAGGTAGGCATAGAGTGCGGTTCTCAGGTTACCCACATGCATATATCCGGTGGGGCTGGGGGCAAAGCGGGTTCTTACCTTGGTAAATTCCATGTTTGTTAACCATCCTTCAAGACATTTATATTCATTGTAATACTACCCTCCTGTACTGCAATTGTCAAGAAAAACCCGCATGAAAAGACAGCAAAAAGCCATAAAGCGACCGAATTCTACATTACGTATATTTTGATAAATTCTATACAGATTATGACAATGTTCGAACTACCCACGGTGTAATCTAACTAATATATGAAGCGACCACAACGATTATACCTTGGGAGGCAGAACAATGCAAAATACCACAGAATTTTCAGGCATGAAGGGCACCCAACGGCTGGAACAGCTGATAACCTCGGGAAGCTATCCGGTGCTCTGCTGTTGTTATGGGCTTGGTGGCATGATTGCCGCCATGGCAAAGATTGTGGGCGGTACTGCGCCCTTTGGGGTAGCCTTTGCCGCTGCCGTACCGTTCCGGTTCACGCTGCCTACCACACTGGGTATGGCGGTGGGGTACCTGGCGGCGTGCGGAGTATCGGGAAGCTACCGCTACATAGCTGCAGGCTTTCTGGTAACGCTTTTGCGGTGGCTTCTGCGCCCGGAAAAATGGGAAAATCATCGCAGCTGGCTGGTACCCTCTGTGGCTTCGGCAGCGGTACTCTGCGCAGGCATCATTCCCGTGCTTTATACCGACCCGCTTCTGTACGATATTATTATGTGGGCTACACAGGTGATTATTGCAGGTGCCGCAGCTTCTTTTATGGACCGGGCAGTGGTAATGCTGGAACAGCGGCGCAGAGATAAGGTAGAGGCGACCGCCCTTTGGGTAGTGTTTGCCATAGCCATTATGGGGCTATGTACCATTCAGCTGGGCGGGGTTTCGGCAGGAAGAATAGCTGCTGCGGCTGCAGTGCTGCTGGCCGCCCGTGTAGGCGGTGTAGTACCTGCCACCATGACGGGAGTACTCTGCGGGTTTGGTGCAGGCTTTGCTGTAGGAGATTTTACATTATATGTAACAATGTATAGCTTGGGCGGACTGCTGGCTGGGGTGTTTAGTGCCTTTGGCAGGGTGGGCAGTGCCGTAGCCTTCTCGGCAGCCTACGGCTTTGTGGGTATGCTTGCAGGGGGCAGTAGCCTTGGCTTTATTGAGGTAGCTGTATCTGCCGTCATCTTTTTGCTGCTGCCGGCTTCATGGCTTAAAATATTTGGAGCGGTAGCTACAGGTGAAGGGAACAACAGTACCATTAAGTCGGTCATTACCGAGCAGATAGCGGACACCGCCACTGCTCTGCGGGATGTTTCCAAAACCACCGGTGATGTAGCGGTGCGTTTGGGACGGATGTATACCGGGGATGTGGGCGCTATTTATGACCGGGCAGGGGAGCGTGTATGCCGCCGATGCCCCAGCGCCATGCACTGCTGGCAGGAGCACTACAATGATACAGTGGATGCCCTGGCCCATGGCCTGAGGCAGATTATGGCGGAGGGAAGCATGGACCCCGATGATTTCCCAGAAAGCTTTGACCACTGTCCAAAGCGTAAGGAAATGGGTATATTTTTGCAGCATGAACACCTGCGCCATAGCCATAAGGACGAAGAACGACGCAGAGCCGCACAGACCCGGCGGCTGCTAACCGACCAGATGGAAGGCATTGCACTGGTTATGGAGGACTTGGTAGATGATATTGGTGACATCTATGCAGGAGACAGTGTACTGGAAGCAAAGGTAGAAGCTTTGTTTGCCGAACATCGGCTGGAGCCCCAAAGGGTATCCTGCTGGCGAAACAGACAGGGACAGCTGACCGTACTGGTAGAAATACCCCAGTACAAGGAGCCTCGCTGCGCCCCTGAGTTGCTGGCACAAGAGCTTTCCGAGCCCTGCCGTACAGCTATGACCTTTCCGGTCATTTCCCGTAGAAGCAAGGTAAGCCGCCTAACCTTCCGGGAACGCCCAAAGTATACCCTGGAATATGGCTCCTATCAGATAAACTGCGGCAATAACGCCCTTTGCGGTGATAGCTTCCGCATTATTAATACCACCGGAACTATGGCAAATCTGCTCCTTTCCGATGGCATGGGAAGCGGGAACAGTGCCGCAGTAGATTCAGCCATGGCGGCCTCGCTCATTACACGGCTATTAGAGGCGGGGGTAAGCTACCCCGCAGCCCTAAAGCTTATTAATGGCGCACTGCTGGTAAAGTCCGGTGATGAATCCATGGCGACCATTGATGCCGCACAGGTAGACCTATATACCGGAAAGGTGCGTTTTTACAAAGCCGGTGCTGCTCCCACCGTGGTGCGGAAAGAGGGTAGGGGAATAGAGATAGATGCAACCTCCCTGCCGGCAGGCATACTGGATGAAGTGGAGTTCCACCAGAGCCAGATAACCCTTGAGGAAGGGGACATGCTGCTGCTGCTTTCCGATGGCGCGGTGCCGGAGGGCGGACAATGGATAGCCCGTGCAGTGGAAAGTTTTGAAAGCGGGGACTTGGATCAATTTTGCAAAAAGCTGGCGACTACTGCTAAGCTACGCCGTACCGATGGCAGGGATGACGATATTACCGTTCTTTGCTGCCGATTGGTGGCTGCATCCTGACAAAAGCTGAATTGCACAAAAGCCGACTCTGTTTTACAGAGTCGGCTTAGCTTTGGGCTGTATGGAATGATTAGACCTCGAAGGGGTTTATAGCGGCAGTAAAGGTGTCACGAAACTCCGTGGGAACATCTGCCTCCAACGTAATAGACTTGCCAAGATCCAGGCTGAAGATACCCATAATGCTCTTGGCATTAACGCAATATCTACCTGAAATTAAATCCACATTAAAATCAAAATCTGAAATGGCGCTGACGAAATCCTTGACACGGTCAACGGTGGAAAGCTGTATAGTGGCTGTAAACATATTAATGACACTCCGTTCCTACTGATACACTACGATAGTTGTGTATTTCTATAATAGCAAGTATATTACCACTAGTCAACTGTAAAAATAACACGGAAGAGACAAAATATGTTGTTGACATGAAGGGGTGTGTTTAGTAAGATATAGGTAGAGAAATACCTATGAACATGGGCAGCCTATTGGGGGCGGAAAGGACATATGATGGAGAATATAGAGAACACCGAGAAGGATATTATTAACCTACTGGATGAAGAAGGAAACGAGCACGAGTTTGAAATAATAGATGCGGTAGAATGCGACGATCAGCAGTATCTGGCACTTGTACCTGTATTTGACGATGCCGAGGATTCTTTGGATGACAGTGGCGAACTGGTAATCCTGCGAGTAAGCGACGACGAGGACGATGGCGGCGAGCAGTTCCTTGAGGCCATTGAGGACGAGGCGGAATACACCAAGGTAGCCGACCTGTTTATGGACCGCCTGAAGGACGAGTTCGACTTTGCCGACGAAGGCGAAGAGGTATAAGATACCAAATATCCCTGAAATTTGAACCGGTTTTCGGTGCAAAATAGGGTAAACTAAAACAGGGTTGTTTTGATTTTGCCAAAGCAAATTGCAGCCGTCATATATGGCTACAAAGATGAGGTAACTAGGAAATTTGAACCGATTTGCGAAGCAAATAGGGTAAACTAAAACAAAATTACTTCGGTTTTGCCAAAGGCAAATTGCGGCCGTCATATATGGCCGCAAAGAAGGAAATTTGCATAGGAGAATTTATTCTCTTTCCCTGCGGTGTACGTGATGGCCGCTTAATATAATCCAACACTTATATTAAGGGAACAGACTCTCCGGCGGCGGATTGCAGACCTCCCGGCCTTGGCCGGACGAAGGGAGCGTGAAGCCGTTGGGCCGTGCCCACCTGTCTTTGACGGGTTTTATTCTTCGGTACACACGGCACTTGCGGGGATACTTACCAATATGTATAATGTTTTCCTCGGAAATATTTGACAATTTATTAACAAAAAACCCACAAAACCCGCCTGCAAACTATTGCAAAAAGGCGGGTTTTGTTATACAATTATAGACGGCTATGAATATGTAAAAAAGGAAGGGAATGTTTGCTATGATTACCTACAACAAAGTAACAATTGAAGACTTAGACGTATCCGGCAAGAGAGTGCTGGCTCGCTGCGATTTTAACGTGCCTATGAAAGAGGGCGTTATCACAGATGACAACCGTATTGTCGGTGCGCTCCCTACTATTAAATATCTGACCGACAAGGGCGGCAGAGTAATCCTTTGCTCCCACCTGGGCAAGCCGAAGAACGGCCCCGAAGAGAAGTACTCCCTGGCAGCAGTGGCAGTTCGTCTTTCCGAGCTGCTAGGCAAGCAGGTTGTTTTTGCAAACGACGACGAAGTTGTGGGTGCAAACGCTAAGGCCGCTGTAGCCGCTATGAAGGACGGCGATGTGGTTCTGCTTCAGAATACCCGTTTCCGTAAGGAAGAGACTAAGAACATTGAGGAGTTCAGCAAGGAACTGGCTTCTCTGGCTGATATCTATGTGGATGACGCTTTTGGTTCCTGCCACCGTGCACACTGCTCCACCGCAGGTGTTACCGACTTCGTTAAGGAGACCGCAGTGGGCTACCTGATGCAGAAGGAAATCAACTATCTGGGTAATGCTGTAGAAAGCCCTGTCCGTCCCTTTGTTGCCATTCTGGGCGGCGCCAAGGTTGCCGATAAGCTCAGCGTTATCGAGAACCTGCTCTCAAAGGTGAATACCCTTATCATTGGCGGCGGTATGGCCTACACCTTCCTGAAGGCAAAGGGCTATGAGATAGGTACTTCTCTGGTAGACAACGAGAAGGTAGACTACTGCAGCGAGATGATTAAGAAGGCCGAAGAAAAGGGCGTAAAGCTTCTTCTGCCCGTAGATGCTGTTATTGTAAAGGATTTCCCAAATCCTATCGATGCTCCTATTGATGTTACCATTGTAGATGCCGACAAGATTCCTGCCGACATGATGGGCGTGGATATTGGACCTAAGACCCGCGAGCTGTTCTCCGATGCTGTTAAGTCTGCTAAGACTGTTGTTTGGAACGGACCCATGGGCGTGTTTGAGAACCCTGTACTGGCAGCCGGCACCATTGCTATGGCAAAGGCCTTGGCCGAAACCGACGGCACTACCGTTATCGGCGGTGGCGACAGCGCAGCAGCAGTTATCCAGCTGGGCTTTGCCGATAAGATGAGCCATATCTCCACCGGCGGCGGTGCATCCCTTGAATACCTGGAGGGCAAGGTGCTTCCCGGTATAGCTTGTATTGCTGATAAGAAATAAAGATTAAAACAATAGGGCTGCGGGATGGGAAAAGTCGCAAGCGACCGCCTTTCCCGCAGCTTTTAATGAAAAAGGAGTTTTAAACATGAACAAAAAACTACGCCGCGCTGTCATAGCTGGAAACTGGAAGATGAACAAAAACCGTGCCGAGGCAAAGGCACTTATTGCCGAAATGATTCCTATGGTGAAGAACGCTGACTGTGATGTAGTTATCTGCGTACCTTACACCAACCTGGAAACCGCACTGGAAGCCACCAAGGGCAGCAACATCAAGGTGGGTGCCGAAAACTGCCACTGGGCAACAAGCGGAGCTTTCACCGGCGAAATTTCCGCCGATATGTTGGCTGAGATGGGTGTAGAATATGTTGTTATCGGCCACTCCGAGCGTCGCCAGTACTTTGGCGAGACAAACGAGACTGTTAACAAGAGAACCCATGCCGCACTGGCAGCAGGCCTGAAGGTTATCCTTTGCGTAGGCGAGCTGTTGGGTGAGCGTGAAGCAGGCATTACCGAGGAAATTGTGGGTATGCAGACCAAGATTGCTCTGGCTGGCATTACTGGCGACCAGCTGCGCAACATCATTATTGCCTACGAGCCTGTTTGGGCTATCGGTACCGGCAAAACTGCCACCTCTGCACAGGCAAACGAAGTGAACCACTATATCCGCACCGTGGTAGAGAAGCTCTACGGCACCGCTGCTTCCGACGCTCTGACCATTCAGTACGGCGGCTCCATGAACGCTGCCAACGCAGAAGAACTGACTGCACAGCCCGACGTAGACGGCGGACTGATCGGCGGAGCATCCCTGAAGGCTGCTGATTTTGCAACCATAGTTGCTGCTGCAAGCAAGTAAGACTGAAATAAAATTGGCGCTTTTCGATTTTTTGCTTTTTTGCGTACTCAGGTACGCAGAGGTCGCTCAAAACCCCGAATTGCGCCCAATTTGCTTTTAAGTACCAGATTATCACAATAAGGAGAACATATGAAAAAGCCCGTTGCTCTAATTATACTGGATGGTTTCGGTGAGCGGAACGACAGCTACGGCAACGCCGTGAAAGCCGCCAAGACCCCCAACGTAGATAAAATTTTCAGTGAAAACCCCCACGTAACCATTGGTGCATCCGGCATGGATGTTGGCCTGCCCGACGGCCAGATGGGCAACTCCGAGGTAGGACATACCAACATCGGCGCAGGCCGTGTGGTGTACCAGGAGCTGACCCGTATTACCAAGTCTATTAAGGATGGCGACTTCTTCACAAACCCCGCCCTTGTAGGTGCTGTGGATAACTGCCTGAAAAACGGTACTGCCCTGCACCTGTGTGGTCTGCTGTCCGACGGCGGTGTACACAGCCACAACACCCACCTTTACGGTCTGCTGGAGCTTGCCAAGAAGAAGGGACTACAGAAGGTATTTGTACATGCTTTCATGGATGGACGTGACGTTCCCCCCTCCTCCGGCAAGGACTTTGTAGCCGAGCTTATGGCAAAGATGGAAGAAATCGGCGTTGGTAAGATTGCCACCATCTCCGGCCGTTACTATGCCATGGACAGAGACAACCGCTGGGAGCGTGTTTCCCAAGCTCACGACGCTATGGTAAATGGCAAGGGTGGCTTTAACGCAAACCCTGTTGACGTTATGGAACAGTCCTACGCCGATGGTAAAACCGATGAATTTGTTCTACCTACCGTCTGCACCGCAGATGCCGAGATTTCTGAAAATGATTCGGTCATCTTCTTTAACTTCCGCCCCGACCGTGCCCGTGAGATTACCCGCACCATGGTGGATCCCGCATTTGACGGCTTTGCACGGAAAAAGGGCTACTTCCCCCTGTACTATGTCTGCATGACCCAGTACGATGCCACTATGCCCAATGTACAGGTGGCCTTTAAGCCCCAGTCGTTGGACAACACCTTCGGCGCCTACATTGCAGAGCAGGGACTTTCCCAGCTGCGTATTGCCGAGACAGAAAAATATGCCCACGTTACCTTCTTCTTTAACGGCGGTGTGGAAGCACCCTGCAAGAACGAGGATCGTGCCCTAATACCCTCCCCCAAGGTAGCCACCTACGACATGCAGCCGGAGATGAGCGCCCCTGAGGTTACCGAGGAAGTACTGGCGCGGCTTCAGAGCGGCAAGTACGATGTTATCATCCTCAACTATGCCAACTGCGACATGGTAGGCCATACCGGCGTTTTTGATGCAGCTGTAACGGCTGTGGAGACGGTGGATAGCTGTCTGGGACGTACTGTTGCCAAGATACAGGAGATGGGCGGTATTGCCCTCATCACTGCTGACCACGGCAATGCTGACCAGATGTATGAGCCGGACGGCTCTCCCTTCACCGCACACACCACAAACCCTGTGCCTTTTGTTATGGTTGGCGCAGGCGACCGCAAGCTGCGTACCGGCGGTAAGCTGGCCGACATAGCTCCCACTATGCTGGAGCTGCTGGGTCTGCCCCAGCCTGCCGAGATGGACGGAGTAAGCCTGATAGCTAAGTAAGCACTGATATGGAAAAGACTGCTCCGCTGTAATAAGCAGAGCAGTCTTTTTGCATATAGCTAGTTGGGCTCCGACGACCAGTTGGTTAATTCTTCACCGGCCTTTAGGATGCGAAGCCTGCCGCCTTGCTTTTCCATCTTTACCCCTTCGTCGGGATAATAGCAGACATCCCTATCTACCGCTGTGCCCACATCTAAAATTTCCATGGGCATGTTGCCGCTGTTAAAAAAACAGTGAGCATGGCCGGGCAGTTTAGAAAAAAAGTCTCCCTGGTTGACGATGTATTCCCTGCCCTCTAACCGAAGAAGGCCGCTGCCCCGAAGGACCAGAAAAAACTCCTCCTGCGTGGTATGGCTATGGTACTTGGTACTGTAGGTGCCGGGTGGGAGGATGTCAATGTTGACATAGAAGTCCTTACTGCCGCCCGCCTTGCCCAGCTGCTGGGTAATAAGTCCTCCGGCACCCTGCCAAATGCAGTCAGAGGGAAGCACAGAAGCATTGTGTACCATTTGCATGTCCCCATATTCCAGTACCATAATATGCTCTTTACCAAAGACCTGGCCGTTTGGTACAAAGCCCAGAGAGCGATAGAGTGCCACCGATGCCTCCCCTGACGGATCTACCCCCAGCAGCATACGGCTGTGGGTAGGGTCAGCTTTCACAATATCCAGCAGCAACTCCATAGCAGCGCGGCCATAGCCCTTGGACTGGTATTTCTCATCTATCATCAGACGGTAAAGCCAGTATTCATTGTCGTCCCTGTCCACGCAGTACATAAGGAAGCCGACAGGTGTTTCTTCGTCATACACAGCCAGTGGAATACATTCAGGCTGCACCTTGGACTGGGCAATGGAGAGGGCATTGTCCGCCACCAGCTCCTTTTGATCTTCGCGAACTCTTAGACCTATTATGTCATCAAAGTTTTCCACAGTGATTTTGCGTAATGTTATCATTTTGCTGCTCCTTTTCCACTTTTGGGCGCAAAAATGCCCGAGAGTTTGATTTCTCCCGGGCAATCAAAACGAAAATGGAAAATAAGCCTCTTTAGCAGGCTACGCCGGGAGCCGTATTTTTTTGTGTGGTTGTAGTATTCATCATTATAAATCGCTCCCTTTCTAAAATAATCTATCTATAGTATAGGGAAACAGACCTAAAATGTCAATAAAAATCCAAATTCACGAAAAATTCAACTTTTATTGTTGTCATTTTACATTTTTAACATTATAATTAGTCCATACAAAGGAACAATAAAATGTGGGAGGGTTGAATATGAAAAAAGGTACCGTTATTTCAATATTTGCGCTATTAATCTCCATCGTAGGTCTGATGATTGCGCTCATTGCATACTTCAAGAGAAGAAACTGTGTGCTTTGCGACGATCTGGAGGACGATATGGTAGAGTTCTACGAGGACGATGACTGCACAGACGATTGCTGCTGCTGTTGCGAAGAGACTGAGGAAACCGATGTTCCCGACGACAAAACAGAGGCATAAATAGTACAAAATAAATTTTTGCAAATTAGTACTTGCAAAAGAATAAACTTTGTGCTATAATAATCAAGCGCCCTAAAACAGAGGGTACAGCGCCTTGGTTCCCAAGGTGCTCATATCGCGGGGTGGAGCAGTCCGGTAGCTCGTCGGGCTCATAACCCGAAGGTCGTCAGTTCAAATCTGGCCCCCGCAACCAACGCAAAACCGCTTAAACAGTATGTTTAGGCGGTTTTTGTTTTTTGAACATTGCAATGATATTATATTTGCCACACAGGGCATAAAGCAACAGCGGGTAAAGCTTTCTAAAAGGAAGATTTACCCGCTGTTGCTTTATCCAGCTATTTGGTGTGGTTTTCTTAAAATGGTATCGATTATACACTTAGCATGATTGTTAACTAGCTCGCAAACCTTATTATCCCCAATGCATAGAAATATTAAATTATAGTTTTTACTTTTGGGAGGGGTCTCCTGCTACTTGCGTTCGTGTGAAGCCCTCGCCAATGACTTCATTGGACTGGAGAATAATCACAAAGGAATCATTGTCCACCTCTT
>JAVXNK010000039.1:0-12533 GCA_036645835.1 Angelakisella sp. | reverse complement strand
CGGCAATGCAACAGTACTTGAAGAAGAACTGCGGCAAGCGGGAGTGGAGTTTTAGATTTTGCCCCTTATGCCGGGGCGGAGGTTGCCGCTTAACAGCGGGGGAAAGTCGGCGAAAGCCGACAGCTTTGCGGCTCATGCCGCCGCATGGCACTTTCTTTTTGTTGTGAAAAAGAAAGCAAAACACAGCAAAGAGGTTCCCTCTTTGCAAACTCCCCACAGCAATCGGGGTGGGCACGGCGAGAAAAGCCCTACGGTCTTTTTCCCGCCTAACTCGCCCCTCCATGCTGTGTAAGGTATCTCCGATGGATTTTAATTGCGATAAATCGCGCTGCGCGATTTTCGCTATGCTCCGCAGGGGTTGGAGGCGGGCGGCAGAACGAATACAAGTCACTGGTTAAAAACGTTGTAAAATTTGACAAAGATGAAATGGTTTTAATGGGCGGTTAGCATAAGACGAACAAGTCTGCTTTTTTGTTGTTGACAAGCAAAAATTAAAGTGATATATTTATACCAAAAAGAGATAAATGCATCACTACACCTTGAGGGAGGATTGTCTTAATGAAAAGCAGAAAAAAAGCTCACACTCGAAACGTATCACCTAAACTTGGCATTTTGGGATTGCTTGGATTTTTAGGCTTCACAGGATTTCTACCACAATTTTTAAATTTGACTGAGGTTTTAGCCACACCATCATTTTTCTTTTTCTTTACGTTTTTTGGTTTTTTTGGATTCTATTATGAAGGTAAAATGTCAAATACCTTGATAGACGAACGCTTTCAATCAAATATCTATCGTGCAGAATCAATTGCAAATAGAGTTGCTCTCGTTATCATTATTATGGTTGCAATTTTAACGATATCGGTACTTCGGCTGAATAACTATGATATGCTAAGTGTTCTAATTGCTACCATTGGTCTTGCTTTTGGACTATCTATTTTTCTTCAGTCCTATCTTCTATACCGATTTGAAAATGAGGAATAGATATGGGCCATTTTAAATGCAATTTAAAAAAATACAGGCAACTAAAAGAATTAACACAAGAGCAATTAGGCGAGCAAGTGGGCGTTAGGCGAGAAACAATCATGCGCTTAGAAGCAGGAAAATATAACCCCTCCCTTAAACTTGCAATAGATATATCAAGGGTTGTAGAAATACCGATTGAAGAAATATTTATATTTGATTGATGTTTCTATAGATAAGCATTTTGTGTAGTTCAGCCTCTTGCCTTTACCAAAATCAATATGCTCTACCCGTCCCCTTTGAGGGGATAATATCTCCCTGTGAACCGCACATCCCAAGCCCCGTCTCCGCATCCCGACCCCTGCGGAGACGGGGGCTTGGTCGTCTGTTACCGGTCGCCGCCTTGCAATCTCTGCGCGTCAAATCGGGTCGGACACGGCGCATATGTGCCTAACTCGCCCTTCCATGTTGTGTAAAGTAGCTCTAGGCAGAATAAAATGGCGACAGTCATGCCAATGGGCATTTCCGTCGCTCCGTTTCCAACCCCGCCAGAGGCTGGATGTGCCCATTGGTTGCAATAGTGGCTAAGATAAAAAGTTAAATAAATTCTATTGATAGGGGGCGGGCTAATGGCTTTTTTATTGTTGCTACCCTTTTTTCTTGTGCGTTTCGGACTTTTATCCCTGTTAAATCAGGAAGCAATAAACCGTGCTGCCTATTTTGCACCATTATTGGACAATGAAAAACCGGCATACTGGCTCTATCAGATTTCCAACGTAGCAATTATTGTCTACATGTTTTTTCTGAAAATAAAATTTGTTTCAATATGGTTATTCTACACAGGCGTGGTCGTGTATGTAATAGGTATAATATTGTTGATTGTATCGGTTGTCAGCTTTGCCACTCCGGCTAAAAGCGGAATAAACGAAAGTGGGATCTACAGGTTATCACGCAATCCGATGTATGTGGCATATTTTGTGTTTTTCTTTGGGTGTGTGTTGCTGACGCAATCACTGGTATTACTTGCGGTTGTATTAGTTTTTCAAATAACGTCACATTGGATTATTCTTTCGGAAGAAAGATGGTGTATACGCAAGTTTGGAAATGAGTATCGTCAGTACATGGAGCGTGTTCGGAGGTATATCTAGCCTATACGCAAAAGAAGCAGGGCATAGATTCTCTTCATTGCCTTTCATGTGCCCAACCCCTGCGGAGCATAGCGAAAAAGCATCTTGCTACACAATATTTTCACCTAAGATAATCTTTGGCATGGTGGTTAAGCATCTGTTCCATCGTTTATAAAAGTGTTCCAAGCCTAATTTGGACACTCTTGCATGAGTTTCTTCATCCCTAACAGTCCAATGTAAAACGTAAGTGACTTTGCCTACATTGCGTGTAAGGCGAATGGGTAACTCCCCTTGTTTTACTGCGTTAAAATCTATTTGGCGGTGGGTGCGTTTGATGTATCGAACCTCAATAACACCATCCTGTTCCATATAAAAGGCGGCGACTTCTTCCATCAACCGCTCAATTTCTTCTTGCTTTTCAATCTTTGCTTCATAAATACAAACCTCATTAAACATTTAATGTTACCACCTTAAAATAATTTCTAGTTCCCCATATCCGCCTTAGCCGAACGAACCTATCGCCGTCCCCGCCCGTTCCCCATAGCGACGGAAGCGCCCATTGGCGCAACTGTCGCTATTTTATTCCGCCGGAGGCTACTGCTCGGCGAATTGCGCAGCGAGTTAGACGGGCGGTACGCACGTCGTATCCGCAAGCACTGAGCCGGGAGCTCTCAAAGAGGGCACCTCTTTGAGAGCTTTTGTTTACTTTGGGCGGCTCCAAAGTAAATGCCCTCCGCCGGCACGAGGCGGGGTACACGGCAGCGTGTACTGTGCCCTGCGGCGGCATGAGCCGCAAAGCTGTCGGCTTTCACCGACTACCCCCGCCGTTCAGGCGGCACCCCCCGCCCGTTCAGGCACAATCACCTGCACCTATCCTGATACTCCGAAGGTGACACCCCCACCAGCTTTTTAAATAGGTTGCTAAAATAGGCGGTGTCGGTGTAGCCCACCTGCGCCGCCACTTCATATACCTTTAGGCGGCAGTCCCGCAGCAGCTCCATAGCCATATGTATACGGTAGTTGGTCAGGTAGCTCATAAAGGTGTAGTCGGTTTCCTTTTTAAAGATACGGCTAAGGTGTCCCTCGCTCAGCCCCAGAAACTCCGCAGCCTCGGTTACAGTGAGGTCACGGGCATAGTTCTCCCGCATGTAGCCAATGGCTTGCTCCACATATTTGCTTTTACTGCCCTTTTCAGAAACAGGGCGAAACAATAGCCTAGCCTCCTTGCTGTCGGGAATGTGCTGCTTTGCGGCAGTCTGCACCTTGGCTACGGCGGCTGTAAGCTCTTCGTCCTCAAAGGGTTTTAGCAGGTAGTCGTTTACGCCCAGCTTAATGGCGCTTTGGGCATACTGGAAGTCCCCATAAGCAGTTAAAATAATAAAATGGCTTTCGCAACCGTGCTCCCGCAGAGCGGCTATCATTTCGATACCGTCCATACGGGGCATTTTTATGTCTGTAATGACAAGGTCGGGCTGGTGGCGTAGCACCGTTTCCAAACCTTCCTCACCATTTGCAGCTTCGCCTACCACTACGCAGTCCATATGGCTCCAGTCCACCGAGAGCACAATACCCCTGCGAACCAGTTCCTCATCTTCAACTATTACAACCTTTAGCATACGGCACCACCTTTCCTGTTTACATGGAAACTAGGCTTCTCATCTTCAGCTATGTTTATCTTCAGCAGGCGTTCCACCATCCCGTTCCAGTGGTATCCGTGCGGTTACGGTGGTACCCAGGCTACGGGTAGCGCTGGCCCGCAAGCCATACTGCTTCCCATAGTGCATTTGTATAATGGTATTTACATTGTATAGCCCCAGGTGTCCCTCGGTCAGAGGATAGCTTCCGCTGTTTAGCTGTTCCACCATAATGTTGTCCATGCCGCAGCCATCATCGGTTACCGAAAGGCAGAGTGCATCTTCCTGACAGGTAGCATAGATGTATACCCGACCGCTGTCGCTGTCCTGTAGGCCATGAATAATGGCATTTTCAATAAGTGGCTGTAAAATAAGCTTGGGGACAGTACAGTCCATAAGGCTGTCCGGTACCTCCACAATGTATTCAAAGCGGCCGGAAAAGCGTATCTTTTGTATGTTGATATACCGCTGTGTCATAGCAAGCTCCTGCCCTAGGGTGACAAACCGCTCTGCCGATATAGTGCGGCGCAGAATGACTGCCAAACTTCCCGCTAGGCTTGCTACCTCGGGAATGCCACCCTCCTTTCCCAACCACTTCATAGTGTCCAGCGTGTTGTATAGGAAGTGGGGGTTCAGCTGAGCCTGCAACATTCTTATCTGGGTGTCGTTCAGTTCCTGTTGACGTTGTATGGAGCTGCGCAGGTATTCTTCCAGCTCCTCGGTCATGCGGTTAAAGTTTTGGGTAAGCTGACCCAGCTCATCGCCCCGCTCGGTTTCTACCCGTACGCTCAGGTCTCCTGCCTTTACCTGTTCCATGGCAGTGTTTAGCTGCTGCACGGGGCGGGTAAGGCTACGGCTCAGTAAAAAGGCAATGAGCAGGCAGAGTAGTAAACAGCCCACCGCAGCGGCAAGGTTAATGGAGTTCATCAGCTTCATGGCCCCGGCGGTAATCTGGGTGGGTTGCTCGAGCAGAATGTGACACCCGGAAAGCGGCTCGGTGGCAATGTGGTAAAGGATGTTGCTGCCCGGTTCGCTGACCAGACGCCCTGTAGACATGTACTCCTGGCGCAGCCGAACCAGCCGTGCTTCGCCGTCGGTGGCAAGGCTGGAATAAACCAGGGAGAGAAAGCGGTCGCTGATATAGATGTCGTTGCGGGAGTTTCCAAGCCCCTCCAGTACACTGTAAAAGCTTTCTTCGGTAAGCTCAATAAGCAGGTAGCCTGCAACCACGCCCTCCGGTGTTCGGATGGCACGGGCACAACGCATAAGTGCACCCTGTGGGGCACCGGTATAGTTTTGGGTATCGCAGTAGACCATTCCGTCGCTAAGGGTGGCCTGCCGGAGAATTCCCCAGTTTACAGGCAACACTGCTTCTGCCGAAAAGCTTCCGGTAGTATATAGTCCTGTGCCTGTGGCATCATAGAGGAATACCCGCGCACCCTTATGTAGCCCGCTGGTAGAACGGTAAAGTTCTAGGTACAGTCTGGTGGTTTTGGTGATATCGGGCCGTTGCAGCAGTTCCACAGCCAAGGTGCTTTGGGCAAGCTGTTCGCCTGCCGCCTCACAGGAGAGAAATAGCTCGTTTAGCTGGGTAGCTGCCTGGGCTATCTGCTGACTGCCCTCCTCCAGCGTTACCCGGCTTAGGGTAGTTTCAAAGATGTTCAGAATAACAAAGCTGCATATGAGTAGGGGGATAGCGGCTACCGCAAGGCAGCCCAGCAGTAACCGAAGTTTAAAGGACATACCTTTCATGGTAGGTCACCTCGGCTTCCCCGAGAACCATGCAGGCTGTTCCACTGCTCCAGTATAGCTCGCTTGCGCCCCGAAGCCCACGCTACATCATAGCTGATAAGCGGGATTTTCCCTACAGGCGACAGACCCTCGGCAGGAGCAATGTCACTACGCACCGAGCGTCGGCTCATCTGGGTGGAAAGCAGCAGCTGTACATCGTGGCTTACGGTAAAGTCTACAAACTGCTTGGCCCCTTCAAGGTTTTTACAGCCTTTTACAATAGCGGTGCCGTCAGGTACAGCGGAGGTCCCGTCAGTAGGGTAGAGGTAGGCAACATCTTTACCGGCCTTCATCTGTTTAATGGCCGACTCCTCCAGTGTAATGCCCACCATAAAGCTACCGTCGGAAACGCCGGTATAAACTGCGGTGGAGCTATCCAGCAGGCAGTCGTTTGTCACACTCCAAAAGGCTTCCACCGTTTCGCCCTGTTCCCACTGGGGGGATGCCTGTATGGCAGTGGCCAGTGCGGTATAGCAGGAACCGGAAATATTGGGGTTGGCATAGGCAACCTTGCCGCTCCACTGAGGCTGCAACAGTTCCCGCCATCCTTTGGGGGCTGTTTCGGCTGTCAGCAGCTTTGTATTGTACAGAAACACCAGCGGTAGGGCAGAAAAAGGCGTCCAGACATTTTCTTTGGACCGGAATGCCCGGTCAATGGCATCGGCCTCGGAAGTTTGGTAGGGCAGAAAGCAGTCGCTGTAGGCCTCCAACGATTCCACGCCCCCGCCAAACATAATGTCGCAGGCTGCGGGCTCCCCCGATATACGGGCCAGTAGCTCATTGGTTCCGGCCTCCTCCACCTGCACCCAAATACCGGTGCGCTCCTGAAATTCCTTAATGACAGGGCCGTACACCTCCTTCTTATGGGATGTGTAGACAGTAAGCTGGGGGATGGTGTCGGACGAGGGGGTAGAGGAGGACACGCCGCAGCCTGCGGTGGTAAGCAGTGCAGCAAACAGCGCAACAATTCTCAGGGACGCCTTCATGTCATCACCCTTTTTATATAGAAATAGAATAAAAATCCATATCAATATTACTGTACCACAAACATGAAGTAAGAAACAATAACACCGCTGCATCTTATTGATAAAGACAAATATCCAGCTGCTTTTTTGGACAAAATGCCTGCAACTTCTTGCGTTTTTTATTGACAGCACCCCCCAAGATGGAGTACACTGAAAATATACTAAGACGAAATGTATGGAGGGATACCATGATACTGGCTATAGATGTAGGCAACACAAACATTGTACTGGGAACCTATGAGGACGGCAAACTCACCGACGTGTCCCGTATCCGTACCTCCTCCGAGAAAACAGGAGATGAATACGGAGTGCTCATCCGCTCCATACTGCGCATCCATCATCAGGAGCCCAGTGAAATAGAAGGGGTTATCATCTCCTCGGTGGTGCCGCCCCTGACCACCGTTATGAAAAAGTCCGCTTCGCTGCTGTGCAGCAAGGCCAAGATATTTACCGTAGGCCCCGGAGTTAAAACAGGGCTGGACATTAGAATTGACAACCCGGCACAGCTGGGTGCAGACCTTGTTTCCACCGCCATAGGTACACTGGAAAAGTACCCTGTACCCGCCATTATTATAGACCTTGGCACCGCCACCAAAATATGCGTGGTAGATAAAAACCGCAGCTTTCGCGGCTGCTCCATCCTCCCCGGTGTCAATATTGCGCTGGAGGCGCTTTCCTCCCGTACCGCACAGCTACCCTCCATTAGCTTGGAAGGGGATGTAAAGCTGCTGGGCACAAACTCTATCGATTCCATGCGCTCCGGCGTCATACTGGGAGCAGCCAGCATGCTGGATGGCATGATAGACCGCTACGAGGAAGAGATTGGGCCTGTGGCTACCATTGTGGCTTGCGGCGGTATTGTAAGCGCCATTGTTCCACATTGCAAGCGGGATGTCATCATTGATGAATCACTGCTCTTGGATGGCCTTTACGCCATCTACAAAAAGAATACTGCGTGACCGAGTTCGGTTGTTCGTAGCCTGCATTCGGTAGGCTACTGCAATAAATTTAAGCGATGCATCTTGAAAGAGAGTATCAGCAAGGAGAAATTTATGAAAAACGAAAGCAAGAAGCTCCACCGTCTCACCCAATTGTCCCTCCTTTTGGCATTGGAAATCCTAATGGGTTTTACGCCCCTAGGTATGATTCAGATTCCACCCGTTTCCATTACACTAATGCACATACCTGTAATTATCGGAGGAATACTGCTGGGATATGGTGCAGGCGCATTTTTGGGCGGTGCCATTGGAGTACTTAGTATCATTCGTTCCACCTTTGCCGCTGCGGGACCCATCGACCTGCTGTTTAACCCCGCTGTCAGCGGAAATCCATTGGGCAGCATCGTCATGGCACTGCTTCCCCGTATCCTGCTGGGTGTAGCAGCCGTCTTTATCTACCGTACACTTTCTAAAATCAGCACAATAAATCCTTCCGTATCCATCTGCATAGCTGCCGTCCTGTCCACCCTGCTTCATTCCTTTGGGGTGCTGGGGCTGCTGTCACTGCTTTTCTCAGCCTTTCCTTTCGCAGATGTTTTTGCTGCACTCATTGGCTTCAACTGCATTTTGGAGATGATTGCCGCCGCAGTAGTGGCTACCGCCGTATGCCGTGGTGTAATGGCAGCCCAGCGGGTAAAGAGGTAATAATTCAGCTATAGGAGGAAGCATGTACGATGTTGTCATTATAGGGTTGGGCCCTGCCGGAGCTACCCTTGCACGTCTGTTGGACAGCCGTTTTCAGGTTGCCTGCATAGATAAAAAGTCGGATAAGGCAGATAGTTTCTCCAAAGTGTGCGGGGGGCTTATTTCCCCCGATGCACAGAAGGCGCTGGCTTCCTTTGAGCTTACTCTGCCCACATCGGTGCTTTCCTCACCACAGATATTTTCGGTAAAAACCTATGACCTAACCTCCCACATGATAAAAAACTACCAGCGGTTCTATATAAATGTAAACAGACATCGCTTTGACCGCTGGCTTTGCTCGCTAATACCCACTGGGGTGGAGCTGTATGAGGATTGCCGATGCAGCAGCGTGGAAAGAACCGACAGCGGTTATGCAGTTACTTTTATAAAAAATGGAACACCACATACCCTGCACACCCGCTATGTTGTGGGTGCCGACGGAGCGAACTCCATAGTGCGGAAGCTTCTGTACCCACAGAAGAAGATACGAAGCTATCTGGCTATTCAGCAGTGGTTTGAAGATAAAAACGCAAAGCCCTTCTACTCCTGTGTCTTTGACGAAAAAAATACTGACTGCTATTCTTGGTCCATTTCCAAGGACAATGTGTTTATCTTTGGCGGGGCCTACCCAAAACAAGGGGGAAGAGGACGCTTTGAGGCACAGAAAAAGATACTGGAAGGGTACGGCATCCACTTTGGTGAGGTGATAAGGACCGAGGCTTGCGTAGTGCTACGCCCGTCAAAACCCTCTGACCTATGCTGCGGTAAAGACGGTGCATTCCTTATCGGTGAGGCTGGCGGATTTATAAGCCCAAGCTCGCTGGAGGGTATAAGCAGTGCCATAAATACTGCAAAAAGCCTTGCCCAGGTGCTGAACAGCGGCAGTGAGCACCCAAACAACGCTTACCGACGTGCCACACTACCGCTTCGTATGAAGCTTTCACTAAAGATTGTCAAATGTCCATTTATGTACTTTCCACCACTGCGCAGAGCGGTTATGAAAAGCGGAATACAGACCATATGAGACTTATATAGACCATGAAGTAATGAAAAACAATAAGGGGCGCTATCCGAACTGCGGATAGCGCCCCTTATATATGATGTTACGTTAATCTGCTGCCTAGGATTATCAGCAGACACACCAGCACCACAATCAGCGGAAATCCCACCCGCCAGAGCCATTCCATCCACCAGCGGCGTTCCTTGGGCACATTGTTGGGTTCCAGCAGCTCGGGGTTGGTGGCTTCTACCGATATTACCGAGCCGAACCGCCCGGTGTAACGCATAGCCTTGTATGCAATGCCGTTCATGGTGAACTCCGGGTACATGCACTCCTTGGTAACAGTTATATCCGCCTTGTGCTCTGCGGCATAGGCCAACAGTGCGTCGGTAAACTCCTCAGGAGTGGTAATCAGCTCATCGGGGTAGAAGTGAAAGCGCATCTTTTCAATAGAATCTGCCACTGCCTTAAAGTCGTTTACAATATCGGCAAAGGTTTCGCCTTCACGTTCCAACTGGCTAATGCGGGTAAGGTAGGCGTCCACATCCAGAGTGGTGAGCTGTAACCCACGGTTAGACAGTTCCCTGCATACCTTTTGGGCAGCCTCCAGCTCTCGGGCACATTGCCGCAGATATTCCATGTGCTGTGCTACCGCTCCGTCCAGCGGCTGTGCCTCATCCAGCACCTCCCGAATTTTTTCCAGCGGCATATCCAGCTTGCGCAACATTTTAATAATCTTTACACGGCGCACATCCTCGTCGGTGTACTCCCGGTAGCTGTTCTGCTCATTACGCTGTG
Organism: Angelakisella sp.; assembly: GCA_036645835.1. Classification (GTDB taxonomy): domain Bacteria; phylum Bacillota; class Clostridia; order Oscillospirales; family Ruminococcaceae; genus Angelakisella. The sequence continues at coordinate 2,516 of JAVXNK010000039.1, read as the reverse complement.
GGTGGAGCAGTCCTGCCCCTTCATAAAAGCGAATATTCTTCGAGGTGATTCCGGTACGCTGTTCTACCTGTTTAATGTTCATGGTAAAACCTCCTTCTTATCACCCACCATACACTATCCACAAGGTGGAAGGTCAAGAGAAATTTAATTAAATTTAGTTATAGTAGAGACTATGGGTCATATAGGAGTTATCACAGGTGATATCCATGCCCAAATGGGTAAAGATGTTCATATCGCTGTCGGTGATAAAGCAGGTGGAATGTGCCTGACTGCCCGAAAGTCCCGAAAGCTTGTCCATGGCTGTGGCGGCTACAGGGTTGGTTACTGCCGAAATGCTCAGAGCCATCAAAATCTCCTCGCAGCCCAGGCGGTGGTAACGGTCCTTAAAGCAATCCACCTTCAGCCGCAGAATGGGCTCTATTATAATAGGTGGCAGCAGGTGCATTTCATCGGGGATATTCCCCAGGTGTTTAATGGCGTTCAGGATAGCAGCGGCAGGTGCAGTCATAAGGTCACTGTTTCTGCCGGTAACAATGGTACCGTCGGTAAGCTCAATGCCTACAGCAGAGATATCATCAGTTTTGCCCAGCCGGGTTTTGGCGTCTTCCAGATAGGTGCGGGTAGGAAGCACCACAGTGCGATCCTCGGGGCGCAGTCCCTGACCATCCATAATAAAGCGCATACGCTGGTAGGTTTCTTCGCTCACTGCACCGGTCTTATAGTCACAGGCAGCACGGAAATAACGGCGTATAATCTCCTGTCGGGAAGCTTCACGAACCACATCATCATCTACAATGCCGGAGGCAATGCGGTTTACACCCATATCGGTGGGGGACTTGTAGCAACATTCGTCGCCGGTTATCCGTTCAATAATACGTTTTACCACAGGGAACATCTCCATATCGCGGTTATAGTTCACCGAGGTAACGCCATAGGCGTCCAAATGGAAGGAATCCAGTATATTAAAGTCCTTCAAATCGGCGGTGGCAGCCTCGTAGGCTACATTTAGGGAATGTTTCAGAGGAACATTCCAAACAGGGAAGGTTTCAAATTTGGCATAGCCAGCGTGCCTGCCCAGCTGATGCTCGTGATAAAGCTGGTTAAGGCAGGTAGCAAGTTTGCCGCTGCCGGGACCGGGGCCGGTTACAACTACGATAGGACGGGTAGTTTCAATGTAGGCATTGACACCGTAGCCCTGGTCGCTTACAATAGTATCCACATCACCGGGATAACCGGGGATAGATTTGTGATGATAGGTTTTTATACCGCGGTTCTCCAGCTTCTGCATAAACATGGTGGCGCTGGGCTGACCGTCGTACCGTGTTACCAAAACGGAATTTACCTTTAGGCGATAGGAACGCAGGTCGTCTATAAGACGAAATACATCCATGCCGTAGGTAATACCGCTGTCCCCACGGGCTTTATTACGCTCTATGTCACCTGCGTGAACGCAGATGATAATCTCTGCACTGTCTCTGAGACTTGCCAAAAGCTCCAGCTTGGCATTTTCCTGATAACCGGGAAGGCAACGCTTGGCATGGGAATCGAACATAAGCTTACCGCCAAATTCCAGGTAAAGCTTGTCCCAGCCATTGACCCTTTCAAGGATATACTTTGATTGCTCCGTGATGTACTTTTCATGGTCGAAACCAATCTTCATAGGTCAAACCCTCCTTCAATTTTAAGCGAACCGTGCGTTTACAAATACGTATTCAAGTATATCATTTTCGGAGTATAAAGTAAATGTGATGTGCGAATAAATTTTTAGAATCTGTGGTAAAATAAGGTTGATATTTTGGGCATATTAAAGGTATAATAACATTAATGACTTTCATGCGGTAATGCACAGGGTAATCGGCACTTATATATAAGGTAGTGCAATAGACCCCGGGGCTTCGGCGCAATGGTCAGCAAACACTTTAAAAAGGCGGTGAAAGTTGTGCGTATATATATAGGTATATATAGGGCAGCAATTGGGCTGATTTTGGCGGCGGCTTTTTTAATATGTATAGGTATGGCTGTTCCACTGCCTACTAACCCCCCTGAAGTGGACAACACCCCTGTTTCCCATGTGGAGGAGCCGGAGGACTTCCGGGCCCCCCAAGACCTGCCACCCTCACCCGAGGTAGTTTCATCACAGGTACCCATTATTCCCGTGGAGGTACCGAAGCAGTTGCCCACCCAACGTGTAGAGCCTGTACTGGATACCGGCACTGTACTTTTAATAGGAGTTGCCATCTGGTATGTTACATTTGTAATAGGCCTTGTGGGGGGACGCAGAGGAAAACGCCACCGTGAATAGTCTGCAAACTGCTGGCTAAGATAAGCAGAAGCCAAAACGCAGAAAGATTATAAGCGGTGTAAAACGGCTAATAGCGCCACAGTATACGGATGCAAAACAAAGTTTGAAAAAACTTTGAAAAAAGTGTTGACAAGCAGTATGCTGGTGTGGTATTATAACTAAGCTGTCTCGAGCGGAGACGACACGAAAGTGGCTCAGCAAGCGGGATGGCAGC
>JAVXNK010000038.1:0-12586 GCA_036645835.1 Angelakisella sp. | reverse complement strand
CTACCTTGGGGTGGTAGAGGCCGTGGGTTCGAGTCCCGCCACTCAGACCAATAAAAAAGTCCGTAAATTTGCTGAATAAGCTGATTTACGGACTTTTATTTTATGCATGTGAATGTTTGCCCGATAGGATAACTATAAACTAAAAAGTAGTAAATTATTATTTTTCGTACCCTTGCAGAAGTTTCAACAACTTTGCAGCATGTAATCCCTCATCCTGTGCATATTCTGCAAAGAGCGCTGAAAGCTTGCCATCCTCTTTCATTTCATGGGCATAGCTTTCATAGTCACGAACCAACTCGGTTGAATTTTCCCATGCTCTCAGCACACGGTCACGGTTTGTAATTACAAATTTATTTTTGTCATTCATTAAAAGATACCTCCCGCATATTTATTGTATTTTATTATTATCACATAAATCTAACATATTCACGGGTGATGAACATCTATCATTCCTGCACATATGTTAACGCATATAGCAAAACCCGCTTAAACTTTACGTTTAAGCGGGTTTTGTGTGTAATCATAATAAAGATTATACCAACTGTGATTCGAGCGCTAAGAAAGTGCTTTATGCCGTCCTATATACCCCGAAACGCAAAGGTAAATTTGATACCCTTAGCAAGCTGTAGCAGATATTCCGGGTGAGGCTCTGCACCCCAGCTGTTATCCCCCGCTACGCCCATCTGTCCCAGTGCACAACGCACCACGGTCTTGCAGATAGGAGGTAGCTCGTAGCTGTGCATAGCTGCTTCTATCTCGTGAGGGGTATATGGCAGTGCCGAAAAGAACATGTCTGTACTACCTTCCAGCAACAGGCCGTGTCCCATGCTGTCCAGTAGCTCTGCATGGCGCACTCCGGTACGTCCGCCGCTTTCCTGGGGTTTCAGGTATGGGCAGAGCGCACTGTCCACCCCATACGCAAACTGCCCCATACGGGCACCCCGCAGACGGTCACAATAGTTTTCTTCCGGGCCCATGCCGTAGTAGTTCACATGGTTTAGTGCCATGGGAAGTACAAGCTGCATTCCGAACTCGGGGATGCTGTCCACTGGGCTGCCCAGCCAGGTCATGGTGACCCGTACTCTGCCTTCTCCCGTCACACGGTAGGCAAGCCCCAGTTGTTGTCCATCTGGCAACTGGTAGTCTGCTGTAATAACCGCTTCGGCTTTAGTTGACTGCACCTGACAACCCACCAGAACAGCATATAGCCCCGCTGTTTTCCAGCTTGCCATACGGTGCGGCATCTTCCAGCCGCTATCATTGTCGGTGGGTGCCCGCCAGAAGTTGGGCTGTAGGGGAGTTTTCAGCAGCTCCCTGCCCTTATAACGGTAGGAAACCAGCCCCTTGTCCCTTGCAAAAATAAGGGAAAAATCCCTGCCCTTCACCCCAATGTTGACATCGCCCTCTACCACTGTTACCGGCAGAGAACAGTATGCTGCTGGCTTGGCAGGCACGGCTATTACCATCTGTCCAAAGGCTACGCAATGTCCCGCTTTTGCCCAAGTTGTATCTTCCCGCAGGCAAACCGACACATCCACTGTGTATTCACCCGCTGTCTGGGGTATGGCAAAGGGCAATGCAACGGAAACCTTCTCACTGGGTGCGCAGGAGTGAAACTGCTCGTTTGCAGTAAGCAGCACACCCTCCCGCCTCAGCTCCAGCCGAACTGTATATGCTGCAAGGTCGGCAAAGAGGTTTTTGTTATGAATGGTCACCCCGTCCTCCGCTACTGTGACTGTAAAGCTTTGATAACAGGCCCACACCTCCGCCAACTTTGGGGTAGGTGTACGGTCGGCATAGACCAAGCCGTTGCCGCAGAAGTTGCCGTCGGTTGGTCGGTCGCCAAAATCACCGCCGTAGGCCAAATACTCCTCGCCCCGGTCGTTTGTGGCAAGGATGCCTTGGTCAATGTAGTCCCAGATAAACCCTCCTTGATATCGGGGTTCGGTATCGGCAAGGTCGGTATATTTGTGCAGCGCCCCACAAGAGTTTCCCATGGCGTGGGAATATTCGCACATGATCAAAGGCTTCTTAGGGTGGTTTTTCAGAAATTCTACAATCCCTGTCACAGGCGTATACATCTGGCTTTCCATATCGCTGGTGTCCGGGTAGCGGCGGTCGTTGAAAATCCCTTCATAGTGTACCAACCGGGTGGGGTCGGCGTGGCGGAAAAACTGACTGACTTCATAAATGACACTGCCGCCACAGCTTTCGTTGCCGCAGCTCCAGATAAGTACACTGGGGTGGTTTTTATCCCGTTGTAGCATACTGTTGGCTCGGTCCAACACCGCAGGCTGCCACAGTGCATTGTCACCGGGTAGGGTGTTTTCGTCGGGTACCACAGCGCCCATCTTTTGCCAAGTGCCGTGGGTTTCCAGGTTCATTTCATCAATGACATAGATGCCGTATCGGTCACAAAGGTCGTACCACGCCGGACAGTTTGGGTAGTGGCTGGTGCGCACTGCATTGATGTTGTGCCGCTTCATGGTCCCAATGTCGGCAACCATATCCTCATAAGACACCACCCGCCCCGTGCGGCAGTTCCACTCGTGTCGGTTAACTCCGTGAAAGACAATCCGCTTGCCGTTCAGCAACATCAGGCCATTCTTCAGTTCAAATCGGCGGAAGCCCGCCAACAGCTCAGCTCGCTCCAAAACTGCTCCCTGTGGGTCATACAGCACCAGGTTGCACCGATATAGGTTTGGCTGTTCGGCGCTCCACAGACGAGGATTGTTCACATCCAGTGACACTGTACAAACACCATTGGCAACGGCAGCCTCGGTACGTTGTCCTTCCACCTCCAGCACCACACTGCCTGCCGATACGCCCCGCAGGGCAATCTGTGCGGTCAGTGTTCCCCTAGTCAGGGTGTCCTCCAGCACAGGGGACAGCTTAATATCCCACATGGTTGTTTGCGGGTGGGTAACCAGGGTTACATCCCTGAAAATACCGGAAAACCGCCAAAAATCCTGATCCTCCAACCAAGAGGCAGAGGTAAAACGAAATACGCTTACGGCCAACAGGTTTTCTTCCCCCTGCCGGATAAAAGCCGTAAGGTCAAACTCTGCGGGGGTAAAGCTGTCCTCGCTGTACCCAACAAACTGTCCATTGCACCAGACCGCTGCCGCTGTTTCAACTCCATCGAAGCGCAACAGCACCGGGCCATTCCCCCACTGCTCCGGCACCGTAAAGCCACGCCGATAACAGCCTACGGGGTTGTAGTCCTGTGGAATTTGGGGTGGAACCAGCTTTTCGTGGCCGTCCCAAGGGTACATGGTGTTTACATAGTGGGGGGTACCGTACTTCCCATTGCAGTCGCTGCTGCAGTTTCCCTGTAGCTGAATATAGCTGGGAACGGCAATGGTATCCCACCCGCTGCTGTCATACTCCGGGGACTGGTAACCCACTGGAACTTCCTCCGGGGTGGTCGAGTAACAGAACTCCCAGCGGCCATTCAGGCACACCGAAAGGTTATTGCCTGCTCCGTCGGTGCGCAGGCAGGTGGAACGTGCCGGTAGTCGGTTGACTGCAAACACCTGCGGGTCGGTTAGCCAATCCATACAAAATTCCATAAGACCATTCTCCTTGTGTAATTTATTCCTTAACGGCACCTGCCGCCAGTCCATCCATAATATAGCGCTGTGCAAAAATATAGATTAAAACAGTAGGAATCATGACCAACATAATTGCTGCCGAAAGGCTTTGCCAGGAACCCTTCTGCGCACTGGAATACTGCATGAGGAAGGTCGTCAGCGTCTTGAGCTTGTTACTTGGCATGTACAGATAGGGGATGTACATGTCGTTGATAATATTGACTACCTTGATGACCACCACGGTGGCGGTGGCGGGAGCCAGCAATGGGAAGATAATCTGCCAGAACAGGCGGAAGTATCCACAGCCATCTATCAGGGCACTTTCGTCCAGTGACACCGATATCTTGCTGATAAACTGGCGGTAGATATAGAGCTGCATGAGGTCGGAGGCCACATAGATGATAATGGGTGCGCCCAATGTGTTGTACAGACCCATACTGCTAATCAGCCCAAACCGTGCAATTTCGGTAACGAGGGTGGGTACCATCATGCCCAAAAAGAACATAGCAAATACTGCTTTTCGGAAGCGGAAGTTGAACCGTTCCAGACAGTAGGCGGTAATAGAACCAAAAAGAACATTAAAAACAATGCTGATAAAGGCGATGAGAAAACTGTTTTTCATGCCTGTATAGAATTTTTTGTTACCCAGCACCGAACGATAGTTGTCAAGGGTGATTTTATCTATGCCGGGCAGCAGCAAAGGTGATGTGTTGGTCATGTCAGCCCTGGTTTTAAGCGAGGCAAACAGGGTAATGAGAATAGGCGCCAGCACAATGATACAGATGCCAATGCCCACCAGTAGCTTGCAGGCTTCGGCGCAGCGCCGCCGCCATTTAACCGAGCTGAGCAGTGAATGGTTTTTCATCGCCCGTCACCTCCCATTCCCCGCTTACGAAATCCCGTAATTACTACATTTTGAATGAGGTAAACTACCACGATGAGCACCATAATGGCAACTGCCATGGCACTGGCCAAACCGAAGTTGTTGTAGGTAAATGCGGTATTAATGGTATATAGGGTGAAGGTGGAGGATGCGTAGCCCGGCCCGCCGTTGGTCATTACAAACGGAATATCAAAGGCTTGCAGTGCACCCCGGACATTATCAAACAGGATAAAGTCGATAACCAGCTGAATGCTGGGAATTTGGATAAAGCGAAACTTCTGCCAAGCGTTGGCTCCGTCAATGGTAGCCGCCTCCAAAATATCCTCCGACACGCTGGTGAGTGCGGCTATAAAAAGTATAACATGGTAGCCGGAAAACCGCCAGAGAGAAACTGATGTTAGCATATAGTTGACAATGCTACTGTCCGAAAGCCAGTTGCGAATAAGGCCTTCCAGCCCCAATATCGACAGCACCGCATTAAAGCCGCCGTTGACAGGGGAGTAAAAGTACGCAAAGGCGTAGGAGATAGCCACGCCATTAATGACATAGGGAAGAAAGGTCATGGATTTAAAGAACTTTGCCCCCCGCATTTTGCTGGACAGCATGACGGCTACAGCCAGTTCCACTGGAATAAACGCCAGATGTACAAAGAAGTAAACCGCATTGTTGGAAAGTGATTTCCACAAATCCCGGTCGCCCAGCATCTTTATGTAGTTTCCAAAGCCCACAAAGGTTTTCTGGGTGGACAGGCCGTCCCAGTTTATAGTGCTCATGCCAAATAGCTTGATGGTCGGATAGACCACAAACAGTACCAACAAAATTACCGGAATTACCAGTGATACAAAGATAAAGGTATTGCGCTTACGAGTTAGTGTGCTCATGCCGTTCAAAGGAAGCCCCCCATTCTGACTGCTTGGCTTTTGTTAAGGTAAGGGGCGGGCACTTCTGCCCGCCCCTTAACAAAAGCTTGATTATTTAATGCCCAAAGTCTTGCGTGCAGCTGCCCATGCTGTGTCCAACTTGCCAAGCTCTGCTTTTAGGTCAAAGCCTTCTACAAACATCTGGGCGCCCAGCTTCTTGTAGTCGAACTTAACTTCGCTCTGGATAGCGGAGAAGTTGTCGCCGCCGCCATCGTACATAACACTGACTGCCTTGGGCTGTGCCTTATCGGCCTCTGCCAAAATGGGGTCCTTGGCCTTGGGGAAGCTCTTCATGGTCGAGTCGTCGCCGATAGCGGCAATGTAATCGGGATACCATGCATCGCTAAAATAGAACTTTATAAATTCCTTTGCCAGCTCGGGGTTCTTGCTGTGGGTGGTGACACCCATAAAGTTATCGCCCTGTGCAATAATATTAAAGGCATCGGAGGTTTTGTCGCGAACGGGTAGGTAGAAGGTTTTCAGACCTTCGGTGCTGTCCGTACCTGCTGCAATGTTGGTAAGACACCAGGGGCCGGCAACGATAATGCTGGCTTTCTTCTGGGCAAAGAGGCCTACGGCCTGATCGTGACCGATACCCAGAGGGTCCTTGCCGCATACTCCGGCAGTAAAGAGGCTGTAAACCTTATTAAAGGCCTTGTTGATGTCGGTACCCTCTGCAAAGGGGGCATCCTGTGTAGCCATGGTGTTCCAGTTCTGGCCGTTGCCGCTGATGAGGGCAGGCATAAACTCGGTGAAGGGGTAGGTGGGCCACTCGTCCTTGCCGCCGATGGCGATGGCGGAATAATCCTTATCCTTAGCACCAAAGTATTCCTGCAGCTTCTTGCTGGCAGCTATCATCTCGTCCCAAGTCTGGGGAACAGCCACACCAGCTTCGGTAAACATATCGCTCCAGTAGTACACATAGTCGGAAACCGACTTTTCCGGGATGCCCAGTACCTTTCCGTCCAGTGTATAGCCGGAAGCCAGTGTATTGTCGGCCACTACGTCGCTCAGGTCGCTGAGATCCAACAGGTAGTCCTGGAACCGGGATAGTGTAAAGGGTTTGTTGTACATAATGTCGGGAAGCTGGTTAGCAGAAGAACGTATCTTCATGCTGTTCCAGTATTCGGAATCATCCTTGGACTGTTCTATTTCAATGGTAACGTTGGGATACAGCTTCTGGAAACGCCCTTCCAAATCCAGCGATTCGTAGAGTGCAATGGCTGCAGTGTCCCATGCTGCAAAGGTTAGCGTGGCCTTAATGCTAGGGTCTACAGTGCCCGCAGGAGCAGCCTCTGGGGCGGCGGAAGGGGCTGCTGAGCTCTCGGGTGCGGGAGCAGGGACAGGGTCGGAAGCGGCTGGGCTGCCGCAGCCTGTGGTCAGCGATGCTGCCATTACTAGGCTCAGTATAGCTGCAAGTATCTTTTTCATGGTGTGCCCTCCTGTTAACATTTTGTTTTCTCACCGGATTTCTTCCTATCCGGTGATTCTAGTAGTATCATACCATCTGAGAGGGCAGATGACCATGAAGGAAAGTTTAAATTCTTGATATATAGTTTGATTTTTATCCAGATACCTTTTTTAGTGCATAGGGGCTGGTGCCGGTCAGTTTCTTAAAAACCCGTGTAAAATGCTCCACGCTGCCAAAGCCCACTGCCTCGCTCACTTCGTACATTTTCCGGTCGGTTTTCAGAATCATCCGTTTTGCCATGGAAATACGCAAATCGGTAAGATAGGCTGAAAAGCTGACCCCCACTTCCTTATTAAAACGGGTGCAGAAATATTTTTCGTTTAGCCCTACAAAGCTGGCTACCGCTGCCAGATTAAGACCCGGGTCGGCATAATTTCCTGCTATAAACCGTTTAGCTTTCTCCATAATGTCCATGTTGGAAGCCGTCTTGGTAGTATGGAAGTAGTCTGTAACCCAGTGGGCAAAGTTGGTTATCCAGTGCTGAATGTCCTCCATGGTTTCCAGCCGTGTAATCTTTTGATAAAAATCGGTTTCACTTTCGGTGTTAAAGACATCCCATAGCCCTTCCCCTGCATCGGCCAGCATGAGCGCCGTGTGGTAGATTACCTGTAGGGCACGGGTACGTGCTGTTGCAACCGTACCGCTGCACAACTCCACAAAGAAAAGCTGTAGCTGTTCCGGCACCGCCGCAGGGCTGGCACTCTTTAGTGCAGTTACCAGTGCTTCACTCCGGGCAGCCTCCCGTTGAGCCTCTGCCACCGAGAAAAGCTCCGCAACACCGGGGCCGAAAACACCGCTCCGACCAAAGATATATTTAAGAGTCAGGTTGTTGCCGGCCTCCCGAAGCCGCTGGGGAAAGTCTTCCGGGATGTTCCCCAGGCTGCTGACACCCACGGTTACCGACAGGTTCATGTAGTTTTTCCAGACCTTTTGCAGCTGAACACAGATAGAGGTCGCGCTTTGGTAGCTGGTATTCCCTTCCTCGCTGTACAGTAGTAGGTAACGGGAAGGGGAAACCGGAGTCAGTACACAGCGTGCCGCAACACGGGGAATCTGCCCCGCAAACTGTAAAAGCGGCTGCGTTAGGTTTACGTCCAAATCCTTACCGAATCGCAGGCTTTCCTTGCGAAAATCGTCTATTTCCAGACAGGCTAGATAGTAGCTGTGCTGCAGCAGGGGCGAATGAATGTCGGTGTTGCCCAGTGCAATGTCCAGCAGCTGCCCTGCTGGGGAAGTTTCTTTGGCCTTAGGCAGGCCGCCTGCCCCTCGGTCGGACAGGTTCTTTTTAATATCCTCGGCCAACTGCTCCAGCTGTACCGCCGAGATATCACCCTTAACAATATAGTCCACCGCCCCCAGCTTGAACGCCTTGCGCACCAGATCAAAGTCGCTGTAGGAGCTAAGCACATAGTAAACGGGCGGTGTCGGCAGCTTCCTTAGGTGTTCCATCAGCATCAGGCCATCCATAACCGGCATTTTAATATCGGTCAGCACCACATCCACCGGCTGCGTTTCTATTAGGTTTAGTGCTGCACGCCCGGTTGGGACACTGCCCACTATGGTGAAGCCAAGCGCTTCCCAATTTACCATGGTAGCCAAGGTAGTGCGGACAATGGTTTCATCATCAACAATTAATAAGCTGTACATCGTCTTCCTCCTTTGCCGGAATGGTCAGGGTAGCGCAGGTACCCCGACCCAGTACGCTTTCCAGTGTTACGCCATAGGGTTCTCCAAAGTTCAGTTGCAGACGCTTCTGCACATTGGAAACACCTATTCCCGCAGTGAGCACCTTTGCCAGACGCTTTTGTGTCATCCCCTGTCCATCGTCCGAGATGGTAATGGTAACAATATCTCCACTGCGAACTGCCTCTACCAAAATATGCCCCATGTCCTCCCTGTCCTCGAACCCATGGACAATGGCGTTTTCCATAATGGGTTGCAGTACCAGCCGTGGAATCAAACAGTTGCGGCAGCTGTCATCAATCTTGTATTCCACATCAAAGTTCTCGGCGTATCGAATCTTCATTAGGTAGATATAGCTTTCCAGCATCTCCAGCTCCTTCCCCACCGTATACAGGCTGGTGGACTGGCGAAAGCTGGCGGAAAGGATATTCATAAGCGCCTCAGCCATATTCTTAATGCTATCAAACTTGGCGACCATAGCCATAAAGCGAATACTACCCAGCGTATTTACTAAAAAGTGCGGGTTAATCTGGCTTTGCAAAGCCTGCATTTCCGCATTGTGCCGCTGCTGCTGTTGCTCCTCATTGGAAAGTAGCAGGCTTTTGGTCTGGCGAATCATACCATTAAAGGAACGGGTTAGGTTTTGCATTTCCTCCTGTCCCGAGGGTGGCAGTGAGGTGTCCAAATCACCCTGCTCCACCTGCTGCATTGCGCCGATAAGGGCATTCACCGGACGGATAATGTTTTGTAAAAAGAGGATGGAAAAGCCAAAAAACAGTGCAAACAACACAATGCTGGCACCGATAATCATGCCCGCAATGCGGTTAAAATCTTGCAGCAGCACCCGGTTATCCACTGCACTGACCAACCGCCAGTCGGTACCCGGTATTTCGGAGACTACATACTGTAGCTGCTGACCGTCGGTGTCGTATTCGTAATTGCCCGACCGTGCGGTGTAAAGGGGCTGGGGAATGGTATAGTCGGTATAGCCCCGCCGGGGCGGTATCAGCATACTGCCAAGGCTGTCCACCAGGCACATCTGACCCTGACCCACATCCTTGCTGTATTCCTGTATTGTAACGTTTACGTGGGTGTAGGTGTACATGCACACCATCTCTATAAGCCCGGTAATGTCGCTCTTTTTAGGGGCGAATGCCACCGCAAGTGCCATCCTCGATTTATCGGTAATCCTATCCATGTAGGTAATGCTGGAGGGGATACTGCCCACATGGGTTTGGTCAGGGTCGTTCATTGCCTCGCTGTAGAATCGCTGGTTGCGCAGCTCCTTTAGCGGAATTGCCAGTCCGTCCTTTAGGTACTGAATATCTCCCCCACGGGAATAAAAATGAATGGCAATAATATCGGAGCTGGGTGTCACTGCAAAGTTGTAAAGCTCCTTGAGCTGGGTAGTATACTCATGCTTTTTGACACCGGTGCTGGAAACTATTTTTGAGGCCAGCTCCAGCGCACGTCCCTCATTGCTATTGAGGAAATGGGACATTTTTAGGGTGGCAGCGTTAATGTCCGCAGTCAGGGTAGAAACCACATTGTCCTGCGCCAGCGTAATTTTTTCATTGGCGGCACCCAGCATCATACTACGCAGCACCGACAGCGCGGCAACAATCACAAGTAGCAGCGGTACCACAATTAGCAGAAAAAAGTTCCGGTAAAACACGGTGGTCAGTCTGGAATTTGTAGGCTTTCGCTTGCTCATGCCATCACCCTCCCTTTCCCAATAAACTTGTTCCCAAATTTTGTTTTATTTGCAGCTTTATTATAGGTTATGGTGAAATAGTTGTCAAACAAATCCAAATAACCGCTTAGAAGCAATATCTAAGCGGTTATTTGGCCTATATATGCCCAATGCTCCTGTTTTCGTACGCATCATGCTATGGCGTACCACTATGCTATTATAATTGGTTTTACAAACGATACAAACAAATACAAAATATTTTACAACTATGAATAAGTAATATGACGCCGCTCTGCAAATACTACTAAAATCAAATTAAGGAGGTGACTTTATGGAAAATACGGGAGTATCCTGTAACGTAAACGAATGCGTTCATAACATCAGTGCTAACAAATGTGATCTTGTAAAAATCGAAGTAACTCACGAAAAGACAAGTGCAGATGCAGTTGCAACCCCTCATTTCTGCAAGAGCTATCAGAAGAAGTAAGCTTTAGTTAGTCATTGGCGGTGTGAAACTGGTTTGCTTACTTAGAGCCAGTTTTACACCGTCTTTGCTACATAAGATTACCCTTGTGTTTGTATCATCCTGAACACTTGTAAAATTTTCTGCTCTACCTCAACAAAGTCTTATTGACACAGGCATCTTTATTCACTATAATCACTATGTTTTATACCATTTGTCCCTGTCTTCTGCTATGTTTTTGGCGATGATAGAATGTTGCAATTCCGTAGTTTCCGGCGTCCTTAAATTTTACATATTTTCACACCGGAAACAGCCCTTATATTAGGTAAAGCTACCCTTTGACGAAAAGAAACAGAAGTAGTATGATAGGTGACGATAGTTGCCGTAAATGGCAGCTGCAGAATAAACTAGTAATGAAAGAGAGCAAATATTTTATGGAACAACCAAAGCTAGACCGTATCAACGAGCTGGCACGCAAGTCCCGTGAAACAGGACTTACCGAAAAAGAAACTGCCGAACAACAAGCACTTAGGCAGGAGTATATTGCAGGCTACCGTCAAAACCTAAAGAATCAGCTGGACAGTGTAATACTGGAAGATGAAAACGGCAACCGCACCAAACTTGCGGAAAAGGCTAAGCCTAGTAAAGACAAAAAAATATAATAGCGGTTATCAAAGCAGTCCAAAATCATTACTCCTAATTCATCAGCACCCGACATCAAGGAGGATTACCCTTTATGGTCATTATCATTCGTGAAATGGCAAAGGACGAGGCCAAACTGGCCCGGGACATTGGCTTAGCCAGCTTTGAACCCGTAGAATGTTTGACGTTTTCCAAGCCCACTGCCGCACTTCTGGCCACTGTAGATGAGCAGATAGTAGGCATGGCTTCCTATAGAATTTTCAGCGCCAAAGGCGGACAGAAGGTGGGCCACGTGGAAACGGCCTATGTCAGAAAAGGCTTTGAAGGCCAAGGCATAGGCAGCAGGCTTTATCGTGAGGTAACGGACCTCCTAAAAAAAGAGGGCTGCGAAACTGTAACTGCTATTGTAAAGGACGACAATGTAGCTTCCTGGAAGCTATTTCAAAACAACGGCTACTATGTGGTAGGCTTTTTAGAAATGCTCCGCTTATACGGGTTTATTGCAGCAGTGCGGCTGTGGTTTGATAGCACGTTGGCTGTTTGCACAGGGTTTCATATGTGGGCTACTGTACCCCAAAAGAACAGCGCTCCCTTGGGGCAGCTGGGGCTCTTTTTGTTCCTGAATGTACTAATACTGCTGCCGGGACTGTTGAGGGTAAGCCTACCGCAGCTTGGCATAACCGCCTGTGCACTGAGCTTGGGGCTTCTGACATCGGTGTTGGGGGGATGGCTTGCGACCCTGTGTTCACCAAGAAGATGGGATTTTCGTGTTGCCATAGGTGGGCTGCTGGTATCGTTAATCATTACCGCTATGGGTGGCATATTTCCCATTGTCGGTCGGTTTTATCCGCGTGAATACGAACACACCCCGGAATTTCGGCGTGCCATGGGGCTGGAAGGACTGGGACATTGGCTGGCAATACTACTGCTGGTGATAGTCGCCATAGTCTTTCGAGGACAGTGGGCATTTGGGGAGACACTGATCTCCATAGGGGCACTTCTTCTGCTTTACTATTCACTTCCCTTCTACCCCTTCCAATGTTTTGGCGGTGATAGAATTTGGAATTGCAACAAGGTTCTTTCCACCGTAACCGTATTTATCTCTCTCGTGCTACACTATTTGGTGTAGCACTCTTAAAAATACATAAAAAAAGAAACGTTGTACCGTATGGTACAACGTTTCTTTTGGCGCGCTTGGAGGGACTCGAACCCCCGACCCTTTGGTTCGTAGCCAAATA
>JAVXNK010000037.1:6572-13194 GCA_036645835.1 Angelakisella sp. | reverse complement strand
CCATCGGAGGCTCGAACTCCGGACCCTTTGATTAAAAGTCAAATGCTCTGCCAGCTGAGCTAATGGCTCGTCTTATAAGACGCTAAATTATTATACCAATCATGACGCTCTTTGTCAATTACTTTTTTCCTTTTATCCCTAATTCCATGTCAGATGCAAATATTTTTCCTGCTTTCGCCATCTTTCCCATGACAAAACTGCCCCTTTGTTCTATAATGTTCTTATAAATGGAGGTGAGAGCATGACATTTGACAGCGACATTCGCTATGTGAAGGGTGTGGGTGAAGCCCGCATGAAACTATATAACCACATGGGGCTGTTTACCGTGGAAGATCTGCTCTATCATCTCCCCCGCAACTATCTGGATCTCCGCAACCCTTGTACCATCGCTACAGCACCTGTAGGGGAAACTGCCGCTGTTGCGGGCATTGTTTCCGCCAAAAGCGGTGAGCAACGCATCCGCAAGGGGCTTTCCATCTGGAAGGTGCAGCTGGTAGACGGCAATGACCGTATGACCGTCACCTTCTACAATGCCAAATTTACCGTAGCTGCCCTAAAGGTTGGGGAGGAATACCTCTTCTATGGCAGGGTGGGCGGAACGCTGCTGCGTAAGGAGCTGCTCTCCCCCGCTGTGCACCCTATAACCAGCTGTGGTTTACTACCTATCTACCCTCTAACCAAAGGGCTTACCTCACGGGCTGTCGCCACCAATGTGTCTTCGGCACTGGCGCAGCTGGGGACACTGCCCGAACCGCTGCCGGAAACCACTATCCGTCGCTATGGCCTACCTTCCTTAGATGAAGCGCTTCGCACTGTGCATCAGCCGGAAAACGAAGCCGCACTGTCTGCTGCCCGCCGCCGTCTTATCTTCGAAGAACTGCTCTGCCTGGCACTGGGCCTCAGTAGTATGCGCCGCGGCCGTGAGGTTATACGGGTTACGCCTATGGCACAAAAAAGCATTGAGCCCTTTTTCGCAGCACTGCCCTTCTCCCTGACGGGCGGGCAACAGGCATCCATTTTGGACAGCCTTGCCGATATGTGCAGCGGCCTGCCCATGAACCGTCTGGTGCAGGGGGATGTAGGCAGCGGAAAGACCATGGTTGCCGCTGCCTGTTGCTACTTCGCCCACCTGAATGGCTTTAGCTCGGCCATAATGGCCCCCACAGAGCTTTTGGCAGAGCAGCACTACCGTACCCTATCTCCCCTGCTGGCCTCTCTGGGCATGCGTGTAGGGCTGCTGACAGGCTCCCTGCCGCAAAAGGAAAAACGGCTGGTGAAAGCTGCACTTGCCGCCGGAGAACTGGACCTTTGCATAGGCACCCATGCCCTCATTACAGCCGACACCGTGTGGCAACGGCTGGGGCTGGTGGTTACCGATGAACAGCACCGCTTCGGAGTGGCACAGCGTATGTCCCTGTCTCAGAAGGGGCGGGAGACCCATACCTTGGTTATGTCCGCCACACCCATTCCCCGAACCCTTGGCCTTATTATCTACGGAGATATGGAGCTTTCGGTAATACGGGAGCTTCCAAAGGGCCGACAGCCCATAGAAACCTACCTCATTGACAGCGGAAAACGCAACCGCGCCTTTGGGTATATTAAAAAACATCTGGACAAGGGGCTACAAGGCTTCATTGTCTGCCCGCTGGTGGAGGAGGACGAGGAGCTGCCCGACTCGAACCGTAAGGCGGCAGAACAGTGGATGTCCCAGCTAACCACCGGGCCTTTTAAGGACTACCGCCTGGGGCTGCTCCATGGAAAGATGAAAGCAAAGGACAAGGACGCTGTTATGGCAGCCTTTGCGGCAGGTCAGCTGGATTTACTGGTTGCTACTACTGTTATCGAGGTGGGCATCGACGTACCCTCCGCTGTCATTATGATGATAGAAAACGCCGAAAGCTTTGGACTCAGCCAGCTGCATCAGCTGCGGGGACGGGTGGGGCGCGGCAGTCACCAGTCCACCTGTATTCTTCTTACCGACAGCAAAAACCCCGAAACACTGGACAGGCTTCACACCCTGTGTAAAACCACCGATGGCTTTGCCATTGCCGAGTACGACCTGGCTACCCGTGGCCCCGGCGACTTTTTCGGCATGCGCCAAAGCGGTCTACCACAGCTGCGGGTGGCAAACCTGAGCCAGGACATAGAAGTACTGGAGCAAACCCGTACCGAAGCCGCCGGCCTGTTGGAAAACGACCCCACGCTGGATGCTTTGCCGCTGCTTAGGAAACGAATTGCAAAAATGATGAAAACGGCTGTGGTGCTGTAAATAAAGCGCAAAAAGGGCGTATGCGGAAACCCGCATACGCCCTTACTTTTGTGTGTGGTATTACTTACTTGAGCTCTACCTTTGCGCCGGCTTCTTCCAGCTTCTTCTTCAGCTCTTCGGCATCAGCCTTAGATGCTGCTTCCTTAACGGGCTTGGGAGCGTTGTCAACAACGTCCTTAGCTTCCTTCAGGCCCAGGCCGGTAACTTCCTTAACCAGCTTGATAACAGCCATCTTGTTTGCGCCAGCCTCTACCAGGATAACGTCAAACTCAGACTTCTCTTCAGCCTCAGCAGCAGTGGGGCCAGCAGCGGCTACCATAACGGGAGCAGCAGCGGAAACACCAAACTCCTCCTCAATAGCCTTTACGAGCTCAGCAAGCTCGAGAACGGTCAGGGTCTTTACCTCTTCAACAAATTTAATGATTTTCTCAGAAGCCATAACTATTTACCTCCTATTTTTCTTTAAAACAAATTTATTTGTGTGCTTGAAGCTTTGCAACAAGAAACCCATATGGGTTTACTTATGCAGGCTGCTCCTCAGCCTTCTGCTCTGCGACAGCGTTCAGTGCTGCGGCCAGACCTCTAATGTTGCCGTTCAGTGCTATGCACAGCATAGTAAGCAGCTCGGTCTTGCCAGGCAGCTTAGCCAGACTCTCGACACCCTTAGCGTCCAGAACCTTGCCCTCCATAAATCCACCCTTGATGGTGTACTTACCCTTGGAGCCCTCAGCATACTTGTTGAGGATCTTTGCTGCTGCAATGGGATCAGTCTTGGAGATTGCGAATGCAGTGGTACCTACCAGAACACCGGTCATTTCAGCGTAACCTGCCTCAACGGCAGCACGTCCAAGAATGTTGTTCTTGATAACGGTATACTCCACTCCGGCTTCACGCAGCTCTTTACGCAGCTTAGTGTCATTTAGAACGCTAATACCCTTGTAATCAACGATTACACCGGCAACAGCATTTTCCATTTTCTCCTTAAGCTCCGCTACCTGCTCCTGTTTTGCTTTGATAATTTTCTCGCTTGCCAAATTGGTTCACCTCCCAAAAAAATAGATAACGCCCCTTCCAACAATCCGTGGAAAGAGCGTAAAAATTGATTTACACGTCTTGTCCTCGGCAGGCGGCTAATGCCATTATGCTTTCATTACGAAAAGCACCTGCTGTCTATGGAAAGAACAGCTTTATTATTATAGCGCCATCCGGCACAGTTGTCAAGCAGTTTTATTTTTTAGCCTTTTGGCCCAGCTTGCTTTCGGTACCCTTCAGCAGTCTGCCAATGTTGGCACGGTGCATAAATACCACCAAGCCTCCTATAAGCAGTGCAGTGCCCAGCTCCCAGTAGTATAGGCCGGCTACAGATGGTACAAACCACCGGTAGATGCCTGTGACAATGGGAAACAGTACACCCACGGTAATGGCAGCCAGCGACATATAGCGGGTGGTGAAGATAATGAGCACAAAGGGAACCAGCAGGATGCAGAGCACAGTGGGACTAAGCACCAGTATAGCTCCTGCTGCGGTGGCAACACCCTTGCCGCCCCGGAAGCCGAAAAAGATGGGAAACAGGTGGCCTATTACCACAAAGAGCGCTGCCAACAGACAACCAATGCGGTCACCACCGGAAAGCAGTCCGCCCAGCCAAACAGCCAGTGAACCCTTGAAGAAATCTCCCACGAACACCAGCACAGCAGTTTTCCCGCCGTAGGTACGCAGGGCATTGGTCATGCCGGCATTGCCGCTGCCGTGGTGGCGGATATCATCCTTATGGATAAGTTTTGAAGTAATAACGCCAAAGCTGATGCTGCCTAGCAGGTAGCCCGCTAATATAGCCAGTAGGTAGTTCATGTTCATATTCGTCCTCCGTTTTTCTCTTACTCTCTTACGGTCTACGCTATTGT
Organism: Angelakisella sp.; assembly: GCA_036645835.1. Classification (GTDB taxonomy): domain Bacteria; phylum Bacillota; class Clostridia; order Oscillospirales; family Ruminococcaceae; genus Angelakisella. Next base: position 9,021 of record JAVXNK010000037.1, on the reverse strand, counting down.
AGCGTAAAAATAAAAAATATGCAAGTATCTATTACATGACTTCCCGCTTTTGCGCATAAGCTTTTAGCAGTATGCCGCAGATGAGGGATGCAGCTTAAACACACCTTTTAAGCTATGGGTTATACGTGGCATGATATGCAGGGCTATATGCCCTGTTTTACCGCTCCCGCCCCTATGGGCAAAAAATGCTCCTATTATTCCTTTGTTTCGCGTGGTAGGGGTAAAGGTATACAACAGTTTGTGCCGACGCGAAACGGCGGAATGGAGTAGTTTATGGCCTGGACGAAAAAATTCTTAGCTGTGGCAACTGCCTGCCTTTTACTGGTGCTGCCAGCTGTGGGAGCAGGTGGCGGAGAATGTTTGGTAACCGGCACACCCTACGGTGTGGGGGCTGCTGCCGCGGTGGTTATGGAAGCGGAGACCGGCACAGTGCTGTTTGCCCAGAACAGTCAAAAGCGTCTGCCCATGGCCAGCACCACCAAGATACTGACCGCCCTGCTTGCTCTAGAAGAGGGTAACATAGATATTCCCTTTCTGGTGGACAGTGACGCCATACAGGTGGAGGGAAGCTCCATGGGCCTTGTAAAAGGGGATACCGTTACCCTGCGGGCACTGGCGGGCGGGATGCTTACCGCCAGCGGCAACGATGCCGCCAATGCCGCCGCAGTACACATTGCAGGCAGTATTCCCGAATTTGCGGTACTTATGAATAAGCGTGCAGCGGATATCGGCATGAAAAACAGCAGCTTTGTGACCCCCTCGGGGCTGGATGCGGAGGAGCACTACTCCACCGCCTATGACATGGCGCTGCTTGCTGCCGAAGCGCTGCGCAACCCCACCTTTTTGGAGATGTGCTCTGCCAAACGCCTTTCCCTGCACTTTGGCAACCCAGCATACGACCGTAGCCTGTACAATCACAACCGCCTGCTGAACATCTACCCGCCCGCCATTGGCATAAAAACGGGCTTTACACGGGAGTCGGGGCGGTGTCTGGTTTCTGCCGCCCGCAAGGAGGATGTAACGCTTATTACCGTCACCCTCAACTGCGGGGACGACTGGAACGTACATCAGACCCTTTATGAGCGATACTTTCCCATGGTATCCCGTCAGGAAATTCCCGCCCCTACTAACCTCCGTCTTCCTGTTACCGGCGGCACTTCTCCCGCTGTTTTGGCTGTTCCGGAGCGCAACTTTTCCACCGTACTCATAGGTGGACGTGGAAAAGATTCAAAAAGTGAAGTTTTTGCACCTTATTTTGCCTATGCACCAATAAAAAAGGGTGACATACTGGGCAAGATAGTATATTATATAGATAATGAAATACTGGGAGAATGTAACCTGATGGCGGCCGAGGATATTCCCATCCAGCCGCCAAGAGATACGAAAAAAAGCAAGGAGAACACAATATGGCACAGGAACAGCGAATCCAAAAGGCGTTGGGAGACGGCGGCATCCTTTCCCGACGTAAAACCGAAGAATATATCAAGGCCGGCCGGATAACCGTGAACGGACATCGGGCAACCATCGGGCAGCCGGTAAACATCGCCAAAGATATCATTGCCATTGATGGCAAGCGTGTTGCCATCGCCCGTAAAAAAGAGAACATCTATATTATGCTGAACAAGCCCCGTGGTTATGTTACCACCACCAGTGATGAGCTGGGCAGGCGGTGCGTTACCGAGCTTACCGAGGATGTAAAGGAGCGGGTATATCCCATCGGTCGTCTGGATAAGAACACTGAGGGACTGCTGCTGCTTACCAACGACGGGCAGTTTGCAAACCTGATTATGCATCCTGGCAACCATGTATCCAAAACCTACCGCCTGACTGTGCGTCCCGACATTACCGACGAGCAGGCTGCACGTCTGGCTGCCGGTGTGGATATCGGCGAGGGTATCATCACCCAGCCTGCACAGGTGCACATTATTGAGAAACAGGCGGGCCGTGTGGTTATCCAGATTACCATCAGCGAAGGCAAAAACCGTCAGGTTCGTCGCATGTGTGAGGCCATTGGCCTGGAGGTTGCCCGTCTGAAGCGTATTTCCGTTGGCCCCCAGAAGCTGGGGATGCTTCAGCCCGGCGAATGGCGCGAACTGAAAAAGAGCGAGGTTATCGCTCTACGCAATGCAGGACGTCCTTCCGACCAGCAGCTACCTATTCCCTCCGACGGCAAACCGGAGAAGGTGGGAAGCTTTGGCCGTGACAGCCGCCGTGGCGGGCCCCGCCGAAAGGATGGCTTTGTAGGCAAGGATAAGGGCGGACGTGGGCAGACCGAGCGTAAGATTGACCCCCGTGCACAGAAGAAGGACTACAAGGGTACTCCCAACCACAAGAGTGCCTATGTGGATGACTACAGCTTCAAGGGCGGTTACAAGGACGGCAAGCCTGCATCTACAACCTCCTCGGACAGAGACGAACCTTCCGGATACAAGGGTAAGTCCAACTTCGG
>JAVXNK010000037.1:0-6472 GCA_036645835.1 Angelakisella sp. | reverse complement strand
GCATACAAGGGCAAGTCCGAGTTTGGTGACAAACCCGCATACAAAGGTAAATCCAACTTCGGAGATAAGCCCGCATACAAGGGCAAGTCCGAGTTTGGTGACAAACCTGCATACAAAGGCAAGTCTGACTTTGGCGGCAAACCTGCATACAAGGGTAAGTCCGAGTCCGGTGCAAAGCCTGCGTACAAAGGAAAATCTGACTTCGGGGGCAAACCCGCATATAAGGGTAAGTCCGATTATAAGGGAAAAGGCAGGGGATAATCCGTGGTGACAATACTTCCCATGCCCCATGAGGTGCTTTTGCCCCTCTGCGACCAGCTGGGGCTAACCGCCGCAGGAATGGTTTGGGGTTATGTTGCGGCAGAAAAAAATGACCTGGCAGGCTTCTGTGTTGTATCGGAGCCGGAGGACGAGGGTGAGCCCTGTGAAATACTAGCACTGGAAGGTGCGGATAAATACGTGGCGGACGGCCTGCTACGGCGGGCACTAAACCCCTTCTATGAAACAGGCGTGGCAGAGTATCAGTTTCGTCTGCCCCCCGATATTGCCATGCTGCCCGACTATGTCATTATTGGGCGGGGCAGTCTAGCACAGCTTTTTAAGCCACACTGTCCTCAGAGCTAAGAAGTAATATTCCATAAAAAAAGAGCAGCTCAGGTGAAAACCTCAGCTGCTCTTTTTATGTCTGTCACTTTGTTTATTGTGCAGCGGTGGGTGCTGCGGGAGTGGCGGCCGCCGGTTCCTCGTTCTTTTTACCAAAGCCGCTAATAATACCATTTACCTTGTCCATAACATCGGGCACCATGCCTACCACACGGTCGGCAGTGTTGCTAAAGGACTGTAGCTGTAACAGCTTTACATCGCCGTCACGGATAACCAAAAAGCCCATAGGCGTAATGGTGACACCTCCGCCGCTACCGCCGCCAAACAGTTCCTTCTGGGATGAGGGAACGTCGCCGCCGCCGGATGCAAAGCCAAAGGACACCTTGGACACGGGCAGAATGACCGTGCCATCCGCAGAGGTTATAGGGGTACCTATGACCGAGTTTGAGTCGATTAATGTTTTCAGGTTCTTCATAGAATTGTCGGTTAGTTCACCAATAGGGGTCTGTGCCATTATCATACACCGTCCTTTTTATGATTGTTGTCGGCCTTTTTTCTCTTTTTATGCTGAGCAGCCTTAGGCTGCTTTTTCAGAATACCGGCTCCCATGGGGCCCTTTAAAATTGCCCTGCCGCCTCGCGCCAGGAAGAGCAGCATCCCCCAAAGCAGTGCAGCGGGCGATGTGCTTATATGCAGCTCCACATTCAGCGGTTCCTCGTCGTTTACAAAGTTGGGTACAATATTCAGGCTAAAGGTCTTTATTCGTATGCGGCTACGGCACCATGCGTACAGGGTATAGCAGATAGCGTTTAGCTTTCCGCACTCCAAGCCGGTTTCGGCAGCATCCTCCCTATGCACCACTGCCCGCACCCTGCAACGGTTAATGGTAAAGTGGCGCAGCCAGTAGTCAATGCTTCTGCCTAGTAGCGGCAGAAGGTCATTCAGGGTCTGTACAATGTCCCCCAGCAGCATGGAACCCTTCTTCTTGGGTGTTTCCTCTTTGGGCGGCTTTTCCTTCTTCGGCTTCTTAGGTTTCTTTTCCGCCTTTTTGGCTCTGGGCTTTTTAGGCTTTACAGGATAAACCAAAAACCGCAGCAGGTGCAGTATCCGCACCCTTACCGTCAGCGTCCCATCCAGATAGAGCAGTTCCACCCGAACCTTGCAGAATAGGAGCAGTACCAGCAGCAGGAGCAGTGCCCACAGTATCCACTTCAACAACCGTACACCTCCTGTAACCTAGTGCCATCAGCGGCTTACATTTCGTCCATATAGCCTTATTACCCGCCGCTTCTGCTTCGGCTTCTTCTGTCACCAGGTGTTGTTCCACTTGTCATGCCTGAAAACTCAGCTGTTCCTCCGGCTCTTGGGATGCATCCGTTTCCTGATCCTCTTCAATTTCGGGGAGCTGGTCCAGCCCCGCCAACCCGAAGCAGCGCAGGAAGTTGGATGTCGTGCGGTAGGCAATGGGTCTGCCGGGCAGGTCCATCCTTCCCGCTTCCTCTATCAGTCCCTTTTCCACCAGCGAGGTAACCACCGAGGAGCTATCCACCCCCCGCACCTGCTCCAGAAAGCTTCTGCTCACGGGCTGGTTGTAGGCGATAATAGCCAGTACCTCCATGGCTGCTGCCGAAAGAGGAATATTTCGTTTAATCTCCAGCGCCTTGCGAATGACCGGTGCATAGGTGGTGGCGGTACAGAGCTGATAGCTGCTTTCCAGCCGACGCAGCTCCAGGGGCAAGCCTGTGGCTGTCAGCTCCGCAGCAATGCACTCTGCACAGTCCTCTATCTCCACCGTGCGTATATCCAGTGCCTCTGCAAGCCGGGTAATCTCCATAGGCTCTCCCGCTGCAAACAGCACTGCAAACATTTCCTTTTGTCGTTCTGTCAGTTTCAATATCATGCTCCATTCCGCCGCTTTGCATCAGCAAAAAGTAGTAATTCCTGAACCTGTCCCTTATCATGCAAAGCAAAGGAATGATAAGAGAAAATCTGCAGAATAGAGGTTACCTTTAGTCTGCCCCTGCTATCCCGCTTTCTGTCTGTTTTTCTTGTAATGCTCTGTTTCGACCTAAAAACTCTACCCTGTCGTCTTCGTCGTGCAGGGCTATGCGCTTGGCCTTCATAAGCTCCAGCACTGCCAGAAAGGTGGCTACCATTTCACTGCGGCTTTTGCTTTCGGTAAAGAGGCTGGTAAAGCCGGTACTGGTATTTTTATAAAACCGCCGAAGCAAAGATACGATTTTGGAGGATACCGACACAAAGGGCCGTGCCACCAAGGGGGAAAATATCTCCGACTGGGGAGGCAGCTTTCGCTTGCCCTTGCCAATGGCCTGCCAGTAGCTGTGTGTAAGCTGCTCAATGGGGTGCCTACGGGTGTAGGTAAGGTCGGCAGGTATCTCTTCCGGTGGCCGCACAAAGGCCCCAAAGCCCTCGTTCCTTGCCGCCAGAAGCATGGCTGCCTGTTTGCAGGCCTGGTATTCCAGCAGTTGTCCCATCAGTTCAGCCTTGGCCTGGTCCTCCTCCTCCTTGTACTTGGGGAGCAGTCCCACCGTTTTTATGTGCACCAGACGGGAGGCCATCTCTAAAAATTCGCTGGCTACCTCCAGGTCGTTCTGCTGCCAAAAGCGTATCTGTTCCATGTACTGTTCCAGCAGCCCCGATATGTTAATGTCCATAATGTTTAGCTGATGCTTGGAAATGAGGTGCAGTATCAGGTCGAGAGGGCCCTCGTATTCGCCGTTATTAACATTAAAAGAAAGCTTATCCATGACGGCAAGGTCCTCCCTTTCAAACGTTTTTTCTATGGCAGTTTGCTATGCTTACCAGATGCGTCCCATAAAGCCTGTAAGGATATCCATTCCCCGCAGCAGCGTGCTGGAGATAGCACCCAGCGGCAGTGACAGCACACCGGTAAAGAGCAGTAGGAACAACCCCATCATAATGTATCGTTCATACCGCATAACGGTAAAGTAGATGCGGGTAGGCAGCAGAGCTGTCAGCAGTCGGGAGCCATCCAGCGGCGGTATGGGAAGCAGGTTAAAGACCGCTAAGCCCACATTGATGCTAATCATGGTGAAAAAAATCTGCACCAGCGCAGCGGCGGTTTCACCGGAAAGAAACTGTACTCCACCAACTAATAGCATTAATTTTAGTATAATCATGACCAAAAGGGACATAAGTACATTGGAGATAGGGCCCGCCAATGAGGTGATTGCCATATCCCGTTTGACATTTTTAAAGTTACGGGTTACTACCGGCACAGGCTTGGCCCAACCGAAACCTGTAAGCAGCAGCATGAGTGAACCAAAAAGATCCAGATGCACAAAGGGATTTAGGGTAATGCGCCCCAAATTTTTGGCGGTGGGATCCCCTAGTTTTGATGCCACCAGAGCGTGGGCGGACTCGTGAACGGGTATAGCGGTAAAAAGGACAATGGCCCGCACCAGCAGGTCGAAAGCCCCTGACATATTAAAGATGGACACGCTTGCTATCAACTCCTAAAAGACTGTTTTTTTCATGTTATACTCTATTATACTTGGTAGTACTCCCAATTACAAGGTTTTACGGATGGACGATGTGAACATTCTGTAAGAAAATTATAGGTAAAATAGAAAAAAGACTTGCTTTTTCCCGCGAAAACTGTTACTATACTAATGTTATCGGCTTGCGCCGAGGGGCTGCTCTCGAGGCTAGCCCTATACAGTAAACTTTAAGGAGGTGCAGACTCATGGCTAAATGCGACATCTGCGGAAAGGGCGTTACCTTTGGTATTAAGGTTTCCCATTCCCATAGAAGATCTAACAGAACCTGGAAGCCCAACGTGCGGCGTGTAAAGGCTGTTGTTAACGGATCTCCTTGCCACATCTACGCCTGCACCCGTTGTATGCGTTCTGGTAAGGTTGAGCGTGCTGTCTAACAGAGGCAGAAACAGGTGAAGAAACAAAGCCTCCGTGCAAGCGGAGGTTTTTTGTTTTAGGCAATAAAGTGATAGAATTATATGGAATTTTGGGGGTAGCTATGAATATACTGATTATCGGCTGCGGTAAGGTTGGCGCAGGACTTGCCAATTCCCTGTACAAAAAAGGGCATGACGTTGCTGTGGTAGATAACCACAGGGACAGCTTCTCCCGTCTGGACGACGGATTTACCGGCTTTGCCGTTACCGGTGTCCCCATCGATTTGGATACGTTGCAGAAGGCAGGCATAGAAGGCTGCGACTTTGTTGCGGCTGTTACCGATGATGACAACACCAATGTAATGGTATCCCAGCTTGCCAAGGAATTTTTCAACGTTCCCAAGGTACTTACCAGAATATATGACCCCCAGCGTAAGGATGTGTTTGCCCAGTTTGGACTACACACCATCTCCCCTACCGCTCTCACCGTGGATATCATCGAGCGTATTATCAGCAGCCAGTCCGATATACCCACCCGTCAGTTTGTCTTCGGCTCCACTGCACTGAGCATTGACAGCCTGCCAGTTCCCAAGGCCTATTATGGCGTTCCCATAGCAGATGTGGATCATGATTCCACCGAAACCATTATCGGCGTTCAGCAGAAGGATGGTTCCATGATTCTGCGAGATACAGGTGCCGAGTACTGCTTGCAGCAGGGTGACCAGCTGATATTTGCAAAAATGGTATAGTAGCTGTAAGGCTTACAGAATGAAAGGAACGGATTCAGATATGAAGGTAATCGTTGTAGGCGCAGGTAAGGTAGGCTACTATCTAACCAAGACGCTGTTGGAGCACGGGCATACACCCGTAGTCATTGAGAGCGACCATGAGCTTTGCAGCCGCATAGCGGACGAACTTGGCGTCACCAGCATCTATGGCGACGGCAGCACCATCGACTGCCTGGAAGCTGCCGGGACAAGCGAAGCACAGAGCTTTGTTACCGTTACCGGTTCGGATGAGGCAAACCTCATTGCCTGCCAGCTGGCCAAGCGGATGTTTGGCATAAAAAAGACGGTAGCACGTGTAAACAATCCTAAGAACCTGCAGGTTATGCGCCGCCTGGGTGTAGATATTCCCATTTCCAGCACTGACAGCATTGCCCGCCAGCTGGAGCGTGAGGTAGACATCGCCTCTATCCGTCAGGTTATGGCACTGAACCAAGGCAAGGCCACTATCAGTGAAATTACCCTACCCCAGGATACCCCCTTGGACGGTGTGCGCATCAGCGATATCCGCCTGCCGGAAGAGTCGGTCATTATCTCTATTACCCGCCAGGGCGAGCTGATTATTCCCCGCGGTAAAACCTGCCTTTCCCCGGGAGATACCATACTGGTGCTGGTAAGCAACACAGAGGGCCACAAGCTGGCCAAGGCACTGATGCTGAACAACCATAAGTAATCCCAAAGTCCACAAATATACACTGAAAACCGCTGTAACGTATGGCGGTTTTTTTGTCCGCTGCCGGTGTTGCAATAAAAAAAGCCGCCCCTGTTGGGACGACTTTTTGTGTTTGTGCCGGCGAAGACCTATTTTCACAGGCAGTTACCCGCCAACTATCTTCGGCACTGATGAGCTTAACTTCTGTGTTCGGGATGGGAACAGGTGGGGCCTCATCGTAATAAACACCGGCTATACACGGTTATGGATGCTTGGTCTTGGAGAGCGTATCTATTGGTTAGCCGCAATGCGGCGTTTTCCCTTGGGTGGGCAACGGACCTAAAGTCTCGGGAGATCAGCAGAAAATGGGTAGGCGTGGCGAGATATTTCTGGCCACTAGTAGAAACAAGAAAAACCAGCTTTAATAGCAAGCTTTTCAAAGGAACGAAGAGCCATTCAAACGAATGACTCTTTTCGTTCTGTTTGTGCCGGCGAAGACCTATTTTCACAGGCAGTTACCCGCCAACTATCTTCGGC
>JAVXNK010000036.1:1223-19290 GCA_036645835.1 Angelakisella sp. | reverse complement strand
GGCTTTTTCTTTTTGCACAAAAAAACAAGCATACCTTTGTGTAAGATATACCTGTTTAGATTATCCCTAAGACGCATTTGGTTTGGTAGAATATATATGTAATCTGCTGCTGAGATTGACCAGCCAAATCTCTAACTTTTGCAGTTTTATGATTTTGGTAATTTAACCGGATTATTTCCCCCGTCTGTATACACTGGTGGTGTAAATGGGTTATTTCCGCCGTCTGTATACTCTGGTATTTTAATCTCGACCGACATTATCGCATTTTGTGTTGCTTTCGCGCTTATTACAATAGCGATTATAAAAATAATTAGTTTTACTACCACGAATAATTTCATCGGTATCACTCTTTTTAGTAAGCTAATGACTATTGTTGCAATTATCATACATATTACAGTGGGTGCTATTACTTTTAATAATGTCGGTATAAATACCGTTTCAAGGCTATGTTTTAAAATTTCGTTTATGTCTGGCATTTTGCAATCTCCTGTATGTTATTTCCTGCTGGCGGGTACGGTTTTCTTTTATCTTTTTTCCTAGTATATAGTCAGTTAATGTTTCGTATAGTTCTGGTACCCAACTTTCCCAAGTTGTTCCATTATCCTCCAAAATGTCATTAAAAGTCAAGCCAAAAATGACCGCCAAAAAAATTGATACTCTTTTCTTTCACTTTACTTTGCGGTTTTTTTCCTGTAAACTATATGGTTGTAGGACTTAGAACAGAACTTAGGAGGCTTAACAGATGGAGCTTTGGGATATCTATGACAGTAACAGAACCCCTACCGGCCGTACCGAACCCCGAGGGCCGCTTGTAATAGGAGACTACCACCTGGTAGTGAATATCTGGCTGATGAACAGGGATGGACATATTCTGGTGACCCGCAGGCAGCACGGACGTCCATGGGGTAACTACTGGGAGTGCACCGGCGGCTCCGCCGTCGCAGGGGAAACCAGCCTGGAGGCGGCATTGCGGGAGGTGCAGGAGGAAGTAGGCATCACTTTGGATGCTGCGAAGGGTATTCTGCTGGATAGCGTGCGCCGTGACCGTGACTTTCTGGATACCTGGTTTTGGAAGGGCGACTTTGACTTTAATCACCTGACCCTTCAGCAGGAGGAAGTTGCGGAAGCCCGAGTAATTACACGGGAGCAGTACGACAGCATGATGCGAGATTGCCAGTTCGTACCTACCATTCCCAACTTCTTTAAGCTGTATGACATGCGGATAAAACAGAAGATGTAGCAAAAAAGGTGCAGAGGATAAAACCTCTGCACCTTTTTAGTAAATTAGGGATAGTTTTGATTTTACAGCACCTTTGCCAAAAAATCCTTCAGTCGTTCACTTCTGGGATATTCAAAAAATGCATGGGGGCTGTTTTCTTCTACTATTTTACCCTCATCCATGAAGATAACACGGGTACCCACCTCACGGGCAAAGCCCATTTCATGGGTAACCACTACCATGGTCATACCCTCGCCGGCAAGGGTCTTCATAACCTCCAGAACCTCGCCTACCATTTCGGGGTCCAGCGCAGAGGTAGGCTCATCAAAAAGCATAACATCGGGGGTCATGCAGAGCGCCCGAACAATGGCAATTCTCTGCTTCTGTCCACCGGAAAGCTGTATTGGGTAGGCGTCCGCACGGTCGGCCAGCCCTACCTTTGCCAGCAGGGACATAGCCAGCTTATCCGCTTCGGCCTGTGGTATCTTCTTTACCTTCACAGGAGAGATGGTCATGTTTTGCAGGATGGTAAGATGGGGAAAAAGGTTAAAGTGCTGGAATACCATGCCCATCTTCTGACGGTGCTGGCTCAGGTTTACCTTTTTATCGGAAATATTCACCCCTTCGAAGATAACCTCGCCGGAGGTAGGGGTTTCCAGTAGATTGAGGGAGCGCAGAAAGGTGCTTTTTCCGGAGCCAGAGGGGCCTACAATAACCACTACATCACCCTTGCGGATGGTAAGGCTTACGCTGTCGAGCGCACGTATCTTTCCGCCGTAGCTTTTTACAAGGTCTTTCACCTCTATCAAATTACCTGTTGTATCCACGGTTCATCCTCCTTTCAAAGTACTGTATCAGCTTGGATGTGGGGAAGGTTAGGCAGAAGTAGAGCAGTGTGGCAATGATGAGGGGCTCGGTAACACGGAAGGTTGCTCCCTGTACCAGCTTTACATTGTACATAATGTCCTGCATACCCAGTACCATACATACCGAGGATTCCTTGATGATAACTACAAATTCATTGGCGATGGCGGGCAGGATATTCCGGATGGCTTGGGGCAGCACAATGTAGCGCATGTTCTGCATACCTGTCATGCCCAGCGAGTGAGCTGCCTCGGTCTGACCGTAATCTACGCCCTGAATACCGGCACGGACTATCTCGGCCACGTAGGCGCCGCTGTTTAGCGACAGGGCGATAATACCAGGCACAAAACGGCTGCCATCAATAAAGCCGAAAAGGGTAAACTGCGGGGCAGTAAAACCACTGGACCCGAACACTACATAAAAGATGAGGAAGAGCTGTACCAGCATAGGGGTACCGCGAACAAACTCGATATAGGCACCGGAAACAAAACGCAGCGCCTTAATCTTCGACATGCGCATAAAGGCCAGTATCAGCGCCAGTATCAGGCCGAAGAAGACGGTACAAAGGGACAGCAGCACGGTATAGATTACGCCCTGCTGGAAGTAGGTGGCATAGGGTATCATTGCGGAAAAGTCCATGGGTTACCTCCTTGTAAGATAGGGCTATGACATGCCAGCGCCCATTACCCACGCAGTGCAGGTAATGGGGGCGGCGAAATGCAAAATATGTTTTTCTGTTATCCGCTCATTGTAAAATAGTCGCTGTCCTAAAAATTGGATGGAGAACGCCGTTTTGAGCGACCGCCGCGTACAATGGTACGTAAGGGAGCGATGAACAAGTTATCCTCCTGTTTTAAGAGACAGCTTTGTCCATAATGGCGTTGGCTTCTTCTACAAATTTACCAATGCTGCCGTCTTCCTTTAGCTTCTTTATGCTGGCATTTGCAGCGGTGATAAGCTCGGTATTGCCCTTCTTAATAGCAATAGCAGAACCTTCAGCGTCATAAGGAACCTCACAGAGAATCATTAGGTCCTTCTGGGTCTTCATGTAGCTTTCGGCAACAACAGTTTCCATAAAGCATGCGTTGATTTTGCCGGAGCTGAGTTCCATAATAATATTGGGGACAGCCTGCAAGCCTACATACTTTGCGGTGGGGGTGTTTTCCTTGGCCAGTTTTTCCTGAATGGAGCCGGTTTGTGCGCCTACAGAAAGCTCTGCTTTGTTAAGGTCTGCTATAGTCTTAAACTTTGCAGCATCATCCTTCTTAATCATAACGGACTGTCCGCCGGTGTAGTATATGTCGCTAAAGTCGACAGCTTTCTTTCTTTCCTCGTCAGGGGAGAAGCCTGCAAGGCCCATGTCGATGGTGCCTGCATTGATTTCCATCAGGATAGCGTCAAAGGCCATATCCTTGATAACCAGCTCCAGTCCCATATCCTTAGCAATGGCCTCAGCCAGCGACACATCAAATCCAACAATCTTATCCTTGCCGTGTTCATCCAGAATGTGGAATTCGTAAGGAGCAAAGTCTGCGGAGGTGCCTATGGTAAGCTTGCCTTCGGTTACAGTTTTGCTTTTTGGCTTGCTGCCGCATGCGGTCATGGAGGCTACTAAAAGTATTGCCATTGCCATCGATAATATTTTTTTCATGGTGTTTCTCTCCTCAAATATTTATTCGGTCTATGTGTATTATTATACATAGCATTTTTACATTTGTAAAGGGGTTTTTGCACTTTTTACGTACAACATTTTAGTATTTGCTGGTATTATCCTGTATATTATGCACAGTCACGTAATTTTTAATGAATATTTATACAGTATACTCTGTATAACGGAATAGTAGGGGCTGCCGTTTTCATTTGGGGCGAATTGTGGTACAATGTATAGATGACAACAGTAAAGGATGTGTACCGATATGGATTTGATTTTACAACTCTCACAGGAGCTAAATATCAGCGCACCACAGGTGGAAGCCACCGTTAAACTTATCGACGAAGGGAACACCATTCCCTTTATTGCACGGTATCGCAAGGAGGTCACAGGCTCGCTGGATGATGCTCAGCTTCGTGACCTTGATGACCGCCTTACCTATCTTCGCGGCCTTGCAAAGCGCAAGGATGAGGTGCGCTCCTCTATTGAAGAGCAGGGTAAGCTTACGGAGGAACTGGCTGCTGCCATTGCCGCTGCCAAAACACTGGCCGAGGTGGAGGATCTGTACCGTCCCTACAAGCAAAAGCGCAAAACCCGTGCCAGCATGGCCCGTGAAAAGGGACTGGCACCTTTGGCAGAGGCCATTCGTGCTCAGAACACCCTTGCAGAACCCCTTTCCATGGCAGCCGCTTACATCGATGCCGAAAAGGGTGTAGAAACCGCCGAAGCAGCACTGGCAGGGGCACTGGATATTATTGCCGAGGATATCTCCGATGATGCCGCCATCCGCCGGGATATGCGCCTGCTCATAAACCGCCTGGGTCGTATTACCGCTACAGGGGATAGCGAGGATGCCACCTACGCCATGTATGCCGATTTTAGCGAGCAGGTGAGCAAGATTGCTTCTCACAGGGTGCTTGCCATAAACCGTGGTACCAAGGAAGGCAAGCTAAAGTCCGGCTTGGAAGTGCCGGAGGATGCTGCACTGGAGCTTATCTGCCGCCATGTGGTCACTGCAAAAAACGCTTGCGGACGTGCTTGCGCCGAAGCTGCCGCTGACAGCTGGAAGCGCCTGCTGGCTCCTTCCCTGGAAAACGAGACCTTCTCTACCCTGTTTGAAGCCGCCTCTGAACAGGCTATAAAGGTGTTCGGTGAAAACCTGCACCATCTTCTTATGCAGCCCCCCGTAAAGGGACATGTGGTGCTGGGGCTGGACCCCGCCTACCGTACCGGCTGTAAGATTGCCGTAGTAGACGACACCGGAAAGGTGCTGGATACCACCGTTATCTACCCCACCCCGCCCCAAAGCAGAATACCCGAAGCCAAAGCAACCCTGAAAAAGCTGATTGCAAAGCACAATGTTTCGGTTATCTCCATTGGCAACGGCACCGCCTCCCGTGAGTCGGAACAGTTTGTGGCCGAGCTAATACCGGAGCTTGACCGCCCTGTATCCTATGTGATAGTCAGCGAAGCAGGAGCTTCGGTATACTCCGCCTCCAAGCTGGCCAGCGAGGAATTCCCCGAGTACGATGTATCGCTGCGCAGTGCCGCCTCCATTGCAAGACGGCTTCAGGACCCATTAGCGGAGCTTGTAAAGATTGACCCCAAGGCCATCGGCATTGGTCAGTACCAGCATGATATGCCCAAGGCAAGGCTGGACAGCACCCTGGGCGGTGTAGTAGAGCAGTGTGTAAACTCGGTGGGTGTAGACCTAAACACTGCATCTCCGTCACTGCTGAGCCATATAGCCGGCATAAACTCCGGTATCGCTAAAAACGTGGTATCCTACCGGGAAGAAAACGGCGGCTTCCGCTCCCGTGCTGAGCTGCTAAAGGTACCGAAGCTGGGCAAAAAAGCCTACGAGCAGTGTGCAGGCTTCCTGCGCCTTTCCGGCAGCAGCAACCCTCTGGACGGTACTGCCGTTCACCCAGAAAGCTACAAGGCTGCTAAGGCTCTGCTGGAAAAGTGCGGCTTTAAGCTTACCGACATTGGCAGTGAAAAGTTGGCCGACCTTCCCAACCGTTTGGAACAGCAGGGTCTTTCCGCTCTGGCAGAGCAGCTGGATATCGGTGTTCCCACCATTAGGGATATTGCTGCCGAGCTTGTAAAACCGGGTCGTGACCCCCGTGACAGTATGCCTCCTCCCCTGCTGCGTACCGACGTTATGGAGATGAAGGACCTGAAACCCGACATGATTCTGACCGGAACCGTGCGCAATGTTATAGACTTCGGCGCCTTTGTTGACATTGGCGTACACGAGGACGGTCTGGTACACATCTCCCAGCTTTCCGACCGCTTTATAAAGCATCCGTCCCAGGCGGTAAAGGTAGGCGATATTGTTAAAGTGAAAGTACTGGAGGTAGACCTTCGCAGAAAAAGGATTTCCCTGACCATGAAGGGCCTACAGTAGGATACAGATAAAACCAGCATCAACAGCCTTTCACATCCCTGCCTTGGCAGGCGGTATGGCTGCCAAGCTAAAAAGGACATAAAACTACGAATTCCACAATCGGAGGACATTAAAATGACGCAAGCAGAGAAGGACGCCATCTATGGCATTCTGCGTGAAGAGCTGGTTCCCGCCATGGGGTGTACGGAACCCATTGCCATTGCCTACGCTGCTGCAAAAGCCAGAGCTTTGTTGGCTGAGCAGCCAACCCGCGCAGTGGTCAAATGCAGTGGAAATATTATAAAGAATGTAAAGGCTGTTGTAGTTCCAAACAGTGGTGGCTTGCGGGGCTTAGAAACCTGTGTCACTCTGGGTGCCATAGGTGGCAATGCCGAGAAACAGCTGGAAGTGCTGGAGGATATTCAGCCCATTCATATCGAGCAGACTAAGCGGCTTCTGGCGGAAGGCTTCTGCACTGTGGAAAAACTGGATACCGCCATTGGCCTACACTTAATTGTGGAGCTCTATTCGGCAGACCATCACGCCGCAGTAGAGATTGCCCACAGCCATACCAACATTGTTTCCATGATGGTGGACGGCAATGCCGTGGAGGTGCACACGGAAGCTGTGCAGAATACAGTTCTGCCTGACCGTTCTTTCCTCAATATCCGCCTGATCTACGATTTTGCCAATGAGGCTGACCTTGCGCAGCTAGAGGAGTTGTTGCGACCTCAAATTCGCTACAACACCGACATTGCAGAAGAAGGGCTTAAAAATGAGTATGGTGCCTGTGTGGGCGCTTCTTTGCTGCGGCATTTCGGCAATGACGTCACCGTGGTGGCAAAGGCCATGGCGGCAGCAGGTTCCGATGCCCGCATGAGCGGATGCCCCATGCCGGTTGTCATTAATTCCGGCAGCGGAAACCAGGGAATGACCGTCTCCTTACCGGTTATCGCCTACGCACAAAAGCTTGGTGCGAGCGATGAAATGCTGCTGCGTGCGCTGGCGCTTAGTAATCTGGTTGCACTGCACCAGAAAACCCGCATCGGAAAGCTTTCGGCCTACTGCGGTGTTGTCAGTGCAGCCACCGGCAGCGGTGCGGCTATCTCCTACCTTCATGGCATGCCCTACGAGGACATCTGCAAAACCATTACCAATACCCTAGCCAACGTATCGGGCATTATCTGTGATGGCGCCAAGCCCTCCTGCGCAGCAAAAATTGCCTCGGCAGTAGATGCTGCCATTATGGGGCATTTGATGGCTATGGACCACCACACCTTTGGTAGCGGTGAAGGCTTGGTTAAGGATGATGTGGAGCAGACCATTGCGTGTATTGGCACAATGGGCAGAAACGGTATGCGGGAAACCGATCAGGAAATTCTAAGACTCATGTTGCAATAGGGCATAAAAAACAGCGGTGACCTAGGTCACCGCTGTTTTTATGTTGTTCTTAGCCTTCTTTGATAGCGCTTACAGGGCAGATGCCTGCGCAAGAACCGCAGTCAATGCAGACAGCGGGATCGATAACGTACTTATCTCCACCGTTAGAAATTGCACTTACAGGGCATTCACCCTCGCAGCTTCCGCAGCTGATGCACTCGTCAGAAATTACGTATGCCATAGTGTTACACCTCCATATAATTTTTGATACCTATTATGAGATACCATCTTCCAAAGTCACGCTTTGGTCAACAATATTCTACCATAGTTAGAGAAAAATGCAATAGTTTTTTTATCCCTCTAGATCCTTAAGCGCTGCAGCCTCCTTGGGGTCTACCTTGATACGACCGTCACGGAGCACCTTTACCTCGCTTTTATGGTACAGAGAGGTACCGCTGTCGGTAGTTTTATCCAAATGCACCTTCAGCACACCGGTGAGAAGGCTTACCTCGTTTACAACACCCTTACCTTCGGGGGTACTTACCCATGCACCGGCTTTGGGAGTAGTTTTCAGCAGATCCTCATAGGCCTCCTGCTCGTATTTCAGGCAGCACATCAGTCTACCGCAGGTACCGGAAATTTTGGTGGGGTTCAGGGAAAGTCCCTGTTCCTTCGCCATCTTAATAGATACCGGCTGGAATTCACCCAAAAATGCATTGCAGCAGAACACTCTGCCGCAGATACCCAGTCCGCCCAGCATCTTGGCTTCGTCACGAACGCCTATCTGCCGCAGCTCTATACGGGTGCGGAACACCGCTGCCAAGTCCTTTACCAGCTCACGGAAGTCCACACGGCCTTCGGCGGTAAAGTAGAAAAGTATCTTGTTGTTATCAAAGCTGTATTCCACATCCACCAGCTTCATATCCAGCTTGTTGGCGGCTATCTTTTCCAGACAGACACGAAAAGCCTTCTTTTCCTTCTGGCGGTTGTCCTCCATACGCTTTACATCCTCGGCGTTGGCGGCGCGGATTACCTTTTTCAGCGGTTTAACAATCTCCTCTTCCCGCACCTGACGGTTGGGGATGGCAACAATGCCACATTCAATGCCTCTGGAGGTTTCCACAATAACCTTCTCGTTTTCCTCCATCCGGAGCTCGCCCGGATCAAAGTAGTAAATCTTGCCGACCTCTTTAAATCTTACGCCTATAACCTCTGCCAATCTCAGCTTTCATTCCTCTCTATGCTCATTTACGCCGGGCTTCCTCCGCCATGGCAGCGGAGATAAGGGGCAGATAACCATTGCTCTCGTTTTTCGAGATGCCCCCCGCCAGTATATTTTTAAGCTCAATCACTTTTTGCACTGTTATGCCTAGCCTATCCCGCAGCTGGGAAACTCCCAACAAACGGTCGGCCGTAACCAGCACTGCGGTATACTCTTGTCGGTTCTTTTCTGCTGGGAGAAGCGCAGTCAGCAGTGGATAACCACCACCCTTTACCAGTGCTTCCAGTACAGCTTCCGCAGTGCGGCAGCGGTTCATAACCGCCTCATTTTCCAGCATCTCCCGTGCTCTGCCGGGGCTGCCGTCGCTGTAAAGAGCAGCCAGCCTGTATTCTTCCTCGGTTTTACCCACCACCTGAGCCTGCACCGCCGCTATGCAGTCGGGCACGCTCATGGATGGCAACGTCACGGTCACTGCACGGGAACGCACTGTGGACAGCAGCTTGTAGCGGTTGTCACAGGTGAAGAAAAAGTAGGTATTCTCGGGAGGCTCCTCTATCACCTTTAGCAGCAGGTTCTGCACCTCCGGTGTAATGCTCTCGGCATTATTCAGGATAATGACCTTCGCCCTGCCCTCACTGGGGCTGCGGTAGATGTCACTGCGAAGCCTGCGCATCGCATCTTTTTTGTAGTCGCCTCCGTCACCATCGGGCTCTATAACGTCGCTGTGTACACCGGCAATCACTTTGCGACAAGCCAAGCATTCTCCGCACATTCTGCCCTGTTGGCGCTCACAAAGCACCGCACCTGCCAAACTGTGCGCCAGCTGCCTACGGCCTGTCCCCGGTGCGCCCTCTATACAAAGGGCATGCACCAAGCGGTCCTCGCTTAGCATCGTTTCCACTGCAGGCGGCATGTCATTCTGTAAAAGCTGCTCACCTGTCCATGCTGCCACAGTAAAACCTCCTTAGTTGGTGTTAAACCTTTTTAAACTGTTCTACGTCTATGACAAAGATGGTAGCGCCGCCCACAGCAACCTCTACAGGCATACCTGCATACATTCCGGCTCCGAAGGAAGCGGTAGAAGGAACCATCTTAGTACGCTTCTTGCTGTTTTCCGCAATAATGGCAATGGCAGCCTCCACCTTATCATCATCGGTACCCACCAGCAATGTGGTGTTGCCCGACATAAGAAAGCCGCCTGTAGTAGCAAGGCGTGTCACCGAATAGTGCGCTTTGGTCAGTGCTCCGGATAGTTTTCCGCTGTCGTCGTTGGAAACAATGGCAAGTATCAGCTTCATACAAGTCTCCTCCTTTGGTCTCTGGTTGTTTCTCTATTGTAAGATCATATCTGGTAAAATTAACTGCAAAATAACTGGTTACAGTTATTATATCATATAAATGCAAAGCATTTTGATATAATTGTGCATAAGGACGGCAATCGTCCTGCACATAACTGTAAAATAACTGGTTACAGTTATTTTACCACATATATGTATTCAACGCCACTGCTTTTTAGCGCATTTATGCTTTCCTGTGTAATTTCCTCACCGGGAACCACCATAGGAACACCCGGAGGGCAGCGGCTGTAAAGCCGTGCGGCAATGCGCCCTTCTGCCCTATCCACAGGCAACAGCAGCTGCGGGCGGTTCATAGCCTCCCCTATACCCAAGGGCTGGCGGGGCAAACGTCCGCTGGCTTCCACAGGGGGCAGCGGCGGACGGGGTGGCAGCTGCAAAAGCAGCCGTTCCAGTGCAGCCAGCTCCTCTGGGGAATTCCTTTCTGAGGGCATAAAGATTGCTACCGTATCGGAAACGAACTCGGGTTCTATGCCCCGTGCCCGCAGATACCCTGCAAACTCATGGCCGTAGTAGCCCATGCAGGCAAACCCCACCGCAAGACGCACAGGGTCACAGACAAACCGTCGGACAGTCTGGTAGCCGTGCTCGCTAAGCCGTTCTTTCAGCGCACCCACATAGCCCCCCAAACGAAGCAGACCATCGTCGGCACTCTCCATCTCCTCCAGTGCCATATCCACCGAAAGCATGATGAGGTAGCTGGGGCTGGTACTGCCAAACAGGGACATAGCATATTTTGCATCTGCATAGAGGTCGGCATTTGCCAGATGTAACGCTGCACCGCCGGTAAGCACCGGCAGGGTCTTGTGGAAGGAGTCGCAACAGATATCTGCCCCCAGCTGCATGGGATGCATAGCGGCACGGAAACGGTTGAGATGTGCACCGTGGGCATTATCCACCAACAGCAGCGTACCGTACCTGCGGCAGAGCTCGCTAATAGCGGGAATATCGGCCATCTGCCCAAAGTAATCGGGACTGGTGACGTAAACCGCCGCTGCATCGGGGTTGTCATAGAGCAGCCGCTCAATAACCTCTGGGTCGGGGGGAAGTGCGATACCATCAATACCATATTCATCATCGTAGCAGATGCGGCAGGGTACCCATATGGGGTCCATGCCCAGCAGCCCCATGGTGCTTACGGCACTGCGGTGCAGGTTGCGGGCGACTATAAGCTTGCGCCCCCGCCTGCGAGCAAGGTAGAGCATGGTTTGAATACAAAGGGTACTGCCCCCTGCCGAAAGCAGTGAAGCCCCTACCCTGTAGGCTGCGGCAATCCGCTGTTCCAGCGCATAGAGAGGGCCTGTGGCCTCATAAAGGCTGTCCGCTCCTTCTATTTCCGTTATATCATAGGGTGCGGCAGCATCCAGAGGAAAGGGCAGACGACCCTTGTGCCCGGGCATATGGAAGGGCGCTCTGCCCTCTTCTAAAATCCGGTTCAGTGCCTCGCTCAGTGGCGTACTGTATTCTGCCATCCTGTTAACCCCCTTGCATGGTAGTTAAAGTTTTTCGCCCAGTGCCTTTATAAATCCTTCTCTGTCACGGGGGGAAAGCTCCATTCGATAGCTCTTTCCATCCTGCGTGTACACTACATACAGCTTCCGGGCGGAGGTGGCCAACGGCACATATCCATCCGCCGGGGTGTCCTTCTGGTCGGTAACAAGGGTAATATCCTTGTACTCCACCACCACACGGGAAATCCCGCTTTTGGCCTCCAGCAGACTGTCACCCAAGGTATAGGCTGTTTTATAAAGCTGCATACCAGATACAGCTGCGGTGATCGTCAAGGGAATGGCAATAAAAAGCGCCAAGATATTCCCCATAAAAAGCCCACCATACAGCGTTACGGCCGCACAGACAGTAACAAACGCAAATTGCAGGGTAAATTTCGTATCGTGCTCTGCTTTAAAGGTCATTGGCTTTACACAGTCCTTTCACTTATGGGCTTTCAGGCTATGCAGCAGCTTCTTTCCTCTCATGGCAGTATTCACCATGCCCTGCACCACCGGGCGATAAACGAAGTCAAACTCACCCGCCAGCTCGGCTATTTCTCCGCCGAAGCCACGTTTAAAACGGTAAAGGCCATACATGGGGTTGTCCTCGTTTTCTATGTCACCGGAGATGCCCTGAAAATCGTAGATAGTACAGCCGGTTTCTACTGCCCACCGTATCATCTCCCACTGCATCAGGTAGTTGGGCATGTACTGGCGGTAAGCATTGTCGGAAGCACCGTATACATAGCAGCACTTGCCTGCATAGTTAGTGGTAATAGCACCGCAAACTGCGTTACCATCATAGTAACCCATATAGAGGCGGGCGTGCTCACCCAGAGAATTGAGCAGCCGTTCCATGTAGGACTTGGGGCGGATGCTAAACCCATCCCGCTCCCCCGTCACACGGTAGATGCGCATGAAATCATCCAGCGCAGAGGTACCGTCTGCTCTTGGGGTGCTGTCCTCCACCTTTATGGTTACGCCGTGCTTCTGGGCATAGCGAACATTATAGCGGGTTTTCTGTGTAAACCCTGCCAGTAGCTCCTCCTCGGTGCGGCCGGCTATAGGCAAACGATAGTTAAACCGTGCCTGTATGGTTTCAAAGCCGTCGGGACCGTAAAAACGGTGGAAACCCATCTGCTCCATAATCTCCAAAAACTCGCTGTCCTTTACGTCCACATCGGGGTCCATCTTAAAGCTGTGGGCATTATAGCTTTTTGCTAGGCTGTCTATCCCTGCTTTAAGGTCGGCCAACACTGCCTTATCGTGCAGGTCGCAAACCGGGCCTCTGGGGCTGTACATAAAGGCTGTGCCGAACAAGGGCAGTTTCTGTATGAGCACTCCGCAGGCACCCTGTATGGTTCCATCGCCACTGCGGGACACCACGGCCTCAAACTGCCAGTTGCTCTTTATCTCATGCCAATACACCGACTGGGTAAATTCTCCCCGGGGGTGTCCGGCTACAAAGTTTTCATATTCTCTATACTGCTCGCGCCGCAATATTTCCAAGTCAAACTTCCTCTCTATCTCTTCTGGTTACTTTTGGGCATTTTCAAGGCTGAAAAGCCAGTGAACTTTCCACCGCAAACAAACAATGTTGTGGATAACCCATGAATACACACTGTATCATAAGTGTTTTGATGCCAAACTGTCATTTGCAACAAAAGCAGTCGCCTGCTTAAGGCTTTCAGAAAGCCTCCACTATGGCAAGGTTGCGTTCCAGCACTGCCTTGCCCCGCCAGCCGTAGCTTTTTACCTGCAACAGCTCCTCCAACCCACCTGCTGTTACCAGCGGTGTCAGGTTATCCTGCATACCTGCTATGGGAGTGTATGGCAGGTTGTAGTTGTGGGGGCAGGCCAGGGTACAAAGGTCACAGCCCCACACCAGCCCTCCTGCTTTTATCTGCTCCTGTTCCCACGCCGACAGCACGCCCTTTTTCTGGGTAATGGCAGAACGGCAGAGGGGGCGGGTAAGTCCCAGGGCAGTAAGCGCACCTGTAGGACAGGCCTCCAGGCAACGGCGGCAGCTGCCGCAGGTTCCACCTACCGGTGGCTCCTCCCACCCTTCTACAGGCAGGTCGGTCACTATCTCCCCTATAAAGGTCATGGAACCGTAGTCCTTGTTTATAAGCTGCCCATGCTTCCCCCGAAAGCCCAGGCCGCAGAGGCAGGCTGCCTCCACCTCGGGTATAGGGGAACTGTCTACAAAGGCAGTAAAGCTTCCGGTAGGGAAGCTTTGCCGCAGACATTCTGCAACCTCTTCCAGTATTACCCCTGCTATGCGGTGATAATCATCCGGCACTGCGTAGAGGGAAACATTGCGCTCCGGCCACATGCCCGTATAGTAGGGCAGCAGCAGGGCAATTACCCCGCCGCTCTGTGGTACCAGTCCTTTTTTCCGGCAGTCTATCAGATGGGAAAGGCGTTCTATGGGGCAGATGCCGCAGTGAAGAACGCCATGCTTTGCAGCGGCTGTCCGCGCTGTTTCCAGCAGGGTACTCATCAGCTGTTAAACAGTGCCGCCACGGCCTCAATGTCCACACCGTTGTCTTTTTCAAAGCGGCTCTTTTCCAGCTGTGTCTTCAGTTCCTTGCAACTAAACAGGTACTGACTGCTGCCGGTTATGTAGCTGCCCTGCTTCTGGGTTTTGGGCACCATCAGCTCCACGGGTACACTGTAAATCTTGGCTTTTGCAAACATAGTGCGCAGCTGTTCTACCCCTTGCTCCGCGGTGTGGTAGGGGCTGACTATTCTGGTCTTTTTTTCATTGGCATCCTCACCAGTGGCAAGTATCCACTCCGGAGCAGTCAGGTCACCGTACACATTGCCTTTCTGGTGCAGGTCGCAGGCAACTATTACTCCAAAGGGCCCTATAACCAGCTGGTCGGCGGTAATAGCCTGGTCACCGACCCCCAGTGTTACATCGGTAAGCACCTTCCAGTTACGGATAGCGCCATGGCGACGGAACACCTTGGTTGCGTTACTTTTGGTCTTTTCACTGTGCTTGGCAAGGTAGATGCGGCGAAGAAAAAAGGAAATAACGCCTATGAAAAATATGGCGGTCAAGGTCCAGTAGATATTCATAATCTGCATGTTGCTCATTGAGGTACCCCCGAATAATATTATTTAATGTATAAGTATATCATAATTTTTGCCTTTTGGAAATGGCAAGGGGAGCAACTTTCCCCTCCTTTTGGCGGAAACAGGTAAACAATTTTTGAACATTACAATGTTTCCTTTCCGCTTCCTTGACACTTTGAACTTTTAAAGGTAGAATTTACTCCATACATTACTTTGAAATGAGGTACCGCTGTGCAGCGATTTATCCTTTTGTTTGCCTGCATCATTGTCTTTATTATGTTTGCACTGCAAGGCTTTCAGCCTAAATATATCATGCCCGATGTCACACAGTCTGCCCAGCAGGAGGACAAGGATACCTCTGCCGCTCCCGAGCAGGCCATAACAGACATCTACTTTAACGTCTCGGTCATGGGAGTGGAAGAAGCCACCCCCGAGCGGCTGCAGGCCGATTTTGGCATTAACCCCGACCTTTACACGGGACTGTGGGGTAAGTACAGCGACGGACGCTTCGGTGCAGCCGATGTTATTATTATGAAGCCCCGCTTAGGACAGGAGCAGGAAGCTCGGGAGGCGCTTCAGAGCATTAAGCTTTCCCGTATGAGCCTTTTTAAAAACTATGATATTTACAATGCCTACTCCCTAGCCGAAAATGGTACCATTATTGAGCGTGGTGACTATATGATGCTGCTAATGATAGAAAATACTGAGGACGTTCTAGCCATTATAGAAAACTACATCCCCCGATAAGAAGGAATGAGCTATTGAAAAAGACGATTGCCACACTGCTGATACTATCCCTGATACTGACTGCAGGCTGCAGCGGACAGACACCCTCCGGTGACGCTCCCTCCATTATGGAGCGCAGCCAGGCCATAGCTGTGCCGCCTGAAAGCCCTGTTTCCAAACCCGAGCCTGATGCCACATCGGCACCGGACAGCAGTTCCCTGCCGGAATCTTCCTCTGCTGCATCGGTTTCTGCAGCCCCTACACCTGCACCTACCCCAAAGCCCACTCCAAAACCTACCCCCACCCCTACCTCTGAAAGCACAGGAAATCCTGAGCTTCAGCTAAGTTCCAACACCGTAAAGGCAGGTAACTTTCTGGTTCTTACCTGCAAAAACCCACCCCCGCTCGAAGAGCTTGCTATTAAAAACTCACTGAGCGGCTCATCCCATTTCTTTATGAATGGGGACGAAGCGGTAGCCTTAGTGGGTATCAGCCGCAACGCTGCACTTGGGCAGCAGCAGCTTACAGTTACCGGTTTAGCAACCGACGCCGTTCTTCCCTACACTGTAGTGGATGCTGGTTTTGAAAGCGAATCCTTCCAGATGGCAGAGAGTGTTCAGAACAGTACCGTGAACAGCAGTGCTGCTCGGGACGAATACAACCGCATTACCGGAAATGTTATGGCAGTAGATACTGCCGAGCCCAACTTTCCAAACTTGGATGGCTTTGTAATGCCTGTAAACCCGCCTACCTTTAAGATATCCAGCTCCTACGGCTTTACCCGCATTGTCAACGGCAAGGTAAGCGGTCGACACGAGGGTGTGGATTTTCCTGCCCCAAAGGGCACGCCTGTGGTAGCCGCCGGAGATGGCAAGGTGCTGTACGCAGGGCTTATGCAGATGACCGGAAACACAGTAATTATTGAACACGGTGCAGGGCTGAAAAGCTGGTACCACCATATGGATAGCCTTTCCTGCAAAACAGGCGATGTACTACAGGCAGGCGACCCTGTAGGCAAGGTGGGCACCACAGGATACTCCACCGGGAACCATCTGCATTTTGGTATGTCTATTAACGACACCTACACAAACCCGTGGCAGTTTATCCCCAAACCATAGAATTAAATTTCTTAAATAGCCACTAAAAAAATCCCGCTTTTTTGCGGGATTTTTTTCTTTTGTGCAAAAGCCTCGTATGATTTGTGAAAAGGTACAAATAATAGGGACAAGTACCTGTAGGTCCACTTCATTTTGGAGGAAAAACCATATGAAACGTTTGTGTAAAAGGCTCATTTCTATTATAACCATACTTGCGCTGTTGTCTCTCTGTATTATTCCTGCTTATGCCACTATAAACGGTATCTTTCTGGGTAGTGACGAAAACGGGGTAAACATTTTAAATGACAAACTGCGTCCCGGGGATGAATACTACTTCCCGGTACTCATTGGCATAGACGCCATAGCACC
The DNA here is from genome assembly GCA_036645835.1 of Angelakisella sp. Lineage (GTDB taxonomy): Bacteria > Bacillota > Clostridia > Oscillospirales > Ruminococcaceae > Angelakisella. The sequence goes on along the minus strand of JAVXNK010000036.1, from coordinate 2,447 downwards.
CACACAGCTTACCTCTGCGGATCTTGAGCGCAGCAAGCTGGAGGTTCGGGTGGTTACAGGCGGAAAGGCCATCGCCTCGGCAAAGGTAGAGGAAAAGAACGGATTGGTTTATGTCTGCATTATTCCCGGCAGTAAGGGGACCGTGCAGGAGCTTACCTCTACCATTCGGGTAAACTACCGCAACCGTGATACCGGCGATAACATTACCGTTACCCCCGCCATTAAGGTGGGCTACCCCGCCATGCCCGAAGGCACGGTGGAGGCACTGGAACCCGGAGAATTTTTAGAGCTGGATAACCTGACCCCCATTGTCAGCGCCAAACAGTGGAATGCCCTTGCGGAACTGAATGAATACCGTGACGTAACCCTTTCCGGTTTTGGCTGGCGATATACCGTTAATACCACAAAGCTGGGCAAGCGAAATATGGTAACTGACCATCACCCGGTTATGGATTTGGTAAAAAAGTATCCCAACCATCAGATGCATTTTATCGGCTTCCCCGGAGAACCTGACTTTGAAGTACCCGGCAAGCTGTGGCTGGATGTGGGAGCATTTGCCGAAGAATACAAAGAAGATTTTTATCTTTACCGCTGTGCTTACGGAAAAATCTATCCTCTGAAGTTTGACTACGACAAGGATGCTATGGAGATTAGCTTCCGTCCTTCCCAGCTAAGCACCTATGTCATTACCGACAAACGACTGGATACCTCCACCAGCAGCTCGCAGCCGGACAGCAGCACCGAAACACTGCCACCTGCCGAAAACCCCAACACCGGCGAGAGCAGAACCTTCCCCGCTTTACTGGTTGCACTGGTATCTCTGGCGGGCTTGGGTGCACTTACCCGCAGCCGCCGCTCATAGGTCTATCCTTCAAGACAGGTTGCCGATATGCTGTTGGTAGCCTGTTTTTGTGGTGATATAGTATCCTTTACACTGGCAACCTACACAGTCTTTTCTCAACCTGTGCACACATTTTAAGCATACAACCATCTTCGTGCAAAAACTGCATATTGGGGTTGTATCGGAACTCTTATTGTGATAGAATAGGCCTCGGTTCTGGATGAATTGCCAAATAAAGCATCCCAAAAACCAACAAAACAAACAAAAAGGAGAATTTTTACAAATGAAAAAACTAATTGCACTGTCCATGGCAGTCGTGATGGCCCTGTCTGTGGCCGCATGCTCCTCCGACAAATCTGCTTCCAGCACTGATTCTAGCACTG
>JAVXNK010000036.1:0-1123 GCA_036645835.1 Angelakisella sp. | reverse complement strand
TTCTAGCACTGCTTCCAGCACTGCTGCAAAGTTTAAGGCAGGCAGCTATGAGGGCACCGGCGCCGGCTACGGCGGTGAGTTGAAGGTAAACGTAACCCTTACCGAAGACAAAATAGAGAGCATCGATGTCACAACTCATTCCGAGACTGAGGGCATTGGTACCATGGCCATTGACGCTCTGCCTGCCAAGATAGTGGAAGCTCAGTCTCTGACTGTAGATGCTATTTCCGGCGCTACCGTCACCAGCAATGCTATCATTGAGGCCACCACTGCTGCTCTGACCGCTGCAGGTGCCGACATGACAGCTCTGTCCACAGCCAGCTCCGACACCGCTTCTACCGAAGCAAAGTAAGAAGCCTCGGGGCCATGTGGTCGTTGGCTATATCCCCATGGGACTACTACAAATAAGCTTTAACCAACCCATAGCAAAAGGGCTGCAGCCATAACCGGCTGTAGCCCTTTTTGCTTATTATTTGGTTGTAAAGGTGGCGCACTCGCTGCTTCCACCGCAACAGTCGATGGTTACACTGTCGCTATGGCATTTGTGATTCTTGTTGTAACTGCACTGACATACTGAACAACCAATATCCAGTGAGTTGTTTGGAGAGGAGTAATGTTCGGTACTGTTTGATGCACCGGTTCTCTCCTGATAGGAGTGACAGATAGTTTCATTGCAGGCGCAGGCCGAGGGACCTTCCACCTGAATGGAGGGACGGCAGCAGCAGCCATCTTTATTGGTAACACAGCTGGTAACGCTACAGCATAAATGATTCATCACTACACCCTCTTTTCTTATTTTCCCTTTTAGTGGCTCATTACATCCGAACCGCAGTAAGTTTTTATAGGATTGGTCTGCTTTGAAATACGAACAGACAGACCTGTACCTATTTTTTATCACTTGCGGTTATTAATAGCATCCCCACACTGCTGCAAAAGATACCGAAGAAACATTTTTTATAAACCGCATAACATGATAGTGTTTTATAAAATTTTATTTTATTTGGTATAGGAGGACACAGTTTATGGATAAATTTAAGCCAGCTTCATTGGATGCAGAGATTGAACGCTATTCGCAACAAATGTTAAGGGACTATAGCAAAGCTTTTGCTGCACAGGCGGCTGC
>JAVXNK010000035.1:0-19374 GCA_036645835.1 Angelakisella sp. | reverse complement strand
ATATATTGCAGATATGGTGTCTCCGTCCATCTCAACACAGAGAACATTACCTTCTTTTATCTTTTCAAATGAAGTTCTGCCCTTATTTAGGTAATCGATGTACGGCATAGCAACAGGTATGGTAATCTCTTTGTTCTCATCGGTGTAGGTCATAGGGACCAGCGGCTCGTTGCTTTCTACCTCTCCGCCTGTGATAAAATCTCCACTCGTTGCCGACATTGCGGGTGTCATTGGGATAGCTGCTATTGCCCCACCGTTATCCTTGTCCTCGTCCTCTGCCTCTTCCAATAGCTTATCGAGCTCGTCATTTCTTTCCTTGACGATATCTGTATCGGGTGTGCCTATGTTTAGCTCCAACTCATTACCAACTATGGAAACCACCTTGCCGTAAAGTCTGGTTTTCTCCGACTTTTCCCCTACCGGCGTTGACACATCGTTCTGTGACTGTGAGCCTGCGGCTGCCGTGCTGCTTTGGCTACTGCTTTGACTGTTGCTGTCTCCGCATGCCGTCATAGTTACCAGCATTGCTACTAATATAATTGTTGCAATTTTCTTATTCATTTTCATTCACCTTTCATTTGTGTGATTTATATGAATGGGCTGTTTTGCCCTACTCATAGCTTAGAGCCTGTATGGGATTAAGCTTCGATGCCTGATATGCAGGGTAAAATCCAAACAATGTGCCTGTTATCAGTGCAAAGAATATTGCCAGAACTACCCCGGAAACCGACGGCACTACAGGCAGATCGGTATATTTCATCAGTGGCATAATAACAATAGATAGTGCTGCACCGACTATCCCTCCAAAGAGACTTATGCCTGTGGCCTCCAGTAGAAACTGTGTCAAGATCTCTTTTTGAGAACTTCCAAGTGCCTTGAGTATTCCAATCTCTTTTGTTCGCTCCTTTACGGATACAAGGAGAACATTCATAATGCCTATTCCACCCACAATGAATACGATTACAGAGACAGAAAGCAGAAGGGCGGACATAGTACGTGAGGACTCGGTTGCCGCCTCTATACGGCTGCCGGCATCGGTAATGCTCAGTAGATTGGCATTGTCAACGATATAGTCCAATGCGGATAAAAGCTGTGTTATGGCATCTTTTACCGACTTTACATCATCTGCAAGACCTATGGCACGTGGTATAGTTCCTTTTTCAAATACATATCGCTGCCCAGTGGTATAGGGAATATATATTGTTTCATCTGGGTTTTGTCCCTGTATGCCATCACCTTTTCGCTCCAGCACACCGATTATGGTATATTTTCGGTTGTTAATGACAATGATGTTTCCGACCGCATTGTCGGCAGAACTAAAATATTTCTTTGCCAGACCACTTCCAATGACAGCGACCCTACTGTTGTCGTCAAGGTCTGTTTCGGTAAAGCTTTCACCATATTCTATGGGTAGGTTTGATACGGTATGGTAGTTTGACGTACTGCCCTGTATGGAAACATCCGTCTCTTCTCCGCCCATAATCACTTTTTTATAGCCACTCATGTTGAGCGACATATCAAAGAGTGCTGAACACTCATCCAATAGGTAGTCTACATTTTCCTCCGTCAGACGCGGGTAATCATCATAGTCAGCTTTAATCTCGTTGCTGTAGTTAGGATTTATATAAATAGTAGCGGCACTTAGGTTTTCAAACTGCTTTTTGACTGCGGCCTCGCCGCCCTTACCTATGGCTATCACCATAATAATAGTGGCAGAACCGACTATTATACCCAAAGATGTCAGCAATGCCTTACCTTTGTTTTCTACGATATTGAGCCAGACCAGACGAATAGTATCAATAAATCTCAACGCTATCCCTCCACAACTACAGTCTGTCCCTCTGTCAGACCCTCGATAATTTCCGTGGTCTTGCCGTCAGAAAAGCCTGTTTTTATCTGAACTTCTATTACTGTACCGTCTTCGCCCAAGGCTTTTACATACTGCTTGCCATCTCGAAAGTAGATTGCCTTGTTTGAAAGACGCAGTACATTTTCCTTGCGTTTAATGATAAAGGTTACCTCACCTGTCATGCCGTCCAATATGCCAAGGTCGTTTGGCTCTAGAGCAAAGCAAACTCGATAGTTGACACTGCCTGCACCTTTTTCCGGACTATAGGAAATGGAGATGACCTCTCCGCTCAGTGCGTCATCGGGGTACGCTTCAAAACGTGCCTCCAGCTTTTGCCCAACTTTTATTTTGCCTATCTCAGTTTGGGGCACCAGTGCCTCCACCTGTATGGTTTCATTTTCTCCTATGGTTACCACTGCCTTATAGGGAGTGGTGCTGTCTCCCACTGCGCTGCCTATGGCAAGCACAACACCATCATTTTCTGCAACTATATTTGGATTTGACTTCAGTGCCCTTACCTTTGCTATTTCACTATTGATTTGACCCAGTGTCAGTTCTGCCAGCTTCAGCTCATTTTCCAGCCTATTCAGGGTGGTTTCGTAGTCTGCGCGCGCCACCTCGCCGCCCGTTTCTTTTTTTTCAAGCTGATTGTTTCGGTCTGCTTTTAACTTTCGCAGTGCTAGCTCAGCGCGGTCTAGCAGTAGGTTTGCCCGCTGATACTCCTGTTTCTTTTCGTTTAGCTGGTTCTTTAGTGAAGCATTGTCAGGGTCGTTTTGTAGCTGTTCTTCCAGCTCCTTGACCTGGCGGTATACATTGTCAACATTGTCCTGTGCTTCATCTACATTTAGTTTTGCGTTGTCCACGTTGACATCGTAGTTCTCGTCATAGGTATCGTAGAAAAATTCCTCTCGCTTTTGCTCTGCTTGCAGTTCACCAAGACGCTTTGCATCCTTTGCATTGTTATAGGCTATTACAGCTTTCTGATATTCAAGGTTAAGCTTTTTTAGCTTTTCCTCAATACTGTCAGGTGAAATCTCTAAAATAACATCATCTTTTTTTACCATATCGCCGACTTTGACATTGATTTTTCCGATAATAGCCTCGGTATCAAAGCTGTAGTCACGTTTCTTATAGGCTGCCATAGCATCGGTATCTACCCCGACTGTAATATCTCCCAAGGTTACTTTATACTCACGAAGATGTGCTTCTGCTTTTTGTTCCTTGGGGTACAGTATCAGTATGGCAGATGCACAAAGTATGGCTACCAGTAGCACAACTATATAAATCAACGTTTTTTTCTTTTTGACCATTCCAAAACCACCCTTTCACTGCTGCTAATTATAAACGATCCATGGTTAAGCAACGGTTAAGCAAAAATGGGAACTTTTAAATGGATGGTTAACCGATTATTAACCTACTGTGATATACTATATAAATAATAAAAACAGCTATGGAAGTGATTAAATGAAAATATTAATAGTGGATGATGAACCTGATTTGGCACAGGGTATCGCAAACGGCTTAAAGCAAAGCGGGTATATTACCGAGGTGTGCAACGATGGTGCAGAGGGCTTAGAGCTCATCCGACTAAATAGCTATGACCTTATCATTCTGGACTTAAACCTGCCCGAAATAGATGGGTTTGAGATACTCAAAACAATTCGTTCGGAGGGAAACGAGACGGCTGTTCTTATTCTTTCTGCCAGAAATAACGTCAATGACAAAATAGAGGGACTGGATTTAGGTGCAAATGATTACCTGACAAAGCCATTTCACTTTGGGGAGCTGAGTGCCAGAGTACGCTCACTGCTGCGGGCTGCTTTTTTGCAGAACAGTAATATACTGTGCTTTGGTTCATTGCAAATGGACACACAGAGGCATATTGTGACGGTGGCAGGCAGCACACTGACACTGACACCCAGGGAATATGCAATACTGGAGTATTTGTTGATGAATAAGGGTATACCTATCAGCACAGAAACACTGATAGAACATACTGCGGACAGTGAAGATGCATATTTCTCAAACTCTGTAAAGGTTCATATCAGCCTGCTGCGAAAAAAGCTTACCACAGCTGACAGTCGGCTGACTATAACAAATATACGTGGTGCAGGCTACACACTGGAGGAAGTAAAGAATGAAGAGTAAACGGCTATCTATGCAGATGCGGCTGACATTGCTTACAACGGCCATAACAGCCATTGCCTGTGTCATTTTAACAACGGGCAGTATCCTTACCATTGAGCAGCAGTTTACGGCTCAAAAGCTGATACCTGCAACACAGACATTTCCCGCAACTTCGGCACCAAGCAGCGGAGATACATCAGAATCGGCAGAGACTGTCGCACCCAAGATATATGCGAATGATGAATCGTATGCAGAGGCAGACCGTGCACTGGTAAGACTTAAGCGTAGCTACAATCTTCAAAGCCTTCTCACGATGGCAGTAATTGTGGCGGCAGCTTCTGTTTTGACCTACATTTTGGTAGGAAGGTCTATGCAGCCAATCAATAAGATGGTGCATACGGTAGAGAAAATGGACGAGAACAACCTTTCTGTAAGGCTTGATGATAACGCAGTATATGGCGAGCTTACGACACTTGCGGAGGCATTTAACGGTATGGCAGAGCGACTGGAAACCTCCTTCCTGTACAAGAAGCAGTTTATAGCAAATGCAGCACACGAGCTAAAGACGCCGCTTGCTGCCTTGCAGACAAACGTAGAAGTCTTTGAACTATCCCAGCAGCACAGCGAAGAGGACTACACACATCTTATACAAGTAATAAAAAGGCAGACAAAACGGCTTATCCGGCTGAGTGAGGCACTTTTGGATATAAACTCTGATGATACAAGGAATATGCAGGCCTACAAGCTACAGGATGCCATAGGGGATATCTTAGGCGAACTGAAACATGCTGCAGCAGAAAAAAACCTAGCAGTTGTAGCACAGCTAGGTGAAATCAGCATATATGGCGCTCCGTTTTTACTGAACAGGCTGTTCACAAACCTAGTGGACAATGCGATTAAGTATAGCAGTGCGGGGGGGAGCATCAATATTACCGCAACCGAAAATGCAGACAGTGTAACGGTGGCTGTTGCAGACAGTGGTGCCGGTATACCGCTAGATGAAAGAGAAAAAATATTTGAACCTTTTTACCGAATAGACAAGTCACGCTCACGCAGCATAGGTGGGGCAGGGCTAGGTCTTGCCATCTGCAAAATGGCAGCAGAAAAGCATAATGCAACTATTTCTATTGCAGATAATCCAAACGGTGGTTCGATAATCAGTGTGCTGTTTCCAAAATAGCATTAAATTGTTTTTGCAGTAAGATGTAAAAGTGATTGTCTTAGCTGGAAAGCACTAAACGAGGGTTGCTCGGGGATTATCTGTATCATATTATGAGGGATGGGAACTAATTGTAAGCACCTTGACTTTTTCACACGGCACTTGTATGCTGTACTTAAATGGAATATTTAGGTACAACATACAAGGACGGCAATCTTCCTAGGCGTAACACGTTATCACAGTTTGCATGAAAAGAACTGGCCATAGGCGCTTCCCGAATGTGGAAGCTCTGGTGAAAGGGAGGAAGCAGAACAATCATGATAAGAATTTTGCTGATTACGCCATATGAGGAGTTGCATCCAATTATGGAGCAATATCTGAAGCTGCAACATATCCAAAATGCCGAGGTTGACGTAACTCATATTTACGGCACAGATGCAGATCTTCAAAAAATCAGTAAATACAATATTGTAGCGGCACGAGGAATTACCGGAAAGTACATAAAGAACGCCCTACCAAAGATTAATGTTGTAGAAATACCCATGACCAGTGATGATGTTGTTAGCGCAGTGAACAACAGCGTGCAGGTAAATGGCAGAGTGGAAACGGCGGTAATCCTGCCGGACACCGAAATCTGTAACACCGGCCAGCTAGAGGAACTTTCCGGCCTTAGGATTAGGCCGTATTATGTCAGTACCCAGGAGGATGTAAACTCCGCTATTGACGATATTATTTGCCGTGGAATTACAGCAATTGTAGGCGGTATGACAGTTTGCAGCAGGTGCAAGGAACTGGGGCTTTCCGCCATACAGCTGCGAACTGGTGCGGAAGCCATGAAACGTACCATACAGGTGGCGCTGGGTGCGGCGGAAACGCTGCGCAAAGAGTATGAGCGTGCAAACCTGATGACAACAATCCTGAATAGCGGTCGGGATGCCATTGTGGCATTGGATGGCGAGGGGTTTGTCATGACCGCTAACACACAGGCGGAAAGCTTTTTTGCTCGGCATGGTACAGGTGGACAACCTATAGCGGGAAAGCATATACGAGAAATTTTTCCGGAATGGAGTAGGGAGACAGCGGCAGAGGGACAGCTGGATGGCGACATGTTGGTAAAGGTTTCCGGGCAGCTGGCACTGGTGCATCAGACACCTATCGTTATTGACGCAGCGGTTGCCGGCGTGCTACTTACCATACAGAATGCCGAGCAAATTCGAAAATCTGAAACCACCATCCGTAAGCAACTAAACCATAAGGGCATGACGGCAAAATATCACTTTGAGAATATTGTGGGCAAAGCGCCTTCTATCCGCCACTGTATTGCCACAGCCAACAAATACAGTCAGGTCGATTCCAATGTGCTTATTCTTGGGGATACCGGTACCGGCAAAGAACTGTTTGCACAGAGCATTCACAATGCCAGCCCCCGCAGAAATCAGCCCTTTGTAGCCGTCAACTGTGCCGCATTGCCGGAGCAGCTTTTGGAAAGCGAGCTTTTTGGATATAGCGAAGGCGCTTTTTCCGGTGCCATAAAGGGCGGCAAGATGGGGCTTTTTGAACTGGCACACAAGGGCACCATCTTTTTGGACGAGATTGGTGAAATCCCTATGAGCCTGCAGGCCAAGCTGTTGCGGGTACTGCAAGAAAAAGAAATTCGCAGAATCGGCGATGACAAGGTGGTACCCATTAACGTACGGGTGGTTTCCGCAACCAACGTGAGCATTCGGGAAAAGGTGGAGAAGGGAGAATTCCGCGCTGACCTGTACTATAGAATAAATCTGCTGAATTTGCGTATGCCGCCGCTACGGGAACGCAAGGAGGACATTGGGCTCCTGTTCCGTCACTTTGTGAACAGCTATGCCCGTCAGTCCCAGATAGCCATTTCCGAGATTACTCCCGAAGCGGTGGAGCTTTTGGAAAGCTATAGCTGGTTTGGAAATGTACGGGAACTTCGGAACTTCAGCGAACGTGTAGTTGTTCTGTGTGAAGATGGGGTTATTGATAAAGCGCACGTAGAGGAGATTGGCAAATACGACAATGAGCCGAGAAAAACACAGCCGGTAGGAGAAAGAGGATGGCTGCCCCAGAGCTCGGAAAGTGGGAACACAGTAAGCAGAGAAGAACTTGCCCGGCAGCTTGGCATCAGCAGAACCACCCTGTGGAGAAGGATAAAGAGCAACAAGATAAATGTTTTTGAATAAATGTTATCAAAGTATTACTGTTAAAATGTGTAAAAGGTAACATAAAACGCACAAGCGAAACATTTGAAACAACCGATGTTTCAAATGTTTCGCTTGTGCACTGTTGAACCAACTGCTGAACGAAAGGAAGCTGACAGAACATCGGTATCAATTAGCAAGGCGAAAGAAATATACTGTGCATTATATACGTATAACCAACACTCGGATAGTACAAAATGTGGAAATTACTGAAAAACGCCTAGGTTGGCACAGCATTTGCTTAATATATAGGCGTCGACACAAGAGTACAACGGGAAAGGATTTTACGATATGACAAGTAATAGACCGATTTTGGGAGTACTGATAGGGGACTCCAGTGGAGTAGGCCCTGAATTGGTAGCCAGATTGGCAGCCAATGAATTTTACGGTGAATATTGCAGACCCGTGATTATCGGCGACGTTCGCATCTTTGAGGAAGGCCTCAAGCTGGTGGGGAAGGAAGCTCCTCACTATGCCATTACCAAGGTTTCGGAGGCCGACTGGAACAAGGGTATCCCCATTTTGGACACCAAGGACCAAGACCCAAAGCTGGTGGAGATGTGCAAAGCCACCGCCTACTGCGGAAAAGCGGTGTTGGATGCATTGACGACAGCAGTACGCCTGTATCAGGCGGGTGAGATTCAAGGTTTCGCTTTTGCTCCCTTCAACAAAACCGCACTAAAAATGGGCGGCTGTAAGTTTGAAAGCGAGCATCATTTTATGGCAGATATTTTTGGGCATACAGAGCCCTTCGGCGAGATAAACGTTTTGGGCGATATGTGGACCACCAGAACCACCAGCCATATTCCTATTAAAGAGGTAAGCCAGAACCTGACGGTGGAAAAGATACTGCGTGCCGAACGGCTCTGCCATACAACACTGCTGAATGCGGGCGTTAAAAAGCCCCGTATAGGCATAGCAGCACTGAACCCCCACTGCGGGGAAGGCGGACTGTGCGGCCGAGAGGAAATTGATGTAATAACACCCGCAATCCAGGCTGCCCATGAGCTTGGTATAGGGGCGGAGGGCCCATTCTCCTCCGATATTCTGTTTATCAAGGCATTCCGGGGAGACTTTGACGGTGTTGTAACCATGTACCATGACCAAGGCCAGATTGCGCTGAAGCTTAAAGGCTTCGACCAAGGTATCACCATTGCGGGAGGATTACCAGCTCCTATTGTTACCTGTGCCCACGGCACTGCCTATGATATCACGGGTAAGGGTATCGCAAAAACTACGGCTTTTGAAAATGCTATCAAGATGACCGCACGGATGGCACTCAACTGTGTTGCAAATTAATGCGTACACTCGTCCGCTACAATAAGCGGATAATAAAAATAACATAACATGGAGGAAAAGATGATGAAAAGGCTTCTCACAGGTATCCTTGCACTGATTATGGTATTCGGTATGGTAGGTTGCGGCGGTTCGTCGCCTGCTCCCGCAGCTGCTGCCCCTGCACCAGCAGCAACTCCCGCTCCCGCACCTGCTGCTCCTGCACCGGCGGCAACTCCCGCTCCCGCTCCTGCTACCCCCGCCCCGGCAGCAACCCCGGCTCCCGCTCCTGCACCTGCTCCCGCACCTGCTGCCCCCGCAGCTTGGACCCCCAAGTCCGAAATTGAAGTTGTAGTTCCTTCCTCTGCCGGCGGCGGCTCGGACACCAACGCCAGAACTGTAGCAGATATTGCATTTTCTAACGCATTTTCTCCCAAAAACTTTAAGGTAAACAATATGCCCGGCGGTTCCGGCGCTGTTGCGTTCTCCTACATGGCAGGCAAAAAGGCCAATGACGGCATCATCATGGTACTGCACAATGGACAGATTATGTCCACCCTCATCAACAAGTCCCCCGTTGTTGCGGCAGATCTGACCTTCCTTCCTGTTGTGGCATTTGACAACCTGACTCTCTGCATTAAGTCCGACGGCAGATTTAAGTCCGTTGAAGGGCTGATAGCTGCTGCTCAGGCAAACCCCGGCGCAGTGAAAATCGGTGGCTCCCAGCGCGGAAACTCTGACCATCTTTCCTTTGAGATGATGAAGAAGTACATGGGCATTGATATTTCCTATGTGCAGTTCAACTCCTCGGGCGAGGTTATGTCAGCACTTCTGGGCGGACATATTGATTTCGGCATCTTCAATCCCTCCGAGTGCATCGGTCAGATAGAAGCAGGGGCAGTAATCCCTGTTGGCACCTTTGGCGAAAAGAGACTGGATGGCGTATTCAAGGATGTCAGAACCTTTGGAGAAATCGGCTATAAGGACATTGTGGTTACCGAAGTACGCGCATTCTCCGGCACCCCCGGTATGTCCCCCGAAGCTATTGCTTTCTATGACGACATGTTCAAGAAGGTTACCGAGACAGAAAAGTGGAAGACCGACTATATTGCAAAGAACTACCTGACCCCTGTTTATATGAACTCTGCCGATGCAGCTGCGTTCTTTGCAAAGGAAACCCAGAAATACATAGCTGTATTTAAAGAAGTCGGCGTTATTCAGTAATTTTTTAGTCGGCCTATATGCTTTGGGGAGTGCATACCACTCCCCGGGGCACCGGGCATAAGGGAGGAAAACTTGTGAAACTGAACGCAAAAAAGATTGTACTTTTGGGTCTTACCCTTCTGGGACTGTACTGGATAGTAGGTTCTTTACAGCTGGAGCTGTGGGTGCGCAGAGGACCCGGCGGCGGCTTTATGCCACTGCTGGCAGGCATACTGTGCGTACTGTTTTGTCTGATGATTCTAGCGAAAGAATGGAAAAGTGAATGCTCCGAGCATTTTGATAAAAAAGCGCTCATTCCCATACTGGCGCTTTTGACCACTGTGCTTGCAAGCTATCTTGTAGGCGTTGCAATAGCACTGGTTATCTTTGTGTTTTTATGGCTCTTTCTGTTTGAAAAATTTCCGCTTAAGAACTGTGTTCTTGTAGCGGTCATATGGCCCGGCATACTATATGCGGTATTTGTACTGTGGCTACAGGCGCCGCTTCCCAAGGGACTGCTGGGGCTCTTATAATGTTTAGTCGTTAAGAAAGTAGGTGGTTCTATGGAAACCTTCGACCTGTTAATGCAAGGTATCATGGTGTCTCTCAGTCCGGAAAATCTGCTGTCCTGCATCGTAGGCGGCGTCATTGGACTAATTGTAGGTGCCATGCCCGGTATCGGTTCGCTGGCGGGCGTGTCACTGTTGCTCCCGCTCACCTTTAAAATGAACCCGACTACAGCCATTATTATGCTGGCTGCGCTGTACTACTCCAATATGTATGGTGGTTCCTTCTCTGCAATACTCATCAATATCCCCGGCGATTCACCGGCAATTATGACTGCACTGGACGGCTACCCCATGGCGCGGGCCGGCAAAGCCGGTAAGGCGCTCTTTACAGCCAATATTGCCTCATGGGTTGGTGGTACCATTGGTATTTTAATACTAACCCTAATAGGGCCTATGGCGGCACAATGGGGGCTCAAGTTTGGCTCTCCCGACCTTACATGGTTGATTATTCTTGCACTGACCTCCATCGGCTGGGTAATTGGCGAAAGCCCTTCCCGGGGCCTGCTGGCAACAGCACTGGGAATTATGATTGCCACAGTGGGGCTGGATGCGGCACTGGGACTTCCTCGCTTCAGCTTTAACAATGTGCATCTGTTCAGCGGCATCAACATGATTCCCATAGTCATTGGCATGTTCGGCTTTGGACAGGTTATCGACATGGTGGTCGACCGCATGAACTATCAAAATATTGAAACCACACATATCACCATTAAGGAAAGCCTGCTGACCAAGCAGGAGGTAAAGGACATTATGCCCGCTTCGGTACGTCAGGGCGTATTTGGCACCTTTGTCGGCTGCCTGCCCGGTGCGGGTGCAACCATGGCCGCATTCCTTTCCTACATTATGGAAAAGCGCATTAACAAGAATAAGGCGAATATGGGAAATGGTGCACCTGAAGGTGTTGCTGCTGCGGAATCCTCCAATAACGGTGCAGCAATTGGTGCATTTGCCCCGCTGCTGTCTCTTGGTATTCCCGGCTCCGGCACTACGGCAGTACTGCTGGGCGGCCTGATGATGTGGGGACTGCAGCCCGGACCGCTGCTATTCCAGAACAACAAGGATTTTGTTTGGGGACTCATTGGGTCCATGTACATAGGCAATATCATCTGTCTGCTCATTGCAATAGCATGTATCCCCATACTAATGAATGTTATCCGTATTCCCAGCGGCTATATGATTCCTTGTATCACAGCCGTATGCGTTATGGGTACCTTTGCCACCAACAACAGTATGTTCGATGTGTTCCTAATGATGGGATTTGGCGTGTTTGCATACCTCATTAAGCAAGCCAAAATACCCTCTGCACCTCTGCTGCTATCCTTTGTTCTGACACCCATGCTGGAAATGTATATCCGTCAGTCCTTTGATATGGGTGCAGGAAAACTGAGCATCTTCTTCCAGAGTGCAATCTCTTGGGGACTTATCATCATGATTATCCTATTCTGCCTGGCACCTGCCCTAATCAATGTTATGAAAAAGAAACACAATATTGAGGGCGATGTTTTGGATGTAGGCTAAATTTCTTTGCTCTTATGGGAAAGCGGCGGGTTGCTCGGCCTCGTCCGACCTGCCGCTTTCCTTTTCTGGTTTTTAGTGGGTTATAGTACTATTCTTCAGTAAAGCTGCTTGCCAGTTTTATTAGCGTAGTATAAAAAGGAGAATGAAGATGAAGCTTTGTTATCAGGTAGCAACCCCGGATGTGGAGATAGCCGATTCGGTTACTGCGTATCAGGGAAGCCTTGAAAAAACCTTTGGAGATCTGGCGCGCATGGGTTACGACGGCGTAGAACTGATGACCCGTGACCCCGATATGTTGGACTGGAAGGAAGTAAAAGAGACTGCTGCACGGCATGGGCTTGCCATTGTATTGGTTTGCACCGGGGAGATTTACGGTCAGCTTGGCCTGAGCTTTACCGATCCTCGCGAGAGTATCCGAACCGAGGCGGTAGACAGGGTCAAACGCATTATAGACTTTGCCGGTTTTTTGGGTGCCAAGGTAAACCTGGGGCGGGTACGGGGCCAATACTGTAGCACGGTGGACAGAGCAACCACTTGGCAGTGGGCTGTGGATGCGTTTCGGGAGATTAGCGACCACGGAAGGCCTCTGGGTGTGGAGCTGGCACTGGAATCTATCACCATTATGCAGACCAATTTTATTAACACATTGGCAGAAGCCGAGGCTATGGTAAAGGCGGTGGAAAGAGATAATTTCCGCCTGATGATGGATATTTTTCATCTAAACTTGGAAGAAAAGGAGCTGTACAAGGCAATTAGACAGTACAGCCCTTACAACATACATGTGCATCTGGCGGATAACAACCGCCGCTATCCGGGGCAGTGTGGGCTGGATTTTGAAAAGATTCTAACCACCTTTCGGGACTGTGGGTATGACGGTGCGTTTTGTACCGAAATCTATCAGCTTCCCTCCATGGAGGCGGCAGCCCAGGGAGCAATAGAATGCTTGGCTCCCATAGCCGCCCGGGTGTATGGCAGAGGAGGTGCGGTCAAGTGAACAGAATAGCAGTTATCTACACGGTAAAAAGTGTTCTGGGTAGCTTTGAGGGAAAACTACGGGCGGCTATGCCAAACCGTCAGTTAAAGGTACATAACCTATTGGATGAGTTTTTGGCCACCGACCCAAGCCCCGATGAGCAGGGGCGGTTTACCGAAACCAATAAGAAACGTCTGTACAATGACATTCTTAATGCAGAGTTGACAGGTGCGGATGTAATAGTGGTCACCTGTTCTACGCTTACCCCCACCGTTATGGAAATTCGCCCCTTTATAAAAACGCCTATTGTTGCTATTGATGACGCTATGGCAGAGGAAGCGGTGACGGCGGGAAATAAAATAAAGGTACTTGCCACTGCCATGAGCACCATAGAGCCAACAAAAAAGCTGTTGTCAGCGGTCGCCGCAAAACAGGGAAAAGCTATTTTTTTGGATGCGGAAGATAACGAGCCTGCCTATGCCGCCATGAGGCAGGGCAACATGGAACTGCATGACCGTTTGGTGGAGCAGGCAGCCGAAAGAATAAGCGGCTACGATGCAGTTGTGCTGGCACAGGCATCCATGGCACACCTGGAAGCAAGCGTGCAAAACATTTGCGGTTGCCCCGTGTTTTCCAGCCCGGACAGGTGCATACGACAGGTAAAACAGCTTTTGGAACAAATGGATTAGGAGGATAAAGCCATGGCAATTACGACTAAGCGCGTAACCGAGCTTGAGGGCAAATGTCTGGAACACCGCCGAGCACTCATAAAACTGCTGCACAGTATCCAGACGGGACATCCGGGCGGCTCCCTTTCTGCCACCGAGATTATTACATTGCTATACTGCGAAAAGATGAATATTGACCCGAAAGATCCTCAGAAGGAGGGTCGGGATCGGTTTGTGCTGTCCAAAGGACACGCAGCCCCTATGCTATACCTGAACCTAGCCGACAGAGGCTACTTTCCCAAGGCGGATTTGCATACCCTACGGCAGATAGACAGCCACCTGCAGGGACACCCCTGCGCCCACAAGACGCCGGGTGTGGAGCTTTCCACCGGGCCGCTGGGTTTGGGACTGGGTGCGGCACTGGGCATGTCCCTTGCGGATAAGCATAAGGGCAATGGCGCTGTGACCTATGTGCTATTGGGCGACGGTGAGGTGCAGGAAGGCGTTATCTGGGAAGCTGCTATGGCGGCTTCTAAGTTTCATGCTGATAATCTGATTGCTATTTTGGACAACAACGGAGTACAACTGGACGGTACGCTGGAACAGATAATGCCCATGGGGGACATTGGAGCCAAGTTTGAAGCCTTCGGTTGGCAGGTGCTCCGCTGTGACGGACATAACATTGCAGAACTTTCCGATACCATAGATGCCGCTAAGGCCGCACAGGGAAAGCCAACTTTAATAGTAGCAAAGACCGTAAAAGGCAAGGGTGTTTCTTTTATGGAAGGCCAGAACACATGGCACGGCAAGGCTGTGGATGACAGGGACTATACCAAGGCAATGACAGAGTTGGGAGGGGAACTGTAATGGCAATAAAAGGTGAGCTTATTGCAATTCGCGATGCCTACGGCAGCGCACTGGAGCAGCTAGGCGCAAGGAATGACCGTGTAATGGTTTTAGAGGCCGATGTGGGCGGCTCCACCAAAAGCTGTATATTCGGTGCGAAGTATCCCCATAGGTACTTCAATGTTGGAATTTCGGAGCTGAACATGACTGCTATGGCAGCGGGTTTTGCATCCTCGGGGATGATTCCTTTTGTCAACACCTTCTCGGTATTCCTTACCACACGGGGAGCGGATGCCATACAAAGTCTGGCTGCCTACGACAAGCTGAATATAAAGCTGGCGGGCACCTATTGCGGCCTGTCCGACTCCTACGACGGAGCCAGTCACCATGCTGTTACCGATATGGCGTTTGTACGGGCCATTCCCAATATGACGCTGGTTTCGGTCTGCGATGCGGTACAAACTGCCAAGGCAGTGGAGGCCATTGCAGAGTTTGAAGGGCCGGTTTATCTTCGGCTGAGCCGCGCACCCGCACCTGTTATCTATGATGATACAATGGATTTCCGCATTGGTCGTGGAATTTTGCTACGGGATGGAACCGACGTCACCATTGTGGCCACAGGTACCATGGTGCAGCGGGCGCTGTCCGCAGCGGAGCTGTTACAAGAACAAGGGATTTCCGCACAGGTGGTGGATATACATACCATAAAACCGCTGGACTGCGAACTGCTTCTCTCCTGCGCAAAAAAGACCGGCGCAGTAGTCACTGCCGAGGAACACAGCATCTATGGCGGGCTGGGCAGTGCCGTAGCGGAGTTGCTATCGCAGCAATATCCCGTACGGATGGGTTTTGTGGGTGTTACCGAGTTTGCGGAGTCGGGTGACTACGAAGCGCTGATGGAAAAGTATCATATGACAGACAAGGATATTGCAGAACGGTGCATAAGCACCATCCAAACAAAAGTATGATTGGGAGGGATAGAAATGATTGAATCTATTCACAAGTATTTTAAGGTAGGTCTAATTTCTTTTATGGCGTATCCAAGTGCTATTCGGGGAGAGGACCCAAATGTGGTTGATATAGTTCGCAAAACCGCGGTGGACGATTATTTTGACGCTATAGAAATTAACTGGATTAAAGATGACACGCTCCGTGCAAAGGTGGCAAAACTGCTGCGCACCTCCCATTTGGAGGTTTGCTACGGTGGGCAGCCCCGGCTGCTTACCACCGGGCTAAACCCCAATGATCTGGATGAGGAAGGCAGAAAGCGGGCTGAAGCCACCCTGCTGGCAGGTATTGATGAGGCATATGAAGTGGGTTCAAAGGGTTTTGCGTTCCTATCCGGAAAATACGAGGAAGCGACCAAGGAGGAGGCCTACCAGCAGCTGCTGAAAACCACCCGTACCCTGTGCGAATACGCAAAGACCAAGGACATTACGGTGGAACTGGAAGTGTTCGATTATAACATAGCAAAGAAAGCGCTGATTGGCCCTGCACCTTTGGCTGCCCGTTTTGCAGCAGAGATGCGCACTACCTGCGAAAACTTTGGACTACTTATTGACCTCAGCCATATTCCCATGTGCTACGAAAGCAGTGAATTTGTAGTTCGTACCCTGCGCCCCTATCTCACCCATTTCCACATAGGAAATACCGTTTGCCGGAACAGTGGGAACGAGGGCTACGGCGATGAGCATCAGCGGTTTGGCTTTCCCGGCAGCTCCAACGATACCGCCGAGGTTCTGGAGTTCCTGCGTGTGCTGAAGGCCGAAGGCTTTATGAGCAATCCCCAGCGTCCCATGGTGCTTTCCTTTGAGGTGAAGCCGTGGCAGGATGAGGATTCCGATGTGGTAGTGGCAAACGCCAAGCGTGTACTGAACCGTGCATGGGCAATGCTGGAGTAATTTGACGAAAGAGAGGGCATGCTTGTATGAAGATAGTAGTACTGGAAGGATATACTGAAAACCCGGGTGACCTGAGCTGGGAGGGCTTTGAGGCGTTAGGTGAACTGACGGTGTATGACCGTTCCCCAGCAGAAACTTTGGTGGAGCGCATCGGTGATGCCGATGTTGTTATCATGAATAAAATGCCTATAACAGCAGAGATTATGGATCGCTGCAAGAATATCAAATATATCGGTGTTTTGGCTACCGGCTACAATGTGGTAGACACTGCCGCCGCCAAGGAGCGAGGCATTGTCGTTTGCAACATCCCCACATACGGTACCACAGCGGTGGCGCAGTATGTATTTGCGCTGCTGCTGGAAATCTGCCATCATGTAGGGCACCACAGCAATTCGGTGCACGAAGGTCGCTGGACAAACAGCAAGGACTGGTGCTACTGGGATTATCCGCTTATCGAGCTTGCAGGTAAAACGCTGGGTATTATCGGCTTTGGGCGCATTGGCCAGAACACCGCTGTTATTGCAAAGGCTATGGGCATGAACGTGCTGGCATTTGATGAATACCCCAATGAAACAGGCAGGTCGCTGGCAGATTACGTTCCGCTGGATGAACTGCTGGCAAAGTCAGATGTGATTTCCCTGCACTGCCCACTACTCCCCAGCACCCAGGGTATGATTGGCAAAGAAAACATTGCCAAGATGAAAGACGGTGTTATCATCATCAATACCTCCCGTGGCCCGCTGATTGTAGAAAGTGACTTGGCGGAGGCGCTCCAAAGCGGCAAGGTATATGGGGCAGCTGTGGACGTAGTCTCTACCGAACCCATCACTGCAAATAATCCGCTGCTCTCCTGCAAAAACTGCTTAATCACTCCACACATTGCTTGGGCGCCCAAAGAAAGCAGAGCACGGCTGATGCAGATTGCAGTGGAAAATCTGGCGGCTTTTGCAAAGGGACAGCCAGTCAACGTTGTAAACAAATAATAAGTTGCGATGAAAATGGTTAAGTGCTGATATACAGCTTAGAACCACCCCCAAAGTTATAGCTTATCAAAAAAGCAGGTGCAATCCATAGCGGAATGCACCTGCTTTTTAGCGCGAGGCGGAATGATATTTTAACATGATATCTTGTGATTTAGTGAGACTTCAAGCTACCAAATTGGTAATGAAGTAAATGATAACCATTTTTATTGCTCATTGCTTTTTTCTATGATATAATAACCACAAATTTCTATTATATGCTAATATCACCCACCTGCTTACACGGCGGGATAACGGTTATATTATTTTGCTGTGTCCATGGCACAGTAAAAAGACATGAATAGATACGGCCCCTGTACATGGCTCTGTAGATGTGCTTATAAACGGCATAATTTGCGGTGAAACTACAGGTATTAAGGGGTAGTAGGGAAGTACTGGTAAATAGCGACACAATCCGACAGAGAGTTCTAGAGATGTAGTATAGACTAAATAGTAAAAGTTTTAGATGCTACTTTATGAAAATAAAAATTATGATTCTAGTGAGGGGTGTATAGAGACATGAATGTTTTGTATGTAGGAAGCTGCGACAGCTTTGCGTCGGCACTTGTGAACAAACTGGTAAAGGAAGACCATACAGTCCATATTATTGCTGTACGGGATTTTGATAGCAGGGTACGCCCAAAACTGGCTTACAGGCTATATGAATTTGATGCAGATACAATGCGCGTGGAGAAGGTGTTTAGCAGCATCCACCCCGATATTGTTATCTTTGGCGGCGACCTGTTGGGTACAGCCAGCTGGGAACACAACAAAGCCTCCAACAACTACATAACACAGTTAATGAATACTGTTAGCTTTTCTGCAGTATGCGGTACACAAAAGTTTATCTATCTTTCATCCACAGAGGTGTACGAGGCAAGTGGGTTTAAGGAGATGGCAGAGGATAGCCCGCTAAAACCCACCAGTTACAAGGGGCTTCTATGCATGGAGGGGGAACTGCTGGTAGAAAATATTTGCCGGACAAGCAATATTGCAGTGACGTCGCTTCGGTTTGCAGATATCTATGGATATCGGCTCTTTGAAAACAAAGAGGATATTATTTCAGCTATCTTCACCGAGCTAAGTTCTGTAAAGACCATTACACTGGAAGGCTCCAGAGTGCTTTACCCTATTTCTGTAAAGGATGGGGTAGAGGCAGTTTACCGTGCCATGGGCAATACCCCAAATGCTGCCTATAACGTAGGCGGAGCACCGGTGCCGGAAAGCAAACTCTATGAGGCCGTGCAGGCAGCGACAGGGACACAGGCAGAGCTAGTAATGTCGGACATGCTGCTGGGTGCACACCTTTGCTGCGACCGTATTAAAAAAGATTTGGAATGGTACAGCTACGGTGCACTGGATAGCTATTTGGAAGGTTATGTTCCGGAAAAAGCCACAGCCGAAACACAAAGAAAGCCGTTTTGGAAAAGCTTTGATATAAAAACACCCGTTTTGGTAACTGTCGAAAACGGCATTATCTTTGTAATATTCGCTGTTCTTGCCACTCTTTTTGGGGATCACAGTGTGCTTAGAAACGTAGATATGATGTACATTTACATTATCCTTTCGGCACTGCTGTTTGGCGTTAAGCAATCTATCCTTTCGGTTATCTTTGCCTTCCTCTTCTACATGTATGGTATGGGGAAAATGGCGGATAGCCTTGTTAGTGTTATCCTGAATGTGGATACATTTTTACAGCTGGCCCAGTATATATTTATGGGCGTGGTAGTGGGCTACGCAGTGGAGCGGAACAGGGTAAAATTTGAACAGGCTGAGATTGAAAACAAGTACAGGGAAACCGAATACAATGAGCTGAGGGATATTAACAACGACAATATCCTTATTAAAAGACAGTATGAAAAGCGGCTGCTGGGCTATAAAACCAGTCTGCCCAGACTCTACGCCATTACCAGCAGACTGGACAGCCTCAATCCTCAGGTTATATTTGCGTCCATTACCAAAATATTTGAGGAGGTCATGGAGACCAAGACTGTCTCGGTATACTCCTACACAGCAACTCGGGGATATGCACGTCTTATGTCCTCCCT
>JAVXNK010000034.1:0-19539 GCA_036645835.1 Angelakisella sp. | reverse complement strand
TATGTACCGTACTTTTTGAAATATCAAAGCGTTTTGCTGTCTCGCGGACAGTTGCTCCTGTGTCGATAATATGCTCTGCAAAGCAGACGGCTCTGTCCTCCGGTAACCCTTTCAAATATGTACCCTCCCCGCTAGACTATCTTGGTACAGTGTATGCGGGGTCCCGGAGAAGTATGTGACATTATGGGCAAAATACTGTTAAATCATTCCATGTATTGTAGGAAAAGTTACTTTTCTAACCTACAAAAACGGATTGTCCAGTAGTTGCCGATACGCCTTGTTACACACCCGGTTCATATTTTAGGTCTGTCGGCATTAATGGCAGAACAAACTATCAATCTATTCATTTGTAAAATATACTTATAGTTTCTAACAGTTATGCGAATACGCTTCTGGCGGTGACGGAATAGTCATTGCTGCTGTTTCAAATGCTAAGGGTGTTGTGATTTGCAGTTTCACAACACCCTTACTGTTTATTTAGCCTTTAACTTCGGCAAGTATATCCTTAATTTCGTCATTAAGTGTATTCATCTGCTTTGTAACATCAGCAGAGTCGTAGAGAACTGCTTCCATCATAGCAGCAACGCTGTTGGCGCAGTCGCCGGCGCCACGGATCATGTGCTTGTTATTGCCATACTGAAGCTGGTCGAAAGCTTTCTTGGCATTGGGGTTGCTTGCCCATGTGTCCTGAACAATCTTGGTTTTGCTGATGGGGTAGGAGCAGGGCAGGTAACCGGTCTTGACAGCAAAGGTTGCAATGCCTTCTTCGCTGGTGTACAGCCACTGCAGGAATTCCCAAGCAGCATCCTTGTTCTTGGAAGCGGAAAGCAGGGTCAGGGAGTTACCGCCGGAAGGAACGGAGTTTACAGTACCCTTAGGTACAAACTCTACAGAGTAGTCAAAGGTAGCGCCGGAGGAGATGCTGCCAAGGTTTGCGATGGAAGCTACATACATTGCAACCTTACCATCAAAGAACATCTGGCGGCAGACAGAGTC
The DNA here is from genome assembly GCA_036645835.1 of Angelakisella sp. Taxonomy (GTDB): domain Bacteria; phylum Bacillota; class Clostridia; order Oscillospirales; family Ruminococcaceae; genus Angelakisella. Next base: position 18,543 of record JAVXNK010000034.1, on the reverse strand, counting down.
GGAGTCGGTAGCGGGGCCAAAGAACATTGTCTTGTTTTTGCACATGTTCTGCAGGGTAGTCATGGCGTTGATACCGGTCTTGTCCTCGATGCAGCCCAGAGCAGTACCCTCGGCATTGAAGCTGGAACCGCCGAACTGTCCAACGGTCATCCAGAAGTACCAGGGGTCGTGGGGCAGTGCAAAGCCATACTCTACTGTACCGGCTTTAATAAGCTTCTGAGCAGTTGCGTCCATCTCATCCCAAGAAGCAGGAACGGGAAGGCCGGCCTTCTTCAGCAGGTCGTTATTAACAAACATAACGGGGGTGGAGCATCCCATAGGGAATGCCAGCAGCTCGGTGGGTTTCTCGGGGAATCCCATTCCGGTAAGGAATGCGGGAACAAAATCCTCTACCTTCATGCCAGCCTTGGTCATGTAAGGTACCAAATCTTCCAGAACACCCTCTTCTTTTGCGAGGATATCTACCTGGCCGGAGCCGCTCTGCAGAATGTCAGGGGAGTTGCCGGCAGAGATAGCAGTCTGTGCCTTTGCGATAGAATCATAGTAGCCGCCCTGATAGGTGGGAACTACTTCTATCTTATCCTGCGACTTGTTGTAGGCCTCTACAACCGATAGCAAGATTTCGCCATTCTTACCACCCATGGAGTGCCAGAACTGCACCTGGGTCTTGCCTGCTGCGGGAGCAGGGGCGGGAGCGGGAGCAACTTCGGATTTGGATGCTTCAGGAGCAGGAGACGCAGGGGCCTGTGGTGCTGGGGCAGGAGCGCCACCGCAGGCAGCCAGAGAAAAGACCATGCAGGTGCACAGTAGCATACTGACGAGTTTTGTCCACTTGTTCATTGTTGAACCTCCTAAAATCTTGTCTTTATTTTGTTCAAGGGCACCGTAGCCCTGAAAACCGTATTACTTAATGCCGGAGTAAGCAAAGGACTTGATAATGGCCTTGGAACAGAACAGATATACCATTAGGATAGGCAGTACCAGAATCATGTTACCTGCCATAATAACGTTCCAGTTGACTGCGCCCTCGGTGGCCTTAAGCTCGGCAATACCAATGGTCAACGGCCGAACGCTTACACTGTTGGTCATAATGAGTGGCCAGAAGTATTCGTTCCAGTGGCTGACGAAGCTGAAGAGCACCACGGTAGCCAGTGCGGGCTTGGACATGGGCAGCATAATTTTATATACCGTCTTCAGCGCACTGGAGTTATCCAGCCGTGCCGCCTCAATAAGCTCATCCGGTATCTGCATGAAATATTGTCGCAGCAAGAAGATACCAAAGGCATTGGACATAAACGGCAGTATCTGTGGCCACAGGGTGTCTATCATCCCCCAGGATGACATCATGTAGTATACGGGCAGGAAGGTAATCTGGGTGGGGGTCATAAAGGCTATGAGCACAAGGCCGAAGAGTAGGCTCTTACCTTTAAAGTCATACTTAGCAAAGGCATAGGCTGCGGGAACCATTATAATCATCTGAATTAAAATAATGCTGATAATAATAATGAATGAATTTGTAAGATAGGTTAAAAACGGACCGGAATTCCATGCTTTTGCAAAGTTTTCCCACTGGGGGTCTGCCGGGATTAATGTAATGGGGGTGGTGCCAATCTCCTTCTCGGTTTGCAATGCTACCGAAACCATCCACAAAAAAGGGAAGATAAAGATGAAGGAGACGATTCCTTTGAAAAGGTTGCTGACGGCAGAACCCGCCAGCTTGGATGCCTTATACATAGTTCTCCTCCTCTTTTACTGATAATGAACCTTTTTGGAAAGTCCAACAAAATATAGCACTGTCATAACGCCTACCATGGCCAGCAGCACTACGCCGCCTGCCGCTGCACGGCCCACATCAAAGTCCAGGAACACCTTGCGATAGATGTAATACACCAGCGAGGTGGTGGCGTTGTTTGGTCCGCCTGCCGTCATCACACGGATAGTTTCGAACACCTTGAAGCTACCAATGGTGAGAACGATCAGTACAAAGAATATCTGGGGTGATATCATGGGCAGGGTAATTTTGCAGAAGGTTCTTACCTTGCCGGCATTATCCAAATCGGCCGCCTCATAGATGCTGGAAGGAATACTTTGCAGTGCGGCGATGAGGATAAGCGTATAGTATCCGATACTTTTCCATGATGAGGTAAAGATAACCGAGGCCAGCGCCGTATCCGAGCTTTGCAGCCATTGCAGAGGTTGCATATGCATGGCCTGCAGCGCTGCGTTGAAGATACCGAAGCTGGGGCTCATCATCTGGGTAAAAATCATACCGACCGATACCATTGAGATGATATGGGGCATGAAGGCAGTAGCCTGGGTGAAGGAATTCATCTTGGAGCTCTTTGAGCCCAGCCAGACGGCAAAAAGCAGTGAAAATCCTAAAACGATGATAATCATATAGAGCGAATAGTATCCGGTGTTCACCACTGCTTTTTGAAATTCCGCAGTTTTAAACATCTTAGTGAAGTTATCCAGCCCTACAAAGCGGTTCTTGCTGGGGTTCAGCTGGTTTATTTTGAAAAAGCTCATGTACACCAGCCGGAAGGTGGGGTAAACCACAAAGAGCAGAATGCCAATCATAGCAGGTGCTATGAGCATGTACGGGGTCAATTTTTCTCCGAGTTGGCTTCTTTTCATTGGAACCTCCTTAATGCCTCGATGCACCGGTCATACCGTTTGTCGTCCTTTCTGATACGGTTTTCATCGGAGCCAAAGAAGTATATGTGTTTCTCCTTTGCTGAGAGATATACCTTGTCATCGTGCCGGAAAAGGTCTTCCAGGCAGGTGACCATGTAGACTCGTCCCTGTGCGTCGCGTACCGAGTAGGTAGTTTCGCGGCCCAGCATTTCGCGGGTAGCTATCTGACCTTGAATGCAGAATACTGCATCTTCGGGGGGCTGGCTGGACAAAACACCGCGTTCGGGACGGAAGCCAACCTTGTTTCCTTCGGAATCCAGCTCTGCAATATTCATGGCAGGGGAGCCAATGAACCGTGCAGTAAAGAGGTTGGCAGGATCGTTGTACATTACTTCGGGGGAAGCTTCCTGCTGGATAATACCATTGTTCATTAGAATAATGGTATCCGCCATACTCATGGCCTCCACCTGATCGTGGGTAACATAGACAAAGGTAGTCTGCAGCTTCTTGTGCAGCTCGATAAGCTCTACACGCATCTGTACACGCAGCTTGGCATCCAGGTTGGATAGAGGCTCATCCATAAGGAAAACGGCGGGGTTTTTGGCCATAGCGCGTGCCAGTGCTACACGCTGACGCTGACCTCCGGAAAGGGTGCTGGGCTTACGGTCCAGGTACTCCGTAAGACCTACCTTCTCACTGGTTTCCTCCACCAGACGGCGGCGCTCTTCCTTGGGAATCTTGTTGTTTTTAAGGCCAAACTCAACATTTTCACGCACACTCATGGTAGGGTAGATGGCGTAGTTCTGAAACACCATAGCCACGCCACGTTTGCCGGGGGCGATGTCGGTGACATCCTGCCCATCGATGAGAACCTGACCCGAGGTCTGAGGGCCTATGCCTGCAATCATACGCAACAGCGTTGTTTTGCCGCAACCCGAGGGTCCTACCAGAACTGTAAACGATCCATCCTTGATGCTGAGGTCGATGTCCTTAATAATCACGTTGTTTCCAAAGGCTTTTGTTACCTTTTTGAATTCAATTGATGCCACTTTGTTTACCTCCTGCCACTTTTTATAAAGGCGTCAAGTGGTATTCCGTCAACGCCTGCAAGCTCGATACCCAGCAGCTTTGCATAGGTGGGAGCCTGATCTACCAAATTTGCCGTTTCTATGGTTATATTCTCGTTAAAATCGGGACCCTTTGCCATAAAGGTAGGTTGGGGGCCCTTGTGCGGCAGATGTCCATGGGTAGCCCTGCCGTAACGATAATCACTGCTGTCAAAGTTTGTAACCATGGGCCGCACAAAACCGTCTCCAAAGGAGGTGAAGTCATCCGACTCCAGCACGAAGGAAAATCCGGCTTTGCCCAGGTGGTGGCTTTCATTTGCCTCCTGCTCGGTGAATACCCGGCTAATACCGTAGACGCCCTCTTTGGCCATCCACTGCAGCAACTCATAGGTTTCATTGTATAGCTGCACATCGTTCGGGTCCTTCAGAAACACTACAGCCGAGAGCCCGCCCGACATGCACCAGGCTTTCCAGTCGCCTAGCGTGCCGTCGCTGTTTACCGCTATAAGTCCCTTATCCGCAAGAACAACGTTGGGGTTTACTACTCGTTTTATATCCAGCTGTCCGTGGTCGCTGGTAATAACCAGGTTTGTATCTGCCAACACTCCTGCCTCTTCAGCGGCCTCCATGAGCTCACCAATCCATCGGTCGGTCTCTTCTATGCCGAAGCGGACATGGTCGTTGAACAGTCCGTATTGGTGCCGATAGGCATCAATATTTGCAGGGTGAAGGAACAGTATATCGGGCTGATACTGCCGTATAATATCACAGCAGCAGCTGATAATGAAACGGTCTGTCTGAGGATGCTTGCGGATATCGTTGTTGCCAATATTTCGCTCTATTACATCCAGCATGCGGGAGTCGGAGCCCATGCGGGTCCAAGCTTCCCGTGGGGTATCCTCCGGGGACTGTGTCCAGTATTCATCAATTAGGTAGTCGATGTCAGGATGGTTGCCGGTGGTGGGCCAGAAAACCGCTGCGGTACTGTAGCCCGCTTTCTTTGCCTCGGTAAAGATATCCTGCTTACACTTGTTATTGCTGTAGTCCCACCGCCACGGCAGGGGAGCCTGCCCGGGGATAAGCTGGTAGTTGCTGTATACACCGTGACGATTGGGGTAGACGCCTGTGCTCATGGTGGTATGGCAAGGATAGGTAATGGTGGGATAAACAGACCGCACCTTTTGAACCTCACAGCCTCCCGCCAGATATTTCTTATAGTTTGGCAATGTCTTAAAGTACTCCATGTCCTCCCACACCAAGGCATCGGCAGAAAGAACAATCAGCTTTTTCATAAGGCGTCAACTCCTGACTTTAGCGTTTTTCTTCCTCTTCAAAGAAGGCAGACATCCTTAGGTATTTTTGGTAGAGGCGTTCATACTCCTCCACCTTATCCTGCTGGGGGCAGTAGCTGCCCGTAGGAGCAGCTGCCATTCGGCTTATATGCTGTGCGAAGTCCTCTGGCTGTCCCGCTGCTGCGGCACCCAGAATGGCTGCGCCCAGCGCACTGGCTTGTGCCGAGCCACAAACGGCAAATTCTCGGTTACATATATTTGATAGAACCTGCATAAGCAGGGGGTTGCGCTGTGGGATGCCTCCGGCGGCAAAACAGCGGGCAATGATGTGTCCCGCTTCCGTAAAGGTTTCTATAATGCGTCGTGCGCCGAAACAGATGGCTTCCAGCAGTGCCAGATAAATCTCTTCGGGCTGAGTATCCAGTGTAAGTCCAGATAGCACACCTGTCAGTCGGGGGTTCATCAGGGGGGAGCGCACCCCACTCCACCAGTCTAGGGCAATCAGCCCGTGTCCACCGGGGGGGAGGCTAGCTGCCTTCTCCATTAGGTACTGGTGTATGTTCATGCCATGGCTGCGGGCTTCCTCGTAGCACTGGGCGGGAATTATCCGCTCTACAGCCCATGCCAGCAGGTCGCCTACACAGGACTGTCCACCCTCGTATCCATATAGGCCGGGTGCATGTGCCTGATAGGCCGCACTGTAAATGCCGGGTATGCCGCCGCCGCTCCGGTCACTGTAAAGGTAACATGCACTGGTCCCCAGTACAGCCACTAGGTCGCCTGCCTGTGTGGCGCCACAGCCCAACACCGCTGAATGGGAATCAATAATGGCTGAAGCTATCGGCAAGCCTGCCGGTAAACCAAGCTGCTCGGCCACTGCCGATTCAAGTGTTCCGGTGGTGCTGCCCAGCGAAACCAACGGTGCATCCAGCTTTTGCAGGGGCGGATTAATTTCAGGATAGCATTCGGTAAAAAAATCCGACTTTGGAAAGCCGTTTTGCTCATCGTAAAGGCTGTTGCAGCTGGCCATGCAGCGGCTTTTTGCAAAGGTTCCGGTTAGTACGCCGGTCAGCCATTCCCCCATTTCTGCCATGTAGACAGTCTTTTCATAAACCTCGGGGTCTTGCAGGGCAGTTTCCAGTATTTTGGGCATCAGAAACTCACAGTTTATGCGCCCGCCAAAGTTTTGCAGCCACGGTTCCCCTCGGTTTAGAGCAGTCTCATACATCCGTTGGGTTTGCGGTACTGCACCATGGTGCTTCCATAGTTTTATGTAGGCGTGGGGACGGTTTTCAAAACCCGGGAGTAAGCAGAGAGGTGTAAGGTCGCCAGACAGGGGAACCAGCGTAGCCGAAGTGGCCGAAATACCGATGCCGGTCACCTGTGCTCCTGTTATTCCCGCCTTTTCCATCACCTGGGGCACTACGGTAAAGAGGCCCTCAAGGTAGTCGGCAGGGTGTGCCAGGGCAAAGTCAGGAGGGAGCTGTGTGCCGTCGGGGAGTGCACTGTGCATTACCCCGTGGGGATAGGTATATACGGCCTCTGCAGCTTCCCGTCCGGTGTTCATTTCCACCAGCAGGGCACGCACCGAAAGGGTGCCGTAGTCCAGTCCCAATGCATATTGTATTGAAGTCATCTGCGCCGCTCCTTTACCCGTTTCTTTATAATGTAGGGTCTATGGAATATAGAACCTTGCAGAAGAATTCCTTGCGCTCTGCCATCATGTGTAGGGGCGCTGCGCCATCCTCCAGTGTGAAGCGGTGGGAGATAAGTCTGCCAAACCACTCTTGGTCACGGTTTAGAAGATCTACCGCAGTCTGCCAGTCATTGCGCAGTTCCTTTAGATAGGCCGAGTTCCATGTTCCGTAAAGAGAAATTTCGTTTCTCATAAGCTTCCAATAAGCTTCCTTAGCAAGTGTAATATCGCTGCCGGGGTTACCCAAAAGCACCAACCGTCCGCGGCTTTTTAGTACGCCTATGCAGGCGGCTAGTCCTTGGGCACTGCCTGTACCCTCAACAACTGCGTCCAGCCCACCACCGTACTGCTGCAGGTAAGCAGACAGGTCCTGCGTGGCATCCAGTGTATGTTCGTTGCCCAGCTCCCTAGAAAAGGCCAGCTTGGTTGGGTCGATGTCCCACAGCACAACCTGTGAAGCTCCACCCAGCATGGCTGCCCGTGCTGCCATAAGGCCAATGGGGCCTGCACCGGCTATACCTACCCGTTCTCCCAATGAAACACCGCAGCGGTTAATAGCATGCAGGGCTACCGCCAAGGGTTCACAGAGCGCTGCCAGCCAGATGGGAAGGGAGTCGGGGATGGGAACCAAGTTCCACTCAGGCACCACCAGGTATTCCTCAAAACCACCGTCTCGGCGGGAACCGAAGTAATCATACTGCTTGCACAGGTTGTAAAGTCCCACCTGGCAGTTGGAGCAATGTCCGCAGGGCAGCATGGGGAAGATAACGCAGCGCATACCTACATAGGCTGCCTGTACGTCGGGGCCTAACCCGACCACTGCTCCGGCAAACTCATGCCCGGGTACCAGAGGATAGTGATAGGCACCACCGCCCATAGTACGTCCTACGTCGGAGCCGCACACGCCGCATGCGCCTATTTTTACAAGAACCTCACCCTTTCCCGGTTGGGGAATGGGCCGTTCCTCCAGTGCCAACTGACCCTGTGCCTGTAGTGTAAGAACCTTCATAAAAGCCTCCAAGATATATGTAGTGACAAAACAGCGTGCTCTATTGTCTGTTTGGAGCAGCTATAACCCGTGTGCCCTTCTTTTCAAACTCTCGGCAAACTTCATCAGGCAGCCGCCAGTCGGTAATTAGGGTAAAGCCTGAGTTTGCAGGAGCCATAATGGCCATCGAGTCGTCACCGTATTTGCTGGAATCCATAATAATATATCTGCGCTTGGCAGAGGCGAACACCGCATGTTTTACCTCGGCATCCCGCAGGGCGGAAACGGAAAAGCCATGCTCCAGGGAAAAGTGGTCGCCTGTTACAAACGCACGGTCGAACACCAGCAGCTGCAATACCTTAATAGCCAGCGGTCCAACACAGGAGTAAATGCTGTGCCGCAGTTCGCCACCAATCATAATGGCACTGATAGCAGGGTTTTTGCGCAGCTCACCCAGAATATTAAAGGCATTGGTGCAGACAATCATCTGCTTGCTGCCCTCGACAATTAACTTAACCAGCTCAAAGGAGGTGGTACCGCAGTCCAGATAAACAGTTTCACCATCGTGAATGCTTTCATAGGCTGCATAGGCAATGGCCCGTTTTTCCTCCAGACATTTGTTCTCCTTGTCAGAGTAAGGCAGCTCGTGTGCGGCATTTACCATCCGCACTGCACCGCCCCAAGAACGCCGAAGCGACCCTTCCTCTTCCATCTGTATAAGCAGTTTTCGCACCGTTACTTCCGAAATATCCAGTGTACTGCTCAGCTCTTTGACGGTAACGGATGAGTTTGTCTCCAAAAGCTTCAGAATATAGTTTTTACGATCCTCAATAAGCATTTTCTGACACCCCTTATCATGTTCATTATTGTAAAGAGCAACTTCAGCAGTCGGTGTGTTACGAAAACATTCGAATTTCTAATTGCCCAGCAACGCACAAAAAGTTTTTGAAATCTTTATAAACGTTGCGATTTGTTTTGATTATAGCCGTTACAATATGTGTAGTCAATAGATAATCGCAAATTTTTATAAATTCTCATAAAATAATAACAATTTTTGTGCATATTGTCACGACGAAATAAATTGACAGTTCGTATAGCGTATGTTAAGATTGTCATATAAATCGCAATATTTTAGTACAAATCGAAATAATTCAAAAGAAAGGAGGTGTATTATGCCACAAAGTAGGTTTTGGCGCTTTTTCGGACTGCTGGCAGACCTGTTTTTACTGAATATGCTTTGGATTGTCGGGTCTATCCCACTGGTCACAATCGGAGCTTCCACCACTGCCCTCTATTATAGTATGATAAAAAAGTGGCGCGGCGAGGAAGGCCCGGTTATTGCAATCTTCCGAAAGTCCTACAAACAAAACCTTGGTCAATCTACCTTTCTATGGTTGCTGATAGCCTTTGCAGGCGGTGACCTGTATCTGCTCTACCGTTCATTTGGACAATACCGTCCGGTTCAGCTGGTGCTTCTTTTGCTGGGGTTTGTCTGCCTGCTTGTTGCCCTGTATGCCTTCCCGGTGGTCGCTATGCTGTCAGTTTCCAATGTACAGTGCCTTCAAAACGCTTTTTTAATGGCTTTTCGTCATCTGTGGGCTTCACTGCTCATGCTGGCCGTTGATGGGGTGCTGCTATACATAACATTCTGCGTTTTCCCGCCCCTTTTTCTTTTGGTTTTTGGGCTTATGGCCTATCACAATTCTTATTTTATATCAAGGCTTCTTACGCGATATACCGCCGTGGAGTCCAGTGAGATGGAGGAAACTGGTTTATGAACATCCAACCCGAGCAATTTAACATCTCCCAGTACCTGGGGGAAACCTTTCGTTGCAGCTGCGGACGCAGCCATGCTACCAGCCTGCAGGAGGTAGTCATCCGCTCCGGCGCTTTGGGGGCTATTCCCGAATTGGTCAAAAAATACGAGCACAAAAACTTGTTGGTGGTCTGTGACCTTAACACCTACGAGGCCGCAGGAAAACAGGTGACCGAGCTACTGGAGGAATCCGGCACTGCCTACCGCCTGCACCTTTATAATACGCGCGACCTAGTGCCCGATGAAAATGCTTTGGGCAGCCTTTCCATGGCCATGTCGGGAGGTTGTGACCTGCTGATAGCCGTGGGTACGGGTACCCTTAATGACCTTTGTAAGTACGCCAGCTTTTTGGCAGGCATACCATATTTCATTGTTGCCACTGCTCCGTCTATGGACGGCTTTGCTTCTATCGGTGCAGCCCTGCTGTGCAATAACCTGAAAACAACCTTTGACGCACATGTGCCTCAGGTGGTTCTTGGTGATGTAGATGTACTCTGCCGTGCCCCTATGGAGATGATTGCCGCCGGGTTCGGCGACACTTTGGGCAAGCATACCTGTCTGCTGGACTGGCAGATAGCACATATTATTAATGAAGAATATTACTGCCCCACCATTGTGCAGATGGTACAGGTGTCTCTGCGTCGTCTGATGGAACAGCGTCAGGAGCTCCCCCGACGTTCCCCTCAGGCCATTGCCTGCCTGATGGAGTCGTTGGTGCTCACCGGTATTGCCATGAGCTTCTCCGGCAACTCTCGCCCGGCCTCCGGCTGCGAGCATCACCTTTCCCACTACTGGGAGATGATGTTCCTTTTCGGCAACAAAAAGCCGGTGCTGCATGGAGCAAAGGTAGGGGTGGGGGCAGTGCTGTCCTGTTGGATGTACCATCGACTTGCACACCTCCCTGTGGACTTTGACAAGGCACGGCAGCAGGTTCGGGCATTTGACCAAGAGGGCTGGGCTCTGCGGATGCGCCGCTGCTTTGACAAGGCCGGAGACGGCGTTATTCGCTTGGAGGAACAAACCCACAAAAACGGGGTGGATGGTGCTTTGCGGCGGATAGATACCATAGAGGCACACTGGCAGGATATTACCGCACTTATTGCCTCACTGCCTTCCCACGAGGAAACTGCCGGCATATTGGAGCTGGTGGGTGCGCCCTTCCATCCAGCGCAGGTAGGGGTGGATGCCAAACTTATGGAGGATGGCGTTGTGTGTGCAAAGGAGCTTCGTGACCGGTACACCCTTTTCCAACTGCTCTGGGATCTAGGACTGCTGGATAAGATGTCAACAGATGTCGCACAGCAGTATACTCAAACGGCTACAACTGTATAGTGATGGCGCTTTCGCCAACAGAAACGAGGTCAGCAAGTATGAACGGACAGATTTCCCCCTCTATCATGTGTGCCAAACTTATGAATTTGGAGCCCCACCTGCGGGAACTTGAACGTTGTGGCGCGGAGTACATCCATGTGGATATCATGGATGGTGAGTTTGTTCCAAATTTTACTTTGGGTACCGATTTTATTCACGGGCTGCATCAGGCCACCAACATCCCTTTGGACATTCACCTAATGGTGGAACGGCCTGACCTTAAGCTGGATTGCTTTGAGTTTTGCGAAAATGACCTAGTAAGCTTTCATGTGGAGGCTACCCCCCACGTGCAGCGTACCCTTGCTCAAATACGGCGCAAAGGTGCCAAGGCAGGTGTGGCTATCAACCCCGCCACCGGCCTCTCCTGTTTGGACTACCTTTATGACGACCTTGATATGGTGCTACTTATGACGGTAAACCCGGGCTTTGCAGGGCAGAAAATGATACCTGCAACTCTGGAGAAGATTACCACACTGCGCAAGCGACTGGATGAGCTGGGTAAAACTCATATTCCCATTGAGGTAGACGGAAATGTCAGCTTTGAAAACGCTGTAAAGATGGCTAAGGCCGGCGCCAATATTTTTGTGGCAGGCAGCAGCAGTGTGTATACCCCAGGGGTTCCCTTGGAGGAAAACTTCCAACGTTTGCGGGCATGTATTCAGGAATAAGAAATGGACGTCTGTACTCCGGCTTTACGGCCAGGGGTACAGGCGTCTTGTCACAAACAAAATGAAGGGCGGCAGCAGTATGACAGAACAGCATTTGGAACGATTGCTCCGGTCGCTTGTTTCCGGCTTTGGGGATTTGGCCGGGGTAGATGCCATTGTGCTGGGTGGCTCCCAAGCCACCGGCACTGCAGTAGAGGGCTCCGATATTGATATCGGCATCTATTACAACGAGGAGACGCTGGACCTAAAGGCACTTCAGAAGCGAGGGCAGGAGCTGGATGACCAGCAACGGGAAAAGGTCATTACACAGCTGGGGGAATGGGGGCCTTGGATAAACGGGGGCGGATGGCTTACGGTGGAAGGGATACCGGTAGATATCCTTTTCCGCAGCAGCCGCAAGGTGGCGACAGTTATCGATGACTGCCTAAGCGGAATCATTTCCATTGACTATCAGTGCGGTCATCCCTTTGGCTTTGTAAACGCTATCTATATGGGGGAACTGGCCAGCTGCCGTATCCTACACTGCAATAACCGGGTTATTCCGGAGCTTCGGGAACGTTTGTCCACCTTTCCCGAAGGATACCGACGGGCTGCCATAGAAAAGTTTCTATGGGAGTGCGATTTTTCGCTCAAGTGCGGGCACAAGGCTGTCTCCCGTGGAGATGTGCTCTATGCTGCCGGTTCCTTGTTTCGCTCGGCAATCTGCCTATTGCAGGTGCTCTATGCCTACAACGGACTGTATATGCTGAATGAAAAAGGCAGTCTGGGGCGGCTTCAGAAAAAGCCTGATGCCTGGATGCCTTCCGGTTTTGCTCAGGCGGTCACACAGGCAATGGAGCTAAACCCCCATACGCTGGCAGATGCATTTTACCTGATGCAGCAGCAGCTGGAGGTTGTTACCATCCGTTGCCGATAATGAAAAACACATATTTAATATATAGTGTAAAATAAAGAGGAGTGCTTTGCTATGGAATTTAAAATGAACACCGTTTTACGCGTACTTAACCGAGATGAAATTGTGGTAGCGGGACATCGGGGTATGAAAAGCCTGTATCCCGAGAACACCTTACTGAGCATGCAGGAAGCCTTAGATGCCGGTGTAGATATGATTGAAACCGACCTGAACCTGACCAAAGACAAGGTTGTTGTGGTAATGCATGACAACTCCATTGACCGTACAACCAACGGACACGGCTTTATTCGGGACATGACACTGGAGGAACTGAAGCAGTACGATGCAGGTGGCTACATGGGCAAGCAGTTCGAGGGGCTTAAGGTGCCTACTCTCAGGGAGTTCTGTCAGCTGATAGACCCTTATAAAGAGCTGCTCCTTAATATTGAAATTAAAGAACGTACCCACGAGACGGTTGATCTTTCTATGGGAATTTTGCAGGAATTCGGGCTAATTGAACGCAGTGTCTTTACCTGCTTTGACGCCGCTATTGTGGAATATATGCACGACCGGTACGGTGTTCTGTGCCAAGGCTTCCCCAAGGAGTATATGGATAACTTCCGTGACGGCCCCGACGGCACCTACAGCAAGCTTTTTGCAGTCGGCATTGCCATGAAGGTTGCGGAGGGCTCCAACCACCGTAAACTTACCCCCGAACTGGTGAAGGAGTTTGAGGCTATGGGCATAGAGCCTTGGTGCTACTGTCCCGATACCGACGACCTGGTAGAGGAAGCCGTACGCTGCGGCGCCAAGCTAATGACCTGCAACAATCCGCTGCCTGCTTTACGTATTCTAAAGGAAAAAAAGCTGCACCCAAGAAGCATTGCTCTTCCTAAGTGAGCTAGGTTGGCTGGCACAGCCTACCGACACTACTTTGGGGCAGGTACCCCTGCGCCTATTCTTTTGTAACATCGGTGTGCATATAACAGAAAAGTTCATTCTATGAAAGCTATCTAGCAGCTACGCAAAAGAGCCCCCCGATATTTGTCGGGGGGCTCTTTTGCGTCTAAGATTAGCGGAAGTAGTCCACACCACCCTCAAACAAGGGCTGGTATTTGTTTCCGTCTATATTTTTATACAGGTTGTCGCCACTACGCTCGCTATGGCCCATCTTACCGAAGATGCGTCCGTCGGGGCTGGTTATTCCCTCTACCGCCAGTATACTTCCATTCGGATTATACCTACTGTCGAGAGCAGCCTTGCCCTCCAGATTAACATACTGGGTGGCTATCTGCCCTGCGGAAATAAGCTGTGTAAGCAGCTCTTCGCTTGCTACAAAGCGGCCTTCTCCATGGCTGATGGCAATGCTGTGGCGGTCATCCACTGCGGTGCGGGAAAGCCAAGGGCTTAGGTTACTGGCAACACGGGTACCTACCAGCATACTTTGGTGCCTGCCTATGGTGTTAAAGGTAAGGGTGGGGCAGGAGGCATCGGTGTCACGTATCTCCCCAAAGGGCACAAGGCCCAGCTTAATGAGGGCTTGGAACCCGTTGCAGATGCCCAGCATAAGGCCGTCCCGTTCACGCAGGAGGCGATGTACCGCCTCGGTAACGGCAGGTGCACGGAAGAATGCCGTAATGAACTTGGCACTGCCGTCAGGCTCGTCACCGCCGGAGAAGCCGCCGGGGAGCACAATCATCTGGCTCTGGTCAATGGCCTTGCAGAGGGCTGCACAGCTTTCGGCTACTGCGGCGGGGGTCAGGTTGTTAATAACCAAAATCTCGGCCTCGGCACCGGCACGGCGCAGGGCACGGGCGGTATCGTACTCACAGTTGGTACCGGGGAACACGGGGATAAGTGCGTGGGGCTTGGCCACCCTTATTTTCGGCGCACACCGTGTGGTGGCGGTGTGGCTGATGTTCTGCACCGTATCGACGGTAATGTTGGTGCGGTAGGGCATTACGGGTTCCAGCTTTGCCTCCCAGCTTTCCTGCAGTGCAGCAAGGCTTAGGGTTTCGCCTGCTGCTGTAAAGGTGTAGTCGGAAGTGGTGTGTCCAACAACCTCGCCTACCGATACGCCCTCCGCCAGCTCTACAATAAATGTACCGTAGGCGGGGGTAAAGAGCTGCTGGGCAGTTAGTCCATCCAAGCAAACACCTATGCGGTTGCCCAAAGTCATTTTAAAGAGCGCCTCAGCCAGACAGCCGTAGCCGCAGGTAGACACAGAAAGCACCTTGTTTTCAACAATGAGGCTGTGCAGTTGTGAAAAAAGTTCAGTGAGGCTCTGGGGGTTGGGGAGCAGGCTGTCCTGCATGGCGGGGCGAAGCACCGCAATACGGCTGTTTGTACTTTTCAGTTCGTTGCTTATGACATTGTCAGTACTGCCAATAGCGGTAGCAAAGCTAACCAGTGTGGGGGGGACATCAATCTTCTCAAAGCTGCCGGACATGGAGTCCTTGCCGCCGATGGATGCGATACCCAAATCCAGCTGTGCGGACAGCGCACCCATAAGGGCGGCTACCGGCTTACCCCAGCGCTTACTGTCGCTGCCCAGCCGCTCAAAATACTCCTGGAAGGTAAGGTAGGCATCCTTGTAGTCAAATCCCGTGGCAACCAGCTTTGCAAGGCTTTCCACCACCGCCAGATAAGCACCGTGGTAGAGGCTCTTTTCCATTATGTAAGGATTGTAGCCCCATGCCATGCCGCTGCATGTTTTGGTTTCGCCCATTACAGGCAGCTTTGCCGCCATAGCAAGTGCAGGGGTAAGCTGGTGTACACCACCAAAGGGCATCAGCACAGTGCCTGCACCAATGGTGGAATCGAACCGCTCGGAAAGCCCCTTCTTGGAGCAGACATTCAGGTCGGTAACAAGGCTCTGCATCTGCTCGTTCAGTGTGCTTCCCGCCCAGTGGGGGGTGTATAGCTGGCCGGAAAGTATCTCGGCGTTCATGTGCTTTTCGGCACCATTGGAGTTTAGGAACTCACGGCTAATGTCCACAATGGTCTTGCCGTTCCAGTCCATAACCAGTCGGGGGGCTTCGGTAACTTCGGCAACGATGGTGGCTTCCAAATTCTCCCGATTTGCAAGGGCAATAAATGCCGTTACATCCTCGGGGGACAGCACCACCGCCATACGCTCCTGACTTTCGCTGATGGCAAGCTCGGTTCCGTCCAGTCCGTCATACTTCTTGGGTACTGCGTTCAGGTCAATTTTTAGACCGTCTGCCAGCTCGCCAATGGCAACCGACACGCCGCCTGCACCAAAGTCATTGCACCGCTTAATAAGCCGTGTGGCATTTTTATCCCGGAACAGACGTTGCAGCTTCCGCTCGATAGGTGCATTGCCCTTCTGAACCTCGGCTCCGCAGCTTTCCAAACTTTCCATCTTGTGCGCCTTGGAGGAGCCGGTAGCACCGCCGCAGCCGTCACGTCCGGTACGTCCGCCCAGCAGCACAACAATATCCCCCGGGAGCGGAACCTCGCGACGTACATTTTCAGCAGGGGCAGCACCCACTACTGCGCCAATCTCCATACGCTTGGCCTTGTAGCCGTCGTGGTAAAGCTCGTCCACCTGTCCCGTGGCAAGGCCTATCTGGTTGCCGTAGCTGGAATAGCCCGCTGCGGCTGTAGTTACTAGCTTGCGCTGGGGTAGCTTGCCGGGCATGGTTTCGCTGACAGGGGCAAGGGGATTTCCCGCACCTGTTACACGCATGGCCTGATACACATAGCTGCGCCCCGACAGGGGGTCACGGATAGCACCTCCGATACAGGTAGCAGCACCACCAAAGGGCTCAATCTCGGTGGGGTGGTTGTG
This sequence comes from Angelakisella sp., assembly GCA_036645835.1. Classification (GTDB taxonomy): domain Bacteria; phylum Bacillota; class Clostridia; order Oscillospirales; family Ruminococcaceae; genus Angelakisella. The sequence continues at coordinate 2,302 of JAVXNK010000034.1, read as the reverse complement.
GGTTTCGTTTTTAAAGAGGTAGAGCCAGTCCTGCTCTTCGCCGTCTACATCCACCTTAATCTTGACGGTACAGGCATTTATCTCCTCCGACTCGTCCAGATTTTGCAGAACGCCCTGCTTTTTCAGCCATTTGGCACCGATAGTGGCCATATCCATAAGGCAAACAGGTTTGTTGCGGCCTGCATAAAGCTCCTCACGCATAGAAAGGTAGCGGCCAAAGGCATTCTGCACCAAGGCATTGTTAATCTTAACATCGTCCAGCACGGTGCCAAAGGTGGTATGGCGGCAGTGGTCGCTCCAGTAGGTGTCAATCATGCGGATTTCGGTAATGGTGGGCTCCCGCTGCTCGGTTTTAAAGTAGTTTTGGCAGAACAAAATATCGTCGGTGTCCATAGCGAGGCCATAGTTCTTTACAAACTCCGAAAGCTCTGCTGTGGTAAGGGCACAGAATCCCGTAAGGGTTTCCACCGTGGTGGGGATGGGGTATTCCACCGCCAACGTTTCCTTTTCGGCAAGGTCAGCTTCCCGTGCTTCCACAGGGTTTATAACATACTTTTTAATAGCAGCCAGTTCCTCGGCAGAAAGGTCACCTTCCAGCAGAAAGATACGGGCACTGCGGACGGTGGGGCGGTCGCCTTGGCTGATAAGCTGTACGCACTGGGAGGCGGAATCTGCCCGCTGGTCGAACTGCCCGGGAAGATACTCCACCCCAAAGACGGTATGGGCATGGTCAGGCAGTGCGGTATAGGTGGTATCCACCTGGGGCTCACTAAAAACAGTATGTACACAGGAGGTAAAAAGATCGGGGCTTATGCCCTCCACATCATAACGGTTCAGAATGCGCAGTGCTGTTAAGCTTTTTATACCCAGCAGGGAACGTATCTCCCCATAAAGACCCTGAGCCTCCACATCGAAGCCCTTTTTCTTTTCTACATAGATGCGATAAACCATTTGTTATCCTCCTATATTTTCACACCGGCTGCCGCACCGATATCGGTTCGGCGGTGTAGGCCTTCAAAGTTTATTTTATGGGCAGCGGCATAAGCTGCTTCCACTGCCTGCTGCAAGCTATCCGAAACAGCAGTCACCCCAAGCACACGCCCCCCTGCGGTAACTAGCGTGCCATCTGTCTGCTTGGTTCCAGCGTGGTAGATTATCGTTTTCGAAGAATCGGTAGTCGATTCCGGTAACTGTCCGTTTTCTAGTCCGTTTATAGCAAAGCCTGTGGTATATTTTTCAGGGTAGCCGCCACTGGCTAGGATGACGCAGGCCGCAGCACCGTCGCTGAATGTTACAGGAACCTCCGACAGCCGCTCATGGGCCACCGCCTCAAAGATATCCATTAGATCGGTTTGCAGCAGGGGCAGTACCACCTGTGTTTCGGGGTCGCCGAAGCGGCAATTGTACTCTATGACCTTGGGGCCGCTTGGGGTAAGCATAAGCCCGAAGTATAGGCAGCCTTTAAAGGGACATCCCTCGGTATTCATAGCCGCCATAGTGGGCAGGAACACACTGTTCATGCAGATTTCCGCTATATCCTGTGTATAGTGTGGGTTGGGGGCTATGGTGCCCATACCACCGGTATTAAGCCCCTTGTCGCCATCCAGTGCACGCTTGTGATCCATGCTGCTTACCATAGGAATCATGGTCTTTCCATCTGTAAAGGCCAACACCGAAACCTCGGGACCGGTAAGGAATTCTTCAATGACTATGCGGCTGCCGCTGGCACCGAATTTGCCACCCTGCAACATATCCTGCACGGCCTCTATGGCCTCGTGTTGGTTCTGGCAGATAAGTACACCCTTGCCCAGTGCCAACCCGTCTGCCTTAATCACCATGGGAAATTGATTTTTACATTTTATATAATCTATGGCTGCTTGCAGGTGGTCAAAGCTTTCATAATCGGCTGTGGGGATGCCATATTTCTTCATGAGGCCTTTGCTGAACACCTTGCTGCCCTCAATGCGGGCGGCTGCAGCCGTAGGGCCAAAGCAGGGAATACCCACTGCCGTAAGCGCATCCACCATGCCCAGCACCAGCGGGTCATCGGGGGCAACCACCACAAAGTCCATCTTGTTTTCACGTGCGAATGCGGTTATGCCTGCCACGTCGGTGGCTTTTATGTCCACACAGGTGGCATCGTAGGCGATACCGCCGTTGCCGGGGGCTGCAAATAGTTCGCTGACCCGGGGGCTTTCCCGAAGCTTCCGGATAATGGCGTGTTCTCTGCCGCCGCCACCTACTACTAATACTTTCATACTTTACCTCGCTTGGTTTTTTTATTTCCGCCTAACGGCGGGGG
>JAVXNK010000033.1:0-21571 GCA_036645835.1 Angelakisella sp. | reverse complement strand
GGTGTAAAATGCTTTCATAAATAACATTAACTCTCGTGCAGTTGTAACAGCACCGCCACTGGCAAAGCAACTGCGAATAAACATTGGACGTTCCAATCTTTGGCTTTTGTAGTAGGTATGAGGAACAAAATCTTCGGCAGTACCTGCTAAATAGGTGTTCTTTAGCCCGAGTGGATTGAAAATATATCTTTCAAATGCTTGTTGCAATGAGCATTGCAGCACGTTTTCAATTATTTTCCCTAGCAAATCGAAGTTTATATCGGCATAATATGCCTTCTTTGGGCTTACAGGTGCAAATCTCGGTTTCATGGATTTTGTCCAGATAAGTTCATCGTCAAAGGTAAAAGAAAAATCCGACTCCTTAACTTTAGAAAATACTGAACCAACGCCATCTAAATAGAAATCCGGTAGTCCGCTGGTTTGAAACAGCAGATTTGCTATTGTAATGGCAGAAGAGTAATCTTTATTTTTATAAATATGAAGTTTCTTGATTGCTTCGTGATTTAGGTATTGAGAAATTTTATCTTGCAAAGAAAGCTTTTTTTCCTGCAACATTGCCAGTATGCAAGTAGTTGTGAAAAGCTTTGTGATGCTGGCCATAAGCATAGGTGAATCAATGGTGCGGTTATATTCCTTGCAGAGCGTAAAATCACCGGTGGTGTTTTCTATAAAAAGTGTCGCCTCATAAATACTTTTTGAACAGGCTATTCGCTTAAATAGTTTGTTTATTTTTGCTTCGTTCATATAACACCTCACTATTTCATTAAGATTGCCATTAGCCATTTGGGGTCAGGTACCTTCATTTCCGGTTTTCTTGCCAGCTCTTGCATATTACCGTCCAATGCGTTCCAAAAGGCATAGGCCAGTGTTACTGGGTCACCGTCACGGAAGATGCCCTGCTCCTGTCCCATGGTAATCACCGGCACAGTTTCTGCAATAATATTCACTTGCGTGGCTACCTTGTAGACTGCCTCCGGGCTTCGATCCTTATTCTGCGCCTCGTTCATTAATAAGAACATCTTTGCCATGGAACGGTCAGCATCCGCCTGCGCCAGCAAAGCACATAGCGGTTCATATAAAGCTAAATAAGGGTCGGTAATAGGCTGTTCAAAGACCTGCGTGCCCTGCACACCTATCTTTGCAAGTTCTAAATACAAAATCTCTTTTGTAGGGAAGTAGTGGAACAATAGGCCCTCGCTCATGCCAACTGCTTTTGCAATCTCACCTGTCTTTGTACCTGCGTATCCCTTTTGGGCAAATAGATCCAACGCTGTAATTAAAATTTCCATGCGACGCTGTTCTTTTTGTTTTGTACGCTTCATCGTAATGCACCTCCAAATATAGAGTATTTACTCATTGAGTTATTGCTCAATTATATTTAGATGGTAGAACAAAGTCAATACCATAGAGTAGTAATGGCAAAAATAAATGGCGGATACACCAACGCATTTGGTATACCCGTCATTTTAGAAAGATAATAAGGCTACAGTTACTCGTCTCAAAAACCGTTCCTACCCAGCTTTTGCCTGCATCTGCAGCAGTTATACAATTTGTGTTTCACAGTGTCTTTGTATCATAAGGGTATTCAGGATGATGCCAAAACCTACCCCTTCGCAATGCTACCATCCGTCACCGCTTCCTTAGCAAACTCCAGAAAAAACTGTACCGATAGGGAAGGGGTGTAACCAGTTCTGTAAATCAGGTAAATTTTTCGGGAAAGCGTACCGCGATCCAACACCGGTACACTGCACAGCAGACCAAGCTCCAGCTCCTGCCGTACGGCAAAGGCAGACATGACGGAAACCCCCTGGTTACTGGAAATCCCCCGCTTAATGGCCTCAATATTACCTGCAACATACAGTTTGTCATGGTCCATGGCAAATCCACCGACGTTTTCCAGATAGCGAACCAGTGAAGTATTTGGATTAGAGATAAGGAAGGTTTGGCTTACAAGCTGTCGGAGTAATATACCGGAGGTACCGGCCCAAGGGTGATGTGGGCTCACCACAAGTACCAGAGGGTCGTCCATCAGCGGTTCACACACCATAGTCTGGCTGGAAACATTTGCAGGTTGAGAGATAATACCCAGCGGTACTTTGCCACTTTCGACCGATTCGATAACATTTTTGGTGTACTGTACATGGTTTACTACTGTAATGTAAGGGTGCCGCTGTCGGAATAGATACATCACCGAGGGAATCAGATAGGTTCCGGGGGTGCTGGAACAGGCAATCTGAATCTCGCTTTGTTCCATCAATCGGTTTTGCAGCAGATGTTCTTTTGCGCTTTTCCAGGTGTTATATATCTGCCGTGCATAGGGCAAAAATGTTTCACCGACGTGAGTTAGTTCCACGGTGCGGGAACGGCGGGTAAAGAGCGGAGTACCAAGTGTGGTCTCCAGCTTTTTAATCCGCATGGAGATAGCCGCTTGGGTGCAAAACAGTTCTTGGGCGGCAGCGGTAAAGTTTTTGGTTTTTTCCACAGCCAAAAAGGTTTCCAACGGCTGTATGTCCATAAAATGCACCTCGAATCACTTATAATTGACAATGTAATTATAACACTTTATTATGTCATATAAAACAGAAATGCTTGTACATACCTGAAAATTATCTACAAAGATTGGGCATTTTTTCTGTAAATCATAAGGACTTGTTATAGCACTTTACAAAAAGACAGTGATATAACAAATGCTTATCAGACCAGATAACAATTATTGATTGGACTTATTGAGAGGGTAGGAGTTACAATAAGGTTGGCCGATCGCCCATACATAACACAAACTCTGTACCCCAACTAAAAACACGACAAAAGGAGTGCTGACGAGATTGAGTACCGAAACAAAAGTCAAAAAACAAAAGAGCCCCTTTGAAATCCGTATGGCATATTGCGGATTGCCGCTGGCGCTGCTGGCACTGGCGTCCATCTGGTGTATGCCAACCCCGGCGGGTCTTGCCTATACCGGAAAAATGGCAATGGGCATCTTTGCCTTTGCACTGATTCTATGGGTAACCAATGGTATCCCAAACTATGTAACTTCACTGATTGTGCTTGTACTGCTGCCTGTAACCGGAGCATGGACGGAAGCAAAAACGCTGGGTGTCTTTGGATACGAGGTCATCTGGTTGATGGTAGCTGCTTTTGTCATTGCCTCTGGTATGGAAAAAAGCGGCCTTGCTAAGCGCCTGGCATTGTTTCTCATTACTAAACTTGGCAAGAGTACCAACGCAGTCCTCATTGTTTTAATGATTACCAACTTCTTAATTGCCTTTGTGGTTCCCTCCACCACCGCCCGAGCCGTGATGCTTCTGCCCATCGTTATGCTGATTATGGAGATTTATGAGGTGGGCAATGCAAGCCAGAGTGACCGTAACTTTGGTAAGCTATTGGCGTTGCAAGGCATCCAAGCCAACAACCTATCCACAGGTGCCATTGTTACCGCAACATCCTCTCAGATCTTAGCAATCAGCTTTATCAAGGATTTAACCGGTGTGGATATTTCTTGGATGGACTGGTTCAAGGCTGCAGCTCCTGTTACCATTGCCGCATTGGTTGCCAGCTATTTTATTGGCAAAATAATGTTTAAGACAGACAACCGCACCGCTACTGTTGAAAAAATGACACTGCTGAGCAACCAGTACAAGGAGCTTGGCAAAATGAATACCATGGAGCTAAAGGCACTGGGTATCTTTGCATTTACTATCCTGCTGTGGGCTACTGACGGTTACCATGTGCAGATGTTTGGATTTGAAATTTCATTGGTGGTGGTTGCCATCCTGTCAGCGGCAATCTTCCTAATGCCGCACATTGGTATCCTGGACTGGAAAGAGGCCAAGATTCCTTGGAACCTGATGCTTTTTAGCTGCGGTGCTTACGCAGGAGGCTTGGCACTGGACGAAACAGGTGTGGCCTCTTGGGTACTGGGGAGCATCTTTGATAAGCTGGGTGTTACCAACATGAGCTTCTTTGTGCTTTACGCGGTTATTATGTTCATCGCCAGCTTCTCTCACTTTGTTTTTACCAGCAAAACTGTTCGTACCATTATCCTTATTCCTACCATTATCTCCATCGCACAGGTCGCCGGATTTAACCCTGTTGCCCTGGCACTGCCCGCATCCTTCCTCATTTGCGATACTATCACCCTACCACCCCATAGTAAGGTGAACCTGACCTACTACAGCACGGGCCGGTTTACCGTACTGGAACAGATGAGCTATGGTGTACTTACCCTGCTGGCAAAATGGGGAATTATGATTATTGCGTCCTTTACCTGGTTCAAAATAATTGGCATTGTCTAATGAAAGGAGAGTACTGATATGAAAAAGCTATTTGCCCTTACCTTGGCAGTGGTACTCTGCCTGTCGCTAAGCGTTACAGCTTTTGCGGGCACGCTGGGCGAGATTACCTCAATGCATGATACCGTTTACCCAGAGGGGGAAAGCGGGAAGATTACAACTGTAGTTATCGGCAAGACCGACAGTGAAGGCATGTTGGCGTTGCCAAAATACAAAGATGCAGAACTGCTGTCCGCAGTGGCTGCCAAGGGAACGCTCATCGAGGCTCCCAAAAGCGCCGAGACTGGTGCGACAAAATACCTGTTGGCACAGTTTGCTGAAAAAGAGACCGAAGTGGAACTAACCTTGACTTGGGTACAGGAGGAAACCTACAAGCTGGGCAAAGCCAAGATGAAGGACACCGCACCCGGTGACTTTAAGGCGGCGGCCTACTCTATGACCAACACCGCACCAGTCAAAATTGGCAACTATAAGCTGGATATGGCGGTGCCGCAGGGATACGAGATGGCTAACATTGTGGACTATGACCCCGAGGAGGATTACAGCATCTATCAAAATAAGGGTGTTAAGTTTGGGCATCATACCTTTGGCGAGCTGGCCGCAGGAGGCAAAGCCAAGTTCGCCATAAATATTAAAAAGAACGTGGGCGCTTCGGTTCTGGTTATCTGGGCGGTTTGCATCCTAATCTCCGCATTCTTCCTGTATAAAAACCGTGATATGCTGCGGCAGGCCAAGGAGCTGGATATGCAGAAAAAAGCAAAACGGGAGGCATGACGCAGTGAGAAAGAAAAAAGGACTTCTGATTATCATGGATGGGTTGGGCGACCGCCCCACTGCTTCGCTGGGAGGAAAAACCCCGCTGGAAGCTGCACATACCCCAAACCTAGATGCACTGGTGATACAGGGGATGTGCGGAAACGTTTATCCCATTGCCCCAGGCATACGGGTTGGTACCGATGTGGGTCACATGCAGATTTTTGGTTGTGACAGCCGCACCTGTTACCGGGGACGAGGCCCATTAGAAGCCGTCAGCGGCGGTATTGTGCTGCAAGACGGGGATGTGGCATTCCGTGGAAATTTTGCCACAGTGGACAGCAAGCTATGTGTTACTGACCGCCGTGCAGGACGAATCAGCAGCGGCACCGACGAGCTTGCGAAGGCGTTGGATGGCATGCAGCTTTCCGAGGATATCATCGTGTTGGCAAAGGAACTGACCGAGCACCGCATAGCGATTGTTCTGCGTGGCAAGGGCCTTAGTGATGCCATTACCTGCACCGACCCTGGCACCGGTGAGGAAGGGATGCCGCTGGCAACCCCCAGCCCAATGAATGATAGCCCAGAGGCTGCCCGTACTGCCCGTGCACTGGCAGAATTTACTGCCAAGGCAGTACAGCTGCTGTCCGAACACCCACTCAATAAAGAGCGCACAGCGCAAGGAAAACCTTGTGCAAACGTGGTTATAACACGGGGCGCCGGGCAAAAGACGGAGATGCCATCCATCCAAAAGAAGTATGGCATTAAAGCTGCCTGCATTGCAGGAGATGTGACCGTAGGCGGCATCGCTACTCTGACAGGGATGGATTACTACACAGCTTCCAGCTTTACCGGTGGTTTTGAAACTGACCTGCAAGGAAAAGCGGAACTGGCACTGCGCCTCTTTGAGGATGGCTACGCTTGGGTGGTACTGCATGTAAAAGGAACCGACTTAGCGGGGCACGACAATCTGCCTCGGAAAAAAATTGAGATTATTGAAGCGGTGGACGGCATGGTGGGATTTTTGCTCACCCGCCTGAACCTAAATGATTGTTATCTTTCCCTTACCGCAGACCACTCCACACCCTGCGAAGCGGGAGACCATACCGGAGATGGCGTTCCAACCCTGATTGCAGGCGGCGATGTACGTCGGGATGGGGTGGGGTCGGTGGGTGAGACCCCTTTTATGATGGGTGCACTCCAAAACCTGACTGCCAATGATATCTTTATGTTGCAGATGGATTTAATGGGGTATACCGAAAAGGTTGGATCGTAATTGCACAATATAAAAAAGGGCCTGTTCTGGCCCTTTTTTATATTGGAAAGCGTATTTATTCATGCTATAGACTATTGGCATAAAACAAAGGAGAGATTGCCTATGCTTTCCTCTGTGCTTTATGGATTTCCAGTAGGTAAGCGGTTTCAATGAGTGTTACTGCGTTGTCAATTCCGGTAAAGCCGCTATCAATGCACAGGTGATAGTTCTCCATACGGCTACCGTCCACACCGGTGTAAAAACGGAAATAGGATGCCCGTCTTTTGTCGATAGTGGAGATATGTTCTTCAATTTTATGAGGGTCGTCTCCGTACTCAGCGATTGCTCGTTGCTTGCGCTTTTCTAAATTGGCGTAGATAAGCACATTCAGTAGCGGTACTGTATCTTTTAAAATACCCCCGGCTCCTCGTCCCACAATGACGCAGGGGCCTTTTTGTGCAACTTCCCGAATAACCGCATGCTGTGCCAGATAAACTTGGTCGTCCAATGGAACAGCAGGGGTAAGGCTGGATGAAAGTTCACGGCATAAGTAGTGGGAGCATTGCTCCGGCTGGATGAAAAATTTGCCCGCAATGTCGCTCTGTTTGGCGGCAAGCTCAATAATTTGGCTGTCGTAAAACGGAATATTGAGCCGCTTGGCAAGTAGTGCACCAATCTGCCTGCCACCGCTGCCATACTGGCGACTAATGGTAGTCACTATATTTTGCATGGTGAACCCTCCCGTTTATTTTTGAGGCAGCGCCATAGTTTGATTGGCAATGCGCTTCATTGCTTTGTAGGACAGCAGGCACACAGCCAGTGTCAGCACATCGGCAATGGGTTGGGCATAGTAGATGCCCCATACGCCAAGGAACTTTGGCAGAAGCAGAATAGCGGGAATATAGAACAGCCCCTGTCGAATGGCAGAAAGGAATAGTCCGTACCGGGATGCACCAATGGTTTGGAAGGTAATGGTCATCATGTAGCAGAGCCCAAAGGCCGGATATAGTGCTACCTGAGAAATAAGTAGTCGGGAGCCGTACTCCACTATGGCTGGGTTTTGGTTAAAAAGCATAATAAGTGGGGAAGAGAGCAGGATATACAGTACCTCCACTATAATGGTAAGAAGCAGGGTTGCCTTGAGGGAAAACCGTGCCGATTCATGGAATCGTTCTTCGTTCCTGGCCCCAAAGGCGTAGGATGCCACCGGCTGATAGCCCTGCATAAAGCCCATGACTACATAACAGCCAATAAGCACCAGCCGTTGTACCACGCCGTAGGCTGCAATGATTAGGTCGCTGTCCGGCAGTGTCGCTGCTGCAATGTTGGTCAGGGAAGTAGCAACCGCCAGACAAATCTGGATAACCGCGGTGGGAACGCCAATCAGAATGACTTCCTTAAACAGATTAACAGTAGGCTTTATATATTTAAGGGACAGTTTAATGATGGAACGCCCGTCTGCGTAGAACCAAACCAGAATGGCCAGAGTGATAAACTGAGATAGGGTAGTAGCCAATGATGCACCGCCTACGCCCATGTTGAAGCCCCAATCAAACATAAAGATGGGGTCAAGGATTACATTTGCCACTGCGCCTGTGATGACAGCAATGGAGGTAATTTTGACTGAGGATTCCGCCCGGGCGGCACAGTTGAGGCACTGGGCGGGCAGATTAAAGAGCGCCGCCACAAACATCCAGAAGGCATAGTCCTTGGCCTGCGGCAGTACCGCTGTCGATGCACCAAAGGCCCGAAGCAGCGGCTCCATAAAGACCATTCCGGACACACACAGAATAACGCCCACCACAGCCGAGGCTGCTACAATGGTGGAAATAGTGATGTTTGCACCCTTCTTGTCATTGGCTCCAAGCTGTCGCCCCGCCAGCACCGCGGCACCTGCCGCAAAGATATTTTCAATGGAGACGAAAATTAGCAGCAGCGGCAGGGTAACGCCTACTGCCGCCAGGGCGGTTTCACTTCCCAGCATCCCAATGTAGGCAGTATCTACAATGTTGTAGATGGCTTTGGCCAGCAGAGCCAACGTGGCAGGTACCGCTAGTTTCACTATAGCCTTGGCTGGTGCTGTCGTCGCTAACAGCGATTCCTTTTGTGCTTCTATTTCTTTTGCCATAATGGTTATGCCTCCCTTTCAATGACGCCGTATAGCAGAATTTTCAGGGAGCGACGGCAGCGCTCCTCATGTTCCTTTAGGGTGCTTTCCCCGGCAGCTTTTTTCTGGAATCGTGTGTTTACAAAATCCTGGTATTCCTGAAAAACATCTATCACCTCGTCCATGGTCACATCCGAGCGCAGCTTCACGGTTTTCAGCAGTTCCGTCAGGATAGCAACAGACTGTGCATTCAGCTCTACCGCAATCTCGTCAATGGCGGCGGAAAGGTGAGCGGGGGGGTTCATCATTGCATTGCAAAATATTCCCAGGTAGTTTGAATGTTTGCTAAAAAAGGTAATACGTGCATCGAAGTAGCATTCCAACGCCGTTTCAATGGGCACATCGTTTATCCGTACCACACCGCTCAGGTAATCAGTCAGTGCATCGAAACATTCCTTAACGCAGAGCAGGTACAGCTCATCCTTGTCCTTAAAGTAGTGGTAGATAATGCCCTTTGAAATATTTCCAGCCGTACAAATGGTGTTTAGCGATGCTTCACCGTAGCTTTTTGCACCAAATTCCGCAAGCGCACTATCAATAATCCTTTGGCGTGTTTGCAAATTCTTTTCACTTCGGTTCATGCAATACCCTCCTAACACATAATTGACCAAGTGGTCTATAATCTACAGCATAACAATAATAGACCACTTGGTCAATTAACAAACTGTGAATTTTCTATTTCTTAGTAAGGCTATCTTTTTATAGACAATTTCACTTGACAATAATCCGATTTCGTACTATACTGCTGAAGTACGAAATCGGATTATATGTGGAGGCATTATGAAAGAACATATTGGAATGGTTCGGCGGTTGGTGGTAGCCGCCAATCAAATTGACGGCACCTACTATCTTTGCGCAAGGAAAATGGGGGTAAACGAAAATACGCTGTCGCTAATCTATGCACTAGGGGATGGAATGCCCCATTCCCAAAAGCAAATCTGCCAGGAATGGCTGATTCCCAAAACAACTATCAATACCATTGTTAAAGAACTGATGGCTGCAGGTTATGTGGAGCTTTTGCCAAGCGGGCATACCCGGGAAAAAACCATTAATCTGACAGAAAGCGGGAAAAACTATACGGAAAAAATAATGAGCGGTGTCTACGAAGCTGAACAGCAGGCAATTCAAAAAACGATACAAGAGTATTCACCCCAATTTGTAGAAGCCTTTGAGTTCTTTGCCGATCAGTTGTGTGATGAGTTTGAAAAACAAATTTTAAATAAAAATTAAACCATCGGAAGGATTGCTACATGAATTCGCATACCTTATTTACCAAAACCCCACCCACAAGGCTATTTATGATTGCTGCAGTTCCGGGGGCAATCAGCATGCTGGCTTCCTCGCTTTACACCGTTATTGACGGTGTGTTTGTAGGCCAGATTCTGGGGGAAACAGCCTTTGCGGCACTAAACCTTGCTATGCCGTTTGTCATCATTAACTTTGCTCTGGCGGATTTGATTGGTGTGGGTTCCTCAGTTCACATTTCCATTAACTTGGGACGCAAACAGGAGCGAGAGGCAAACAATCTCTTCAGCTGTGCCTGTCTAATGATTTTGATTACCGCTATTCTGGTGGGCGGCATTTTGTTTGCAGCGGCACCGATGCTGATTAGTTGGATGGGTGCAACAGGGGAGTTTGCCCGTCTTGCAGTGCAGTATCTACAGATATGTGCACTCTGTTCTCCTGTTACCACCATTGTCTTTGCCATGGACAACTACCTGCGCATCTGCGGAAAAATCCGTTCCAGCATGCTGCTGAATATTCTGATGTCGGTCATCAGCGCAGTGCTGGAATTTATCTTTCTGTTTGTGTTCCGATGGGGAATTTGGGGTGCCGCACTGGCGACCAATCTCGGAATGATAATTTGTGCGTTCATTGCGCTTTTTCCGTTCATTCGGGGCTCTTTACAGCTGCGCTTTTGTGTCCCTCGCATCAGCGTTACCATGGTTCGGAAAATTATTTCCTGCGGCAGTCCAAATTTTTTAAACAACATTGCTGGGCGTATTACCTCTATCCTAATGAATCTCCTTTTGGTGCGCATGGGAGGCGAGACAGCTGTTTCCATCTATGGTGTACTTATGTACGCAGAAGCAGTAATTCAGCCGCTGTTATACGGCATGTGTGATTCTCTGCAGCCTGCGGTTGGCTACAACTGGGGCGCGGCAAATTATAGGAGGGTAAAGGACATCGAGAAGTGCTGCTTTGTGGCGAGTGCAGTTCTGTCAGTGTCTTCCGCATTCCTTATTTTGGCCTTTCCGGAACCCATTGCCCGTTTGTTTATCAGCTCAGGCGACCCCATGTTCATGGGCATGGCCATAGATGCACTCAGGTTATTCAGCCTTACATACCTAACCCGGTGGATTTCCTTTGCTACCCAAAGCTATATGCTGGCCATTGAAAATCCGGTGCCCGCGTCGGTCCTCTCGGTTTCCAATGCACTGGTGTTCCCGCTGCTGTTGGTGGTTGTACTCTGGCCCCTTGGGCTGAACGGGCTTTGGCTGAATTTTGCAGGTACTTCCGCCTTATCCGCAGTTTTAGCAGTGGTTGCTTTGCTCCGGCTACGTAGAGATATGAAGAAGAAAGAGGCTTGTGCTCTGTAGTGCAATTTGGTATCGATAGTTTTTCTGTAGCAAGGTAAGTCCACAAAGCTTTTCACAAAAAGGCCGGGAGGCATATGCACGGGCGTTACCACATAAATATCAAATTTTGATTATAGCCCTACAGATGCTGTTGACCGGATTAATCGGAAGGGGGTGTTACAAAACGTTAGTTTTGCAACACCCCCTTTTATATTTGATTTTTGTGCGTTTAGAGGTATAATAAACTCAAGATAAGGTCTCGCTGTCGGCTGTCTGGTTTCTTTCCAGCTCCGCCAGATATTCAAACCCCATTTTAGCTAGCTCACCCTGGGGACTAAGCTTCGCCAGCTTTTCATAAGAGCTGCGTGCACCGTTGTAATCCCCCAGCCTGCACTGGCAGAAAGCAATATTATTCAGTGACATTTCAGTATAGGACACCGCCGAAATGTCCAGCATAAATACCGACCTGTATTTGTCAAATTCCGGGTATCTTACAAAGAACTGGTAGCTCTGCTCAAATTCTTTTTGTGCAGGGGCAAAGTGTTTCATCTGAACCAGCTTCATGCCCGTCCGCTGATGACTCAAAAGGCAAAGCTTCAGGATGGTGGAGAGCGCAAAGTAGGTGACCAATCCGTACAGTAGGGCACGGTTGGCAGGTTCCACGTAGATTAAAAACAGGCTGCAAAGAAGGATTACAATTCCCACATTGACAACGATAGCCGTTGTGGAAGTGCGCTTATAGGCGCTTGTGGAGTGGGTAGGTTTTTTATCCATAAATGGCTTTCTCCTTCAATTTTACCGAAAGTGTTTCATGTGAGGGTGGAAACCACCTTGCACAATATAAGACAATTATAATACAAAAGAAAGTGAAAAGGAACCATGAATATAGAAAAAGGCGCTGCGATTATCGTTGATGACTGGCTGCAAGCCAAGGCGGACGAGGTACTGCACTTCATTACCGACGAAAACCACGTTGCCGAGGCCAAAGCATTTGAGGAAGCGGCACTACACCGGGGTGCCATTACCAAAATTACTTATTTAAGGTCGGAGGATGTTCAGAAAGGAGAGGTACTGGAGGAGATACGGAATATCATGTCCTACTCCGACGCCATTGTGGGTGCGACCGATTATTCTTTTGTTACTACAAATGCAGTTCAGTACGCGCTTCAGAGGGGTTCGCGTTTTGTCTCTATTCCAATGCATACCAATGATGGGCGTTCCCTTTTTACCTACAGCTTCATGGGCATGAGCCCAAAGCTTGCCGAGCGTATGGCGCGTCCTGTCCTCAAAGCGCTGAATCGTGCCCGCACCATTCGGGTCACCACCGAGCTGGGTACCGATATTACCTTTGCCAAAGAGGGGAGAACAGCGGCACTGTTCAACGGGGCGGCGGCTAAAAGGCGCAGCTTTGGTTCTGCCAGCTTTGAGGTATACGTACCTATTGAGGAAACCAAAACCAACGGTAGAATGGTGCTGGACGGTTCTCTGGGGTACCTTGGCCTAGTTAGTCAGCCTGTCTCACTGGACTTTGAAGCGGGCTATCTTACGAGAATTGAGCAGAACAGCGATGGGCAGCGGCTGTCGGACTACCTTGCAGGCTTTGGAGACCAGGAAATGTACTGTGCTGCCGAGTTTGGCATTGGGCTCAACCAGAAATCTCGCTGCCGGGGATTTTCTTACATTGAGGACGAATCGGCCTATGGAACCTTTCATGTGGGCATGGGACGTAACCTGTCCTTGGGTGGCAACCACGAGGCAAAGGGTCACTTTGACATGGTTATCCACAAGCCAGATATCTGGGCCGACGAGGTAAAGATAATGTCCCAAGGAGAAATATGCGATTCGTACAACAGCAAGTGATAATATCTTAAGGGTTACTGGAATAAATTACAAATTTTAAAAACTTCCCATTAATATGTTGTATTTTTCATTAAAATATAGTAGATTATAAGTTAATAAACTGTGAATAACATCATAGCTTATATAACAACAAAGGGGGAAATGTCTATGGAAATCATCAAGCTCATTGGTGTAGTCATTGTCATTGTGGGCTTTGCGCTCAAGTTTGACACACTCGCCACGGTTGTGATCGCGGGCCTGGCAACAGGACTTGTCGCCGGAATGTCACCGCTCGATATTCTTGCAACATTGGGCACTGCGTTCATCACCAACAGAACAGCCACTCTGTTTGTTCTCACGCTGCCGGTTATCGGTATCTGTGAGCGCTATGGACTCAAGGATAAAGCAGTCGACTTTATCAAGAGTATGAAGAAAGCAACTACAGGAAAGGTTGTTTCTCTCTATCTGGTTATCCGTGCCATTGCGGCAGCTTTTTCACTGCGCATCGGTGGACATCCCCAGTTTGTTCGTCCGCTCATCAATCCTATGGCGCAGGGCGCTGCTATAGCCAAGTTTGGCAAGGTTGACGAGAAGTCCGAGGATGAGATTAAAGGACTCTGCGCGGGTTCGGAAAACTATGGTAACTTCTTTGCACAGAACTGTTTCCTGGGCGCATCCGGTACCCTGCTCATAGTTACCACCCTTACTGAGCAGAATATCAATGTGGATGCTCTGGGTATCGCCATGCACTCCATTCCCATTGCGGTTATCGCTGTTGTGGTTGGCGTGGTATATAACCTGCTGTACGATAGAAAGCTGCAAAAAAAATATGGAAAGAAAGCGGGGTAAAAGCTGATGAATGTTGCATTAAAGCTGAGTGAAATCTCCGCATGGGGTCTTTCAAAAACCGTTGCCGAGATGTTCTACATAATCATAGGCGTCATCTTTGTGCTGGTCGGGCTCAAAGCACTCAAGGATACCGAGCTCAAGACCCGTTGGTTCACCGCATTCTTTTGGTTCATCGTTGCTTTTACCTTCATTGCCGGACCCTATCTTCCCGCATTTGTTACGGGCCTGTGCGTAATTGTTATGGCAGTGCTAACTGCACTGGGCAAGGTGAGACAGAGCAAGAGTGATGTCCCCACACCAACGGAAACCCGCAAGCACGCTGACAAACTAGGTTATGGAGTATTTATTCCCGCCATTTCGCTGGCTATTGCTGCCGTACTGGTTGCTACCTTCTGGAAGAGCCTGGGCGCCAACAACGCCATCGGCGTTTCGGGCGTTATCGCACTGCTGGTAGCATTTTTGGTCACCAAATGCAAGCCCAAGTATGCTGCAGTAGATGGTGCCAGACTAATGGACAACGTGGGTTCCGTAGGCCTGCTGCCCCAGATTCTCGCGGCTCTGGGTGCACTGTTTACAGCGGCAGGCGTTGGTAACGTCATCGCCACCGGTGTCAAGACCATCATCCCCGATGGCAGCAAGTTTATCGCAGTTGCAGTTTACTGCATCGCAATGGCTATCTTCACCATCATCATGGGCAACGGCTTTGCCGCCTTCTCGGTAATCACCGTTGGCGTCGGTATTCCATTCCTTATCGCCCAGGGTGCCGACCCGCTGGTTGTGGGTGCAATGGGTCTTACCGCTGGTTTCTGCGGCACATTGATGACCCCCATGGCAGCCAACTTTAACATCATGCCAGCTGCGTTGCTGGAGACCAATGACAAATACTCAATTATTAAATCCCAGCTTCCTGTTGCGCTTACCATGCTGGTTATCCACATCATTTTGATGTACGTTCTCGCGTTCTGATAAGCGCCCGAAGATTAAATCCATTTGGGGCTGTGCGGTGCTTTGTACTGCACAGCCCTGCGTTTTTTAAAGAAAGGAAACTGTTATGAAACTGCTATTAACCGCTTTCGATCCCTTTGGAGGGGAAAAGGTGAACCCCGCCCTGGAGGTAATCAAGATACTGAAGGATAAAATCGGCGATACCGAAGTTATTAAGCTGGAGGTTCCCACTGTTTTCGGCAAGTCCATAGATACCGTTACTGCTGCTATCGAGAAGCACAAGCCCGACGCGGTGCTCTGCGTGGGGCAGGCAGGCGGACGTTTTGACATCACTCCCGAGCGTGTAGCTATCAATCTGGATGATGCCCGAATTTCGGATAACGAGGGCAACCAACCAATTGACCAGCCTGTCTTTGCCGATGGCGAACCAGCCTATTTCGCAACGCTGCCTATAAAAGCCATGGTGCAAAGCATACGGGATGCAGGCTTGCCCGCCAGCGTCTCCAACTCCGCAGGTACCTTTGTTTGCAACCACCTGATGTATGGTGTGCTGTACACCTTGGCCAAAAAGTACCCCGACATGCGTGGTGGCTTTGTCCACGTTCCATTTATTCCTTCCCAGGTTGTGGGACGTGCCGCTCCTGCACCCTCGCTTTCTACCGAGGACATTGCCCGTGGCCTGGAGGCCGCCATTGTCGCCATCGAACTGCACAAGGACGACATTAAGGTAGCAGGGGGCAAAGAACACTGACCCAACAATAGTTTTAAGGGGCTCTACCCGCTTTGAGTAGAGCCCTTGTTTTCTGCCCATTTTTACTCTATTACGGCAATGGTGGATATCGGATAAATAATGCGGGTGTCACGCTTAATTTCTTTAAAGTAGGTACAGATTTTGGATTTTTTATGTTATAGTATAATAAAACATAAAGCCCTGCAAGGATAATTTATATAAATGAATATTTGCAGTATATCAATGCAGAAATAGATACTAATTATGGGAGCTGAAAGCATGGAATTAAGAATGGAACCCGTTACCCGAAAAAGCAAAGAGATACGAAAAATAAAAGCAATTTATACTTCCTCTTTTCTTAAAGAGGATAGGATGCCTTTTTGGTTGATGCTTATAATGGCAAAGACGAGTAATACGGAGTTTATATCCTTCCATGACGGAGATATTCTGTGCGGCTTTGTCTATATGGCTACCATTAAAAACCTGACATTTGTTATGTTCTTTGCAGTTGATGAAAGCGTTCGGTCGAAAGGGTATGGCAGCCGCATTTTAGAGGAAACTCAATTAGCACATCCCCATAATAAAATAATTGTGTCTATTGAAAGATGCACGCAAGATGCAAAAGACATAGAACAAAAACTAAGACGCAAAAGGTTTTATACCAATAACGGATATACGGAGACAGGTTACTTAGTGGAACTGGGAAATCAAAAGCAGGAAGTTTTAATAAAAAATGGAACGTTTGCTGAAGAAGAGTTTATTTCATTCTTCAAAAGATACAGCAATGGTACCATAAAACCAAAACTGCTTACGATGACTCCCTAAAGAAAGCAGTAGTTTGCATTGGTTTTAGCCTACAATAAGAACTGCTGTAAGGTAGCTACTAAAGCTATCTTACAGCAGTTTTGTTTTATATATGGTTGCAGCACAGTGCTAGTTGAATAGGGTCATGGTATTGTGCATTTCTTTTTTTATTTCACCTACCGAACCGCGCAAATCTTCAACATCTATACTGATTTTCTCCACCCCTAGGGTGTTCTTGTCTATGGTTTCTGATGATTGCTCCGCAAGTCTTCTCATCTCCGCTGCTACCACAGCAAAGCTCCTGCCGGAATTCCCCGCCCGCGCCGATTCTATACTTGCATTGAGAGAAATAATTTTGGTATAGCTGGCAATATCCTGTAGACTCTTTGAATTTATATCAAATTCACTCAGCGCCTCGCAGGTGGTATTTAATTTGCAATCGAACTGTTCGAACAGCTCATCAAACTTTGCCAGACTATTGTTCAGCACCATTTGGGAATATCGTACACAGTTTTCTTTGTGGTTATGTCCATTTGCCACTGCTTTGGCGAAATCATAACAATTGCCGTAGCCGCAGCAGAAGCAATTAATAGTGCGTTCTGCCTCGGTGTGTTTTCCCAGTGCAATAAAAGCATTTTCTATGGCGGCAGGGGAAACTACTGCAATGGCTAAACTCCTGTCACTGTAACACCGCTCAAAGTCAGTAAGCTTTAGCAGCTTGTCAAATTCTACAAGTATTTGGTTTGCTGTATCTTTGGAAACTGCCCATTTTTTTTGGTTGGTCTTATAGTCAATATCGTCCAGTTCAGTATTTTTTGCGGTTGCAGTGCCCAGGTTACAGCCATGTTCACAGTTTAGTATATCGACCAACAATGGAACAGGCTTTCTGTTTAGAACACGCTGTTCATACGTGTTTAGGTATTCTTTCACGTTCGAGGGACCTTCTACCTGTTTTACCCACATATCTTCACCAAGGAAGAAACGAACATTTTCTTTCAGCCCACCTGGTCGTGAAAATGCAAAGCCAAGTCCGGCATCTACGCTGTCAAAAGTATGTTCGCCGGTAACTGCGTTAAGGTCAATGCTATTTCGTTTCAAATACTCAAGAAGTTTTACATAGGTGACATTATAGTGAATGTAGTTGCCGCTGTTACAGTCTTCAAACTCGTGCTTTTTAGAAATACAGGGGGATAGGAACGCAATTTTATCGGTGCATCCTTTGTACTTATTTAAAAATATGGCCGTGCATACAGCGGGGCTTTGTACCGGTGCCAGATAGGGAATAAGAGAAGGCTTGTATTTCTCTATGTAATCTACAACAACCGGGCAAGGCTGCGAAATCATTGTGGTCAGTTTTTTTTGCTGTATCTGCCGAATATAAGCCCATGTTGTAATATTGGCTCCAAAGGATACATCATATATCAGTTTGGCTCCACAATTTTTAAGATAGCCAAACAGTTTATCTAACCTAGGAAAGTTATGCGCTGCTGCCGGTGCGGCTATGATAGAGATAGAAACACCATTTTTCAGATCCTCAAAGAAGCGTTCTGTGTCATCATTGAAATCTCTTGCCCGATGGTCACAGATATCAATACACTCACCACAGTTGATGCAATAGGTTGGATTAACACTTAGTTTGTTCTGCTTGTTTTCAATAATTGCTGAATTTGCATGTACAGGGCACTTAAATGCACACTTATTGCAGCCCGCACAGTTCTCTTCTTTTGTTGTGATTAAGGTTAAACTCATGGTGTCTCCTCTTATTATAATACTCGGACCATTATACAAAAACATATAAACCTTGCGTTCAAAATTAATAATATTATACAAAAAATGTGAATAATTTGTCAAGTTATCTTAATGAATTTCAAGAAATTTATTATATCTACACATTTTATAATATTAGGCCCTATCTGCAATAAGCCTTACAATGTTCTCAATGCCTTACTGAGTTTGGTAAGACTTTAATAAATTAACAGAAAAGAACACCCCTGTCAGGGTGTTCTTTTCTGTTTGGGCTCACTTCACTGTGCTACCTATACGCAATAGAAACTATGAAGGGAGCTTTACCTATTTCACTTTAGAAATAGCGTTAAATTTTAATAAACCCTGCGTATTTGGCAAGCTCGGTACCCAGAATGGCGACCAGCATAATGGGTGCCACCCAACGAATCATGGCATGGTGCAGCTTCTTGCGCCGAAACGTACTCTTGTGCTGCTCCACCTCATCAGCAATTACCTTGGTACCTACTACGTGGCCAATGAGAATACAGGTAAGGAATGCAACAATGGGCATAAGCACCGAGTTCGACAGGAAGTCAAAGAAATCCAAGAACTGCAGTCCCAGAACGGTGACCGATGCCCAGGGACCGTAGCCCAGCGCAGAGGGAATACCCAGTGCTGTTAAGCCAATGGTGATGACGATGGTAGACAGTTTGCGGTTCCAGTGCAGCTTATCCTGTACCATGGAAACCACCGTCTCCATCAGCGATATAGAAGAGGTCAGGGCTGCCAGCAGTACCAGTAGGAAGAAGGCTGTTCCAATAATATCGCCAAAGGCCATAAAATCAAAAACCTTGGGCATAGTGCCGAACATAAGGCTGGGGCCCGCATTGATACTGGTTGGGTCACCGCCATTGAAGGCAACTACTGCAGGAACAATCATAAGGCCTGCCAGCAGTGCTATGCCGGTATCGAAAATCTCAATCTGCATGACTGAACGCTCCAGATTATCCTCTTTTTTCATATAAGAGCCGTAGGTAATCATGATGCCCATGGACAGAGACATGGAGTAGAAGAGCTGACCCATGGCGCCCAGAATAGTGGTAACTGAGAAGTTAGAGAAGTCGGGCATTAGGTAATATTTCAGTCCTGCCATGGCACCCGGTATGGTCAGCGAGTAGCCCGCAATAAAGATAGTCAGCAAAACCAGTACCGGCATCATGGCACGGCTTACTCGTTCAATGCCCTTTTCAACGCCGAACAGTACAATGAGCCCGGTGAGCATAATGAAGAGCAGGAACCAGAAAACAGGGTTGTCTCCCAGTCCTGAACCGGTAATGCCAATGAAGTTGCCGAAGAATTCATTTCCTGCGGCCTCACCACCGTTACCAGATAGAAACACCATCAGGTACTTGGTAACCCAACCACCAATAACACAGTAGTAGGGTGTGATGATAATAGGAACCAGTGCAGCTATCCATCCCAAAAAGGCGAAGCGCTTATCTAGTGCCTTGTATGCGCTGATGCAGGAAAGACCTGTTTTACGTCCTATGGCAATCTCGGTAACCATAAGGGCAAAACCAAAGGTAACCGCCAGTGCAATGTAAGTAACCAGAAAGGTGCCGCCACCATACTTGGCAGCCAGATAGGGAAATCGCCAAATGTTTCCAAGACCTACTGCGGAGCCGGCTGCTGCCAGCACAAAGCCAAGTCGGTTGGAAAAACTGCTACGTTCTTTTTTCATCTTTATTCTCCTTGAGTTTTATTGCCTTAGCTACCGTTAATGATAGCTCACTCGGTAATTTTACCATAGTACAGTAATAAATTCAACAATGACCAACTATTTGCAGTCAGGTGTAGGAATGCGAAAGCGATTTCTTTTGTGCGCGGGTAGGGAAGACCCGGTACCTACAGTTGCAGATACCGGTGCATTTAGCTATAATGAAACCATTGAGATACATATGCCTTAGCATGAATTAGGAGGATTTATATGGATTTATTTGGCATGAGGAAGGCCGCAAAAGATGATATTGATAAAATTGTTGAGATATACAACTCGAATGATAAGTTTTTAAGCAATCACTTAGGCGTAACAACGGTGGATGCACAGTTTATTCGCAATGAAATGGAGGAGATGGAGGCAGTTGGTTTTCTATCCTGTGTCATTTTTGATGCAGAGACAGACAACATTGTTGGGGTGCTTGACTACAAGCCTGACGCTACAGTATATCTCTCCATAGTTATGCTAAATTCAAAGTTTCAAGGGAAAGGTGTAGGCAGTAGCGTCTATAAATTCTTTGAAGAGGCAATGATGCAGTCAGAAAAGCAGTCTATTCGAATTGATGTCGTAAATGAGTATGCTGGTAATGTGGTAGAGTTTTGGCATAAACAAGGGTTTCTGCCTCAAAAGGAAGTGCAGCTGGTGTGGGCAGGCAAAAAATCCAATGCCCTCGTCATGATAAAACACCTTGTGTAGTCGATTTCCGCAAGGTTACATTGTATGCCCTAAAACTGGCATAGTTAAGCCAGTATTGGCGTTCTTTTTTCTTTTCAAACGGCACTTATGGAAAAATAGTATAAGAAGAAAAAGCCCCTTGCACTTTTTAGAGTGTAAGGGGCTTTTGTAAGATAGTAAAAATATATGGCTGCTATATTCGATGGTTTGCGCTACTAGATGAAGCGGAATCCCATGCTGTCGGTAATATAATCCAGGTAAAGCAAATCACTTTCCTGCACATGACCAATTACATTTACCCGGCTTTCGGGTGAAAGATCACATCGTGCTATCTCCAGTTCGCCGGAATAGCGAAGGTAACCTTCGTTTCCAATAAATATACTTCCCTTTGGGCGTGGTAACAGCGGCTCCGGGCTGAACAGCTTGCCTTGGGAGGCATAAGTTCGGGATTCCTGAGAGCGAATGACATATTCGCTGGAGTCCGGTCGGTCATGGTGTATTTGTCCTTTAATATAAGCGTATTGCGGCAAAATGTCTGCCTTTAGGCTGACATAGTTCTGTGTCAGCTCTTCCAGCCTGTTCCACGAACTCTCGCTGAGGTCAATATCACCGATTAAACAGACATCGGTAAGGCATGACTTTTGCAGCTGCAATAGATTAAGCAGAACGTCTCCACCGCGGTGCTCCTCCACTGTAGGCAAGCCTTCACAAAGCGGACCCCGGGTTTCCCCGTCGCCGGGAACAAACCCCATAGTGGATATTCCAAGACGTTTGAGGTTTTCGTTGATTCTGCGTGTTTTTTGCAAAGATAGCCCCGTTAGCGGCTTTGGATAAAAATTATGGCAGGCGCTAAAGCGGGAGAAGTCGGCATGAAGCTTTTGCAGTTCGCGAATATCCTGCTCCAGCATGGTGCTGGCATTGAAAACGATGTTAAAATCCTTGGATAAATCGACAATCTGCTGATAGCTAAACCCATAATCCACACGTAGGTGAGAAACTGAAGTTTGTTTTAGGTCCAAAAAGCTGCTGTACCCCAGTTTTTCAAGCGTCCGAGGGCCCACATCAACAATTAGGGAAAGACCATTGGCACGGCACATGTTCAGTAGGTTTTTCACCTGTACACCATAGTCGTCTACCCGTTCTTCCGGGATATGCAGGGAAGTAAAGGCATACTGTACCTT
>JAVXNK010000032.1:0-22275 GCA_036645835.1 Angelakisella sp. | reverse complement strand
ACAGGTATATCTTACACAAAGGTATGCTTGTTTTTTTGTGCAAAAAGAAAAAGCCCATCATCTGACAGGCTCTAATTTTTAATAAACTATTAAAATTGTATTTTTTTTATAAAAACCTGAAAACCCCCTTGATTTTATAAAAAAATAAGATAAAATAAGATACAGTTAGCACTCAAAGTTATGGAGTGCTAAAAAACGGCAGCCTTACAGGCGGCCCACCAATTATTATTATTTATTATGGAGGTAAGTAGAATGACTATCAAACCACTTAGCGACCGCGTTGTTGTCAAGATGCTGGAGGCAGAGGAAACCACCAAGGGCGGTATTATTCTGGCAGGAAGCGCCAAGGAAAAGCCCACCGTTGCAGAGATTATTTCCGTAGGCCCCGGCGGCATGGTAGACGGTGAAAAGGTAGAGATGTACCTGAAAGCAGGCGATAAGGTTCTGCTGAGCAAGTATGCAGGCACCGAAATCAAGCTGGACGGCCAGGAATACACCATTCTGCGTCAGTCCGATGTTCTTGCAATCGTAGAATAATAATTAATATATCAGGAGGAATATTGTTATGGCTAAGGAAATCATCTTTGGAGAAGACGCCAGAAAGGCACTCCAGTCCGGTATAAATCAGCTGGCCGATACCGTTAAGGTAACACTGGGCCCCAAGGGCAGAAACGTAGTTCTGGGCAAAAAGTTTGGCAGCCCCCTTATCACCAACGACGGCGTAACCATCGCCAAGGAAATAGAGCTGGACTGCCCCTTTGAAAACATGGGTGCACAGCTTGTAAAGGAAGTAGCAACCAAGACCAACGATGCAGCCGGCGACGGCACCACCACCGCCACTCTGCTGGCACAGGCTCTTATCCGTGAGGGTATGAAGAACGTTACCTCGGGTGCAAACCCCATGGTTCTGAAAAAGGGTATTGAAAAGGCCATTAAGGCAGCAGTAGGCGCAGTGGTTGAACACAGCAAGAAGGTTGGCAGCTCCGACGATATCGCTCGGGTAGCTACCGTATCTTCCGGTGACGAAAGAATTGGTAAGCTCATTGCAGAAGCCATGGATAAGGTTTCTTCTGACGGTGTTATCACCATCGAGGAGTCCAAGACTGCTGAAACCTACAGCGAAGTGGTTGAGGGTATGCAGTTTGACCGTGGTTACATCACCCCCTACATGGTAACCGATACCGAGAAGATGGAAGCCGTCATTGACGACGCTCACATCCTCATTACCGATAAGAAGATTAGCAACATTCAGGAGATACTGCCTCTGCTGGAGCAGGTAGTGCAGGCTGGCAAGAAGCTGGTTATCATTGCCGAGGACATTGAGGGCGAGGCTCTGACCACCCTGATCCTGAACAAGATGAGAGGCACCTTTGTCTGCGTAGGTGTTAAGGCTCCCGGCTTTGGCGACAGACGTAAGGAGATGCTCCGCGATATTGCAACCCTCACCGGCGGCGAGGTTATTACCGAGGAGCTGGGTCTGGAGCTGAAGGAAACTACTCTGGCACAGCTGGGCCGTGCAAAGCAGGTTAAGATTCAGAAGGAAAACACCATCATCGTAGACGGCGCCGGCGAAAAGGCTTCCATCAAGGAGCGCATTGGCCAGATTAAGAGCCAGATAGAGACTACCACTTCCGACTTTGACCGTGAGAAGCTGCAGGAGCGTCTTGCAAAGCTTTCCGGCGGTGTTGCAGTTATCAAGGTTGGTGCTGCTACCGAAGTAGAGATGAAGGAGAAGAAGCTCCGCATCGAGGACGCACTGGCAGCTACCAAGGCAGCCGTAGAAGAGGGTATCGTCGCAGGCGGCGGTGTTTCCTTCATTAACGCAATGCCCGCAGTAGAGAAGCTTATCGAAACCGCAGAGGGCGATGAGAGAACCGGTATGCGCATTGTTCTGAAGGCACTGGAAGAGCCCGTACGCCAGATAGTTGCAAACAGCGGTCTGGAAGGCTCTGTAGTAGTGGATAAGGTGAAGAACAGCGGCCAGGTTGGCTACGGCTTCGATGCATACAACGAGAAGTACGGCGATATGATTGCCGCCGGTATTGTAGACCCCACCAAGGTAAGCCGTTGCGCACTGGAAAATGCAGCATCGGTTGCCGCAATGGTGCTAACCACCGAAAGCCTTGTAGCAGACAAGAAGGAGCCCGCTCCTGCTATGCCTGCACCCGACATGGGCGGCATGGGCGGCATGTACTAAGCAACCTTTAAGCAATTAGCTTTAAACGCATAACACGCTATAGTAAAATAGAAACAAGAGTAGGCTGTAATGGCTTACTCTTGTTTTTTTATTGACATTTTTTTTCTTAGGTGTTACATTGGAACTGCCCAACAACAATATATATTGGAGGTAAAAATGAACCACTATATGTTTTTTCGTATAACCTTCATCTTGGCTGTGCTGCTGCTAATAGCAGGGTTGGCAGTAGGCTGTGGCGTACCTGTATCCAGTGCATCTTCTCAGAGTGTCTCTATAGAAAGCAGTATACCATCACAGCTGGATTCTTCACCCAGTTCGGAACCACCCAAACAGAAACTACCTTCCAACTCCGGCTATGAACTTACCGAGGCTCAGCTTCACAGCTTGGAGAGCATGGGCTTTACACCGGAACAAATCCGCACAATGCCGAGGGAGGAAATCGACTTTATATTTTATCGTGCGGAAGCTCCCAATAAGATAGATGATGAGGGCTTTACCACGCTGGACTATACCCAGCTTAGCAGTATGGACGAAAGCGCAGAGTATCTGTGAGTGCGGGCAGGAGATCGTATGTTAGGTATGACGGTCAAAAGTGTCTATGTAAAAGGCGTTCCTTACAGTGGGTATGTGCAAGATACAGTGAAGGAAAAGACTACCTTTACCGGAACTGTTACCCTACGGGGAAGGTTTGAGGAGCAGAAAGAATGCTTGCTATTCCATGTGTCAAAGGAGTATCAAAAATTCCTGCCGGCACACTACCCGTTTAGTGACAGTATTAGCTTTCGAAATGAGACCACGGCTCAAGAACGTGCGGCACAAAGCGGCAACGCCGAATGTGAAATTACCATAACCGACTATCAAATTGAGGTAAGTAACGACAGCATTGTCACCCAGCAGAATGAAGCCGGGGAGATTATGGAGTATACAAGCGATGATAGTAAAATAGTGCTGGTGCAATCAGCGAATATCGTATAAACAAGAGGGATGAAGCTTCACGCTTCATCCCTCTTGTTTTGGTCTATTCTATTTCTCGCTCCTGCGACACTGCCTGCTCCGCAAGCCTTTTGGCATCCTCCAGGGTGGAGATTTCTCCTGCCGCACGGCGCAGTGTGGCCGCGCCACGGAAGCCGTTCAGGTACCAGCCGCAGTGCTTTCGTGCCTCCCGCATGCCAATATTTTCACCCTTGTAGCGGGTTAGCAGCTCCATATGCCGCAGCATAACCGCCATACGTTCCTCTATAGCGGGGGTGGGGGCATAGCTGCCGGTTTGCAGGTAGTCGGCTATCTGCCCAAACAGCCAGGGTGTCCCCAGTGCGGCCCGCCCCACCATAATAAGGTCGCAGCCGGTGTGTTCGTAAAGCGCCTTCGCTGTCTCGGGGGAGGTGACGTCACCGTTGCCGATAACGGGAATACGTACCGCCGCCTTAATAGCGGCTATAATGTCCCAGTCAATGGGCGGAGCGTACATCTGCGCACGGGTGCGTCCGTGTATGGTAATGGCATCGGCACCACAGGCTTCGGCCATCTTGGCAAATTCCAAACCGTTTAGGTTGGCATCATCCCAGCCCTTGCGGAACTTTACCGTAACGGGAACGGGGGAAGCTTTTTTTACCGCTGTAATAATCTCTGCCGCCAGGGGCATATCCCGCATAAGGGCGCTACCACCGCCGTTCCCCGCAATCTTCGGTGCGGGGCAGCCCATATTGATATCGATGATATCGGGGGCATAGTCCATGGCAAGCTCCACTGCGGCAGCCATGCTTTCCGGCTCATTGCCAAAAAGCTGTACTGCACAGGGATGCTCCATCTCATCACTTCGGAGCAGCTGTGCGGACTTTTTACTGCCCTGCATCAGCCCCTTGGCACTTACCATTTCGCCCACCAAATAGCAGGCGCCATATTCCTTGCAGAGCTGTCGAAAGGCCCTGTCGGCCACTCCCGCCATGGGGGCCAGCGCCGCTGTTTGTTGTATTTCCACATTTCCTATATGAATCATAGAGCCGCAACTCCTTCCTTTAAACTAATAGGAATTATACACGAAAAGGGGACAAACAGCAAGTTTTGTGGTATACTATTGAAGTTATTCATAGGCGAAGAAGTGAGGGTGACGAAGTGAAAAAGTTTGCCGCTGTACTGCTGTTAATGTTACTGCTGCTGCCAACCTCTGCCCACGGCTTGCCGGGGGCAAACACGTCTGCGCCCGCTTCTGCGGCAAATCTGTCAATGGCGGAGAGCCGAACGCTCACACTGCTTGCAGCGGGGGATAACCTTATTCACGATGTTATCTATCATCAGGCCCGCAGACGGAGCAACGGCAGCTATGACTTCACCCCTGCCTACAGTGCAGTTGCCCCCATTATCAGGGCTGCCGATATAGCGGTCATCAATCAGGAAACCATTTTGGCATCCGATGTAGCAGAGCCGTCGAACTATCCTCGCTTCTGCACACCCACAGTGCTTGGTGAGCAGCTTATAGAGATAGGGTTCGATGTCTTTACACAGGCGAACAATCACTCCTACGATCAAGGAGCGGTAGGCATACGGGCCTGCATGGACTTTTGGGACAACCATCCCCAGGCGTTAGCTGTAGGCATGTACCGCAGCGATGACGAGCGAAACGCAATTCGATATACCGAGGTAAACGGCATAAGGCTTGCTTTTTTGGCGGCAACCGAGCATACCAACGGGCTGACACTGCCCACGGGCAGTACCGAGGGTGTCTGGCTGCTTTCTGATACCACACTGCTGGCGAAAAAGCTTGCCGAGGCGCGCAAAAACGCCGACTTTGTGGTGCTGTCGCCCCACTGGGGAAATGAAGGCTCCAGCCGCCCCACCGAGGAACAGCGGCGTATGGCTGCACTGATGGTGCAGTGGGGAGCCGACCTTGTTCTGGGAACACACCCCCATGTTTTACAGCCATGCGAGACTGTGAACCGTGCCGATGGTTCACAGGGGCTTGTCATCTATTCGCTGGGCAACTTTATCTCGGCACAGCAGGGCAAGGGCAACATGGCAGGCGGTTTACTGGAGGTTACGGTAGAGCAGAACGGTGAGAATCACGCAGTCATAGCGGGACACAGGCTAATACCTACTGTAACCCAATACGGGGCAGGCTATGCCAATCTGCGGGTTTTGCCCTTTGCCGACTACACTCCACAACTGGCGGCGACCCATGGTGTACACCAATATACACAGGGCTTTGGTATGGAGTATCTGACCCAGCTTTACCGCAGCACCTACCCCGACTGCGCAGTTCTGGGGGGTGAAGCCCCTACTGTAAAGCTTGCGGCAGGGCAGGCCGTATATACAGCGTTTCCCGCAGCGGTACCGCCCGGTGGGAATGCCGCAGCAGATACCGCTATGGATGCCATATGCACCAAAAATAACGTTGTTGGCATGAGCGTAGCGGCATTTAAGAACCAACAGGTGGTTTATACCCACTCCTACGGCCTTGCCAATGTTGAAAAGAAGATACCGGCAGCCGAAAATACCATCTACCGTACCGCATCTATTGCAAAACCGATTACGACAATGGTGGCATTGGTGCTATACGATGATGGCAGCATCGACCTTGACGGGGATATTTCTCAACATATAGGGTTTCCTGTGCGCAACCCAAAATATCCTGACAATATGATTACACCGCGTCAGCTTATGACCCATACAGGCAGTGTAATTGATTCAGGCGGTTACTATGATGCAATTGGGCATACGCCTTTTTGCGGACTTTCGCAGCTTATGCACCGCAACATCTTCACACCCTATCCACCGGGTGAAATTTATATCTACTCCAATCTGTCGGCGGGTATGGTGGGCAGTGTGGCGGCGGGACAGGCAAATGAACACCTCTGGTCATTGTCACAGCGCAGGCTGTTTGTGCCTTTGGGCATTGGTGCAACCTATCTGTCCAAGTCTATACCCGACCAAAACCGCATAGCTGCTATTTACAGCGGTAGCAAGAAAACCTTTGACCCCATTGCCGACGGAACAGCAGAAAGCTACTACAAACGCATACCGCCCGGTGAGCAGTATATGCTTGGTCACGGAGACCTATATCTAACTGCAAGCGACTTGGCAAGGCTTGGTATGGTGCTGGCAGGTGACGGACTGGTAGGCAATGCCCGTATCCTGAAACGTGACACTGTCCAAATGATGAATGCAATGCAGTTCCATGTCAATCCCAAGTCCGAGGGCATCCCAGAAATCTTCCGTGGCCTTGGTGTGCAGATATTTCCCCAGCTGTTACCGGGCAGAAGCTTTGCAGGACATCAGGGCAACGCCTATGGTATGATGGGCTGTCTGCTATATGAACCGGAAAAAGGAACCGGTGTTGCATTCCTTACAAACGGCTGTCACACGGGACAGCGTGATGGCGTGGTTTATGATATAAACAGAGAAGTCGCCGATACACTTTATACGCTAATATTAGACCCGATAACTTAAAAAGGAGTAACCCATGAAGCTGCTTGTATTTGATTCCAACAGTATCTTAAATAGAGCCTTTTACGGCATTAAGCTGCTGTCCACCAAGGACGGTCAGTTTACCAACGCCATCTATGGCTTTTTCAACATTACCCTAAAGCTGATAGAGGATCTAGCACCCGACCGGGTGGTATTTTCCTTTGACCTGCGGGCGCCTACCTTCCGCCACAAGATGTACGATGGCTACAAGGCGCAGCGCAAGGGCATGCCGGAGGAGCTGGCACAGCAGCTGCCGGTGGTAAAGGAGCTCATAGAAGCTATGGGCTATCCCATTGTGGAACGGGAGGGCTACGAAGCTGATGACGTTCTGGGTACCTTTGCAAAGGCGGGAGAGCGAGACGGAAACGATGTCTTGCTGGCTACAGGGGACAGGGACTCGCTACAACTGGTGAGTGACCGTGTAACGGTAATACTGGCGGCTACCCGTGCAGGTGGCGCACAGTACCTAAATATGACCCCACAGGCAGTTACCGAGCAGTATGGCATTACCCCTTGCCAGCTTATAGAAACCAAGGCACTCATGGGTGACAGCTCCGATAACATCCCCGGTGTCAAGGGCATTGGTGAGAAAACCGCATTTGCCCTTATACAGAAGTATGGTACCGTAGAAAAGCTGTATGAGGATTTGGATAGCATAGAAGCTACCCCTTCGGTGAAGAAAAAGCTGGAGGAGGGTAGGGAGATGGCAGCGCTCAGCCGCAAGCTGGGTGAAATCTGCTGTGACGCCCCCATTGGGGACTATCTGGAGCAGAGCCTGAAAAAGCCTGCCGACCAGGACAGACTGTACCGTATACTCAGCAGGCTAGAGCTGCATACTCTGATAAACCGCCTGAACCTACTACCACCACAGGGTGGCAGCGAGGAAACAGAGGAGAGCGGCACGGAGCAGATGACCTATACGGTAACCGTAGATGAAGGTAAGCTTGCCAAAGCAGAGCGCATCTTCATTGCAACCGCCACCACCGCAGAGGAGATAACCGAGCTTGCAGCAGCTACCGCCGAGGGTCAGGTGTTTTACTATGATGCCCCGACCAAGGAGCAGATAGCAGCACTGCTTGCCCTGCCCTGCGAAAAGTGGGTGGATTATTCAAAGCCTTTGCATCGTGCTGCCCTAAGCCTTGGGCAGGAAGTGAGCAACTTAAAATTTGACTGCCGTTTGGCGGGATATCTCCTAAGCCCAAACTCCACCGAATACACCGTAGAGCGGTTGGCGGCAGAGTATGGCACGGGCACGCCCTCCGTGACTATGGCAGGGGAGAACGAAGCACCCCGCACCGCAGTACTGGCAGCCATGCTGCCTGCCCTCTGTGAACAGCTTAGTGTGGAGATAGAACGCAACGACCAGCACAATCTACTCTATGACATTGAGCTACCTCTCAGCGAGGTGTTGGCCTCCATGGAGCTGATAGGGTTCCGTATAGATATGGAGGGATTGCAAAGCTTCGGAGCCGAGATAGGTGCCGTAGCGGAGCGGCTGGAAGGGGAGATACATGCCCTTGCAGGCCACAGCTTTAACATCAACTCCCCTAAGCAACTGGGAGAAATCCTTTTTGAGGAACTGGGACTGCCGGTGCGTAAAAAAACCAAGAGCGGTTACTCCACCGATGCGGAGGTACTGGAAAGCCTGATACCCCACCACGAAATTGTCTCCAAGCTTTTGGAGTACCGCAAATATACCAAGCTGCGTTCCACCTACGTGGAGGGACTGCAAAAGGCGGCAGGGGAGGATCACATCATCCGTACCTCCTTTAACCAGACCGAAACCCGCACAGGGCGCATTAGCTCCACCGAGCCCAATATGCAGAATATCCCCATCCGCACCGAGCCGGGCAGCAGGATGCGTGCCTTCTTTGTAGCAGGGGAGGGGAACCTGTTGGTGGATGCCGACTACTCCCAGATAGAGCTTCGGGTGCTGGCAGCCATTGCCAAGGACGAGAATATGACCGAGGCGTTTTTAAGCGGTGAGGATATTCACACCAATACCGCCGCGCAGGTGTTTGACCTGCCTCCCCTCTTTGTTACCCCTCTTATGCGCAGCCGTGCCAAGGCGGTCAATTTTGGCATCGTCTACGGCATTAGCGCATTCTCCCTTTCCAAGGATATCGGAGTTACAGTAGCAGAAGCGGATAAATATATTAAGGACTACCTGAAAACTTATAAGGGCGTAAAGCAGTATATGGAGGACACAGTGGAGACTGCTAAGGAGCAGGGGTATGTGACAACCCTTTTTGGCCGCCGCCGCTATCTGCCAGAGCTAAAGAGCAGCAACCACAGCCTGCGGGCCTTTGGGCAGCGGGTAGCTATGAACATGCCCATACAGGGCACTGCTGCCGATATTATCAAGATTGCCATGGTACAGGTGTATAAACGCCTAAAGGATGAAAAGCTGACCGCACGGCTTATTTTGCAGGTGCACGATGAACTGATTGTAGAGACCCCCGAGCAGGAGGCACCCCGAGTCAGGGAGATTGTAAAGGAAGCTATGGAGAATGCCGTAAGCCTTGCAGTTCCCATGCTGGTGGAAATTAATGTGGGTAAGAACTGGGGAGAAGCACACTAATGGAGTATAGTATTACACCCATGACAAGGGAGGATGTACCAGAGGTTACTGTAATGAATAACCTCTGCTTTACCTGCCCCTGGAGTGAGCAAAGCCTGATGGCGGAAACAACCAAGGATGATGCCGTTTTCCTTGTGGCACGCAGTGGTGCGGGGGTCATCTGCGGCTATGCGGGACTAAACTATGTGCTGGATGAAGGCTACATTGCCAACATTGCAGTTCACCCGGAGTATCGCAGGCAGGGCATTGCCCGTCTGCTGCTGGAGGCGCTTATTGCCCAAAGCAGGCGGCTTGCCCTCAGCTTTATCACACTGGAGGTGCGGGTATCCAATACTCCCGCCCAGAAACTGTATGAAGCTATGGGTTTCGAAGTAGCAGGCAGGCGTAAAAATTTTTATGAGGCTATCCGTGAGGATGCCATTATAATGACTAAGTATCTGACAAAGGAGTAAGGAATGAGCATAGAAGCAGTTATTTTTGACATGGACGGGCTGATGGTAGACAGTGAGCGGGTGTATGAAGAGATATTTAAGTTGGCGACGGCGGAGATGAACCGTGAGCACAGCCACGAGCTGATACTCCGCACCACCGGTATGAATAATGCAGCATGGAGAGCAGAGGTGCAGAAGTTTTACGGTGAGGATTTTGACCTTGAATTTTTTGCTGACCGCTGCGATATCCTGATGGAAGACTGGGTAGAAGAAAAGGGGATTCCTCTGAAGGATGGTTTGATAGAACTTCTGGAATACCTGAAAGAGAAACAGATACCCTGTGCAGTTGCCAGCTCTACATATACCAAAAAAGCGATGCGTCTGCTGAGCAAGGTGGGGATAGACGGCTACTTCACCGGCTTCATGTTTGGGGATATGGTAGAGCGCAGCAAACCCGAGCCGGATATCTTTCTGGCGGCGGCTAAGCTGCTGGGTAAAGAGCCAGCTACCTGCATGGGGTTAGAGGACTCCTTTAACGGCATTCGTGCCTGCAATGCTGCAGGGCTTTATACCGTTATGGTGCCCGATTTGCTACAGCCTACCGAGGAGATACGTGCCCTTACGGATAACTGCGTAGCCACCCTTGGTGATGTGATACCGCTTATAGAAACACTCAATGGGAAAGGACAGTGACCACACCTTGAAGATACTGGCAATAGAAAGCTCCTGCGATGAAACTGCAGCGGCAGTGGTGGAGGATGGCAGAAAGATACTCTCCTCTGTGGTTTACTCACAGGTGGAGGAACACAAAAAATACGGCGGTGTAGTGCCGGAGATTGCCTCCAGGCGACATGCCGAAGCCATAGTGGAGGTTGTAGAGCTGGCTATTGCCAAAGCCGGCACCA
Source organism: Angelakisella sp. (assembly GCA_036645835.1). Classification (GTDB taxonomy): domain Bacteria; phylum Bacillota; class Clostridia; order Oscillospirales; family Ruminococcaceae; genus Angelakisella. The sequence continues at coordinate 11,700 of JAVXNK010000032.1, read as the reverse complement.
CCAAGGAGGAGCTGGATGCCATAGCAGTAACGGCGGCCCCCGGGCTTATCGGTGCTGTGCTGGTAGGGGTCAATTTTGCAAAAGGACTGGCTATGTCCCTGGGAAAGCCCCTGATACCGGTGCACCACATCCGTGGGCATGTGGCAGGAAACTACCTTTCCCATCCGGAGCTCGCGCCCCCATTCCTCTGTCTCATTGTATCGGGTGGGCACAGCCACATAGTGGCGGTGGAGGACTACACCAAGTATACCATCATTGGGCGGACACGGGACGATGCCGCAGGTGAGGCCTTTGACAAAGCTGCCCGCAGTTTGGGACTTTGCTACCCCGGCGGGGTAGAGCTGGATAAGCTTTCCGCAGAAGGCCACCCCGGTACCTACAAGCTGCCTACCCCAAAAACCGAGGGTGCTTACGATTTCAGCTTTTCGGGGCTAAAGACCGCTGTTATTAACCTGGTGCACAACGCCGAGCAGAAGGGCGAAACAATCTGTCGGGAGGATATGGCAGCATGCTTCTGTTCCACAGTAGCAGATATCCTGTGGGGCAGGCTGGAGCGTGCCGCCAAGGACAAAGGCTTTACACGCATAGCACTGGCAGGAGGCGTATCTGCCAACAGCTGGCTGCGAAAAAAGGCGGAGGAGCAGTGTCGCAAGCAGTCTTGGCAGCTCTACATGCCCACCCTTTCCCTCTGCGGGGACAACGCCGCCATGATAGGCTCACAGGCATACTATGAATATCTGGCGGGCCACACCGCAGGTATGGAGCTGAACGGTAAGCCCTATATGGAGATAGACAGAGCATTCTAGGAAATAGGTAAGGGGCTGTCCGTTCGGACAGCCCCTGTTGTTTTTTATTCTTCGCCATCCTCGTTCAGATGGGTCACTTTGTAGGAAAGGGTCATAATGCTATCGCTGAGATGCACATTGACCACCTTGATATTCTCATGGCTGTAGCTGAAGTCGTAGGAGGAGAAGTTCCAGAAGCCTACGATGCCCAGGTCTACCAAAGTATCCGCAAGCTCGGCTGCGGCGGAGGTAGGAATACAGATGATAGCTGCTTTGGGATGGTAATGGGTGCAAAAATCGGACAGCTCGGAAATATCCCGAACGGTAAGCCCCACCAGAGGCTGTCCTACAATAGCAGGGGAGCGGTCGAAAGCCCCAATGAGACGAAAGCCTCGGGTTTCCAAATTCACCTGTGTTGCAATAACCTTACCCAAATTACCCGCACCAATGAGGATGGCAGGCGTTTTATTGTCTACACCTAGTATTTCTCCAATCTCCTTGTGCAGCAGCTCTACATTGTACCCGTAGCCCTGCTGCCCGAAGCCGCCGAAGCAGTTCAGGTCCTGCCGTATCTGGGAGGCAGTTACCTTCATCAAGGTAGAAAGCTCCTTGGAGGATACACGGGTAATATTTTCAGAAAGCAGCTTACCCAGAAAGCGGTAGTAGCGGGGTAGCCTGTTAATAACGGAATTTGAAACTGGCTTGTCTCTTTTCATGGGGGGTATCCTTTCGCTTTTTATTCACACATTGCTTCCACTGTATATTATGCGGAATATACCTCGCATAATGTTGGCAATCGCCATTTAAAATGCACACGGCAATCTCGCTGCAAACAGTTACTACAGGCTATGAGCAGGACGATGGCCGTCTCCATGCGCAATTATATCATTGCGTTACTCTTATGATATAATATACACGCTATCAAAGCATTTGTCAAATTGGTGCCAATCTATTTTTGACGGATTGGTATGGAACTTGTATAGAATTTGCAAACTTTTGGTTAAATCTTAACATAAGCCATTTTCTTTTGCTGCAAATGGTTTATAATAAGGGTAAGAGAATTAAGTAGGAGTTGATATAGATGGTAAATGCCCCCGTAGTAGAAATGGTGCAGCCCTTGACCATTGTACTCGTAACCGACCAGTTTCAGTGTCAAAGGCTTATCGTTGCAGGGAGGGAACTTTCCGACCGCACAGGGACACCGCTGGAGGTACTGAATATTGCAAACCCCAAGGTACCCCAGAATCCGGAGGCAGTGGAGTTTTTGTTTCAGATATCAAAAGAAAACAGCGCTACCATGATGGTACACTACAGCGATGAGCCAACGAAGTTTTTGGCGGGCATCATAAAGGACCGCATGCCGGCTCATGTGGTTAGCGGTATGCCCCACTCGTCCGATTCTGTGCTTCATAAGCTATGGACACGGTTTCGGCTCATCAGCTTTTTTACCGTGGATGAGGGCGGAACACTGGCGCCTGTCACCCTTAGCAACAGAGTGATTGCCTAAGCGCCGCAGGTAAAAGGAGGAATAAACTGTGACAGTACAGCCTATTGAATATAATTCCAGTAGAGAGCACCGCAAAAGCTGGGGTATTCTCTGGCTTCCCGACGGTGACACACCGATAAAGGGTATGGTGCAGATATGCCATGGCATGTGTGAGTATACCGAGCGGTATGCGCACTTTGCCGGCTGGCTCTGTGAACAGGGCTATGCCGTCTGCGGCAATGACCATATCGGACATAAGAATACCGCACTCCTGTCCTCCCAGCGACTGGGCTACTTTGGCGGGGTGGGCAGCTGGCCCTATCTGATAGAAGATGTGGAGCTGCTGCGAAAGCACCTGGCACCCCGTTTTCCAAATACCCCGTGGATACTACTGGGACACAGCATGGGTTCTTTTATTGCCCGGCTGTATGCTGAAAAATATGCCAAGCACCTTTCGGGTCTGATACTGAGCGGTACAGGCGGTAAAAACCACATGTTGGCCGTTGGTAAGGCAATGGCACGCTCCAGCGTTGCATTTAAGGGCCCTATGCATGTCTCCAAAGCAGTGGACAGCATGGTGAACGGCACCTTCAATAAGCATATTAAGGATGCACATGGTAGCTCCGACTGGCTATCCAAGGACACCGACCTGGTAAACAAATATGCTCAGGATATCTACTGCAACTTTAAGTTTACTGCATCTGCCTATCATGACCTGTTTACCATGATGGAGCGTTGCAACCGCAGAGAATGGTTTGCCTCTATCCCTAAGGAGCTGCCTATCCTTATCTTTTCCGGTGATGAGGACCCCGTAGGCGACTACGGCAAGGGCCCTACACAGGTGGCTAACCGCCTGCGGGGCGCATGGGTAAAGAAGGTGGAACTACACCTCTACCCCGGCGGCAGGCACGAAATGATTAATGAAACAAACCGTGCCGAGGTATACGAAGACATTCGCAAGTGGATAGAAAGCATAAAGAATAAATAGCTACAAAAAGGACTGTCTCAGCATTTAAACTGCGACAGCCCTTTTTTTGTGTAGTTAACGGTAATCAGGTGCGTAGCTCCAAAATCTTAATTTCAAAGGAGCCTGCAGGAGCGTTTACCAGTACGGTTTCGCCTACCCGATGTCCCATAAGCGCTTCGCCTACGGGAGATTTGTCGGTAATACAAGGAATATCGCCACCGCTGGACTCAACGCTGCTCACCAGACAGTACTCAAATTCCATATCATCATCCAGTATTTTAACAATAGAGCCAACCGAAACAATGTCCTTAGGGATAGAGTCCTTGCTGACAATCTTCACATGCTTGAGCTGCTCTTCTATGGTAAGAATTCTACCCTCCATAATGGCTTGCTCATTCTTGGCTTCATCATATTCGCTATTTTCCGAAAGGTCGCCAAAGCCACGGGCGGTTTTAATCTTATCGGCAATCTGACTACGTTTAACAGTCTTCAGGTCATCCAGTTCCTTTATAAGCTTCTCATAACCATCTTCGGTCATAATAATATCCTGTGACATAATGTAAGAGCTCCTTTTCAGTAAGATGTCAGAATGGAACCACTCTGTGCAAACCAAATCCTTGCAGATTGGGTTTTAAGCAATAGCTGTATTATATTAGACCCTATAGCTTATGTCAAGTTTTATCTGGACATGCAGCTTATTTTCATATACATACATGAAATTATAGGGAAAAAAATACCAAATTTTACAAAATTATTGGGCTATTTAGAAAGCGAAGCAGCCGAGGAGGAGGAACCGGAGGATGCAGCAGCATCTGCTTTCGCCACAGCCGCCGCAGATATTTCCATGGCCTTTCGCAGCTGGGGGTCGGTATCCACGTTGCCGATAAAGGCAGCCTTTTCTTCTTCGCTATTGCCCAGTTTTACTTCGTAGTCGGGGGTAACACCGGTTTTATCATAGGATTTTCCGGATGCACTGGTATAAATGGCGGTAGTCAACAGCACGGCAGAGCCGTCCTTTAGCTTAAAGTCCTCCTGTAGGTTGCCATGTCCAGCCGTAGAAAGCCCTACAAATTTTCCTGCGGGCTGTTCCTTAATAGCCTGTACAAACAGCTCGGGGGTGCCCTGTGTACCATCGTCTGCAAGAACAGTCATAGGTAGTGACACCGAAACAGCATCCGATGTGCCCAGAGACTTTTTGCTGCCGTCCTTGTACTTGGTATAGGCAATATTGCCTTCGGGCAGCAGGGGGTCCAGCATGTCGGTAATGTGCTTCATGTTGGTAGACTTGATACCCCGCAGGTCCAGTATGAGGGAGGTAACACCGTTGTCGGTAAGCTGCTTGATTGTTTTCTCCAGCTGAGCCGAAGTAGCCTGTGTAATACCCGAAAAACGGATATACCCGGTGTTTCCAGCCAGTACTTCGCTTTGCACCGTGGGAATGTCTACGTCACGGCGGGTAAGCTCCAGTGTAGTTTCAGAATTATCCAGCCGCTTTACCAAGGTTACCTTGGTACCGGCCTCACCCTTCAGCCCACCGGAAAGTGTGCTGTAGTTTTCCGCATTGGCAGTTTTGCCGTCTATGCTAATGATAATATCACCTGCATGCAGACCTGCAAATTCGGCGGGGGATTCGGGATATACAGTCTTTAGACGGATGTAGCCATCTTCACTGAGCTCGGTAACCACGCCGATGCCCACATACTTGCCGGACTCCACCTTGGTATATTCCTCATATTCCTTTGGTGTCAGGTATTTGGAATCGGGGTCACCAAGGCCTGCAATATAGCCTGCCGCAGTACTGGAAAGCAACAGGTCGTTGTCCAGCGTGCCGTAGTAGTTGTCCCGCACTGCCAGGTCAATCTCCGCTAGTTTGTCGTAGGTAGCCTCCCGTTCATCCATATTCTTCATCATGCTGTTAAATGCATTTTGGGAATAGATGTTGGTGAGAGAAAAGGTTATAGCAGCCACAATAGCCATATAGGCAATGGCGGCGCCAAGAGATATTTTCTTGTTCATCTATATTCTCCTAATAGTCCTTCATCCCCAGGGCACATTAGCCCCGCAGGTAGCTTAACGGATCCTTGTGTTTTCCGTTTACGCGTATTTCGAAGTGGAGGTGCGGGCCGGTAGACCATCCGGTGGAACCTACCTTGCCAATAGCCTGACCTTTTCGTACGCGGTCTCCTTCGTTTACGTCAATGGCGGAAAGATGTGCATAAAGGGTAGAGTAGCCGCCGCCATGGTCAACAATCATATATCGTCCGTAGCCTCTGCCGCTGACATAGCTTTCCTGTGTGTAGGTAACAACGCCGGAGTTTGAGGCCACAACCTTTTTACCAAGTATCCCCGTGCCGGAGAAATCTATTCCGGTATGGAAGTCGGTACCGCCGAAGCGCCAACCGTAGTAAGAGGTTATCTTGGGATAGCCCGGAACGGGTTGTGCAAATGTACCACCTACGAAGTCCTCATCCAACGCTTCCAGCTCGGCATAGATGGCGTCCAGTTCGGCCTGAACCTCCTTCATCTCCTTCTGCAGCTTCTCCTTATTGGCGAGGAACTCCTTTTCCATCTCATTTAAATCCTGTATCTTAGCCACGGTGGTGGAAAGTTTTTGATCCAGTTCGCCGTTTTTGGCCTCTACCGATTGCTTCGCCGCTTCCAGCTCCACCTTATCGGCATCCAAATCCGCCTTAATTGCCTCAATGTTTTCCTTGCTTACGGTAAGGTCTGCTATGAGCTGACGGTCGTGCTCGGCCACGCGCTTTACCGTCTCGCTGCGTACCAGAAAGTCACCAAAGGAGTCGGCACCCAGCACAAGACCCAGGGTGGTACTGGTGTCCGACATATACATGGCACGCATCCGCTGCTTAAATAGCTCGTAGCTTTCGGAAATATCCTCCTCCAGACCTGCAATTTCCGTCTCCCGGGCATCAATTTCAGCTTCCAGTACCACTATTTTCTCTCGAAGCACTGCTATCTGGCTTTTCAGGATGGTAATCTCCTGTGTGGTTTTATTCTTAATGGCCAACTGCTTTTCTTTATCGTTCTTTGCCTGGTCTATCTTGTTTTGAAGCGCTTTTTGCTCCTTTTCCAGCTGCTCGTATTTATCATTGAGGTTATCCAGCTCGTCATTTGCATAGGCGGGCACGGACATAAGGAGCATAGAAAGGCAGAGCACCAGTGCCAGTAGCCTTTGTCGGTAAATCTTTTTCATTGCACCCTCCTATACTTTTAAGTATCTACTTACGAAAAACAGGCTGCCCAGTATGCCAAAGGCGGCACCTGCAGAGATGAACCCTCCCAAAAGCATCATGTATACATCGGTAAAGGGAACCAGATGCTGATAGGCAAGCATCAGCCAACTAGATTCCGTCTTTGCAATCCAGTCCATGGTATACTCGTATCCCAGCCAAAGGGAACCAAAGGCAAGTATGGCCGAGGAAAGCCCGATTATTACACCCTCCACCAAAAATGGAATACGAATAAAGGCATCGGTAGCGCCTACATACTTCATAATGCTGATTTCTTTACGGCGGTTAAAGATGGTTACCTTAATGGTGTTGGAGATAATGATGACCGACACCATACCCAAAATGGAGACAATGAAGATACCGGCAGTAGTAACGCCGTGCTTTATATCCACAAGGGTACTGGCTATGTCAGCCGAAGCTGACACATAGTCTACGCCCGCAAAGGACTCAATACGTTTTACAGTAGGGGCCAGTTCCGACAAATCTTTTATGCTGATGCGGTAGGAGGCAGGCAATGGGTTTTCGTCCCCGTCCAGTCCGTTTAAAAGGCCTGCTGCATCCTGCATAAGGTCCATCTGAATTTTCAGAGCGTCTTCCTTGGAAACATACTTTGCAGTGGAGATGTTTTCATCTGCTTTCAGCTGTTTACCAAGCTGTTCAGTAACATCCGAAGAAGTGTCGTCCTTTACAAATACCACCACTTCATTAATGCTTTCCACATACCCCATAATGGAGTTAACATTGAGGCTAAAGAGCACCGCTACACCAATGAGCAGCATGCAAGCCACCAGTACGCCGATAGAAGCCAGTGACATCTGCCGGTTTGCCTTAATGTTTCGTCCACCCTCACAAAGGAGATAACCAAAGCTGCTGCTAGTCATAGTAACCACCTCCCGCAGGATAGTCATGGGAAACGGTACCGCGGTCCAGAATAACCACACGGTGGTCAAACTGCTCTACCAGCTCTTGGGCATGGGTAACCATAACCACAGTGGTACCGCATTTGTTTATCTCGTTGAGCAACTCCACAATCTCGAAAGAAAGCTCGGGGTCAATATTACCCGTAGGCTCGTCCGCAATCAGTAGGGAAGGGTTATTAACCAAAGCGCGGGCCAGCGCCACACGTTGCTGCTCGCCGCCGCTTATTTGGCCGGGGTAACACTTGGCTTTGGAAGCCAGCCCCAGAAGATCCAGAATGTAAGGAACCCGACGTCGTATGTATTTGGTGGAAACTCCCGTTACCTGTAGGGCGAAGGCTACGTTATCGTACACCGTCTTGGTAGGTATCAGACGAAAATCTTGAAAAACCACTCCCACCGTGCGGCGGAAGGCAGGTATTTCTCGGCGCTTCATAGCGCTCAGGTTATACCCGTTTACCATTACACTCCCCTGTGTAGGGGCTATTTCACGCAGCAAAAGCTTAATGAGAGTGCTTTTGCCTGCACCGGAATGGCCAACAACAAAAACGAACTCTCCCTTGTGAATTTTTAGGTTCACATGGGCGAGAGCGTCTGTGTCAGTGCCATAGGTTTTGTAGACATCAACGAATTCTATCACCGGTTCACCGCCTCTTTGAGTGGGACAAATGTCCAGAAATATATGGAAGTATTGTGCTATGAATAGCCAAAAGGAAGACAGGGTGCCTACTCGTCTTTTTCGAGGCTTCCCCATCTTCCAAATATAGTTGTAATACGATTAATACTTTACAGGATTGGCTGTCAGGTATTTTTTGACCATAAGTGCCACCTTAAAGATAATGGCGTGGTCAAACTCCCGAAGATCAAGCCCCGTAAGCTTTTTAATTTTTTCTAAGCGGTACACCAGTGTGTTACGGTGTACAAACAGCTTTCTGGAGGTCTCCGATACGTTTAGGTTGTTCTCGAAGAACTTCTGAATGGTAAAGAGTGTTTCCTGATCCAGGCTTTCTATGGAGCCCTTCTTGAACACCTCACGCAGGAACATTTCGCATAGGGTAGTGGGTAGCTGGTAGATGATACGGGCAATACCCAGATTGTCATAGCTGACAATGAGCTTTTCGGTATCAAACACCTTACCTACTTCCAGCGCAGCCTGTGCCTCGCGGAAAGAACGGGCCAAGTCCTTGACCCCGGATACTACAGTGCCGATACCCACAACAACCTTGGTGTAGAATTCGCTGCCCAGCGTATCCACAATGGAACGGGCCAGCTTTTCTAAGTCCTTGGTGTCTATGCCGCTTTTAATCTCCTTCACCAGAACGATGTCACTTTCGCTGATGTTAAAGACAAAATCCTTCTGCTTATCGGGGAAGAGGTTCTGTATGACATCAAAGGCAGAGATATCGTTGGCAGAAACGATGCGGATAAGCAGTGCTACACGGCTGACCTCGGAGCTAAAGTGCAGCTCACGGGCCTTGACAAAGATGTCACCGGGCAGGATGTTATCCAGTATTACGTTTTTAATAAAATTGCTGCGGTCATACTTTTCATCATAATACTGTTTGATGTTGCTCAGCGATATGGTAAGTACGCAGCAGATTTTTGCTGCCAGATCATCAATGCCGGACACAAAAACAGCATATTCCGATTTCATTTTGGAGCCAAAGGGCTTGTAGGTAACGCCATCCTTAATGAACAAATCATTGTTCTCATTTAAATCAATGGCAAGAAAGTCATTGGGTTCTCCGATTTTTGTCAGGTCGCTACAGGCAATAATAGTGGCGTTTTCATCAACTACACCAATGACCCTGTCAACGGTATCACGCATCTGATAAACGAGTCCCTGAAATAATCTGTTGGACATATCTGTTACCTCTCTTCATCCCAAAAGTCCTTGGAAATAGCTATTGTGCAAACTAAACAGTAGTACCATAGCATTGACTACTCCTATTCTACCGTGTTTTTTGTGCAATTGCAACATATTTATTATAATAAATTGTGTTTTACCCTTCGAAAATAAAAAAGATTTTTTTCAAGGGTGTAAATTCGACAAAAATCCACGCTTTTTAGAAAAAGAGTTGCACAAATATCACAACGTTCGATAATGTGCACTTTTTTCTTACTTTTCCAGGAGCAGCAACTCTTCGGGTGTTAGCTCCCGACAGCTACCCTCGGCTAGTGTTTCATCCAGAGCCAGCTTTCCCATGGATATTCTGCGCAGCTCCAGTACTTTGGCTCCGTAGCAGCCAAACATCCGCTTTATCTGGTGGTACATGCCTTCACTGATGACCACGCGGGCGGTATGGCTATCCACTACCGAAAGCTGAGCAGGCATGCACTGCTTTTCGCCTTTTAGGCTGATACCTGCATTAAAACCTGCCTCCATTTCGGCAGTAACGGGGATATCCAACGTAGCCAAGTAGGTTTTTGCAATATGGCTTTTGGGAGCCAGTATGCGGTGGGCAAAGTCCCCGTCATCGGTGATGATTACCATTCCAGTGGTGTCCTTATCCAGCCTGCCAGCAGGGAACAGACCCTTGCGCCACAGTTCCGGCGGTACCAGATCCACCACGGTTTTGTCCCGTGGGTCGCTGGTGGCGGAAACTACGCCTAGGGGTTTGTTCAGCAGCAGATAAATATGCTTACGCATGGTAATGGCCTCGCCGTTCACCGTTACCACATCGCACTCCCGGCATATCTTTGCACCGGTGTCGCGGACGACAGTGCCGTTCACCGTTACCAGTCCTTTGGTAATCAGCTTGCCCGCATCCTTGCGGGACAGGGTACCCTGTTCGGAAATGGCTTTGTCCAGCCGTACCGTTTCATTTTTCATAGTGGAAAACCTCTTTCCGTCAGTAATTATTGCATCTGCTACCACATATAGTTAATTGTATTATAGCAGTAACAGCATGGGTGGAGGGGTGTATGTGTTCGTATATTCGCTAAAGATAAAAAAGGGAGCAGTACTAACTACGGTACTAGCAGTTATGGTGGTTATACTGACCATTGTTCTGCTGCCGGTAGGCGGCAAGGCGGTGCAGACCATGCTTGGTGGTGGCAAAACACCAAAATGCTCCTCCAATGAGGAGCGGGTGGAATGGCTTGGTACGTTGGGCTGGAAGGTGGAGTCTCAGCCTGTTTCGGAGCTTGCTGTAGTTATTCCAGAGGAATTTGATGAGCTGTATGCCCAGTATGCTATCCTGCAGCGCCAGGGGGGATTTCGGCTGGACCGTCACAAGGGCAAAACTGCCATTAAGTATTGCTACAACATTACAAACTACGGAGATGGCAGCGAGCCAGCCATCGCAAGTGTTCTGCAACGTGGTGACAAGGTGATTGCCGCTGACATTTCCAGTGCCAAGCTGGGTGGGTTCTTAAAACCCATGTTGCCTAGGACAGAAACAAAGATGACCAAGTAGGGGCGGATATTATCCGCCTGCCTTTAGCCTCTGCCGCATGTCGGTGGGGGCTTTTTTTCGCCTGAAAGGCGGGGGTTTTGCCGCCCATTCAGCGAGAGATGCCGCCTACTCGGCGGGAGGCTTACCGCCTTCAGCGGGGGTAGTCGGCGAAAGCCGACAGCTTTGCGGCTCATGCCGCCGCAGGGCACTTTCTTTTTGTTGTGAAAAAGAAAGCAAAACACAGCAAAGAGGTTCCCTCTTTGCAAACTCCGCACAGCAATCGTGGCAGATACGACGAGAAAAGCCCTACGGCCTTTTTCCCGTCTAGCTAGCCACTCCATTCTGTGTAGGGTGCCTCCGGCGGATTTTAATGGCGATAAATTGTGCCACGCAATTTTCGCTATGCTCCGCAGGAGCTGGGGACGGGGCGGGCGGTAGTACAAGTAAGGGTAAGAATGCAAACTAAGTCAAATGCACATAATTTGTATTAGGACGAACGTTTTATTTGTTTGAGGTTTTTTGTTTTATAATAATTTTGACAACACTGCAAATCAATAAAACAACAACAGTGAATCCAAAATACAATAAAATGCTTGAGTACCAAGGTGCAGACTGCATGGCATATAAATCGGGGTATTTTCTGTAATTAAGATATTTGTAAATGCTGTGCCCTATTGTTACACCAACAAATGAGCCCATAACAATGTTCAAGATGTCATTTACCTTTTTTAACATAACTTATCCTCCCATCATTATATAAATACCATGTAGTTTGTCTTAGTTCTCTCACCCCATAGCGACGGAAGCGCCCATTCGACGGTTGCAAAGCAATTGATGCTCCGGTGGAGCATCAAAGTCGCACGGACGGTTTGCGTAGCAAATGGAGCCGGGACGGC
>JAVXNK010000031.1:0-26166 GCA_036645835.1 Angelakisella sp. | reverse complement strand
CGCTACCTTGGGGTGGTAGAGGCCGTGGGTTCGAGTCCCGCCACTCAGACCAATAGCAAAGCTGTTTTCGGGCATCCGCATGGATGCTCGGAAACAGAAAGCTTATATCAATTACATAAGTACCCCTATGTATGTTTTAAATTCATGTTATTTATTTTTTCAAAGTGCAATAAAAAAGGAAACCACTTCCTGTCCTTCAACATTCAGTGGCTTCCGTATCCAGCACCTTTCGGTGTACCTGGCACTTTGAAGTCCGCCGATGTGTTTGAGACATCGTCCGGGCATATACCTTTAGGCGGTTTCCAGCTGCCTAAAGGTTATTTGTGTTGTCTATGTAATTTTCTATAGTATATCAGCCTTTTTACAAAAAAGCAATAAAAACGTTAAAATATCCCTCTTGCAATTTTGGGGTTACTCTGCTAAAATACGGTTATGATGTTAGTCATCAGTCCGCTGGCGTGTTTGAGACGCCAGCCGGGCGCAAGCCTTTGGGGAGTTTCCAGCTCCGAGAAGGTTATGATACATTAGACGAAAGCAGCAGGGGCAACCGTAACGGTTGCCCCTGCTGCTATTTTTGACATCTTGGAGGTTGACGGAATGGACGCTCTCAAGGAGCTGTTGCTGTTTATAGGGGATTGGTTGCTGGCAAACCCTCCGTGGTTGATAGGACTGGTTGCGGTATTGGCTGTGGCTCTATGGTATCTGCTGCATATCCGCCCGGAGGCGAAGCGTGAGGAGCAGCTGCGGCAGCATATGGTTCTCAACCATGCCGATGAGCAGGCAACCGAAAGCAAAAATGAAACCGAACGCCTAAAAATGGATGCGATAATCCTTCGGAAACAGATAAAGTGGGAACAGGCTAACGCCGTGCGCCTAGAAAAAGAGCTTGCCGAGCTAAAAGAAAAGGAAACGCAGCGCCGGGCATCTGCCGAACAGTCACGGCGAGACCGTGAAGAAAAAGAAGTAGTACAAGCTGCCCTAGACGAAGCTGCAAGAAAAGAGGCCGGAACTGCTTTTGAAATGCGCATTAAGGAAATGTTAAAAACAAAATTGGTCGAGTGGTTTGATCAGGGAGATGCCAAACTGCTTTACAATGTTACTTTACCGAAATCCGGCACACAAATAGACCTTATCCTTATTCACAGAAGTGGTATCTATATCATTGAGTGTAAATGCTGGGATGGTTTTTTTCTAGGCAGGTACGACTGGCAAAAAGTTTTTAAGGTGCAATGCCACAAAAATTCAAGTGGCTTACCTGCGTTTATCGCTCCCGGAAAACTGACTGTTGAATTTTTGGATAATCCTATATACCAAAATAGCTATCACCAAAAAGAAATGGCTAAATGCTTGAGAGGTTTTGATTGTATCCATACTGATATGTACAAGCAGTTAAGTGTTTTCGATAACTGCGGGAATGCAGATTTTATCTTGCCAAAGAAAATAGCCTCCCCGGAGTTGCAATTAAAAAATATTTGGCATGGAAACAAGGATGAACTGATTGACAAAATCAGAGCATACGACCGGACTTTATCAGCTAAAATACCTCGCTTAACTGCAAAAAATATGTTAGAGTTGCAAGAGAAGCTACAGCCTTCTGCTTAATAGATAGGTATGCGTACAGGTCGGGGGCGTTTCAAGCGTTGCATAAGTCTCACTATTCTGTACTACTATTTGAGGCTTGCACACACCTTGGAATGGTTCCAAAGCCTCTATCCTTTTCTAAAAATACAGACATCCGTTCGTAGTATTCTTTTAGGAGGCGCATACTGTCACCGCATTCCAAATTCTTTAATGTGTCTTCAGAACAGTTTTCCCGAATAATATAAAGGCTTTCCCAAAGCATTTCCAAGTCATCTTCCATAAACATTAGATATATGTCTGCCAATTCGCAGGCTTGCTCTATCGTTTCATCTCTATCTAGTGAAGCCAACACTAGCAGCCGGTTATTCTCCTCTAGCTCGGCAACAGTATCAATCAGCTTCTGGTCTTCCTTCCGTAGAAAGTGTGCAAGGCGCAGACCGTAATAACATATGCCTACCATTACCGCTAATAAAAGCCCACAGGCTACTGTAACTATGTTATCCATAAAATCAATCCTTTCTATTCTGGAGGCTGTAATGAGATTTTTTCTTGCACCACCCCATAACCTTGTTATTTAGGTCAACCACATATACGGCACCAATCAACAGCACCATCGGTGAGAAAAAAAGAAAAAATGCAATAACAATAGAAATCGGCAACATGATTGATTTTACGTTGCTACCTCTGGACACTTTCAGTATCAGCCTATATACAGGGTCATTACTTAATCCATAAACTAAATAACCGGTAAAAAGCACTATATTCATTATAACTGTACCAGTTATAAAAGCCGCATACAGATGTTGCCATGGTGTTGTTTCAATAAGCTGTATGAAAAAGATTATTGTGTTGCTCATTGTTTCTTCCCTCCTAAAAATCGCTTAAGAATACTAGCACCTATCATGAGTGGGATAATCACAATCTCAAAGATTACAAAGGCTATTCCCATTAAGGTAAAACCGCCCAAAAGCGCCACTGCCATTACTCTGTCATCCATAAAAATCAATCCTTTCTTTCTATCTCTCCATGCCACGGTTGCGGCGTGGAGTTTTTGTTTGAGCCTTTGGCTCACGCTTCTTTTCCCAGCGTTCCGGGATAGGAGCCTTACCGGCTATGGCACGTTCAATCTCCTCATGTACACGCTGCCAACGTTCGAGGTCACCTTGCTGAAGCCGCAGCTGACCGACAACCAGAATGTGACGCTGCCGCAAGCCCTCCAGCTCATCAAGAAGCTGCTGCGGAGAAATACTTTCGCTTAATCCGGCAGCCTTCAGCTCGGCCGCACCTTTGGCATAGGCCTTCAGCTGCTTCTCGTACTTCCTGTAGAAGTTATCTCTGAACAACACCTTGTTCATGTACTGCTCGGCAATGGCACGGTTGGCCTGACAGTTGAGAGCTGCACCCCGGAGATGCTGTATCCGAGAAATTCGTGCCTCCAGATCGTGCAGCTCCTGCTCCGATGAGACGCAGCTGCCCAAGAGTGAGGATACCTTGCGCTCCAGCTCCCCATAGGAGCAAACCCCGTGCTCTGCCATAAAGTTGAGATTTCCGGCCATAACCTTTAGGTCGTACTTACTCTGTCTTCTGCGTTCCCACTCGGATAGCTCGGGCGCATTGCCTGTAGTACGGTGCAGCTTGTCAACCACACGCTGCGCCATGCTGCATCGAGGCTCTCCTGCCTGTTGAGACTGTGGTGCATCGGCAGGATGCTCTCCATGCTCATGCTGACCGACGTTGCCAACGTCAGCTGCTTTTGCCCCTCGAGAGGCATTTTTCTCCCCCCGCAGGGCGTGTTTTTCGTCCTCTGGGGAATCTGGGGGCTGCGCCATCCGCAGGCGTTCAACAATAGACCGATTGTCATGCTCCGGAACGGCATGGTCAACATGCTCCGGAACGGCATGGTCAACATGCTCCAAATTTAGATTTCTGGCTTGAGCCCGGTTCTGCTTTAGCTGCTGTTCAATGGCCTCCCTAGTATAAGCGGTACCCAAGCTCTTGCCACGCACAGCCTTAACCTTATCCTTATAAACAAAGCTTATAGTCTTGTCAGTGACATCCTTTAGAACAACGCCCCGTTTTTCCAGATAGTTGCGCAGGGAAATAAAGCTGTCACACTCGGCAAGCCCCTTGTCCAGCGTACTGCACAGCTCCTCTTTCCAGCTCTTTCTGCCCTCCTTTTTAATATGCCGCTCCGCCTGCTTAACTCTTTCAGGAGATTCCTTTCTCCAGTCCAGCTTACGGAAGCCGTGTGCTTCCCCCAGAATGTTGGCACGGTCTTTCATGGCCGCATATTCCTTGTTATTGATATGTAGCTTGCGGCCTGTCTCAAAATTTACCGCATTCACAATGATATGCGTGTGTACAATCCCTGTGTCAATGTGGGTAGCTATAACACACTCATGGTTGCTAAACAGCTCCTGTGCCAACTGCTCTGCATAAAGCTGGGACTGCTCCGGTGTAACCTTGTCCAGCGGATTGCAGGACAGCTTAAAGTGATAGTACTTGCGCTCATCAAACCGCTTGCTCTGCCCGAAGCTGGTAGCGGTCTGCCGAAATTGCTTTGCGTAGTTTTCACCGTCGTCAAGATAGAGGGAACTTACAAGCAGAGCTTTCCCTGGACGAGTAATGTATTCAATTGCTTTATTCGGGGTACACTTGTAACCTTCTCCCTTAAACAACGGCATTTTCTATTTCACCTCCATGCTCTTCAGCTTTTTGTAAAATCTCCGGCAGTCGGTAAGTGCTGCCGTAATCTCGGTATCCAGGTACCCACCTGAGTTCAAGTAGCGGGCAATCTGATTTAGGTTGGTACCCTGTCGTCGTAGCTCGGCCGATACGGTCTTTAGCTCCTCCACCACGACAATGGGCTTCGATTTTAGCAAGGCTATCATAAAGTCTGACTGGCTCTCAATGCCTGACTTTATGTGCTGCTGTCTAAAAAAAGCCAGTTCATCTTCCGTCAGTCGGAGCGTAATTGCCCTATCTCTTTGGCGTTTCGCCACGTTTTCTCACCTCCGTTCTTTGGGGCTTGGGGGGCACACCCCCCAACAAGGCGGCACGCAGTGCCGGTAAGTGGCTTGCCACTTGCGTACCTTGCTATACTACCTCTACCGAGGAGTTTCTGCGGCGAAGCGATGCAGGGGCTCCGGGCTTTCGAACGCCAACAGCTGCCCATAACGCTGTCACTTGGATGCAAGCCCCTCGTTGGTGTTTGCTATTGGTACTGCTAAATTAAGTTTAGTGGATAAAAAAAATGCTCGCTAGGACACATTCCGCAGCGCATATGTAAATTTTTTGTGAACAACACTCCGGCCGTACAGGGATATTGACATAAACCCTGCCACAGCGTATAATAATAATGCAGGGTGGTAGCACCCGAAAATATTGTTCGCCTACCGTTGGCGGCTGATAAGTGAACGGCTCGAAAATATTGTTCGCCCACCGTTGGCGGCTGATAAGTGAACGGCTCGAAAATTTGTAGCCCTATCGAAAGATAGGGCTACTTTCATAAGGTGGTACAATATGAAATATAAAGAGGGCTACGCATATCATATCAAAGATGAGTATTTTAAATTGGTACAAGATAGTAACCTAATGCAAAACAAAGAAGGCGGTAATTATCGGCCAACCTTTTTCTGCATAAGGGATGAAAAAACTTCTCTGCTCTGGATGGTACCTCTTAGCTCTCGAATTGAAAAATACTCCGAAATACATAACAAACAGCTAGAACGGTATGGAAACTGTCTTACAATCTGCCTAGGGGACTACGATGGCAAACCGTCTGCTTTTCTCTTACAAAATATGTTCCCAA
Organism: Angelakisella sp.; assembly: GCA_036645835.1. Lineage (GTDB taxonomy): Bacteria > Bacillota > Clostridia > Oscillospirales > Ruminococcaceae > Angelakisella. The sequence continues at coordinate 20,774 of JAVXNK010000031.1, read as the reverse complement.
TAACCGACAGATACATCGACCATGTGCATACCAAAAATGGAAATCCCATTCCCGTAAAATACAGTATAGCGCAAGAGGTAAAGCACAAAATGGAGCAATTGAAACAACTAGTTGCTCGTGGTAAAAAAATAGTGTTTCCAGATATCACACGGCTACAAAAACTTATGCTGGAAGAGCTAGAGATTGACCGACAAACTGCCTTGAAGCAGATTAATCTTCAGCCCGGCGCACAACCTACTCCTCGCCCTCGCTCCATGACTGAAAATCTGGCGGAGGCCAGAAGAATTTGCGCCGAAAGGAACGCAGCTGCTCCGGATGCGCCGCCAAGGGACAAGGGCAAAGACCGATAGTCTGCTCTTCGGTCATCGGTAAAGAAAAAAAGAAGCAAAAAAGAAAGCCGCTGCGGCGGGGTATGTAGGGGGCTATCCCCTCTTTGACCATTGAAAAGATTGAAAGTGTCTGGCACACGGGGACACTTCCAACTTTCCAACACTCAAATTCACCCCGCACCCGCAGGGGCATTTTCTTTATTTTAGAGACGAATGATGTAGCTTGGTCACAGCTGAAAGATTGATGACAGCGTACAAGCTACACCCAGGGGGGGAGGGTAAGGGAACCCCTATTGTCACAGTGGCCGCTCTAATACTTCTAGGTAGCTGTGTACTCCTGTGACATTTCCCCCTGCGGGGATGCAGGGGGAAACACAGAAGGTATTCCCTATGGGAATGTATTCTAAGCCCGCCCCTCGAAAGCCAACAAGAAAATGCTTGACAACACAGTGGAACTGGAACATAATCACTTGCTATTAGGTGGAGGTGGAAATGGCTTTCTCCCCCCCTGTTTTCCCAAAAAATTAACAAAGTGTTAACAAATCGAGAAAACAGGGAAGGAATACACGTGCCACCGGAGCCGGCGGTATCCGTATTCCTCCGCACATTACTGTGCGGCACGCTCTGGCGGTCAAGGTCTACGCTCAAACACCGCAATTGTATCACCAATACTCGCATGCCCCCCCTCCACTACTAATGACCCTCACGGGCAACGTTTGCGGCGTAGGACGGATTGACAGCACCATAGTGCTGCCCAACATCTTAAAAATAACGCGGCTCAAACCCGCTACTGCCACTGATAAGGTGGCGTCTTATTTTTACATGATACCTATTCAACATGGTTTTGTGTTTTGCGTGCAGTATGCTCTACACGGCACTATTAAGCTGTAAATAGTTGCACCTAAGAAAGCCGTCACAGCACCGCTTTTTTGACAAAGCAGCCGCCATGCAGCAAAACCTGTTTTAGGGTAAACTTAATAAGCCCGTCACGACCCTGGTTTTCAAAAAGGAAAACCCGCCCGTACAGTTTTTAAGTTCTTGTAATATGTAGTTCTCTCAAAGCTCCTCTTACAGCCTTGCCGCAGCCTATCATCCGTTGGTAAGCTCCGGCAGGGCTGTAGTAGCCCTGCTTCAGGTTAATACATCTCCGGGGCAGCTAGCTGCGCTTGCAGTGCAGCAAACTCCTGCCGCTCCATGGAGCACAGCTTGCCGATGCAGTCCGCTGTAGTATCGGCCGCCTGCTTGTCCGTAACATATGGCAGCGCAAATTGCAGGGTGCCGATTAGATTGGTTAGACTAGATGTGTCATAGTTGCCCATCAGTGCGATTTCCTCATGTGTAAAATGTTTCATATTCATTCCTACCTTTCCCTTCCCTTATCCCTACCTCTATCCTGTGGCGGGCGGTCATTGCGCTGGGTGCATATCCTCTTTGCTTCCTCTAATCGTTCAGCTAATGAGTGCGGGTGAGGTCGCCACAGCTTCTTACCATTTTCAATGTCGCAGTACCTATTTTGCTTATCTGGCAGATATTTTGCTAATAGCTCCCGTGCTTCAGGGCTACATAAGAATTGTGGAGGCTTGCTGTCATCACATAAACATTTGCCATAGTCCTTACCATCGTAAAAAAGCGTTGCACCGTTTTTTAGTAAAAGCTCTATCATATCTGTATAATTGGGGTTGCCCTCTTTTGTTCCATAAGCCATGCAAACATTCACTAGAACCGGGGCTAGGTTGCGAGTGCATTTTTTTACATCTGCACCATGCTCAATGAGCATAGTAGTCATTTCCATATGGTTATCCATAATGGCACCGTCCAGAATGCCAGGATACCCCACATCGAGGTTGGCTTTTTCAATTAAATACCTTGCCCTAGTAACATTGTCGTTGCGTACCTCTTCATCCAGCCGGTTATAAAGATACCCTATATTTCCTTCGTTGAAGTTTTCTTCTATCATGGCATCCAAATTAGAAAAATCCGTATGCATCGAAGATTGTTCTTTCTTGCCTATTTCCATATTTCCTCTCTACCTTTCTATTCCTCTACCCTTGCCTCTGTCTCTTGCCAGTGCATCCGGAGCAGATGCGTTCCTCTCGGCGCAAATCTGCTTTGCCTCCTCAAGGCGGTCGTTCAACGAGCGGGGACGCTTCGGCTGAAGCTTTTTATCCTCCAGCTGCGGCTGCTGCCTTGTGGCAGCAGCATACAAACGCATATCATGGTCAGAAATTTCCTCACCGTAATCTCTGGCAGCCTCAACCCCCTGTATCAGGCTTTCCTTCTCTTCAGGGGACATTGCAGCAACCTCCCTTTCCTGCGTAGTTTGTTTTTCTTTTTCTGATGAAGCCTGTAAAACCATAATGTCACCTTTGTTCAGTCGGTCAAGAAATTGATTTACCGAAATCTCACCAACTGCAACCTGGATATCAACATCTTTTCCAGTGGTAATTTTTTCAATTGTAAGTATTCCTTTGTCTATTTCCCGCATAGCTGTGGTAAGTTCATCTTCGTTATAATTTCCAGTGTTAGTAAAATAGCCAATAATGCTAGGGTCGCTAATTTTCATTCCAACCGAAAGGTCATTTAGCGTATATAACTTGTCGTGGGATTGATGCTTTAAAATCCCTTGGGAAACCTCTCGTTCCATTGTCCTATCCCTCCCTGTGGATATTTCCACATCACCGATGATGTCCTTGGCTACGGTCTGTATCGATGCCAGGCAGTCCTTCAGGATACTGCTATCCTTGCCCTGGCTCCAGCTGGCTACATAGCCAAAAGAATATTGTGAGCTATCAATGCCAAAGTGCTGACAAACCACGTATGCCACACTCTCGGCCTGCACCTCTGCCATCTGCCGGTCTGTTTCAATGCCGTGCTCAAACTTGGCATGTGCTATCTCGTGGATAGTGGTCTTTATCGTCTGCTCTTGGCTCATACCCATCTTAATTGCAATGCGGTTTTCCTCCGGCTGGTAGTATCCATTTGCATTACTCTTTATATCCTCAAAAGCAACAGGACAGGGGGCAGCTTCCCATAGGCCGTGTAGTAGCTTATCGTAGTCCACTACCTGGCCGGCAAGCTGTGTGACAAGCCTTGGCAGCTCCTTCCCTTGTGTTTGGGAAACATCAAAGACATACGCCGGGCGAAAGGCTGTCACCGTGACCTCCTTTTCCTCCGGCTCGGGGAGAGGGTTGCCCCTCTCGTCCTGTGTAACCATTACCGTCTTTTTGTAGGGTGCAGGAGCAAGTATCTGTATTCCCTTCTCGCCTTTGCTTACGCTACGCTCCATGGTCTTCCAGGCATTAAATCCCGCAACATAGGTTGCATCTGGTTTTTGTAAATGGATAAGTATAGAATTGCGGAAGCTGTAACGGTGAAATTTTGACATGGTATTTAGATAATCACGGTACCTGTCACTGCTAAATACATCCTTAACACCCTGCTCCAGCTTCTGTGTAAGCTCGGCCATCCGCTCGTCTCGCTGTTCTGCCATGGCTTACTCCTCCTTTACCTCATCCGCTGGTGTCGTGCTCGGCGCCGACTGCCCGTCTTTTTTGCCGCCAACAAAAAATACATTGTCTGTCTGGATTTCCACCACTATACGCTTGTTGCCGTCCTTGTCCTCATAGCTCCGGGTCTGAATGCTGCCCTCAACACCAATAGGGTCGCCCTTGTGGAAATACTTGCAGATAAACTCCGCTTGCTGCCGCCATGCGGTACAATTTAGGAAATCTGCCTTTCGTTCCCCGTCCCCGTTTTTGTAGGGACGGTCGGTGGCCACAGTGAAATTTATTACTGCCACGCTGTTTGCTGTGGTCTTCAGCTCTGGCTCCGCCGTTAGCCTCCCGATTAGAATTGCTTTGTTGTACATGGTCTTACTCCCCTTTCTGTTTATCTAACGGGTCAATCGACCCGCCAAATTCACTTTCATCGTAGAATAATTTTCCTGTTAAACCTAACTCCTCAACAGATTGACTTAACGCTTTTTTCCGTACCCAATACCAAATACCGCCTAGTGTTGTTGTTCCTAAACCTCCTGCCGCTGCGGCTGCCTTTGCTGCCGGTGGCAGCGGCTCCGGCTCTGCCGCAGTCTCGGTAACCGTAGGCTCCGGGGCAGGCTCCTGAGAGGGTATCGGCTCTGGAGTAGGCAGCGGCTCCGGTTCTGGTACTGCAACATCTTCTTGCGTCAACTCCGGTTCTGGTGTTGGTGTGGGCGTAGGTGCAATAACCACAGGCAGTGCAGCAACGGTGGTCTGTAGCGGCAGCTCCACTGCTCGGGATAGATTGCCTGCTGCATCCTCGGCCTTGACGGTTACCATCGTTGTACCCTCGGGAATACGGTATGCAAGCTTGCCATCCTCAAAATCGCCCTCCTGGTACTCCTTGCCGTTCACTAGAATAACCTTCACCCCGGACAGCTCGTCCGTTGCACGAATGTTAATGGTCTTTCCGTCCTGGGTAGCTGTCACCTTTGGTGCGGTACGGTCAAAACAGGTAATATCCTGGGATACCTCCTTGATTTCGCCCTTGTCGTTCTCCACCGAAGCATACACAGTGGTATTGGAAGTAATGTAAATGTACCGCTGCTCTGTGACATCTGCCCATTCGCTTTCATCCGAAGTGCGTACATTTATCTTTGTAATCCTGTTCTTATCCTCGGCCGTCAGCTTCACCTTGGCCTTACGGTCGCTTGTCCAACCTGGGCTTTCTATGTAAAGCTTCAGCGTGCTCTTAGATGCGTCCAGGGGCACTGCCTTGTTCAGCATGGGGGAAAGGTCACCTTGGGGGTTAACTGCCTGTATATGCAGCGTTTCCGTCCCCTTGGGCACCTTGTAAATGACGGGGTTCCCTTCCAGCAGCTCCCCGTTTACAATAATACCGGCAACGCTATCACCGCCTGTGGCCGTGGCGGTGATCTGCGCCGTAGTGTTGTAATCGGTAAAGGTGACATCGGTTACGGTTAAGGTGGTGACAACCTCACTCCATCCTGGCACTCTGCGTATGAGTACCGCCGAGCGGTCACCCTCTCTGTCTTCAGCTTGCATATCTAGGTGACGGGTTCCCGCCGGTATCTGATAAGTTACCGGGTTGCCTGGGAGCAGCTCCCCGTTGATACGGATACCTCGGATGCCCTTGCCGCCTGTCTCCATTGCGGTAATCTGTACACTGCTGCTGTCTTCAGCGAAGCGGACATCAACAATAGAGATTGTTTTTACCTCACTGCTCCAGCCGGGTACACGCACCCGATATATTTCGCTTCGGTCGCCTGCCTTGTCCTGTGCCTGAAGCTCTAGGTATTCCATGCCTGCTGGGAGAAAATATGTAACCGGATTGCCGGTGGATAGCTTCCCGTTTATGTAGATACCAACAATGTCGCTGCCGATGCTGCTGGTGGCTGTTATAACCGCTGTCTTATTTCCGGCGCCGAACTCTACCGGCGCTACGGTCAGGGTGTCCAGCATGTCAAACCATCCCGGTATCCGTTCGGTGGCCTCCGGTGACTTATTCCCGGCATTGTCCTCTACCTGTATTTTGATATACCGTGCTCCGGCCGGTAAATCCAGCGACACGGTAGCACCATCAAATTTCGTCCCATCCAGGTAGATACATTTCACACCGCTGCCGCTGTCCTTACCACGTACCATAATTGTTGTATAGTCCGAGTTGTAACCGATACTCGCTATCTCTGGTAGCGTTTTATCCACCCTAGAGATGTTAAAATACCTACCCGAAGATATATTGCCGACAATATCCTTTGCCCAGGCATAAAATGTTCCATTCTCGCCTATGGCAAATTTATTATCTGCCTGCCATTGGTCAGCTGCCGGTTTCTTTGTGGATTTGGTAACCGCATAGCCCCCTACGCCACTGTCGCTGTCTGTGGCCTCTAGGGTAACTTCCAGTGAGCCGCTCCAGCCAATGGGTATGTTTACTGCGGTTACTGTGGGCTTAGAGGTATCCACCTTGTTTACCTCAAATAGCTTACCTTGTGATACATTGCCTGCAATGTCACGGACAAAGGCATAGTATTTTCCGTTGTTAACCAGGATAAAATCTGCTGTATCCTGCCATCCGGTGCTTGGTGCAAAGCTGTAACTACTGATAGCGTACTCCTTGACACCACTGCCTATATCGGATGCTACAACCTTTACGGTATTTTCTGCCGCCCACTCCAGCGGTATCTCCACACCGGTAACGCTGGGTTTTTGGTTATCAACCTTATCAATGACAAAGATATATCCTAGCGATACATTTCCCACCTTATCCCTGCTCCAGGCGTAATATGTACCATTAGCCGTAAGGGTAAATCGATTGCTTGTCTGCCATCCATCTGTCGGTACGGTATCGCTGCTGGTGACTGTATAATCTTTAATACCGCTGCCCACATCTGATGCCGTAACTGTAACCGTGCTCTTTGTTGCCCACTCCGGGGATATCTCTACACTGTCAATCCCTGGCACAAAGGTATCCACCTTATCTACAACAAACGCTTTGGCAGCAGATACGTTCCCCGCCTTATCTTTTGCCCAGGCATAGTAGGTACCGTTTTCATCCAGGATGAAGTCCGGGGAAGTTTGCCAGTCGGTAGGTGTTTCTTCCTTGGCGGCGACTGCATATTCGGCTATGCCCACACCTACATCACTGGCCAACAGCTTTACTTTATTGGTAGCTGCCCATTCAGTGGGTACTGTTACAGAGTTTACAACCGGCTTAATATCGTCCACCTTATCTACCACAAAGCTAAATGGGTTGGAAATGTTACCAGCTTTGTCTTTACAGAATGCGTAATAGGTGCCGTTCTGAGTAAAGGTAAAACTGCGGTCGCTTGTCCATCCATCCATTGGAGTAGCGGAAATGGCCGATACAGCATAAATATTTACGCCGCTGCCGCTGTCGGTAGCGTTAATGGTTGCTGTGTTACTTATCCCCCAGTTAATCGGGAGTGATACTCCGGTAATGGTAGGGCTGACGATATCAATGCTATCTACAACAGCCTGACGATACCCCGATACCCGGCCGACATTATCCTTTGCCCATATGTAATAGATGCCTGCGGGCTTATTGAAAATATTGGAGGGTTGCCAGCTGGAGGGGGCTATGGCATTGGTGGTAATCCCATACCCAGCTATGCCCGACTGCCCATCAGTAGCCGTTACCGTAATCGTCTTTGTGCTGCTGCCTGTCCACCCTGCAGGGGTAACGGTTACATTATCAATAACAGGGGCAGTCGTATCTACCTTATTCACCGTGAATGCTTTTCCGGCAGATACATTCCCCATGTTGTCTCGGGCAAAGGCATAAAAGGTTCCGTTATTTGAATATGTGAAGCTGTTGCTACCCTGCCAACCGCTTGCCGGTGCTAAGTTGGTTGTTGCAACCGCATAGTCCTTAACACCCGTCATGTCATCCGTAGCGTAGATAGTAATCGTGTTACTCTGCCCCCATGCTGTGGGTACCGTTACACCGGAGATAGTTGGTGGGTTACTATCCGGAAGTTTTTTTATTGTAACACTTCCCACCCCTCCGTTACTTCCATTACTTGCAGCACGCGGGTTACTTGTGTTGGTTGTTACGGCCCTACCACCAATTCCCCCGCTCACATCAAAGTTTCCAGTATTGGATATTGTGTTTTTGTAACACACATATATGGCTCCGCCACCGCCACCGCCACCACCACCACCAGCACCACTGGTAGTACGGCCGGCACCACCATACCCCATACCACCATTGCCACCATTGCCACCCTTCGCTAGGATTGTGCCACCTATTGTACAGTGGCCTCCACAATAGATAACTACAACTCCGCCGCCCATATTCCCTGCACCACCAGAGCCCCCATCATCTTCATAGTAGTATTTGTTCCCGTGACCTCCGGGACCCGTTCCACCTATAGGGCCCGATGCACCACCACCACCACCGTACACTCCTTCTTTTTCGGGTTGCCCTCCAAGAAACAAGCTTGGTATTGGCGTACTAAGGGTGATAGTATTACTGTCTCCGCCCTTACCAGCAGGAAAAACAGAACCCTCCCCATCGGAGCCCTCATGTGCACCGGCACCGCCACCACCTCCGGCACCGTATCCCCCTCCAAACTTCACAGCTGGCATACCAATGCCGCCTACGCCGTATCCTCCATAGTAATAACCTCCGGAACCTGCGCCTCCATCACCACCTGCACCACATCGCAGTTCGGGTGGATAGGAAAAAGTGTTATAAACTGATGGGAGACCTCCCTTGAGTGACTGGTCAATGGTGCCGTTGATGGTACAGGCTCCCTGTACCCGCAGTACCAAGCCTGCGTTGGGGGCAGAGGTTGTGAGAACACCACCCGCCTCAATGTAGACCGAGGTATAGTTTTTCTCCACTACTGACTGATATGGAACAGTCACCGGCAGTGTGACCGTCTGCCCAGCTTTAATATGTAAAGCTCCGTCGCTGCCGTCGCCAAAGTCCTCCAGGGTCACAGCTTCAGCTTCCACTATGGGCGGCTGCACCTGAAGAAACTGCAAACTTACTACCGCCGCCAGCAGCAGACACAGCAGCCGTCTTGCCAAAATACTTTTGCTTTTCATTCCTCATTACCTCCAAACTTTAAGGCATATATCGGATTTATATACTTTCCGTCCCGTTTTATCTCTATATGTAGGTGGCTGCCGGTACTTGCGCCGGTATTGCCCACCGTTGCTATATCATCACCCACGGCCACGCTGTCCCCTGTGGCCACGTGGATATCCCGGCAATGTGCATACTGCATGGTTACGCCCTTATCATCCTCCAGAATGATGTAGTTTCCAAACGTGGTATCCCCATGCCTTACATATCGCACTGTGCCGGCAATACCCGCTGCTATGGGTGTTCCCTCTGGCATTACGATATCCAGCCCCCGGTGCGTTTGTAGGTTTTTTCCACCCAGCGGGTTTACCCTGTAGCCATATAGGCTGGTTACTCTATCCCGCCAATCTACACCCACAAAGGGATTGCCGAACTCCTGCCTGGCTCCGGAAGTTTCCATCAGCACCTTGTACCACTCCCACAGCTCCTGCTCCGGTGACTGCATCAGCTTGTTATATACCGCTTCCTCTACGCCCTTGCTACGCAGGATGACATTGAGGATGTAGTAATCATAGGGAACTTCATGCTCTGTTTCCTCGCCGGTCACCGGGTCGGTGGATATTTCAGTATCGTATCGGGTTTCCACCTGTTGCTCCAGGATAAGGTCATACCGTGCTTCGTGCAGCTGCCGGATAACCCCCGGCACCGGGGACAGCATCCCCATATCAAAGCCGGGATTTGTAACTGACAGGTAGCCCATCAACTCAAATGGGCTGTGGCCAATGGGGTCGGTGTCGTATCGGAACTCGTCTATATGCCCCCACTCCCAGGCACTGGGCAGGCCGTCTATTTCCTGCTGAAGCTTGGCTTCTAACTGCGTGGCCAGCAGCGAGGCAGCTTCGATGGCGGCATCCTCGGAGGTGTAGGCGGAGAAGGTCGCCACCGCTGCATCGGTCAGCAGATTCATCAGCAGCATTGCTCCGCCAAACAGCAGCATAAAGGCAGCCATGATTCCAAGCACCGGTAATCCTATCCAAGATAAAGCAGCAACCACGAGATGCAGCGTACCCTTTGCCATCTTCACAACCAGTGCACCGGTACGCTTCACGGCACGGGTTACGACATTGCGCTCCATCTGCGCACTTGCCTTCTGTGCCATCTGCCTGCGCTTCATGCGGCGCAGCTCCCGGGGAGATTCCCTGCCGTGCTGAAAGAAGTAGCGTTCCGCCTTGTATTGCCGTGTCAGCTCCTTGGCGAGCTTCTTTCCCTGCCGCTTTATCTCCCGGGCATCCGCCTTGCCCCGGTAAAATTTCTTCTCCACGGTGCGCCCCATACCGTAGCCCCTGCCGGCAATCACCCGCCCTCGGTCGGCTGTGCGCACTCCATCGTTTTCGCTCTGGTCGGCAAGCCTGCTGATGTCCGCTGAAGCTTCGCTACCCATTGTTGTAAATTCTTTACGCCCAAATTCAAAGCCTTTCTTCTTTGACCGCAAGGCTGATGCGCTGCCCGATGACTTTGATGCAGCCATATTCCCTGCGGCATTGCCTCCGCCCGGCGGCAGTGCCCTTCGCCCATTTTCAAAATGCAGCCTGCTTGCTCCGCTGTGTTCCCCCTCGAAGTGCAGCTTACTCCCTCCGCTGCGCTCTCCTTCAAAGTGAAGCTTGCTCTGTCGGTACCCTGCATTCTCAAATTGCAGCTTCCCATTCCTCCGCTCTGCACCCTCGAAGTGCAGCCGGGAAGTCTGTGTACTGCCGGCTTTGTAGTCGGCGGCAACGCTCTGCAATCTTGTAAAGGCGGGGTATTGGCGCAGCAGCGGCTTCAGCCTATCCTCCCGCAGCGGGGGCAGCGTGCGGGGCAGGGGCAATATCGGCACAATTTTTTCATTTTTAAGGGCTTTTGCTTGCTCCTCAAACTGCAATTTTTGTGGCATATTTCTTTGCTTCACTTCCTTCAAATTTCCGCAAACCCTTGTATTTATGCGGGTTTAGTGGTATACTTAATATAGAAAGAGGGTGCTTTTATGATGTGGGTTTTTGGGAAACTCCTTGCCGGGGCGGTGTGGCTTTTTACAAACTCTATCTCAGTATTCCTTGGCTACATAGATGCCTGTGATGCTGCTATGACAGTTGGCTTTATGTGGCTGATGATGACCCAGCAGTTCCACTGGAGCAACGGCTATGCTATCCTGCTTGGCTTAGTAGTTGCCCTTATCCTCTACGGTATCTTTAAAACCCGCATCGGCTTCTGGATTGTCAGCCCTATCTTCTCCGCCGCTTGGGCATTTGTCATTGTTGAGGTCTTTGTCGTTAGCATGTGCGACGTAGAGCTTTCCACCTTTTGGGGTTGGTTTTGGCGCATTGCCGTCTTTGCGCTTGGCATATGGAACCATTACTGTGCCTACTGGCGGGAAGAAACCAAAGCCGATATCGCCGCTGATGAACGTGCCAAAGCCCTTGCTAAGTCGGAATATTTGGGGTAGAATACAAGAACAGAAGCTACATCATAACCTATTGAAGGAGGATAAAACGCAATGGAAAACCTACAGTTGAATATAAAGATTGACCCCAAGGTGCAGCTACAAGCACAGCAGATTTTTGATGAATTGGGACTGGATATGTCCACCGCAGTGAACATCTTTTTAAAACAGTCTATCCGTCAGCATGGTATCCCTTTTCCTGTAACTATGGATATGCCAAGACCAGAGCTTCCAAACAGCGAAACTCTTGCAGCCATTGAAGAGGTACACCAGATGAAGCTGCACCCGGAGCTTGGCAAGTCCTATACCGATGTTGACGAGATGATGAAGGAGCTGTTGGCATGATATATACCATAAAGCCCTCCAGCCGCTTTCAAAAGGATGTAAAGCTTGCACAAAAGCGCGGTTACCGAATAGAGCTATTAACGCAGACCATCAAGCTTCTTGCTGAAGGTTCCGCATTGCCGGAGCGGTACAAAAACCATGCCCTGTCTGGGAATTATGCAGGCTGCTATGAATGCCACATCCTGCCGGATTGGCTGCTTGTGTATGAGAAGGATGACGATACACTGTTCCTATACCTGACACGCACCGGCTCACACAGCGATTTGTTTTAAGAGGTCGCCCCTAGCGGGGCGGCTTTTTTATTTTTGTCGGCATTGCGGTTCTCCCATAAAAATCCAACATTCGTTATGCCTGTATAGTGCCTGCACCTGCGGGTGCGGGAGTGAATGACATTGTGTGTAAATCTCCGATTTTCCACATTGTCAGAGGGGGACAGTCCCCTTATGTAACCTCGGTAAGCTTGGTGCTCATGAGTTTATACAGCTGGGTGTCCCGTGGAAAATCCGCATCAAAGGGAATAACCGTCCCACGGAACACAATCAGCCCATGTCCCGGCTGTTGGTTGGTGATGTAGGAAAGCTGACTTTCCGAAATACCTAGCCGCTCGGCAAGCTGTTGACGGTCGGACTGTGCCTGTGACAGGATATAGAAAAATTCGCTGTTGGAGAAGATTGCCTCAATTTCCGGTGAGAACAGCAAATCGGAAACATTCTGGGTAATGCCGGTGAGCATTCCGCCCCACTTCCTAAAACGCTTCCACATCTCCACCGTTGCAGCTGCCGTCTGGGGGTCACGCAGCAGCTTGTGGCACTCGTCCATGTAGTAGCGAGTAAACTTACCTGCCGCACGGTTGACTGTCACCCTGCCCCAAATCTGCTCCTGTACCACCAGCATTCCCAGCTTGCTTAAATGCTTGCCCAAATCCTTTGTGTCAAAGCAGACCAGACGGTTGTTGATATCTACATTGGTATGGTGATTAAAGACATTGAGGCTGCCGGTTACATATAGCTCCAGCCCACCTGCAATCCGCATAGCCTCCGGCTCGCTCTGGTTGCAAAGGCGGTCATACAGGTCACCCAGTATCGGCATATTTTCCGGTATGGGGTTTTCCATATACTTGGCATACAGCTGATGGACACAGCGGTCTATGATAGTTTTTTCTAGTGGTGACAGTCCTTCCCTACCGCCTACCGCCTGCTCACAGAAGGAAAGGATAAAGTCGCTTTTAGAACGGATAGGGTCATAGTCTCTGTCCTCATCGTTCCGTGCTTCCAGATTAATGTCCAGCGGATTTAAGTGGTGCGGCGATGTCGCCGCAATTTTTATAATCTGCCCTCCCAGAGCCTGTACCAATGCGGTATATTCTCGCTCCGGGTCATTAATCAAAATATCATCCAGCAGGGTAAGGAAAACCAATAGCAGCTCACATTTCACCGAGAAGCTCTTGCCTGAGCCGGAGCTGCCGAATACCAAGCCGTTCAGGTTTAGGGCAGCCTTACGGTCAATTAAAATCATGTTGTGAGAAACAGGATTAACCCCATAAAACTGACCGCCCTGCATATACAGCTCCTGTGTCTGAAAGGGAACGAAGATGGCGGTACTGGTGGTGGTAAGCACCCGCTGAATTTCCACCGGATTGATACCAATAGGCGAGCTGGCCATTAGCCCTGCCTCCTGCTGCCAGCCCAGAGGCATCAGCTCACAGTTATACTTTTGACAAATCTGTTTTGCGGTAAAGCAGCGGTTGTCCAACTCCTCCTTGGTACTGCCAAAGTTGAGCAGCAGAAAGGTTACCAGAAACATTCTCTCGTCCCTGTCCTTCAGGTTGGAAAGCAAATCCCCCGCTTCATCCAGACTGTCCACAAGGTCGGGCGGCAGAATATCCATGCTGTATCCCCCCTGCGCTGCCTTCTTCTGCTCCTGCATCTTCATTCCTTGCAGGTCGGAAAGCAGCCCCTTTACCTGCTTGAGGGCATCAGAGCGGTCAACCGAGCGGAGATGCAGCGTTGCTACAAGAGGGCTGTCCATGTCCAGTAACTCCGAAAGCATCTTGTCCGAAAGCTCGGAAGCGTTAATTTGCAGGTAGGACACCCGCCCCAGCATCTTCTCCTCTTCAAAATAATCCTTCGCCTGAAAGCTAAAGCTATTAGGTGCAATAAAATCCTTGGTGGAGAATCCTGTATTGGCCAGCAGCTCCCAGTTAAAGTTCAGCCGTCGGTCGGTACCGATGTTGTAAAGGTCGTGGAGCAGCTCCATGCGCTGATAGCCGTTGCAGCGTTCGGCATTGGAGTGGAGCACCTGTTGAAGGGTGCTTCTAATTTCTCCCTCCATGCGCTCCAGCTTCACCTGTGCAGCTTCCAGGCTGTCGGATTGCAACCCAAAGGTAATAAATTTTCGCTTGCGTATACCGCTGTTCCCCTGTCCCAGTTTGTTCCGTAGAATTTGACTAAACTCCCCCCTGTACCCATCCAGGTTGTCCCCCTGCTCCGGTAACTCCAGCTCATCCTCCATCTGCTCCTTATTAATGCAGCTGTTGATAAATGAAAGCTGCACGTTTACGGTAGTGTCAAAGGTATTCAGCAGCTTACTCCAGTTTTCAAATATTCGTTCCTTTTCCTCATCTCGTGCCAGTTGATAGCTTACATCACCAAATTCTATTGTTCGATTATAGACATTCTCGCTGATGCGGCAAAGCCCGTTACGCTTCATTTCATTGTATGGAATGGTGCGCTGCGCACTGCGAGGAATAACTCCCTGAAACTTTGCCATTTTGATAAGACGAATAATCTTTTTACGTGTCGCTTTTGGCAGATGTGCATAGGGGTCAAGTCTCTTGACCTTCGTGCTTCCCGGCTTCTGGGTCGGCAGTTTTGCTTTCACGTTCAATCACCTCCTGTATCTGCGCCATTAGCGCAAGGCTATTGTAAAAATTTTCAGTTTGATAGGGGCGAATACGCGGCCGCTGGTAGCGTACCTTGATGTAATTTAGGATGACCTTCTCCGGTGTCCGTCCGTCTGGCGAACGCCAAAATCCAGCCCAAAATAGTGGTATTGCAGGGACAATCGCCAGATACACTGCCCACTCTCCCAACGTACGCATAGTGCAAAAGTACTGTAGCAGCGCAAGCGTCCCTGCACCGGTAATGCAGATGAGCTGCCGCTTGGTAAGCCCCATAATTACCGCACTTTTAACTTTGGAAAGGTCATGGGGAACTGTTACATATGGCATAGTTATCTCCCTTCTTACTGTCTCACTGTGCTGAAAAGATAGATTTTGCAATCGCCTTGGAGCGAATAAGCATGAGCACCAGAAGCCCCGAGGTGAACAGCATATTGAAAATAAGTCCTGCTGCACCCTCTCCACCCGCAGCATCTCCAACTGTCTGCCGCATCAGTACCGCATAGATACCTAGCATGATGAACATGAAAAAACCCTGAAACGCCAGTGCAAATAGGTTTTTTATGTAGTTCACACCAACAGGCTTCAGCTCACTGTTCCCCAGCGTGGCATAAGGCAGGCTTCCAATGCTGCAATAGATATAAATTTCAATCATACGTGCCGTAACGGTTAATCGTACCGCAAGGTCAATAATCCCTATTCCAAGATTTCCAAACATGGAGGTAAACACCATACTCATCAGCGCCCCAATCTCTTCCGTTTTCAGTGCTTCCATCAATGTCTCAATAGATGTATTCACACTGCCCGGGTCGGTCACCACCACGCCCATGGATTGTGCGATGGCGTAGGCGGCTAGGTCGAATATTCCAATGGTAATCTTCTGTGCCTGCATAACCAGTGTTACACCGATAAATAGCTTGATGATGAATTTAAAAAGCTGGGCAATTACATCGGTGGGTGCATGAAAACGGTTCTGCTCATTAATCCAACCTATCAGCTCATAGCACATTACACCTGTAAGGATAACCGCCGCAATGGGAACAATTGCTTTGCTCGAAATTTCCTGCACCATTGCCCAGATACCCGGCTGCCACTGGGAGGGCTTTGCTGTCACCAGATCTCCCAGATTAGCCGTCTGACTGTTGACACTGTTCAGCATATCGGTGATGTTAGAACGGATTATGTCCAGAAGCCAGTTCTTTACCATTTCCTCCAGCTTGCCAAAAATCATGTCCATGAAGCATCACCCGGTAATGTTTGCAAGCATAGGGATAAGGGTCTGCGCTACCATAATAATACCTGCGCCGGCGGCAAATAAACCTACGCCTGTCTGCTTGCTGGCAGCATTGTTATCCCCCTGCCCGGAAAAGAACTGTATCAGCCCAAGTATCACAAAGGCTGCGCCGACAAGAGTGACAAAATTTTTGAGAAGTCCAATGCCTGATGTAAAAATTTCCATAGTGTTACGTCCTTTCAAATTCGTATTGTTGTTTTTCTTTTTGTGCTGCCATTTCTATATAATAAAACTCCTCCTGCGGCTTGGGCGGTGCAGAGAGTGTAATCCATGTGGGTGTGTATTTGTTGCTGCTGTCCGCATCGGAGAGCCGGGGATATCGCTTATGGGAACGCAGGTCATACTTCTTAGACTTAAAGGGGCGCAGCCCACGAATCAGGCAGATACAAAGGCTGCTGTCGAGGCTGGCAAGCTCGTCCGGTGTCATCAGCTCACGCCCCATCACCTTAGTACCGGTGCTGTCCGATTTCTGACTGCCTCGGCTTTTGTTTTCATCGGTATTGCTGATTGTCTCCTTACCCATCGTCTCGGAAATTTCCTTTAGAGCCTTGGTGCTCTTGCCGCCCAGGAACAGCATGGTATCGCAGCAGTCGACAATAATATCTGCTTTTTTCTCATACACTCCCTCCAACTGAGCACGAGACTGCAAGATTACACTGACGGATATTTCCCGTGAACGGATAACTGCAATTATTTCTTCAAAGTTGGGTATCCGACCAATGTTTGCAAATTCATCCAGAATACACCGAACATGCACCGGCAACCGCCCGCCGTAGTCATAGATAGCTTTATCGCAGAGCAGATTGAACATCTGGCTGTACATAATGGCGGCAATAAAGTTAAAGGTCTTATTTGTGTCCGAGGTAATGACAAAGAATGCCGTTTTGCAGTCTCCAATCTCATCCAGCTTCAGCTCGTCATACGCCATCAGCTCCCGCACCTCATTAATATCAAAAGGGGAAAGGCGTGCGCCGCAGGAAATTATGATATTTTTTGCTGTCTTGCCGGGAGCTAGCTTGAACTTGCGATACTGCCGCACCGGAAAGCACCCCGGTTTTTCTTTTTCAAGCCATTCGAACAGATAGTCGACAGGGTTCATATGCTTCTCATCCTCTTCACGGGTTTCGGAGTTTTCCAACATATTCAGCAGCATACACATATTTCGCTCCTCCGGTAATGCCTCCTGCCAAATGTAGCCGATATATGCGCAGTAGAGCAACCGCTCGGCATCCTGCCAAAACTTTTCCCCACTGTTCTTTCCTTCCCCATTGGTGTTTACCATGAGCACATCCACCAGCTGCAAGATATCAGCCTCACACCGGATATATGCAAGTGGATTATAGTGCTTTGAAAGCTTCATACCCTGTGCGCCGTTGATGTTTAGAGCCCTAATGACATACCCCTGCTCTTCCAACAGCTTTCCGCACTCTGTAAGCACCGTACCCTTTGGGTCGGTAACAACATAGGAGCTGTGACACTGCATCAGGTTGGGCTTCACAAAGTTTCGGGTCTTGCCGGAGCCCGGGCCACCCATTACCAAAACATTTTTATTCAGAGAGGTGTTAAGGGCTTTATAGTCACCAGAAGGCCGGCTACTCATAGTGAAGCGTTCCGTTTTAGTTAAGAGAATATTGTTATCCTGCTTGGGGTCTATGTAGGGTGCAATCTCCTTGTGAGTGGCATATCGTGCGGAGCCGTATTCCTCACCGTTCCTCCACTTCCTACCCCCACGCAGTCCTGCCAGCATGACAATAAGCATAATAGCCGCAGTGGCAGTACCAAGGTCTATCGGCTCTAGTGACAGTCCCAGCGGTGCAGCACAAATTTTTCCCCAAGTGCCGTCCATGGCCTCTACGAGGTTCATTCCCGCAGACAGCAGCAGTCGTATAGCTTCTGTCGCCCGATTGACAAGCCAAAATAGCAGACATAGGGTAGCTGCGATAAGAGCGGAAAAGATATGTTTACGGCTCATCGGTCACGCTCCCTTATTTTGTGCTGCTCTCGCCCATGCTCCGGAGCAGTCTTCTCACGGCTTTGGTTGTACTCCTTCGCCTGCTGCCGCGCCTGACGAACGGTTTGTTCCATAGACTTCTTACCGGCACGTACCGCCAGCTCGGTTTCTATCACAATCCTGCTATGCTTCTTAGTCGGAATACCCTTTCCGGGAACAATTGCCCTGTCATCCAAAATCTCGCCTTTGTAGACCTCATGCTCCGGTTCAGCGGGAATCTCTGACATTTTGTAATCTCTCACCATTCGATACCGGGTAAATTCCTCCATGCAGGTTTTCATCTGCTCCACGTTCTTTGCACGGAAGAAAACCTGATACCCGGGTTGACCACCCATTTTATAGGCTGAAAAACCTATCCCATACTCACGGGCGATTTGCTCAAATGCCTTGAGGTCTGTGTCCAACTTCTCCAACGAACTGCCTAAGTTAATCTTTTCCATTTTGTTTCCACCGCGCATGAGTGTCTCCATCCTCTGTAGCCCGATTGGCTCCTTTGCTTCCATGCGTCGTATGGCTTCCTCCAGAGCGGCAATAATTAGCTTTCCTGTAAGCTGAGGTACCTTAAACATAAACCGAAGTACCCCCTGTGCCGCATCCTCTTGTAGCTCTGCCATTTTAAAACTCCTCTCTGTAATTATTTATTAGGGTTGCGCTCCAGCTTTACCCGTTGCCCATTATCCCACCCTCTGGTCAAAATACTGCTTTACCAGTAGCAGTACTTTTTCCACGTCCTGTCGGTTGGCGGTTGTGGGAATAACTGTCCTACTGCGTGCAACAAACTCCTGCCGTGCATCCCACCGCTGCTCCGGCAGCAGCACCTCCCGGATACTGTCCTCGTCTAGCCCACCCTCTGTTGACAGCTTTTTCAGCTGCGCACTCTGGCACATTGATACTTTGCGCTCCAGTTCCGATGTGACCTCCAGAACAAGCTGTTGTTCCTCCACAGAAAGGTATGACAGGTCAACGGCAGGTGTCATAGGCAGTTCCTTGGTGTCCACCATCTCTAGTAACTCCGGTATTAAGTAGGTCAGACGGATGTAACGCTGAATTTGATTACGACTTTCACCCATCTGTGCTGCCATCTCTTGGTCAGAGCGTTTCAACTTTGTCCCAAGTTGGGACGAGGTTAAATCTGACCGCTTACCCTGTCGTTTCATTGCCTCCAGCTGCACCCGATATGCCCAAGCCTTTTCACTGGGTAGAAGCTCGTCACGTTGGTTTAGGTTGGTGTTAACCATGATTAGTGCAGCGGTATCATCGTTTACATCCTGCACAATAGCGGGGATAGTGTCCTTGCCCGCCTTACGGCTGGCGTTCCAGCGATTATGTCCAGCAAGGATTTCGTACATATTTCCGCTGGGTCGCACGATGATAGGACTAAGTACGCCATTAACCCGTATGTCCTCGGTAAGCCGTTCCAGCTTTTCAGCACTGTAGGGCTTGAATGGCTGATTGGGATAGGGGACAAGCCTTCCTATGGGCAGCTGGGTAATTGCGGCTCCCACCGGAGCCTGTCCACCCAGCAGCCCAGAAAGGTCGGCAGCGGTAAACTGCTGTCGGGGCTTCTGGGCGGTAAGGTCTATCTTCATTTGCTTATCACCTCCCTGGCAAGCAGCTCATCGGCAAGCTGCTCATACTCTGTCCCTAATTTATTGTTGTAGCTGGTAAGGCTTTGCTTGCGATATGTACTATTGGCGGCCTCGGTGGAGCGTGAGATTGCGGTATTATAAACCAGGTCACCATATTCGTCCATCAATGCAGCACCCACCGCCTTACTCATATTTGTTCTGTCCTGCATAGTGCGCACAATGCCTTCCAGCCGCAAGGAAGGGTTAATCTGTCGCTGTACCAGCTTGAGCACGTTAATTAATGCACCTAACCCATCTACTGCAAACTTCTGCGCCTGCACCGGCACGATAACGCTGTTAGCAGCGGTAAAGGCGTTAACGGTAAGGATACCGAGGGACGGCAGGCAGTCTATTAGAATATAGTCGTATTCCTGAAATGCATCCTGCTCTAATGACCGCCGCAGTGCCATTTCACGGTTCATGGCAGTAATGAGCACCATGTCAGCGTTGGACAGGGCAAGGGTAGCAGGGATATAGTCCAGCTGTTCGGTATCGTTGTGGTGGATGCAGCCATCACTTCCCTGTGCAGCACCCACAGCTGACAGCAGCAGCTCATTCACGGTAGGCAATCCGTCCGGCTCATAGCCAAGGTACTCGGATAGGTTACCCTGTGGGTCAAGGTCAACCAGAAGCACCTTCTTTCCCTTTCGTGCCAGTGCTGCCCCCAGTGACATGGTCGTGGTGGTCTTGCCCACACCACCCTTTTGGTTAGCGATTGCGATAATCTTAGTCATGGTTAAAACCCTCCTATCATTTATTTTCTATAACATATCATCTGCATCGTAAACAGCTTCTTGGCAAGTGGCCGCATCAAATTGTGTGCACCCTATAAGCTTTTGTGGGACTGCTTCCGAGCTATTGTAGCGACAGTAAAAATCTATGCACATGGTTTTTGCTGCTTTGTTACGTACTGCATGTCGGTTACTGTCATACTCCCAATTGGTTGCAAAACATACTATCCAACCATCCTTATCCCATACAGGGATTTCAAATAGGCGGTAATCCTCAAAGGAGAAATTGTCCTTAACAACCTTACGTGCAACCTTCATAAACATTTCCTTCGCAGGGTATCTAGTACATTTGCAGCATAGGTTTTCTTTAGCGGTGCAAATGGTGCATTGCACACACCGCATTTTTTTATATAGCTCAATTGCCTGCTTATCGTCCTGCGACATGGTAGTGGTGGATTTACCCACACCGCCCTTTTGGTTTGCGATTGCGATAACCTTACTCATGGTTTGT
>JAVXNK010000030.1:0-26934 GCA_036645835.1 Angelakisella sp. | reverse complement strand
AGTACTACCGTATGGGCATCTATACCAATACAGATGTGGACATGTATGTACAGTGCGGTACCATTACCCAGGCACAGGGCGAAGAAATTAAAGGGAGAAGGGCATGACCGTGGAGCGGGATATTCTGACTGAACTAAAGCTAGGGGCAACTGCCTTCTTTGCTGCCCTTACGGCATGGCTGGGGACGCTGGCCATACCCGTATACATACTGGTGGGGCTGAACATTGTGGACTACTGGACGGGCATTGCCGCAGCACCCTACCGTGGGGAGAAGCGAAGCTCGGCTAAGGGGTACCATGGCATTGTAAAAAAGATATGTATCTGGGTGCTGGTGTGGATGGGTGCGGCAGTGGACGGGCTGCTGGCATATACTGCTAATACGGTGGGAATCGCGCTACCCTTCCATTTCCTTGTGGCCTCTGCAGTAGCCATCTGGCTCATCTGCAATGAGTTTGTAAGCATACTGGAGAATATGGGGGATATAGGAGTAGAGCTGCCGGATTTTCTGATGACACTGGTAAAGTGGATACAGAGCTGCACCGAACAAAAGGTAACAACAG
Organism: Angelakisella sp.; assembly: GCA_036645835.1. Lineage (GTDB taxonomy): Bacteria > Bacillota > Clostridia > Oscillospirales > Ruminococcaceae > Angelakisella. The sequence continues at coordinate 26,374 of JAVXNK010000030.1, read as the reverse complement.
GAGAGAAGGTTTTAAACAATGGCACAGAAACTAATACTGCCGATAGATGACTGTCAGATAAATGCGGGATATAAGTCGCCGCGCTACCAAAAAGAATGGGGCTTTCAGCATTACGGCGTTGATTTAATCGAGAAAAATAAAATGCGGACACTGCATGCCTGCGGAGTGGGCACCGTAGTGGCCTGCGGTATGGATGGACAGACCGAGGGCCTGCGTCTGGGCAACTGCGTGGTTATTGTCTATCGGGATGTGCAGCTGCCGGACGGTAGAGTAATGGGCCTCAGCAGCCGGATGTATCATCTGGATAAAATACTCTGTAAAACAGGAGATTTGGTGAATGTCGGTACAGTTATAGGGGAGTACGGCAGCACCGGGCAGTATAGCAGCGGCCCTCACCTGCATATCGAGTTTGATACCGACATCAACTACCCCACCTACGCCTATGGCATCAGCAAAAGCGGCAATGTTATAAAGCAGGGTAGCGTAGACAGCACCATGGATCCCTGCAAGGTATTTTGGCTGGGAAAGGGCCAGAAGTTTTACCTTCCTGACCAGTGGGTTTCCGAAGGCTGGGTAGTGGCCGGAAGCGACAAACTTCCCCCCGCAGAAAGCACAGATACCGCGTCGCAGTTAGCAAAACTGCAAGCGGAAAATCAAGCACTGCGCACCTTGGTGGCCAATATACACCAGATGACCGCATAGAAAAATCTGTCATAATAAAGAAAGAAACCCCCGAGCTTATCGCGCAATAAGCTCGGGGGTACTCCATATCCGCCAGTGGTTTAATACAAGACGTAAATAAATTTTTATTTATGCTGTAAAGGCGGTATGATAAATATCATATTACTCCGAATACCGCGCTTGTCAAGTAAAATACGACAAATAGACAAAATGTTGTAATAAATTGACAATTTCGCACAAATAAAGTGGATTTTAGAGGCTGGATCCAGCCGCGGCTGCCCGTGCGGGTTCGGCTGTATTCATGTAGTTTTCCAGTGAAAAGGTGAAGAGTATTTGGCTGTAACCGCTGGGGTCTATCCGTGCCAGCTCACTGTCGGTAAGCAGCGAGGGGTCGGCAAAGGTGATGTTGCTGTAGTGAAGCGCCAGGAATGGAAGGAAGCTCATAACATTGCTGTCTCCAAAGATAAGCAGCTTGCCTGCACCCTTGCTTACAGAAGCATTGGTAATGTCAATTTTGGGAGAATGTCCGCCTAGGACTGCGTCCCGTACGTTTCCGCTGACCGTGGCCGCCACAGGGTATAGGGAGCCATAGGTCTTGTTCTCGTAACGAAGCCAGTGCTGCACCTCCACAATGTTGTCGCCGGAAGTATAGTGGTAGGCAGTAATAGTATCGCCTTTGACACCGCCATAGCCCCAGTTGTCATACAGGTCGCCGTAGTAAGGAGCCTGCAAGAACTGTAACCGGAAATTCTGTTCGCTTTTTGGCGCAAAGCCAAGCCTGCGAGCCAATGCTTCATATACCGTAAACCCGCCTTTTGCAGTCAGATCCTTATCGGTACGGTAGTACAGGTATTCCTTTCGTGCACCGAAAAGGGTGGGGTAAATATCAATCGCCATGGCGTTGCCGGAAAAAATCTTATTATTCTCTTCAATAAATGCCCGTTGGTTCATCTGTATTTGGGCCGCGTATGGAGGGAGCTTATCCTGATAGATAGCGCTGGCGGTAGGCAGAAGCATAACCGCAGTGGGTGGGGTAACCCGCCTTGCAAAATTTAGAATTTCACGGGTGTTTTTGCGGTGTACGTTGCTGTCCTCGGTAGGAGAAAAGCGATAGATAAGACTATCCCCCGCAAGGAAGATATTATCCTGCTCCACCGGCCCACAGGCTGCCCGCAGAGTGAGGTTAAGGCTTCGAAGAGCAGTTTTTACCGAGAGATTTTGCTGAAAGTAGCGTTCCAGGTTTTCCACCATCATGGTAGGATGTCCAAGGTTGTGAAGCACATTTTCCCCGAACGCCACAGGAGCGCCCAGATAGGTGGTGACAGCAATGCCAACTATAACCAGAACAAAGATAATAGGCAGCAGCCGCTTTTTCAAAAGCTCTCCCTCCTTCGGTTAAAATGAATATGGGTGGGTATAGGGTGTATCTACACCAAAAATGAAACGGAAATAATAAAGATTGACAGATTGATACAGAGCGAAAAGATGCCGCTGATATGGGGGAAGCGGTGTTGCAGCATCCTTCCACGGCGGCTGAAAAAGCTGGTGGAAAATACTACGCAGAGCAGCAACAGTACGATGTTGGAGCTAAGCAGGTAGAGCACCTGCTCATCTATGAGGGCAGGGCTACCTACCCCAAACATAGTTTGCAGGTAGAAGAGGGCTTGCCCCAGTGAACCACTGCAGAACACTGCAAAGGATATTACAATCAGCGTCAGCGTGCCCAGCTTGCGCAGTGCTGTGGGCAGACGCAGAAAATATTTATCCCCCATCAGTGTTTCCACAACAATGAACAGTCCCAAAATGGTTCCCCATACAAGAAAATTGAGCGAGATGCCATACCAAAGCCCCATGAGCATGGTAATGAGCAGGATATTGATGGTGGTGGCTACAGCGCCATTATCTTCGGCACCCAGCGTACCGTATACATATTTGCGGACAAAGCGATTGGCAGAAATATTAAAGTTTGAAAAGAAATCGGTAACGGTTTCGGACTGTAAGGGATAGTGAAAGTTTTCCGGTAGGCTGATGCCAAACAGTGCGCCAATGCCGCGCGCCATGTCGCTATAGCCGGAAAGGGTAAAGTAGGTAGCAAAGAGGTAGCAGATGATGAGTAGCCAAACGCCGGCTACACTTTTTTCCAGATAAGGTATGGCCTTCAGGCGGTCACCCAGCAGCACAATGTTGTTTGCAAGTATCAACTTTTTCCCCAGTCCGTGACAGAACCAGACAAAACCGTCGTTCATACGGGTGAGGGAGGGACGCAGGGTACGCAGCTGACCGCAGAAGTCCCGGGCAGAAACGATAGGTCCCACATACAGTTTGCCGAAGAAGCAGCAGAATACCATATATTCATAGATAGAGGTAATAGGATCCTCTTCACCGTTGTAAAGGTCGATAAGATATCCAAGGGATGTAAAGGTATAGATCATAATGCCCAGTGTTATGACCGAATGGTTTAGCTGTCCACCCACCGATACTGCCACCATAAGCAGAATATTTTTGGAAGCGGCGAAGGACAGGGCAGTTTTGCTGCGGCGGTCCCCCTTGCCGTGAATGAAGATAGGGCGGGAAAGCAGGTAGTCGGAAAGCACGTTTGCTACCATTAGGCAAAGAAACAGGGGGCTGGTCATGGCATAGAAGAGCAGCGATACTACCAACAGCACAAAGACTCTGTAGAGCCGAGGGACTGCCGAAAACACCAGAACCGACAGTGGGAGGAAGAAAAATATAAAGGATAAATCGTACAGTTTCAGGTATATCGCCTCCTTTCAGCAACTCAGGTTAGTCTGTTTTTAGTTCGCTTACCAGCTTTTCCAGTTCATCCTGTGTGGTTATACGGGGAAGTATACCGCAGAGAGCGTTTGCGCTCAGCTTGGTAGGCAGCCCTAGACGCTGCTGTACCTTGCGGCGAAGCACCGCACTGCCGTCACCCCCGCAAAGCCCCAAGGCAAACAGCTGCGCCTTGGTCACCGGTGGGCTGGTGGATAGGCTGCCGTCATCCAGTACGCCCGCCTCCGAAAAGGCACGGCGGAGGATATCGGCTGGCATGCCCTCCACCCCCAGTGTTCCCTCTGCAGAGGGGGCGTCCTTACGCTGTTCCTTGCCGAAAATTTCGGGGATATACAGGTGTATCAGCCTGTTCGTTGGCACCGCACCCGACAGGTAACCGCGTATGCGAAAACCTGCACGGTCGCTGTCGGTCAGTAAGATTATGGGAGATTTTTCCGCAAGTAAGCGTATAAAGGCTAGTTTTTCCTTGTCCTTAAAGATGCCGAAGCCATCGGTGGTCAGGATATCTCCCTCTACCAATGAGCTTAGCTTAATTTTATCGTATTTCCCCTCCACAATAATGGGGTAACGTACCTTTAACATCTACCGTCCTCCTATGGCGTTTGCACTGCAAAGTAAATATATCTGGGTTACGGCAGTTTCCAGTATAACGGTGGGATTGGCCGCTGTTTCCTTCATGGCGCTGTCGGCTCGTGCCAGCAACAGGACAATCTCCCCCAGTGTATCCTGACTGAGGCGGCTTTGGCTTTCCCCTGCCTTTTGCAGCCGGTAGGTGCTGCCACCGAAATAACCCAGCTCCTTGCAAGCCTGTGGCATGGGGACCCCCGCACGTTTGGCGGCAGAAGCCCTGTAGATATCTGCAAAAGACATGGAAAGGATGGTCAGTATGGAAACCGGACTTTCCCGCTGGAAAATCAGGTCGCTTACAATGCCCATAGCTCCATCCAAATCCTTATTCAGCAGCTTGCCGGACAGGTCAAACACCTTTGCCTCAATAACCGGTTCTACCAAAAGTTCTACAGTGGCTACAGAAATCTCACTTTGCCCTGTGTAGGCAATGAGCTTGTCAGTTTCGGAAAGTGCCCGCAGCATGTCGCCGCCGCAGTAGTCTGCAAGCAACCCTGCCGCCGCACTATCCAGCTTGCAGCCTGCCTTTACTGCTCTGGTGGAGGCTGCCCGGGCTATGTCATTTCGGTTGGGCTTTGGAAATGCGCACACTATCCCCACCTTGTCACAGTAATCCCATAGCTTTGCGGTGCGGGAGCTTTTCTTTTTAAGTTCCATTAGCGTGGTACGCACTGTAATGATAATGCAGGTGCTTTCGGGAGGGCTTTTTAAAAGCTGGAATAGCTTATCCACCCCGGAGGCGTCCTGCTGGCTCATATCCAAATCGTCCAATACCACGGCACGGCTTTCGGACATAAAGGGTAGGGCAAAGGCGCTGTCGCACAGCTCGTCCATGTTTACAGCTACCCTGCCGTCGGCAGTGTATAGGTTAAAGTCGGCAAAATCCCTAACAGCCAACTTTATCAGCTTGTCCCGTTGCCGCCCTATCTGGTAGTCGTCCTCGCCGTAAAGCAGGCAGCAAAGAGGCAGATTATTTTCCCTGTACCATTTTTCCAGTGCACGGTCCCCTGTAAGCTGCATGAACGTTCCCTCCTAACTGATACGGGTATGTTAACGATGTATTCGTGTAAAGCTTTGACCGTTCCCACGACGGAATATATAGTGTTTGCCGCCAAGGGAAAGCAGGTTGCCCTGCCTGTCCGCAAGGAGAATATCCCCACCGACGGGCGTATGGTTCTCTAATTCTTCTATTGTATCATAAGTGGCGTAAAATTTCATTAATTTTGTGTTTCCAAAGGTGATTTCGGTTATATAGGGCTGTGGTACGGATACCCATATCTTTGGCAGAAGTTCCACAGGGGTGAATAGTGTCTGAGGGGTATGTACTTCTTCTGCCAGATGCTGCTGGGCGGCGGCCTCCATACGTTCCGTGGTGTCGTAGGGATAGGTGACTGCCAGTATGGGACGCTCCTGCCCCAACTGTGATAGAAGCCTGCTATCCAGTGTACGGTGATAGCGGCTTTGAGCGTTTTCTATAATAACTGCGCCCTCTTTGCCCGAGACTATAAGGCTTCCGGTAACCGAGGAGGAGGCTATGGTAATGGTGTTATGAGCAAGATAGAGGTTGCAGACGGCACAGCCTGCTGCCGAAACAAGGCAGACCGCCGTTGCTAACCGCAAATGCTGTCTTTTCATGGATAGGGTAGCACCCAATAGGAAAGGGAGTATCAGAAGCAGCAGCGGGAGCAGGTCGGTAGGAAACACCACAGGCAGGCTGCAAAAGGGGAGCTTGGTACAAGCCTGTGCAACTGCCCCTAACAGCGCACTGCACAGGTTGGCAGGCAGGAGCAGCAGTGCTGCTGCCGAAGGGAAGGGAACCAGCAGCAGGCAGGCTATAAAGCCGAAAATGAGCACGGGGTATACCAGCGGTATGGCTATCAGGTTTATAACAGTGCCCAGCAGCGGCAGTGAGCCAAAGGCCAGTGCTACTACAGGTGCAGTGGCCAGCTGTGCCGCCATACTGGTAGATATCGACCCAAGCAGCCAGCGTGCTGCTTTGCCACAGTGGGAAAACCGTGACACCCACAGCTGTTCCAGGAAGATAGAAAAGCGGGAAGACAGCAGCAGAATACCTGCCACTGCAGAGAAGGAAAGCAGAAAGGACAGGTTGGTAATAACCGGAGGTGAGGCAACCACCAGCAGCACTGCCGCCACCGAAAGAGAGGTAAGGCCATCGCTTTTGCGGGAAAGCAGCCCAGCCAGCAGGGTGAGTATGGTCATAAGTGAGGCGCGAAACACCGAAGGGGTCATGCCTGCTGCAAGGAAGATAAGAAGTGTTGCCAGGCTGCCCACTGCTGCCTGTGACCATTTTCCGCCCCCAATCCGCTTTACCCATGCCACCAGTGTCCACACCAGAATGGATAGGTGCAGGCCCGAAACCGCCAGAAGGTGGGACATGCCGCTTTTTTGAAAGGAGCTCCTCAGGCTTGGGCTGATATACTCGTTGGCAGAAAAGAGTAGTGCTACGGTAACGTCGGTGGCAGTAGCGGGAAACACCGTCCGCAGTCCTTCGCAAAGCCGTTGGCGCAGCAGCATGCCCCGTATAGATAGCGGAAGGTTTTGCACAGGCAGAGCACCGGTAAGCTCCACAGGGGTGCAGGACAGCAGTATTCCACCAGAAAGCAGGTGGTTGCCGCTGTCGGTGGTGGCTTTGGTAAATAGCACCGTGCCGGATATACTATCTCCGGTTTCCACGTCCTCTACCTGTGGGAACAGCTGGGCCAGATGCCGTTTTCCGTCCTCCATGGTGAGGAGTGCCATCTGTCGGCCTTGGTCATAAAAGATGCTTCCCTCCACCGACTGTACCGTTCCTACAAGGGTACGGCTATTCTCCAGGCGGACAAAAAAGAAGCCCGACGTTAGGATAGCCGTCAGGCAACCAAGGGAGCAGGCAACTGCCGCCCGGTGGTATTTTCCTGTAACAAACAGGAGTGAAAAGGCGCATACCGCAGCTAGGGGCAGCAGGAACAGAGGTGCAAAAAGGGCAGCCGATACCGTAAGGAGAAAGGCTGCCCCAAACAGTACCAAAGGGCGATTATTCATAGCAGCATAGCATCAGCCGGGAGGCCATGCAAGCAGGCGACCTGCCAGCACATGAAAGTGCAGATGTCCAACGGTCTGCCCGCCATCCACGCCGCAGTTGTTTACAATGCGGTAGCCGTTTGTAAGCGAAAGCTCCGCAGCCAGCTTTGCAATAACCGAGAAGATGTGCCCGACAACAGCGCAGTTCTGTTCATTTAGGGCATCGGCAGAAGAAATATGTTCCTTGGGTATCACCAGAAAATGTACGGGTGCCTGTGGGCTTAGGTCATAAAAAGCCCGGCAAAGGTCATCCTCATACAGTGTGTTGGAGGGAATATCCCCCTTTGCAATCTTGCAAAAAATGCAGTCCATATAGTACCTCCTGTATTTGATTAATACTATCTTTAATAAAGCAAGGATTGATTTATTAAAAGGGTAGTGGCGCAAAAGGTTTAACTATGTATGGGGGCAGCAATCGCTGGGTAAATGACCCTACACATAACTTTTAACAACGTAAGAGCAGGTTTGTTAAAACACAATGCCCAGTGCACCCAGCAGTCCATAGGATAAAACACCCATGATGACACCCGCGCCCAGTACTCCGCCAAAGATAGCAAAAAAAGCGGGAATTAGTCGTATGCGCAGCACTGCTGCAATGAGGCTTCCGGTCCATGCACCTGTTCCGGGCAGGGGAATAGCCACAAAGAGAAACAGACCCAGCAGTTCATACTTTCCCAGTGTCTTGGACTTTTCATCGGCCTTTCGAATAAGCTTTCCGAAAAAGTCACCGCAGATATGCTTTTTTGCCAGAAAGCTAACCACCTGCTTGGAAAAAAGGATGAGGAAGGGCACAGGCAGTATATTGCCCAGTACCGATATGGGGTAAGCCTCCCAGAAGCTAAGCCCCATGGCCATGCCGGCAGGCAAGCCTCCCCGAAGCTCAACGATGGGTAGCATGGAAATAAAAAATGTGTAGAAAATGGGGTTTTTTAACAGTGAAGAGATAAATGCCATAAGCACAATTACCTTTCTGAAATTAGTTATAGTTTGGTACCGGTAAAAAGCTGAACATACCGGTACATATCACCATCATAATATACGCCTATACCAATGCTTTTAAACTGGGGCATTAAAATAGCGGCCCTGTGGGAGGGGGAATCCATCCAACGCTTTACAACCTCTTCTCCGCTTTCAGCGAAGCTTGCACCGGCAAGGTTCTCACCTTGGGCATCGTATTCGCCTAGCCCTGCATCGGTAATAGCCGTAATTCCCCGTCGGCCGTCGGGACGGGTGTGTTCCTGATAGCCGGGGGTAGCAGTTTCCTTGGCGCGTATGTCAGCGGCCTTGGACAAGCTACTGCTTAGTTTCAGGGGTGCCAACCCTTCGTTTGCGCGTTCAACGTTCGTATATTTCACAATGTCATTTACAATTTTCGGATACGCGTAGTTATAGGCAGGCGGTGGAGGGGGTGCAGCAGTTTTAACGGTGCAGGAAAGGGTCAGGGTATTGTCCAAAAAGCCTTCCTTTTTCGCGGTAACAGAAATGGTGGCAGTACCCTCGGAAATGCCGGTAAGCTTCAGCTTGCCATTCTCCACCACAGTGGTGACGGTAGGGTTGTCGGAAGCAGCAGATAGCTCACCTTCGGTAATGAAAGTAACTATGGCAGTTTTCCCCTGTGACAGAGTTACTGTTCCGGCTTGGGCATCCACTACATTCTGGCTATCATCCAATGTCAAAGGCACAGGAATAGGAATAACCTCCACCTCGCAGGTGAGGACTGCATCACGAAAGCCCTCCTTAGAGACAATGATGGGAAGCTTGGATGTGCCTACTTCCTTGGCATACAGCGTAATGGTTGTTCCGTCCTGAGTTACCTTCAGATTTGGCAGTGCAGCTTTGTCATCTATAAAAACGGAAATACCTGCTTCATGCGAGGTTACGGTCATACTGAACGATTCTCCCTTGGCTATGGTCAGCAATTTCTTGTCAAGAGAGGCTTCCAGCTTCGGTAGTTCCACCGTTATGGGTATGGTAATACTGTTCTTCTTGTAGAGCCAGCCAGCGGAAAACTCTACAATGACACTCTGCTTTCCGGGTGCAATGCCTTTGATGCTTAGGTTTGGGGCGGTATAATCCACCTCGATACTGCCACTGCCGGAAGCAAAAACAGCACCTGTAGCTTTTTCAGTGGGAGGAGGAATGGGCAGCAAAATGGTCTCACCCACAATAACGGTGGATTGCTCCGGTGTTAGGGTGGGCTGTACTATGGGCAGTTCCTTACAGCCGGAGAGACAAAGGCAGGTAAAAATCGCTGCTGCAACAGCTATCTTTTTCAGTTGCTTCATAGAAAATACCGTCCTTTATATATTAAGTAAAGCTCATAAGAAGTTTAAAAAATCAAACTTCAGATTATGTGCAGAGCGATTCACTCGCCTTGCTCGTTACCGCTTCTATGCACAATAGTCGTCTAATCATTCCTCTGCTGCACGTGGTTAGGCTGATTTATCTAAAAAAATTGTGCCGACGTGCGACGGCGGAATGGATGATAAAGATGTCGAAAGCTTTGCTTTTAAGCTTACCGCAATAACAAATTGTTGTCAATGTCAGCAGAGGAATAAAAACCCTTAAATTGTTTGTAAATTATTTGTGAAGTCTCTTGACTTATTTCAAAAATAGGGTAAAATAATAATCGTTAGCACTCAACGAGTGCGAGTGCTAAAACCACAGGAAAGGGGTGTAGTCCATGGAGCTAGATGCCAGAAAGCTAAGAATACTGGCAGCTATTGCGGAAACCTATCTTGCAACCGGTGAGCCTGTAGGCTCCAAGCTTATTGCGACCATACTGGGCGGCGAGGTTTCTCCTGCCACAGTGCGCAACGATATGGCAGCCCTTTTTGACATGGGACTGCTGGAGCAGCCCCACACCTCCGCCGGCAGAATACCCTCCCACCACGGGCTTCGCATCTTTATTGATAGGCTTATGAAATCTCAGCCGCTTACCCTAAAGGAACGGCAGGAGATAGACGCCCTCTTTAACCGGCGAAACCCAGACCCCGATAGGCTTCTGGAGGATGCAGCCAAGGCGCTGGCGGAATATTCCGGCTGTGCGGCTATCTCCACCACACTGTATAAGCAAAGTGCTTATGTGCGAAAAATTGAGCTTATCCCCGCAACCTCCCGTACAGTGGTTATCCTGCTTATCGCCAGCAACGGCATGATAAAAAACAAAGTATGCAGGGTAGATTTTAATCTGGTGCCCCGCATCGTGGAGTTCTTCACAAGCTTTGCAAATTCACGGCTGGCGGGACGAAGCATCAACGACATTACGGCAGAGTACATCAATTCCATGTCCTTCTCTCTGGGAGAGTACACCGATATCTTCACACCGCTGCTGACCGCTATCTACGACCTTTGTCGTGAGGCCAGCGACGGACGCATCTACTACAGCGGCGAATCGAACCTTCTGGAATACGATGAGCTGCGCAGGGTGGCAAACCAGCTCTTTAAGGTATTGGATTCCCGTGAAGATATGATGTCCATCATTGAAAAGGACCCACAGGATATGGGTATCTCCATCGGGCGGGAAAACCAACGCATGGAGCTTAATGATTCCAGTGTCATCATCTCCCGATATAAAATCGGCGATGACAGCCTGGGTGCCATCGGGCTCATAGGTCCGGTGCGTATGGATTACGCCAAGCTCATTCCCCATTTAGAGTATTTCTCCGCTATGCTGGGAAAGCTGATAAACGATACCCTTAAGGAGCAGGAGTAGAAACCTTATTATTATGATATTACAAGTACGGAAGGGGTAGAGAACCTTTGGCACCGAAAAAAGATAAGACAGCCGAGGAAAAACTGAAAGACAACAAGACTGCGGAGCAGTCGACACCCGACACCACAGGAGCAGCAGAGACTGCACCCGCCGAGGAAAAACCACAGCAGCCCCCCGAGCCCACAGCCGAGGAAAAGCTTGCGGCTCAGCTCAAGGAGGCAGAGGACAGGAACCTGCGGCTCATGGCGGAGTTTGATAACTTCCGCAGACGCACCATGAAGGAAAAGGAAACCATCTATCCCGATGCGGTGGCAAACACCGTAAAGGAACTACTGCCGGTGCTGGATAACTTTCAGCGGGCACTGGAAGCTCCTTGTCAGGACGAGGAGTACCGAAAGGGCGTAGAGATGACCTATAAAGGCCTTTCGGAAACCCTTGAAAAGATGGGACTCACTCAGTTTGCAGAAGCAGGGGAAACCTTTGACCCAAATCTTCACAATGCTGTTATGCACATTGAGGACGATGCCCTTGCCAAGGGTGTAATCTCGCAGGTATTTCAGCGTGGCTATAAAATAGGCGATAATGTTTTAAGATATGCGATGGTTCAAACAGCTAACTAAACAACATAAAATATATTAATTAGGGCGAATGCCCGCAGGAGGAAAATTGTATGAGTAAGATTATAGGTATTGACCTTGGTACAACAAACAGCTGCGTAGCAGTTATGGAAGGCGGCGAGGCCGTCGTTATCCCAAATCCCGAAGGCGGAAGAACTACCCCCTCTGTGGTAGCTTTTAAGGATGCCGAAAGAATGGTAGGTCAGATTGCAAAGCGTCAGGCCATCACCAACCCCGATAAGACCATCTCCTCCATTAAGCGCCAGATGGGTACTGCACATAAGGTAAACATTGATGGCAAGAGCTACACCCCTCAGGAAATCTCCGCTATGATACTGCAGAAGCTGAAGAGTGATGCAGAAGCATACCTCGGTGAGAGCATTTCGGAAGCAGTTATCACTGTTCCTGCATACTTCACAGACGCACAGCGCCAGGCTACCAAGGATGCCGGACGTATTGCAGGGCTGGAAGTAAAGAGAATTATCAATGAGCCTACCGCTGCGGCTCTTGCCTACGGCGTAGACAAGGAAAATGACCAGAAGATTATGGTTTACGACCTTGGCGGCGGTACCTTCGACGTCTCGGTTATCGAGATGGGCGACGGCGTTCAGGAAGTTCTGGCCACTGCCGGTAACAACAAGCTGGGCGGCGACGACTTTGATGAGAGACTGCTGAACTACATGCTGGATGACTTTAAGAAGAACAACGGTCTGGACCTTAGAAATGACAAGATGGCACTGCAGCGGCTTCGTGAGGCAGCAGAAAAGGCCAAGTGCGACCTTTCCGGCCTTACCACCACTCAGGTGAACCTGCCCTATATCACTGCCGATGCTACCGGCCCCAAGCACTTCGAGATGTCCATTACCCGTGCTAAGTTTAACGAGCTGACCTCCGACCTGGTGGATGCCACTATGGAGCCTGTACGTCGTGCACTTTCCGACTCCGGACTTTCCCCCAGCGACATTCACAAGGTACTGCTGGTAGGTGGTTCTACCCGTATTCCTGCCGTACAGGATGCAGTTAAGAACTTTATGGGCAAGGAACCCTTCAAGGGCATTAACCCCGACGAGTGTGTTGCCGTTGGTGCAGCTATTCAGGGCGGCGTGCTTGCAGGTGATGTAAAGGGTCTGTTGCTGCTGGATGTTACCCCCCTGTCTCTGGGCGTGGAAACACTGGGCGGCGTTATGACCAAGATCATTGAGCGCAACACCACCATCCCCACTAAGAAGAGCCAGATATTCACTACACCTGCCGACAACCAGACCACTGTTGATGTCCATGTTATGCAGGGCGAGCGTGAAATGGCTGCCGATAACAAGACACTGGGCAACTTCCAGCTGGTGGGTATCCCCGCTGCTCCCCGTGGCACTCCTCAAATCGAAGTTACCTTCGATATCGATGCCAACGGTATTGTGCATGTTCATGCCAAGGACCTGGCTTCCGGCAAGGAGACCGGTATCACCATTACCTCTTCCACCAACATGAACAAGGACGATGTGGATAAGGCGATTAAGGATGCCGAGCGTTTCGCAGCCGAGGACAAGAAGCGCCGTGAGGCCATTGACCTGCGCAACAGCGCCGACCAGCTCCTCTTCAACGTGGAGAAATCCATGAATGAGATGGGTAGCCAGCTGCCCGAGGCTGAGAAGACTGCCATTAACGAGAAGCTGACAGCACTGCGTACCGCCCTGTCCGGTGACGACCAGGATGCTATCCGCACCGCTATGGACGATGTGCAGAAGAAGTTTGCCGATATGGCACAGGCAGCTCAGGCTGCACAGGCAGCAGCACAGTCTGCACAGCCCCAGCCCGGCGCTGCGGCTCCTGCTGACGGCTATGTAGATGCCGACTACACCGACGTAGAAAACAACTAAAACTAAGGCGAAAGTCATTGATAGCAATAGAAAGGCTGGTGTGGTGGGGATTTATTCCTCACCACACCTTTGAGGGTGATTAGCTTGCCGGATAAGAGAGATTATTATGAAGTTCTTGGGGTGCAGAAGGGATGCAGCGAGGACGACCTGAAGAAGGCGTACCGCAAGGTTGCAAAGAAGTACCATCCCGATCTTAATCCCGACAACAAGGACGCAGAATCAAAATTTAAAGAAGTCAACGAGGCCTACGAGGTGCTCTCCGACAAGGATAAGCGGGCGCGGTACGACCAGTTTGGTCATGCCGGTGTAGACCCCAACTTTGGTGCGGGCGGCGGTTTTGGTGGCTTTGGCGGCGGCGGTTTTGGCGATCTTGGGGACATCTTCGGCGACCTCTTTGGTAGCTTCGGCGGCTTTGGAGGCTCCAGCCGTACCCGTGACCCCAACGCCCCTGTTCGCGGCAATGACGTAGGCTACTCGGTAACACTGGAGTTTATGGAAGCCATTAAGGGCTGCACCAAAAAGATAAGCATGCAGCGGCTGGAGGTATGCAGCGACTGTAACGGCTCCGGCGCCACAAAGGGCACCCAGCCGGAAACCTGTCCCAACTGCCATGGCAGCGGTCAGGTGCGCACCACCCGCAGTATTCCCGGCATTGGCAATGTGCAAACCAGCGGTGCCTGCTCCCGTTGCGGCGGCAAGGGTAAGATTGTAAATGACCCCTGCAAAAAGTGTGCAGGCAAGGGCCGCGTACGTACCACCAAGACACTGGAGGTATCCATCCCTGCGGGCATCGACGACGGCCAGACCTTTGTAGTGCGTGGACAGGGTGACAACGGAGCCAATGGTGGCCCTGCAGGTGACCTGCATATCTCCACTACGGTACGTCCCGATCCCATCTTTGAGCGAAACGGCTTTGACATATGGTGCGAAATTCCCCTTACCTACACACAGGCTGTACTGGGTGATGAAATAGTGGTTCCCACCGTGGACGGCAAGGTGAAGTATACCATACCGGAGGGTACACAGAACGGAACGGTGTTCCGCCTCCGTGACAAGGGCGTTACCGCCATCAATGGCCGCGGCCGGGGTGACCAGTATGTCAAGGTGAGCATTGAAGTGCCGAAGGGCCTTACCAAGAGTCAGAAGGAAAAACTCAAGGAGTTCGAAGAAAGCCTTGGTTCCAAGAATTATATCAAGCGCCAAGGTTTTGTTGACAAACTAAAGGATATGCTGGAAAAATAGAATAAAGCAAATGCACCCCCAAGCAACAGCTCGGGGGTGCATTTTTAAATACCTTAATATTATAACTTACGACTTGTTTGCAAGGCTATTCGTTAGCTCGGTGGCATCATCAACACCCTCGGTACTGGCGGGCATAAAGAGAATTTTTATAGTCATCAGTATTAGTTTAATATCCAATAAGAAGGAGTACTTCTCAATATACATAAGATCCAGCTTTAGTTTGTCGTAGGGGGTAGTATTATACTTGCCAAGAACCTGTGCGTACCCGGTAAGTCCGGCCTTTACCTTCAGGCGGAACCGAAACTCCGGTATATAGTCCTCATACTCAGATACAATCTCGGGGCGCTCGGGGCGGGGGCCTACAATGGACATATCGCCACGAAGGATATTGATAAGCTGTGGAAGCTCGTCCAATCGAACTTTGCGAATAAAGCGTCCTACAGGAGTAATGCGTGCATCGTTCTTTTGTGCTAGCTGAGCGCCACATTTGCTTTCCGCATCTACAATCATGCTGCGAAATTTATAGAGAGTAAATTCTCTTCCATCCAGCGTTAACCGAGCCTGCTTGTAGAAGACCGGTCCGCCGTCCTGTAGTTTGATAGCAGCAGCAATGAGCAGGAAGAGGGGGGAGGAAGCAATCAGTGCACAGAATGTAAGCGTCACATCGAAGATACGCTTGAGCAGGTTTTGCTCGAAGGATAGTCCTCGGTTTTTGCAGAGCAGCAAAGGGGTGTCAAAGAGATGTATTTCATCTGCTCCGCGTACAATGGTATCGGAGATGTTCGGTGTCAGGTAGGTACGGATAGAGTTTGCAAAGCAGTATTTAAGGAGCTCATTGCGCTTTTGGGAGTGAATATCACAGAGGACAACCGATTCGTAGCAATCAATCCGTGCGAGAACGGTATCCATGCCCTCCTCAATATGGATCATTTCGCAAACCTCATATTTATCAGAGCGGGAGTTAATCTTATTGATTAGGCTTTCAATGCCGTTTCGGCCATAAATGAGAAGCATTTTTCGGGGTGGATACAGGGTTTGGTACAGTTGGTGTGCTAACACCGCCCAAATAACAATACAGATGACATCGACAACTGTTAGAATGGCCATGGGCGATACCAATAAAAAGTACCGCCCCATAAGGCTGATTTGAAGATAGGTGACGCCATTGACAAATAGGGTGGAGAGTATTGCGGAGTACATGACATCTCCCCGTTTGAGGTGGCCTATTTTATAGCCCCCGTAGATATTGGTAAAAACAAAGGAGAGCAGAGCATAGACTGCAATAACAAGCCAGTTTCCTTTTCGAAAAAATGGGTTGCCAATGGCTTCGTCATAGTGGTTATACCAGACAAAGGCCCATAGTGCAGTAAGCACTGCCAATATAACAAAAGACGCAAAGAACATGACAATGCGTCGGGATTGACGGTTGGCTTTCATTAGAAATCCTCCATGTTGGTTCAAAGTTTGGATGGATATAACATACCTATTATATTGTAGTGGATGTAGCAAGTAAAGTCAAATGAGGAATGAGTATATCAAAAATTCCCTTTAAATTTTCCTCCGGCTACAGGATAAAATCACCACCTACGGCAGATAACATTACCGCTATCTGGGCTATGGTGAAACTGGGAAAGAGGATATAGAATAATCCACTATACAAAAAAGCGATGCTTCCTGAGGCCAAGACAGCCTTTAGAAAGCATCGTTTTTTTAATCTGCAATATTTCTTACTGGTAGTTTTGCTGCGTACCACTGTAAGGCGTTATGCAACACAATTCTCAGTTTTTCAACACAACAGTTAAATCATGTTAAATGTTGCTCTTTCCCTTGGAATTCTTAAGATTGGTCAGCAGAAGCACTACAATGGTTGCAATGTAGGGCATCATGAGAACCAGCTGGGAAGAGATGTTATAGCTTTGCAAGCCGATGGCCAAAGCATCTGCATAGGCAAATACCAGGCATCCTGCGAAAACCTTTAGCGGGTTTCCTTTGCCAATCATGATGGCAGCGACTGCCAGAAAGCCCTTACCTGCGGACATGTTTTCGGTAAACATGGAGATACCGCTAAGGGGGAGGAAGCTGCCTGCCATTCCTACCAGAACACCTGTAAAGCAAAGAGATATCCACCTGTACTTCAGCAGGCTGGTTCCAGTGGTTTGCGCTGCCTTTTCATTAATACCAACACCACGAAGCCTTAGGCCAAAGGGTGTTTTGAAAATGATGATGTAGGAGAAAATTACTGCTGCAAAAGCAAGGTATACCAGAACGTTCTGCTTGTTAAGGATATCCGAAAGGAAGGGGATACGGTTCAGAAGAGGAATATCCAAGCTTGTAAAGCTTTTAATTCGGGGATCCATAAAGGAACCTCTGGTTTTAAAGACACTCTCCAGAAGCAGGGAGGTAAAGCCCCATGCACCCAGGTTCATAGCAATACCAACCACTACGGCATTTGCATTGCAGTGAAGGACAAAGACACCAAACAGCGCAGACATAAAAAGTCCTGCGATAATACCAAAAAGCAATCCCATCCAGGGGTTTTCAAACAAGTAGCTGCCCCATGTGGCAAAAAATGCGCCTGTGAGCATAACACTTTCCAGAGAGATATTGAGGATATTTGCCCTGTCACCAAATACGCCGCCCATGGAGGCCAGTATCAGCGGTGCAGACAAACGTACCATTGCAGCCAGTGTGGCTGTACTAAATAAAATCTGTAACGTTTTAACCCACCTCGCTTCTGTTTTTGGTCAAGTTTTTCTTGAAACGGCGGTTTTCAAACTTCTCAAAGAGCGCCGTGTAATCAATGGAAACAAAGAGTACGAACAAAGCCTGAATGAGCGTAATGACCAGACGGCTGGTGTCGGTGGTACGCTCCATGGCGAAGGAGCCGCACTTCAGAATGCTCCAGATGATAGATACAATTACAACGCCGAAGGGGTTGTTCTTTGCAATCAGGGCAATCATAATGCCGTCCCATCCAAGGTTGTTGGAGAAGGAGGCTCTAAAACGCCCGTGAGGCCCAAGAATCTCCACACCCCCGCCTATACCAGCAATAAATCCGCTGATAAGGAAGATGGAAATAAAGGTTTTTGCGACGTTAACTCCACCAAACTTAGCAAACTTAATGTTATCGCCTACCTGTTTCAGCTCATAGCCCTTAACCGTAAAGCGATACACTAGATAAACAAGGATAACAATGGCCAGTGCAATAAAAATACCGGTTGTAGCCTGGTTGGGAGGAATGAGCTTGGAAAGCCTTGCAGAAGCTAGTACAGGAGGTGTAGAAATGGTGTCCAAATCCACATTGGCGCCGCCACCCATTACTGCAATGGTGAGATACTCCGTCAGGAGGATGGCAACATAGTTCAGCATCAGGGTAACAATCATTTCATTAATACCGAAGTAAAGCTTTAGCACCGCAGGAATTAAGGCAAACAAAAGCCCTGCAATACCGGCTGCCAGAATGGCCGCAGGAATATGTAGTACCTTGGGTAGGGCCACTGCATAGCCGATAACCGCAGCGGCGAATGCACCTACATAAATCTGACCTTCAATGCCCAGATTCATAACACCCGACTTAAAGGCAACCACAGCTGCAATTCCCGCCAAAATACAGGGGGTCATCCAGCGAATGGTTTGGGCAATGCCGTCAATATCCCCAAGGGAGCCTTGGAGGATGGCGGTAAACGCTGCCATGGGGTTTCCGCCTTGCAGGAGAATAATGGTGGTGCCAATAAGCATGACTGCAACGGCAGAGGCTAGGTATTTGATGATTTCTATTTTAGCGGTTTTGTTAAGCAGCTTATTCATCATCATTCCCTCCTAACATCAGTAATCCAACCTTCTGTTCATCTAGGTCGGTTCGGGGTCTGTCCGCCATTAGCTTACCGTCATAAATAACCAGAATACGGTCGGAAAGCTCCATAATCTCGGTTAACTCATGGCTTACCAAAAGGACGGCGACACCCTTTGCCGCAATATTAATAATCTCCTGCCAGATAAATTCAATTGCACCAATGTCAATTCCTCTGGTTGGATCCTCAATAATCAGCAAATCATTTTTTTGCTCAAATTCACGGCCTACCACCAATTTTTGAATATTGCCGCCGGAAAGGGTCTTCACCTTTGTATGAGGGGAGCTGATTTTCACCTTAAAGTCATCAATAACCTTTTGGGTAAAGGCAGTAGCCTCCTGCCCTCCGATGAGATATTTGTTGGAAAAGCCATGGGCAATATGGTAGCCCATAATGCAGTTGTCAATGGCACTGGCTTCCTTGTTGCTGCCCACGCCTAGACGGTCCTGAGGGACATAGCCTATTCCCAAGCAGCGGCGCATTCTGCAGTTTGCAGAGGTAATGTTCTTATCTTGGAAGGTAACTGTACCGTTTTCAATGCTGCGCAAACCAAAAAGTGCTTCTATAAGCTCCTTCTGTCCGGAACCGGCTACCCCGGCAATGCCTACTATCTCGCCCCGCTTCACTGTGAAGCTGACATCCTTTACCTTATGGTTGCCATCATCATCATTCACGTTCAGCTTTTCCACCCGGAAAAGTGGCTCGCCAATGGCCTTTTCTTTTTTGTTGGCGGTGAGCAAAACTTCACGTCCTACCATCATGCTGGCAAGTATCTTTTCGTTGACATCCTGAGGACGGACGTTTCCTGTAACCTCGCCGTTTTTCAGCACCGTAATATAGTCGGAAATCTCCATAACCTCTTTTAGCTTATGGGTGATGATAATAACGGTTTTTCCCTTGGAGATGAGGAACCGAATGGCCTGAAACAGTCCCTCGATGCCCTGTGGCGTCAGAACAGCAGTGGGCTCATCCAAAATAATAATATCAGCGCCTTTATACAGCACCTTAACAATCTCCACCTGCTGCATCATGGAAACGGGGAGGTCCTTTACGATGGTATCCAGTGGGATGGAAAAATTGTACTTTTGGCAGATGTCCTCAATTTCTTTTCGGGCTTTCTGCTTATCCAGGAAGCAGCCAAACTTCTTAGTTTCAAACCCCATCATAATGTTTTCCAGCACAGTTAGCTCGGAAAAAAGCATAAATTCCTGGTGCACCATGCCAATGCCATACTGCCCTGCCTCGTTGGGGTTTTTTATGTTGACCAGCTGGCCCTTAACATAAATCTGACCCTCTGTGGGGCGAAGCACACCGGCGATCATATTCATCAAGGTACTTTTCCCTGCACCATTTTCTCCAATGATAGCGTGGGTGGTTCCCTTCTTAACAGTCATGTTTACGTTCTTGTTTGCCATAAGCGTTCCAAACCGCTTGGAAACATTTTTTATTTCCAGAATGTTCTCCATACTTCTTCTCCATTCCGAATGCCAATGCGCATCTCAAAATTCAATGAACCGACCATTCTTCACTGGCTTCTTTTCAAAAAAACCGAAAAGGAAGGGCTTCGCTACTTGGCGCCGAAGCCCTTCCTCTTCAGGGACAGTGCCATTTTGCACAGTGGGATAGGGAAGGTGATTACTCAGCCATTACGTTAATGGAACCATCCTTAATACCGGCTACCACAGCCTCTACTTCCTTCTGAAGCTCAGGGCTTAGCTTTGCAAAGTCTCTGTCATCATACATGCTGATGCCGTCTGTCAGGTTATATTCTCTCATGCCGCTCTCAAACTTGTCATTGACAACGCTGTCGCCGGCATAGAAGATTGCTCCGGTGATATCCTTAAGAGCAGACCAGATAACAACATCCTCATTGATCGCACCCTGCCAGTCATCAACACCGATGGCCTTAACGCCCATTTCCTCACAGCCCTTGATGATGCCAAGGCCGCTCTTGTTGGCTGCCTGCATAATAACGTCTGCGCCATTCTTCACCAGAATTTTTGCAACTTCCTGTCCCTTTACAGGGTCATTTGCGCTGCCAACATAAACAACCTCAACGCCTACAGAAGGGTTTGCATACTTTGCGCCGTTGATGTAGCCGCTCTTAAATCTGTTGATAACGGGGTTGTCCATGCTGCCTGCAAATGCAATCTTCTTGGTCTGTGTGGTCTTAGCAGCTACATAGCCTGCAATAAAAGCGGACTCATAGGGCTCCACCACGATGGTTGCTACGTTGGGAAGGTCGCTCTTAACATAAGCATCGCCTATGATGAACTTTGTGTCGGGGTACAGGGGAGCAACCTCCAGAACGGCCTCTCCCAGCTCATCCCAAAGAACATAGATGGGGTTTGCACCTATTTTTGCCATGGAACGAATCTGCTCTACGTGCTCGGACTTGTCCAGAGCTTCAATGATTTTGGTATCCATGTTGTACTTTTCGCCCAGCTGCTTTACACCTGCATAGGCAAGCTCGATAAAGGGGTCACCTGCGGGAATCTGAACGATCATTGCTGCTGTTTTCTTTGCTTCCGCACTGCTGCTCTCAGCCTTGTCGCCGGTGCCGGCAGCAGAGCTGCTGCTTGTGCTTCCGCCAGAACAACCTACCAGAGAGAACGCCATGAGTGCTGCTGCCAATAATCCTGCAATTACTCTTTTCATGTTAAGTTACCGCCTTTTTCTTTAAATTCTTTTATTTTGCTTAATTCTACGGCACCGGTCCGTGCACCTTTAAAGAGAATGGACCTTGCTGCCGCCGCAGTAGCAAATTCTGCACATTGTTTTAGCTGCCAGCCTTGGGTTAAGCCGTATATAAAGGTACCGTTAAAGCAGTCTCCCGCTCCGGTGGTATCTACAGGCTTCAGGTGGTAGGCAGGAATGGAGAAATCCTCATCCTTCGATTTGATGCGGCATCCCTCGGTTCCCAGGGTAATCAAAATAATCTTATCACTGCTGCCAATAAGCTGTTCCAGAGCAGCCTCGCCCTCTTCTGCACAGTATTTGTCCAGAGAGTGCTCGTTGAAGATAATGACCGATGCAGCGTCAAAGAAGAACCGATCTGTAACCTTGTCGGCAAAGGTGGAGTTTTCCGCATCAATAACCAGCTTTGCACCCTTGCTTGTAAACTCGGATACCAAAGCTTCATAGTCAGGCAACTTTTTTAGGTCCGGGATAATGGTATAGACATAACCGGCACCATTGAGAAGCTGTTGTCTGGCTGCGTCGATGGTAATAAACCGCTTTTGCTTGTTGGTTACCACAAGAATTGTTTTCTCATCCTGCGCCAATATAATGATGGTTTTGCTGTTTGGAACGCCGGGAATAACCTCTATGTAGTCGGTTTTTATTCCGTAGTGGTGCATGTCATCCAGAAGCTGCTGGGTGTATTCATCCTCTCCCAGAGTATCCAGAAGAAAGCATTCTGCCCCCAGCCTGCTCATAACAGAGGCTGCATTGGGAATCATCCCTCCTGGAATGCTGTCCGTATGGGTAATCAGCGCTTTGTCACCGGCTACAGGGAAAAAGTCGGCCTTGTAATATTCATCGATGGCATTACAGCCTATGGCAACGATATAGTTGTTTTGGTTCATACCTATTGTCCATTCCGCCGCTCTACATCGGCATAAATTTTTACGGGTACCCCCGACTCTATCTGTTGGGCTTAGTTATTACAGGCAGTCAGCCAAATCCTTTGCCAGCTGCTCCAGGTTGAAGTTGTTTGCCTTGTTGATGATTTCCAGATGATCAGCACGGAATGCTCCATGACCCTTGAGGGTGCCTGCAATAGCGCCTGCCATGGTTGCAACTGTATCGGTATCATTACCGATGTTGACGCCCATGTAGATGGACTCCATGGGATTTCCGGCAGTGGCTACCAAACAGCCGAATACTGCGGGAACCGATTCGGAGATATGGATGCTGGAACCAACCACGTCACCCAGCTCAAGCATTGCAGTTTCCCAGTCATGAGAGTACTTCAGGCCGATTTCAATGGCCAGCTGCATTCTCTTTTCCACCGAGGGGCCTGCAAGTCTGGTAGCTTCCCGGTTGCCTCTGTCCATACCGGTTCTGGCGCCGTAAAGACCTGCCTGAACCACGCTGTACAGGTCAGCATCCTGCTCCATTGCACGGCTGACGGCACAGGCAACAGCACTGGCACCGGACAGGCAAAGGTTATTGAAGTGGGTGTCTTTGCAGATGGTGAACACATTGTCAATGGTCTTGTCCAGGTCACCGGGGGTCACAAAGCCAACAGGGGAAATCTTCATGGCAGAGCCGTTGGTTGCCTTATTGTTGTCACAAGCCAAGAAGGAGTTGGGAGTCTCTACATGCTCACCCTTTAGCTTCATGACGGCAGCTCTGGTGGTAGGACCGGCGTAGTTGTCAAAGAACTCGGGGTGTTCACTCCAGGTAATTAGAGCATTGCGAGCAACTTCATCGTTTATCACGCCTTTGTTCCGGGCAATCTCCACGGCGGTGAAGTAAGCAAGGCTAAAGTCGTCAGTTACAAAGCCAACGGGGGTAAGGCCACGGCCAAAGGTATCCTCGGGAGCAGCAATCAGCTCCTTTACGTATCCTCCGAACCGTTCTTTAATAAGAATGGGGCTTCTTGTTTCGGTAGCAGCACCCATGGCATCTGCCACTGCACCGCCCAAAAGGCCACCTAAGATTTTAGAGTATGTGTTCATTGCTGTTCCTCCTAAAATAAATAATTATGGGGTATTCTTATTTCGCCGCAGCAAAAAAAGAAGGACTATCGGTTGCTATAGGTTCTTACTTTAATGTTCCATACGTCGGTACGCTGGTAGTTTTCACAGTACTCTACGGGAATGTCTCCCTCAATGTAGCTGACACGGACAATGGACATTACCGGCTCATCATCAAAGCCAAAGTATTCGGTAAAATGCTGGGGGCAAAGGGTTGCACAAAAGGTTTCATCGGTATATTTGTAGCGGATGCCGGCTTTTTCGGCCAGTACCTGGTAAAGGGAACCTGTTTCCAGGTTTTCCTTGGAAAAGTCCACATTGCTGACAAACTGCCGATTGATATAGGAGGTTTCCATTGCAATGGGCATGGAGCTAATGTATCTTACCCGCACAATTTTTACTACCTTACCACCGGGAGCCATTTCCAACTTTTTGCCTACATGCTTATCGGCTTCTACCTCTCCCAGAAAAATTACCTTTGAAAAAACGCCCTGCTCCTTCGGAGAATGACGGATATTGTCAATGGAATAGGAGAAACCGGCGGTGCGGTTATAACCGGAGCTGGCCCCTGTAGGCTTCGCAACGAAGGTACCTTTTCCGCGGATGGTTTGCAGCAACCCTCGGGAAACCAGCTTGTTTATTGCCTCCCGCACAGTCACTCTGCTTACCTGGTATTTTTCAGCGTACTCAAACTGGCTTGGAATCATGTCGCCGGCTTCAAACACACCATTGGCAATGTCATCAATGATTCCTTGCATGATTCTTCTGTAGATGGGGGTATAGTCGTGTTGCTTTAACATGTGCTACCATCCCTTTCGTCACCAGAAATGGCAAGTTGACTTATCATTAAATGGCAAGTTGACTTATCATTTCGCTGATTATGATTATACGATACCCATGACCCATTCCCAAAATCGAATTTGGTCTGTCAGATGCAGAAATCATTTTTTGCCCCGGAATACATTGCTCTTTCGCCGTTTTTCTTCGTTTTTCATGCCGTGTCAATAATCTGCGCACCATATTGCTACATTGGTTCAAAACACAAAGTGCATTTTGTAGGTTATACACAACCAAAGCTTTCAGGGAACCATCTTGTTGGAGGATTGATGCGAGAACTTTATAATTTTTTGGTACTTTTGCTTATTCCCTTTTTTAAGAAAAGAATGGTTAAATGCAAACTTTCTTTGCAAAGGGCATAAATACCTGTACCAGCGGCCCTACAACCAGTGCTCCTACAATGGTGCCCAGCCCAACCTTGCCGCCTAGGGAAAAGCCGATTGCAACAAAGGAAAAGTCTAGGGTGATTTTTATCCACCGATATTGCCAGCCTTTTTCTGTGGTTAGGATAAGGCAAATTAGGTCACCTAAGGATACACCAATATCTGCGCTTAGGTAGAGTGCAATGCCAAGGCCAATCACTGCGCAGCCCACCAGGAGTACCAAGAGCTTTCCCGGCAGGGAAGCCACAGTTTGCAGAGGCTGACTGATAAGCAAAATAAATATATCCACGAAGACACCGGTCATTATTGCAGAAATCCAGGTTCCGATGCGGATATAGCTACGCCGAAATAAAAATACGACTAGGAGGACCACTCCATTGAGAAAAATCATGGCAGACCCGATGGTGATGGAAAAAACCTGATGAACGCCGTCTGCCAAAACTGTTATGGGGTCAGAACCCAGCTGTGCAGTTACAAAAATAGCAATTCCAAAGCCTAGGAGCATTACCCCAATCAAATGTACCAGCATTGCCTTAAGTAGTTGTTTATGTTCTGTTTTCATTGTTTCTCCTGCACTGCTGACACTTCGCCATGCGCTAAACCTCCCTTTGCCCACCTGTGAAAAGCCTTTCGGAGGCATTGCATGGTCGGGAAGCAGCAGCGGCTTTTGTTATTTGCAGGCTATTTGCCACCAAAGCTCCTGTAGGGGAGGCATTCTGCCAATCATATCACTCTCTAGCATGCTCCAGATGACTCCTCTGGTAGGACGGGGGAATTCGTTTCTGGTGTGAATTACTTGGGTGGGGGTAACGATATAGTCAATAGCAGTGTCATACTCTCGTACTTCCACATCCACATCCACTACCTGACAGTCATGGCCTGCAGCAACAATTACAGACTGCTCAGAAACCAGCTCCATGGTGTAAAGCATGGCCCACTCCAGATCAAAATAGCCATGGCCTTTACCAAATCGAATGCCGCTGGGGGTAATGGCACTGGCGCCGGTAACCAGCATATCAATGTGCGTTACCTTTTCTTTTAGCTGGGCAAGGGTGCAGTGCTTCCAGAATCTCTGAATTCCATCTAATGTGGAGGCCAGTTCTTCTTTACCTTCCGGCACCATACCGGGTTCCAGCAGGAAAAAGCCTCTGGAAATGCTGTAGTTGGTCATAATCAAGGTCTTTTTGTCTCGAATGATGTATTCCCGCAGCTGATCCATATTGTTGTCCGGGGTTACAAAGCAAACCTTTGCATTGCGATAGAAGTCTTGGGCAACCAGAAGATCAGCGCCCTTTTCGCTTCCCTCATAGTCGGTAATAAACTCGGCAAAGTTAAAGCTGAAACGGGAATCTGGCTTTGCAACCTTTCGTAGCTGTTCCCAAATCATTACACGGGCAAATTTGGCATCCATTTTGTTCATAAGGCCACCTTACTCTTTCTTTTTTACTTTGAATAGATTGCTGAAAAAAATAAAAAAAGCATTCAGAGAGGACTCTGAATGCTTTTGGAGACACAAATATTGCCTGTGCTTCCATATAATTTCAACACAAAATAAGCATTCATAGCGTAGGTTATGGGTAACCACGTAGAGACTCTTGCCCCAATCTGGCAAGCTAATATGAATGTTTATCAATATAGCATATGTTTCCTGCTCTTACAACAGAGCAGGAAAAAGTTTGGAACATTATTTAATCTTTTTACTAATTTGTTTTGTTAATTTGGTAAAATAGTTAAAGTTTTTACTGTATATAGTCCCTTTAGAGTAATTGCAAATAGAAAGCGCATTTATCAATATAGATGTAAGAGAGGAGACAGATGACCTTTAAAAGTAGTCGCCATAGGCTTAAGGAAGATTTAAAATTAATTAAAAATAGTTCATTAGAAACAAGGAAGTCTGGTGTGCAGATGGGCGATCTGCAGGAAAATACCAAGGGGCTACCGATTTGTAATCAATATGTCCTCGCAAAAAA
>JAVXNK010000029.1:0-35434 GCA_036645835.1 Angelakisella sp. | reverse complement strand
CGCTGTATAGTCCCCCGCTTCACAGCAGCCCGTTAGGGTTGTCCAGATGTCCAGCACCTCTGCCAGCTCCCGCAGGGCACGCTCCAGTGCCCTCTGTAGGTCACATACGGTGGAATAGCTCCGCTGCTTGCCCGCCTTTATCTCCTCGGCAGTGCGTTCCACATTGTGTGGGTCGGAAAGCGTACCGTATGCCAGCCCGCAGTTAAATTCAATGCGGCGCAGGATGTTATTGAACCCATTAAAGAGCGAATCATCCCGAATGGCGGGAGAAAACACTTCCAGAAACTTGCCGCTGCTCTGTCCGATGTCAATGTCGTAGGCACGGAACAGCCGCTCCTTACCCTCTGGCAATACCACACTGCCGTCTCTGCGGTGTTCGAACAGATCTTCACTGGCATCCAGTGCCAACTCACTGCCCCTGTACTCCCAGTCTATCCGCTCCCACTGTTCCTCCGCCTGTGCTATCAGCTCCACCGCATTTGCATATACCGACACCCCAAGGGGCGACTGGGGCTGTGTGCTGTTTGCCATAGGCGTGCGGAAGTATACAAACAGGGGGCGTGTCACCCCTTCCAGCACCACACTGGGGGCCAGGTCACTCCACTGGGGCAGCTGTTCCAGCGGCACCATTCTGCCGCTGCTGTCGGTAGCAGTGTTGGTAATCTCATACCTGCCATCCTGTAGCCTGTGCCGCTCCGCCCGGCGGTAGCGTCTGCCTTGGTAATAGGCTGTCTCGGTAAATTCCGCTGCGGTCATCTGCCCGTCGGTGTAGCCCAGCGGGGTAAAGCAGTCCGCACCTATGCATTCTACACGGAGGCTTTTTTCCTGCGGAACCACCTTTAGCACCATACCACCGCAGGCAAAGCCATATTCCGCCCATCCCCGCAGTGCAGCTACCGCTTCTGCGTACTGCTGCTGTAAAAACTCCGCCCGCACCCCACCTGTCAGTCGTGTTTCCAGCTCGCACACTGCCAGCCGTGCCAGCTCCGAGGCAATGGCCGCCGGAAGCCGCAAGCTGCCTGTTCCTTGCAGGCTTCCCTGACGGTACAGCCTCCCCCAGCGGGATATCTGGTCTTTCATATCATCCTTTACCGCCCATGCCTGTTCCTTGTCGTTAAAAATAGTTCTCACCCTTTCCAGCCAGTTCATTCTGCCAACTTCTCCTCCCGTTTCAACAGCCTGCCCATGATGGTACTGCAAAAGTACCGTGTGTCATCCATGGCATGGTCAAACTCCTTTACTACCCTGTCGCTGCTACCCTTTTCTTCCCAGCTGTAGGCACGCACCTCCCGCAGCCAGTCCTTGCAGCTCTTGTGGATGAGCAGTCTATCCTCCCCCAGCAGGGAGGATACCAACCGTATTCCGTCCACCACACGGTTGTCCGCACCTCGCACCCGAAACTGCCTGTGGCGGCGAATACACTCTATGAAGGAAGCCGCCGACGGGTCCACAATTACGGAACGTATGTTCTTTTTGCCTGCAAGCTTTTCCAGCTCTTCGTAGTATTCTTCGTCGGTTTTCTGCTGTCCTCGGTGTTCCCCCGCACGGGAGCTGTAGTAGTACTCTCTTACCCGTATCGCTTTTCCACCGTCAAGGCACCATAGCCCCATGGAACAGGGGTTTACCGTCCCATAGTCCACCGAAATGTACCATTGCCCATCTTCGGGCATGCAGTCGGTAATGTGCCTGTCTTCGGCAAACATGGGGTATACCAGTCCCTCTGCACGGGTCCAATGCCCCAGTATGTATCGGTCGTAGAAAACACCGGTGTACTCCTTTTTTAGGCTCTCCACATATCCCCTATCCAGAAAGGTATTGTCCTCTATCAGGAAACGTTCCACCAGCATATCCAGCTCCTCCCGGCGGTTTATGTAGTCGGTCATAAGCCAGTGCTCGGGGCTGTCGGGGTTGGTGGTAGCAAACAGCTTTGCCCCCGGGGCAGAAATACGGCTGAGCAGCATGGCAAAAAAGTCCTTGGGAAACAGGGTCAGCTCGTCACAGTAGGCTCCTGCCAGGGTCATACCCCGTATCTTGTTTTCGGCACGGGCATCCCCTGCGCCCTCCAAAAATATTCGCCGCCCAAAGAGGCTCCCCTCCTTACGGGACAGACTGTAGTTAAAGTTCTGTTCCCCCACTAGGGCAATCAGCAGCTCCAAACAGTTTCGTTTCAGGGTGCCCAGTGTTTTTGCCGCCATTAGGTAGCAGCCATCTGCAGGGGAAGCGGATACCCAGAATGCCCACAGCACCAGGCTTATCCAGGTTTTACCCGAACGCACCGACCCTTCCAGCAGGTTTATGCGCCGTAGCCCGCCCGACTGCCATAGTCCCATAAGTGCCCGCTGTTTGCTGCTATACATCCTCCTCCACATCCTCCTCTTCTTCGGCCACTGCGGTTCCTCGTAGCCCCTCAATAAGCTCGTCCAGCTGCCCTGTATCGCTCTCCTTTTTGTCCGCACCCAAAAAACCGTGCAGCTTGCAGAGTAGTTCCAAAGCCTTTATAGAGTCCTTTAGTTTTACCTCCATGCCGCCGTAGTCCGGGCTGGTGGTAAACGCAATACTTCGGAGTGCGCGTACAATCTGTTCCCGCAGCCGCTCCTCACTGCTTTTTTTCACCCTTACCGCTTTCTCATTGTCCTGTAGTTTCGTATCTATCCCCCCTTACACAGTTATTATACCTAGGAAAAATGCGGCCTAAGCATGGTCAAAACACAAGTTTTTTGCACAAAAAAAGAACCACCTTTTTGGAGATAGTTTCCAAAAAGGTGGTTCTGGTACATATTATGTATTGGACTGTCCTCTTGTGGCAATCTGGGTAGCGGCGCTGGCTTTCAGGGCCTGCCGTGTGCTACGCACTTCATTTAGGGAGTTTGCCAATGCCTCCTCCGCATTTCGCAGGGAGGTCTCGGAAAATTCATAGGCTGCCTGCTTCATTTCACGAGAACGCATGGTTGCCTGTGTCAGCGTTTCAGTTGCTCTGGCGGTGGATTGGGTGGTCAGCTCGTTTGCCTTTGCCGTGGACTGGGACATAATCTCCGCAGCCTTCTGGTTCGCTTCATTGAGCATAGCAAGCGCCTTGCTGTTTGCCTGCCGCACAATGGTATCCTGCTCCACCAACGCCTTGGCACGCTCCTCCGCCTTGCGGATAAGCCCCTCGGCTTCCCGTTTTGCCATGGACAGTATCTCGTTTCTGTCCGCTACTACAGCCTTCGCCTGTTTAATCTCGTTGGGCATCTGCAAACGGATATCGTCAATAATTTCTCGGATTCGTTCAGCGTCGACAATGCACCTACCGCCGGAAAGCGGAAGGCTCATAGAATTTTCGACGACCTCATCAAGATTATTGAGCAGTACATCAATGGTTGCCATAATGCTGAAAACCCCTTTCAAAACGCTGTGGGCACTGAATATACATATTACTTTGCCAAAAGCTTATTATTAATATCTGCCAGAACACATTCCGGTACAAAGTCATGAATATCCCCGCCAAGTCCCGCTACCTGCCGTACAATATTGGAGCTCAGGTACATATTCTGGGCACAGGGGGTAAGGAAGATGGTTTCACAGCCGGGCAACAGCTTGCTGTTGGTCAGCGCCATCTGAAATTCGTATTCAAAGTCGGAGACAGCCCGCAGACCTTTCACAATGGCACTGGCACCCTTCTGGCTTACAAAATCCACCAAAAGTCCGTTCCATAGCTCCACCGTCACGTTTTTCATGCCGTCCTCGTGGGACAGCGCTTTCATTATCATATCACGCCGTTCTTCCGGTGTAAAGTATCCATGCTTTTCTAGGTTGTACGCCACCACTACAATGACCTTATCAAAAAGCCCGCTGGCTCTTCGAATAATATCCATGTGTCCATTGGTAATGGGGTCAAAGCTACCGGGGCAGATTACTGTTTTCATCAGTCTTCCCCCTGCACCCTGCGGTAAACAGTCAGCTTTATTTTGCCGTAGCGGGTGCTTTTCACCACTGAAAAATCCCCAACTGTTTCGGGCAGCTCGTCGGTCAGTGCTGTTTCACAAAGGATAACGCCGCTTTCCGACATCTTGTCCGC
This sequence comes from Angelakisella sp., assembly GCA_036645835.1. Taxonomy (GTDB): domain Bacteria; phylum Bacillota; class Clostridia; order Oscillospirales; family Ruminococcaceae; genus Angelakisella. The sequence continues at coordinate 31,377 of JAVXNK010000029.1, read as the reverse complement.
CAGCATGGGCAGGGCATCACTTACCAGCCCCTTGCTGTATGGGGGGTCCAGCAGCGCAATGTCAAATTCCGCTCCGGTGGTTTTCAGGAACGCCATAGCGTCCATAGCCGCCACTTTGGAATTCTTCGAAAGGCCGGTTGCCTGCAAATTTTCCCGTGTGACACTCTGAGCGTCCCGGGAAAGGTCTACAAAAGTGCAGTAAGCTGCACCACGGCTCAGGGCTTCTACGCCCAGCTGACCCGAGCCGCAGAAGAGGTCCAGAACCCGTGCACCCTCCACCTCGAACTGTATCATGCTGAACATAGCTTCCTTTACCATATCGGTGGTGGGGCGCACATCGGTGCCCTCCAACGTAATAAGTTTTCTGCCTCGGGCGCTACCTGTTATAACTCTCAAATTCAGTCTCCTATATCAAAAAAATTACATACCTATAGTACATCATAGTAAAAACAGCGTGAGATGTCAATCCCTTGTGGCATCTTTTGAATTGTCATTCTCATGCAAAAAGGCGTACAGATTTTCCGCTGCCTTGGCTGTCATTCCCTTTACTGCCCGAAGCTCCGCCGGCGTGGCTTCCAGCATGGCCTTGTAGGTTTTAAAGTGGCGGAACAGCGCTGCCGCTCTGCCTTCTCCTATTCCTTCAATGGACAAAAGACGGGTAGTCATACCATTTTTTCGGTGGCTGCTGCGAGAATATTCTATGGAGTAGCGGTGCACCTCATCCTGAATGGAGGTCACCAGTGAAAATACACTGCGGTTTGCGTTTATGGCAATCTCCTCGTTCCCTGCCGAAATGGCACGGGTACGGTGGTGGCTATCCTTCACCATGCCAAAGACAGGTATACTAAGCCCCAATCGCTCCAGTACCGATTTTGCCACCGATACATGGTTTGCTCCACCGTCAATAAGCATCAGGTCGGGCAATGTTTTAAAGCCCTTGTCCTTATCATTCTCGTCCAGATACCGCCCAAACCGCCGCATAAGCATCTGGTCCATGGCGGCATAGTCGTCGGGCTGCTGCAGGTCGCGAATGGTAAACCGTTTATAGTATTTCCGCTGTGGCCTTCCTTTTTCGAACACCACCATACCACCCACTATAGTTTGTCCACCAATGTTGGAGATATCATAGGCTTCTATATACATAGGTGTAGCAGCAAGACCCAACAGCCGTCCCAGCTGGTCGGCAGCCGCCAGTTCCTTGCCTGTACGGTTTGTCTTTTGGCTCAGCTCTTGGGCGGCATTGTTTCGTGCCATCTCCACCAGCTGTAGGCTCTGTCCACGCTGGGGTACGGTTATGGTCAGCTTTTTGCCGTTGCTCTGGCTTAGCAGCTGTGCAGTTAGCCCACGGTCGGGGAAGTCCCGGTCTATAAATAGCTCGGAGGGAAGGTCGTCTCCGCCGTCATAGTAGCTTAGCAGAAAGCCTTCCAGCACGGTGTCCATGCTTTCAAAGAAATCCAGCGTATAGCTGCGCTTATCCCGCAGCCGACCATCCCGAAAGATAAGCACTGCCAGATAGACCGTATCTTCCGCCTGTACCGCTGCAACCACATCCAAGCTTTTGTGGTTATAGGCAATCACCTTCTGCTGGTCGGTAATGCGGTTAATGGCGTTTATCCGGTCACGGTAGCGGGCGGCTTTTTCAAAGTCCAGCGTCTCCGCTGCTGCCTCCATCTTGGCAGTCAGTATGGGAACCGACTGGGCACCGCCGTTTTTTATAAAGTCGATGGCTTCGGAAAGGGCCTCACTGTAGGCCTCCCGGGATACTCTTCCAGTGCAAACGCCCATACACTGCTTAATGTGATAGTTCAGGCAGGGACGCCCTTTGCGTAAATCTTCCGGGAACCGTCGGGAACAGCAGGGCAGGCGAAATGCCTTTACAGCCTCGTCCACCGTTTCCTTTACCACCAGACCCGACATGTACGGCCCTAGATAGACCCCGTCCCCCTCGGTTTTCACCTTTTCGGCGGTAATGCGTCCATAGTCCCCTTTGGATATCTTAATATAGCTGTAACCCTTATCGTCCTTTAGTAGAATGTTATACTTTGGCCTATGCAGCTTTATGAGGCTGCATTCCAGCACCAGGGCTTCAAACTCGCTGTCGGTGACAATATAGTCAAAATCCCAAACATTCTCCACCATACGGTAGACCTTCAGCTGGTGTTTATCCACCGAACGGAAGTAGGAGGATACCCGATTTTTCAGCGACTTTGCCTTGCCAATGTAGATAATCTCCCCTGCCTTGCCCCGCATGCGGTAAACCCCCGGCTCTTGGGGCAGTGTCAGGGTTTTTTGGCGCAGTTCCGCCAGCTTTTCCTCGTTCATCCTCTCACCTCCGTGCATGGAAAATTTCAAAAAGGTGCGTAGTCGGTAAATAGACCACGCACCCTCCGGATTCTTTTTTTAGTATGGCATTCCAATTTCACACAATTGGGATTCGGTTGAGCGCAGGTAAGCATCTTGCACACCGTCGCGTACAAAGGTACACATACTTCGCAAACCTCAATTTGAAGCAAATTGTGCATAGGTCGCAGCTTCAAGCCGACGCCGCGTACAAAGGTACGCAAGAAGGTGCGAAGCAAGAGATATGCCAATTTCATTCAAATTGCTTACTCAGCAAAGCCGGACTCGATTAGCTTAACCAGTGCATCAACAGCAGTCTGCTCATCGGTGCCATCTGCAATAATGCGAATGCCGGTGCCGCCTACAATACCCAGGGAAAGTACACCCAACAGGCTCTTGGCATTTACACGACGCTCTTCCTTCTCCACCCAGATGGAGGACTTAAATTCATTGGCTTTCTGAATAAAAAATGTGGCGGGTCTGGCGTGCAGCCCTACATGATTCTGTACGGTAACTTCTTTAACAAACATAATTGATATCTCTCCTATACATAAACTTTTAGTTGGATACTCATCTTCTATCACTATGATTATACCATAAGTAACCCAGTCGTCAATGTAATATTGGAAGGTTCCTGCCAATATTGTTCAAATTCTGCTTGTTTTCTATATATCGGGGTTAGCGCAGGGGCTTATTTGTGCCTATTCACCACAATGTTTTCAACAACGACAGCATATTGTACACTATTGGTACGAACAGTGCAGGAAGCAGGCTGGCCGTCTTAATCTTTAGTATTCCGAAAAAATTGATGCCAATGCAGATAACAATTGCATAGCCCACCATACAAACCTGATCCAGCAGCACCCCTGCCAGTACGGTGGAAAGCATGCCGGCGCACAGGGTGAGTGCACCCTGATACAGCAGTACGGTAATGGCAGCAAAGGGGACGCCTACACCCAGTGCGGAAGCCATAATAATAGCGGCAATAAAGTCCAGCGTACTTTTTATGAACAGTACCCTGCTGTCACCGGTAAGTCCGTCGTTTATGGAACCGATGATGGTCATGGCACCTACGCAGAAGAGGATGGAAGCACTGATGAAGCCTTTGGAAAAATTGCTGGCGCCCAGCCGCTTTTCAATACGTTCGCCTACCTGCTCCAGCCGGTCTTCTATGCGCATCCATTCCCCTATGGCAGCACCCACTGCAAGGCTTATAAGCAGCAGCAGCTCTCCCGAGGAGGATATCTTTCCGGTAGTGACATCTGCACGAAGCATAATAGCAAGCACGCCGTTTAGCCCGATAATGGCGGTAGCAAGGCCCAGCATGGCAGTTACCGACTTCTGTATCCGTTCATTCAGTCCCCGCTTTATGCATAGTCCCAAACATCCACCTGCCATGACAGCAGCGGCATTCACCAGTGTTCCGGTCATTTTTCCGTCACCTCTTACTCCGTCTCATGGAGCTCGGCTTTCAGCTGCTCCAAATACTTGATGTCGTGCTTGTCCAGCTCCGCCTGCTCCAAAAGGTCGGGGCGTTTCAGGTAGGTGTTTCGCAGCGACTGCTGCCGCCGCCATTTGGCAATATTGGCATGGTGGCCGCTTACCAGTACCTCCGGCACCTGGCGGTCATGCCATATGGCAGGCTTGGTGTACTGGGGATATTCCAGAAGGCCGTTGTAGTGGCTCTCCTCGGTAAAACAAAGCTCGTCGCTCAGTACACCGGGGCAGAGCCTGCCTACGCAGTCCACCAGTACCAAGGCTCCCAGCTCCCCGCCGGTAAGCACATAGTCCCCTATGGATATTTCCTCATCCACTATCTCATCCAGCACCCGCTGGTCTACACCCTCGTAGTGTCCGCAGATAATGAGCAGGCTTCTGTCCATCTGGGAAAGTTCAATGGCCCTCTGCTGGGTCAGTGGCTTCCCTTGGGGGGACATAAATATTACATGAGGCTTCTCGGGCAGGTCTATGGCAATATCCTGATAACACAGGTAGATGGGCTCTGCCTGCATCAGCATGCCCATACCACCGCCGTAGGTGCTGTCGTCTACACGGTTCCATTTATTAAAGGCATATTCGCGGATATTGTGGATTCCCACTGTCAGCTTGCCTGCCTTTACAGCTCTGCCAATAATGCTCTCTTCCACTACCCGACGGCACATGTCGGGAAACAGTGTCGCTATATCAAACCTCACGGTCATCTTCCTCATCTTCAAAAAGTCCTACCAACGGGCGAATGGTCATCTCCCCCGCGTCAATGTCTATCTTTAGTACCACCTGGGGAATGGCGGGAATCAGCTTCACGGTGCTATCCTCAAAGCGGATATGGTATACGTCGTTTGCTCCTGTCTCGGAAACGTCACAGAGGGTACCGTAAAGGTGTCCGTCATCGGCATCTACCACACGCAAGCCTATGAGGTCCTGTATATAGTACTGCCCTTCTTCCAAATTATCCAGCTCACGGTCGATGTAGAGCACCTTGCCCCGCAGCGCCTGTGCCTGTTCGGGTGTATCCACCCCTTCCAGTTTCAGCAGCACCATGTTCTTCTGCATTCTGGCCTTCTCCACGGTTACAGGCTTTTCACCCTTGTCAAAAAAGAGTGTCCCAAAGTCGCACAGTTCCTCGGGACTGCCGCCCCAGCACTGCACCTTCAGGTCTCCCTTCAGCCCATGTATGGCTACTATCTTTCCACATTCCAGAAATCTCTGCTTCATTCCTGTGTTCATCCCTTCTTTAGCAAAAGGGGTAGGCTAAGCCCACCCCATAAATACCATCCATTGTAAATTCAAATCATTTTCCCAAGAATACGCATAGCGCACGTCCATAGGACAGGCCTTCGGAATCAATCAATTTCCATGGCAACCTTGCGGTTTTCTTTGTTGGCTGCGGAACGCAGAACGGTACGGATAGCCTTGGCAATTCTGCCCTGCTTTCCAATAACCCGCCCCATATCCTCGGGACCCACATGCAGGTGATAGACAACTGTTCCGTCCTCCATAGGCTCATCAACAGTAACTGTTACCGCATCCTTATCGTCCACAAGGCCCTTGGCCATGGCTTCAATAAGCCTTTCCATTACAGGACGCCCTCTTTTTTGAGGATGTTCTTAACGGTATCGGTAGGCTGTGCGCCGTTGGCAATCCACTTCTTGGTCTTCTCTGCGTCAACCTTTATTACAGAAGGGTTCTTGGTGGGGTCATAGTAGCCTACTTCCTCAATGAAACGGCCATTTCTGGGGTAACGGGAATCTGCTACAACTATACGATAGAAAGGTGCTTTCTTTGCGCCCATGCGGCGAAGTCTGATTTTTACTGCCATTTATTTTTCCTCCAAAAATTTTTTATGTTCGGATGGCTTCGAGTTGAAATCCATCAGAGCTAACTGTTACGGTGTTCTGTGCTAAAAGGGCATTCCACCGGGGGGCATTCCACCGGGGGGCATACCGCCCATAGGCATTCTTCCGCGGTGCTTCATACCGCTCATCTGTTTCATCATCTTTTTGGTGTCTTCCAGCTGCCGCAGCAGTCGGTTTACATCCTCTACCCGTGTTCCGCTTCCGGCAGCTATACGCCGCTTCCGCTTGGGGTCTATCAGGGTGGGCTTTGCCCGTTCGGCAGGTGTCATGGAAAGGATAATGGCCTCGGTGGTTTTCATCTGCTTTTCACCACGCTGCAAATCGTCCTCGCTCACTTTATTGCCGCCGGGTATCATGTCTATCAGCTTACTGATAGAGCCCATTTTTTTCATCTGTGCCATCTGTTCCAGCAGGTCGTTAAAGTCCAGTCCCTTGTTCTGCTGAAACTTTTTGGCCATCTCTATGGCCTTCTTATCGTCCATCTGGCCGCTGGCCTTTTCTATCAGGCTCATTACGTCGCCCATGCCCAGTATACGGGAGGCCATACGGTCGGGGTGGAAAGGCTCCAAATCGCCAATCTTCTCGCCTATACCTGCAAACTTGATGGGTTTGCCTGTAGCAGCCCGCACCGATAGTGCCGCACCACCACGGGTATCGCCGTCCAGCTTGGTCAGTATCACACCGTCAATGCCCAGTGCGGCATCAAAGCTGGTTGCAACGTTTACAGCGTCCTGTCCGGTCATCGAGTCGATAACCAGCAGTATCTCATGGGGTTTTGCTACGGCCTTAATAGCCTTTAGCTCGTCCATAAGTGCCTCGTCTATGTGCAGCCGTCCGGCGGTGTCGATAATAACAATGTCGTTGCCGTAGTCGTTGGCATGGGAAAGCGCCTTCTTCACTATGGTGACAGGGTCGCCCTGCCCCATTTCGAATACGGGGGTGTTGGCCTTTTCGCCCACTACCTTCAGCTGTTCTATGGCAGCGGGACGGTAAACGTCACATGCCACCAGCAGCGGCCGTTTGCCCTGCTGTTTAAAGAAATACGCAAGCTTTGCACTGTGGGTGGTTTTACCGGAACCCTGCAGTCCACACATCAAAATAATGGTGGGAATACGGGAGCTTAGGTTGATGCGGGTATGGGTGCTTCCCATAAGCTCGGTCAGCTCGTCGTTAACTATCTTTACAACCTGCTGTCCGGGGGTCATGCTGCCCAGCACCTCACCACCGACGGCCTTTTCGGTAACCTTGGCGACAAAGTCCTTTGCTACCTTATAGTTTACATCGGCCTCCAGCAGCGACAGGCGCACCTCCCGCATGGCTTCCTTAACATCCGCCTCGCTCAGCTTGCCTCTATTTTTCAGTTTTTTAAATGTTGAAGCAAGTTTTTCGCTAAGTCCTTCAAAAGCCAAGCTGTCAGTCCTCCTACTCTTCGTCTACTATACGGTTTGCCAGCGCTACTATGCGCTTTGCCCGCTCGTCTATCTGACTATGGGCACCAAACCGCTGGTCGAACTCATGAATCTCTTCTGCGTGTTTAATGATTTCCTCCAGACAATCTTGGATTTTCCGGAAGCGCGCGGCAAGCTGTAGCCGTTCCTCATATTCAATGAGCTGTGCCTCTGCCCGCTTAATGGAATCTCGCACACCCTGCCGTGTAATACCGCTGTGGGCGGCAATCTCGGCCAGTGAAAGATCCTCATTGTAGTATAGCTCTACCACATCACGCTGTTTATCGGTAAGCATACTCCCATAGAAATCCAACAGCACTGAAACTTCCAGATTTTTAGTCACACCGCTGCCTCCTCTTTGTAAAGTACTTCCCTTTACATTTATCCAACTTGATTATTATAACGGCTTTTCTGTATGCTGTCAAGCATTTCCCTTTACAACTCTATAAATCTCCAAAAAACATCAAAAAGGCCGCCAAATCTTCTTAGGCGGCCTTATCCTTTCAAGCTTTCCACGTCCGTGGGCTTTGCGATATGTCTATGTATCGCTTCCCGATGTTTTTTCTCCCAGCCCAAAGCTGATGGTTAGCGCCCTGTCTATCTCCCCCATGGCAGAGTCTTCTATCCGGCCCATCTTTTCCTTTAGCCGTTTCTTATCGATGGTGCGCACCTGCTCCAGCAGTACTACTGAGTCTTTGGACAGCCCGCAGCTTTGGGACGACAGCTGAATATGTGTTGGTAGCTGTGCTTTGTCCCGCTGGCTGGTAATAGCCGCCGCAATGACGGTAGGGCTGAATTTGTTGCCCACGTCGTTCTGTACTATAAGCACTGGGCGCATTCCGCCCTGCTCTGAACCTATCACCGGACTCAAGTCGGCATAGTATATATCACCACGTTTTACAGTCATAGCTGCATACTCCTTTTCTTTGAATAAAAGTCATGCTTCTATTTTGCCCTGCCCTTTCCTCTTTAATCACACCTACCCTATAATATGCCATCAGGATTTTTTCGTCACCATGCGCCACACTACGCAAAAAAACCGTCAGGAACAGTATCTTTGTTCCAAACGGTTTTTATACGCATTGTATATTTACTTTTTCGACATTTTACTTCCTGTTATGCAAGAAGCACTCTATCATTGGCAAATTCATCACCGGAAAGGCTTTCAAATTTATCCAGAAGGTCACGCACGGTCAGATTCTTCTTTTCATCGCCCCGCACATCGTAGATAACGCGTCCCTCATGCATCATAATCAGTCGGTTTCCCATGCGGATGGCATCCTTCATGTTGTGGGTTACCATCAGGGCGGTCAGGTTATCCCGTGCCACTATCTCCCCCGTTAGCTCCAGTACCTTCTTGGCAGTTTTGGGGTCCAGTGCGGCAGTGTGTTCATCCAGCAGCAACAGCTTGGGGCGTTGCAGGGTGGACATAAGCAGTGTAATGGCCTGTCGCTGGCCACCGGAGAGCAGCCCCACCTTGGCCTTCAGGCGTGTTTCCAGTCCCAAATCCAGTGTGCCCAGCACCTCTACATATTTTTTCCGCTCGCTGTCGGTAATGCCCCAGCCCAGTCCCCGACGCTTACCGCGGCGGTAGGCCATAGCCAGGTTTTCCTCTATACCCATGTCAGAGGCAGTGCCGCGCATGGGGTCCTGAAATACACGTCCCAGCAGCCGGGCCCGCTTGTGCTCGGGCTGTCGTGTAATATTCTCGCCATCCAGCAGGATACTGCCCGCACCACGGTCACACTGGAACACACCCGCTACCATATTGAGCAGGGTAGATTTTCCCGCGCCGTTGCCACCAATGACGGTAACAAAGTCGCCCGGCTCCAGGTGCAGACTTACATCGCAAAGAGCTTTCTTTTCGTTTACAGTGCCTGTGTTAAAGGTCTTGGATATATGTTCTATCTTTAGCATGTAGGTTCACCTGCCTTTTTCTTCTGTGGAAACCGCTCCCGCAGCCAGTTGCGGAATACGGGGAAGCCCAGTGCTATGGCAACCACCACAGCCGTAAACAGCTTCAGGTCGGTGGTACGCAGTCCCATCTGGAGCACTACCGCAATGACAACACGGTACAGCACCGAGCCCACCACCACCGAGCCCAGCTTGTAGGCAAAGGAGAACCGTACGCCAAATATTACTTCACCAATAATAACCGATGCAAGACCGATAACAATGGCACCTGTGCCCATGCCAACATCGGCATAGCCTTGGGACTGTGCTACCAGGGCGCCGGAAAGTGCCACCAGTCCATTGCTTAGGAGCAGGCCCAGTATCTTCATAACATCGGTGCTGGCACCCAGTGCCCGTACCATGGCTTCATTGTTGCCGGTAGCACGGATAGCGCTTCCCACCTCGGTGCCGAAGAACCAGTAGAGCAGGGCAATGAGCACAGCCCCCAGTGCAGCACCTACAATGAGCGTTGCCACATTCATAGAGACACCAAAGCTTTCCTGTATAATGCTTATAACCGTTTTCTCGCCCAACAAAGGCAGGTTAGCCTTATTGTCCATAATGCGCACATTAATAGAATACAGCGCTATCATGGACAGTATGCCGGAGAGGATAGCGGGTATTTTGAACCAGGTATGAAGCAGCCCTGTCATAATACCGCAAAGTATCCCTGCTGCTGTTGCAAATATCAAGGTAAGGAATGGGTTCATGCCATTCATGATAAGGATAGCGCTTACTGCACCCCCGGTGGCAAAGCTTCCGTCCACTGTAAGGTCGGAGTAGCCCAGCACCTTATAGGTGAGGTAAACACCCAGGGTCATAATGCCCCAAAGTACGCCTTGTGATGCCGCGCCGGGGATAGCGCGTAGAATGCCGCCCAAAATTTCCATGATTGCTCTCGCTTTCTATTGGTGGTAAATACGTGGCAAAAACAAGGCATATGCCTTGTTTTGTCACATTTTATATGATTATTTCTTTATAACGGTAGATGCCTTTAGCAGCTCCTCGGGAATGGTAAGTCCCAGTGCAGTAGCAGTGTCCGCATTTACAAACAGCTCGGTTTCCTGCAGGTACTCAATAGGCATATCCGCAGGCTTTGCTTCGCCCTTCAGTATTTTTACTGCCATAGCGGCGGTCTGCTTGCCCAGGTTAAAGTAGTTAAGACCATCGGTGGCAAGTCCCCCGCGCTTTACCATTTCGGGTTCAGCGACAATAACGGGAATGCCAATGCTGTTGGCAACACTGACTACGGTGGGCATTCCGGCAGAAATCATGTTGTCGGTAGGGGTGTAGATAGCATCTGCACGTCCGTCCAGCGACTGCACTACCTGCTGAATTTCGTTGGCGTTGGATACGGTAGCATCAAAGCACTCAATACCCTTTGCAGTGAGAATTTCCTTGGCAAGCCCTACCTGAAACTCAGAATTGGCCTCGCTGGAGCAGTATAGCATAGCCACCTTTTTGGCACCAGGTACCAATTGTACCAGCAGCTCCATCTGCTTGTCAATGGGGTTCAGGTCAGAGGTACCGGTAACGTTGCCGCCGGGAGCCTCATTGGTTGCCACCAGCTTGGCAGTGGCTGGGTCGGTAACAGCCGTTACCAGTACAGGAATAGTGGTAGTCTTGTTGGCAACAGCCTGTGCCGCCGGGGTAGCTATAGCCAGTATCAGGTCGCTCTTATCATTAATAAGCTTTTCTGCAATGGTTACACAGTTGGCCTGTTCGCCCTGCGCATTCTGGTAGTCTATGGTAACATTCTTGCCGTCTTCGTATCCGGCCTCCTTTAGGCCCTCCACAAAGCCTTTATATGCCTCGTCCAGAGCAGAATGTTCTACCAACTGGACAATACCTATGCGGGGAAGCTTGGGAGCAGTAGCGGCGGTTCCGCAGCCGACAGCAGAAGCTGCCATAGCTGCAACCAACAGCAAGGAGAGTAGCTTTTTCATAGGAAACACCCTTTCCGGACGCGATTTCGCATCACTCTTAAATTAATTTAACGAGTTAAAGCGTTAATTGATTTATGCTTTAACGCTTTTACCGATAAAAGTATTGTACCTTGTTTTGTTCCTCCCGTCAACACAAACAGTTACCAACGTTGTGGATATTCAGTATATTTTTTTATGCAACATTCATAAATGCAGGGTTTGTTGCCTAACCCCTCTCCTAAAAAAGCAAACATCTACATATTTTTACAAAAATTCTTGCTACCCCCTAAACTTTTCTTTTAAGTGTGCGATAATAGTAGTAAGGAACCAAACAACACCTTAGTTCCTAACGGTATTTATCCCACCCCCTACCGGTGCACAGGTGGGAGGTCGGGAAAATATATAGCAAGGGAGAAGGATATCCCTTAACAAAACAAAACACAAGGAGAGTAAAATTATGATTATTCAGCACAATATTATGGCTCTGAACGCACACAGACAGCTGGGCGGAAACACCAGCCTGGTATCCAAGAACCTTGAGAAGCTGTCCTCCGGCTTTAAGATCAACCGCGCAGGCGATGATGCAGCAGGACTGGCCATCTCCGAAAAAATGAGAGCTCAGATCACCGGCCTTACCCGTGCACAGGCAAACGCACAGGACGGTATCTCTCTGGTACAGACCGCTGAAGGCGCACTGACCGAAGTTCACTCCATGCTGAACCGTATGGTAGACCTGGCAACACAGTCTTCTAACGGCACCATGCAGGCTACTGACCGTAACAAGATTCAGGACGAAATGAACGCTCTGAACAGCGAAATCGAGCGTATTTCTCAGTCCACCAACTTTAACGGCATCAAGCTGCTGGATGGTTCTCTTGCCGGCGGCAAGAGCGACGCTACCCTTAACCTGGGCGGCTTGGAGCTGAAGGCTTCCATTGGTGTAGCCAACACTACCAGCACTGTTGAAATCAAGGGCAAGGCTACTGGTGCTGCCGGTGCTATTGATGTTACCATTGCTGACGACGGTACTCTGACCATTGAGCTTGGTACTGTTGCTGCAGGCAAATACTCCCTGGATGCTATTTCCCAGGCTGTACAGGCCAAGGCAAAGGCTATTGTTGACGCTGATCCTACTAAGGCTAATGTAAAGAAGCTGCTGAACTTCCGTCTGGAAGGCGCTTCCGACATCTCTATGGCAACTGCTAATGCTACCACCACCGGCGCAGTAGCTCTTGCAAACAACGCTGCTGGCGGCGCACTTTCCCTGACCATTGGCGATACCAACGATGGATTTAACAAGGTTGCTGTTGCTGTGGACAATATGGGCTCTACCGGCCTTGGCATTACCGGCCTCAGCGTAGCCGACCAGACCGCTGCTGGCGATGCTGTTGCAACCATCAAGACCGCTATCGAGACTGTTTCTAAGAACCGTTCCGCTATGGGCGCTCTGCAGAACCGTCTGGAGCACACCATCAACAACCTGGGTGTAACCACCGAGAACATGACCGCTGCCGAGAGCCGCGTACGTGACGTGGATATGGCTAAGGAAATGATGACCTTCACTAAGAACAACGTTCTTACTCAGGCCGCTCAGGCTATGCTGGCTCAGGCCAATCAGCAGCCTCAGCAGGTTCTCCAGCTCCTCAGATAATCAAAGCAAACCCAAAGAAGGGCTTCGGCATATGCCGAAGCCCTTCTTTTAAACAATTGCGAAAAAACGCAAAATATGGTATGCTTATTCAAATAATTGGCATATACTTACGTTTTTGTCAAACAGTTACTTCATAATAACATTATCGGGAGGATGCCTTACCATGGTTAGCGTAATTGTATCTATACTGGAGCCGGATTTCTACAAAGAATTTCATTGTGTGGCAGGGGCCTGCCGTAATAGCTGCTGCGTTTATCCTTGGAACATCTCCATTGATAAGGCCAACTATAAAAAGCTGCGGGACCTAAAGCAGCCCAAATGGCTGACGGATAATCTGGGGCAATACATAAAACGCACTCCGGACAATAAGCCCGAAGAGTATGCACAGGTGGTGTTCAAAGAACATGGCTGCGCATTCCAGACCGAAGAAGGACTTTGTCGTTTACAGGCGGAATTGGGAGAAGGTTACCTGTCCCACACCTGCCGAACCTATCCTCGCCTTGCCTCCTTTATGAAGGGGGATATCAATTATCGTGAGTGCTGCCTTTCCACCTCATGCGAGGAAGTGGCTCGTATGCTGCTGCACAAACAGGAGCCCATCCTCTTTGAAAGCAGAACCGAAAAACTACCCCTGGCCACCTTTCAAGCAAATATGTTTACATACTCCAATATGCTGCATCAGGAAGACCGCCCCATCCTAACACATTATCACCTTATCCGCAGCATCTGCATAGCAGTGCTGCAAAACCGCGAATACAGTATAGAACAGCGCCTTGCGCTGCTTATGATATATCTGGATAAGCTTGCTGCAGCCGAACAGAATGAAACGACCAATGATATTCCCCACCTGACCGATGTCTTTGTGTCGGCAGTGGATGAGCACCTCTATGACAGCCTTTTCGAGCAAAAAACAGGTGCAAAGCCTGCGGTGGTTCTTGGAAATATTGCCTCTGTTTATGCTTTTGGCAAATGCACGAACGATGCTATCATAAAACGCTGTGATGCCGGCATTGCCAACATTCCCTATCCCCAGCGCATGGAAAACTACCACCGTTTCATCTCCGACAAGGAGTATTTTCTGGAACACCTACTGGTAAATGAGCTCTTTGGTGACTGTCTACCCTTTAAAACAGGCTATAGCATTCTGGAAAATGCACAGTTCCTTGCTTCTATTTTTTCCATCCTCCGCTTTATGTTAGGTGGCTATATAGGTAATAACAACACCCTAACCGAAGTTGAAATTTTGGACTTTATTTCCTTCTTCGGGAAAACCGTGCTGCACAGCAGTGCCAGCTTTACCAATAACATCGACCTGCTAAAGCGTGCGGACATGAACACCCTCCCTGCCCTCATTACCCTCATCCTAGGCTAACAAATACACCAGATAAGTCCCGCACCCCCCCATTCTATTAAAGCCAAAGAATAGCAGAGCCCCCGCCATAAGGCGGGGGCTCTTTTTCATTTATTCTGCGCTGCTTTCGCTTTCCGGTAGGGGCGGAGTTGGCGCTGGCTGTTCCTGCGGCTTGTTTTCAGCCGCCTTGCGCTCTGCTTTGGCCTTTGCTATGGCTTCAAAATCAGGTGGTGAACCGTTCCTGCCCTTCTTCAGGGTTATCAGGTTCTGTTGATGGGAGGCAGCGTTTGCCGAATAGCTGCTGTTAGAGATAATCACATCATCTATCCCCTGCTGTTCTATCAGCTCATATACCGAGTAGGGGTAGTGCCGCTCGTCCAGAATGTGCACTGTGTCGTAGTGGGACATTAGGAAGGGTGCAAAAGCATTGCCGTAGCTGTCCTTTATCAGCAGTGCCTGCCTGCCGGTACCCACCGAGGTGGTCACCTTCATATAGGGCAGGTCACCGTAGATGAATACGGTGTAGGCGTTACCGCCCTTGCGGTCCTCTGCCCACAGAGAAGGCAGCGTGGTCAGCTCCTGTGCTCCTGCACGGTCAATAATCGCCTCTACCTTGGTAACCCCGGGTACAATGTAGTACTCTACATAGTCGGGGGTGGCTGCCAGGTTTTTATCCATAGTCAGGGTGTACAGGTAGCCAAGGAAGTCCCCCTCTACCCTTCTGGTTTCCATGTCAGACAGCGGTACGGGTGTAAACCCTGCGGCTTCACAGAATGCCTCATAGGCGCAGTAGGCACCACGGCCTGTCCAGTGGGTGTCGGTGCGGAAATAGATATACTCGTCCTTGTTTTCCTCTAGCTTTTCGTAAGCCTTTATGCCCTTTGCGCCATCTGTAAGCTTGCTGTGCAGGAAGGATGCGTATTCCTTTTCATCCTTGCCCATCTTCTTGTACTTCTGTGGCAGATAGAAGTTGTATGGCTGGGGGATCACCTGTGTGTAAACATTTACCCCCGGCAGCTCTGCGGCGTAGGAGCTTACTATTTTTGCATAGTTTTCTGCGCTGCTGTGCTCACCAAAGAACATCTGGTAGGCAGCATTCTGGTATATAAAGATATTGTTATTCATATAAGCATTGTCATCCACCACTTCCGGCTCCACCACAGGCTCCTGTGTCGGTTCAGGCGTGGGGGTAGGGGTACCGCTCTGGCTCTCAGGCGGTGTTACTGCCGGTGCCTCAGGGGTGGGGGTAGGCGTGGGGGTTGGTGCAGGCAGGTCATTCTGTACCTCGTGCATCTCTGCCTTGTACAGCTTTACCTCTCCGGCAATGCCCTTTGCCTCATTTATGGCATAGGATATCTTTATAAAGCCCTCCCGCCCCGGGAAGGTATCGGCATAAAAGGTATCCAGTTTCTGGGTATATCCCTTGGAAAAATAGCTTTCCGCTGTAAAGTGGGGGGCCTTTGCCAAGTCCCGCCGTTCCACCTCGGAGGTGGTGGGCTTGGGCAGTAGAATGGAAAGTACCGCAAAGTAGATAATTGCCACCAAAAACACCATGGCATTGGCAACGTAGATCCATTTTTTGCGGCTGTCCTTGGGCAGTACCACCGGCCCTTCGGTACGCTCACTCAGGTTGCTGTTACTATTCACTGTCACTGTTCCTTTCCGTGCGGTTAAAACCTAAAGTACATAAAGGGGTTGTAGCTCTGCCCTACCAAAAGCGCGGTGCAGAGGAGTAGAATGGCCAGATTGGCCGGTACCCGCAGACCCTCCAGAACCAAGGCAGTCCGCTCACTTTTTTCAGCAATGCGTTTCCATAGGTAAGGCACTGCCGGGGTGCAGAACAGCACCGAAATAATAATAAAGTAGATATTGCCCGACACCGTCAGGGCAAGGGTTGGGTCGCTTCCGGTACCAAAGCCCATCAGTACGCCCAAAAATGCACCGAAGCTTGCCATATCGGAAAAATTGAAGATACCGAAGCCCACCATAACAATTACCATAAGGTATACGTGTCGGAAGAAGCGGGGCAGCTTGGCAATCATCTTTCCTAGGAACAGCATCTCCACAATAAGCCAGAAGCCAAAGTAGAGCCCCCATATAACAAAGTTCCAGTTTGCTCCGTGCCATAGGCCCGTGGCAAGCCACACAATGCAAAGTGCTGCTACGGTAGGCAGCAGTGCACCGTTCTTTTTGCCAAACCGCGCCTTACCCCATTTGCCAAACTTCCGAAAGCCTCCGGACATCATCAGTGGGTAAAAAAGGTAGTCCTTAAACCATGTGCCAAGGGAGATGTGCCATCTGCGCCAGTATTCCGAAACGGACTGGGAGATAAAGGGATAGTCGAAGTTTTCATAGTAGTGAAACCCGAACATACGCCCCATGCCTATGGCCATATCGGAGTAGCCCGAAAAGTCAAAATAAAACTGCATGGAGTACATGGCCAACCCAAACCATGCGGAAAGGGCTGTCAGGTTTTGGGGTGCCGCCGCCATATAGCTGGTAGCCATCTGTCCGCATCCGTTGGCAAAGATAACCTTCTTTGAAAGCCCCACCATAAACCGATTGATACCGTGGGAGATATCCTCCATACTGGCCTGTCGGTGGTCTATCTCATGGGCAATGTGGGCATACCGCACAATAGGTCCTGCCACCAGCTGATGAAACATGGATACATACAGTAAGAATTTCCAAAAGTTGCGCTGTACCGGCACATCATCACGGTAGATATCAATGACATAGGAGATAATCTGGAAGGTGTAGAAGGAGATACCAATGGGCAGTGCAATCTGTGGAACAGGTAGTCCCAGTCCCGTCAGGGAGTTTACGCTTTCCACCAGAAAACCGCTGTATTTAAAGATAATCAGAAAGCCAAGGTTTGCACAGAGTGTCAGCGCCACCATGAGCTTGGGTATGGTAGGGTGCTCTCGGTAGCGGTCTATCACCAGCGCCATCAGGTAGTCTATCAGGGCGGAAAAGATTAGCAAAAGTACCCATACCGGCTCACCCCATGCGTAAAAGAACATGGAGCAGCAGACAAGGACTGTGTTACGCCATGTCCTACTTTTGGACATGTAGTACAGTATGAAGTTAGCGGGTAAAAACAAGTAGATAAAGGTTAAGCTGGAAAAAACCATAATGTCCCCCAATGTAGTGGCTGTATAGCCAAGTAAAAATAATTCTTTACAGCTTGCCTCCAATAATAGTTACCATATCCCCAACATTCTGGAGGTTTACAATCTGCTTCATAGAAAATTTTATATCAAATTCATCTTCAACGGCCTGCATCAGCGTAATGTGCATGAGCGAATCCCATCCATTTATGTCTGCTGCAACAGTATGCTCGTTTACAGTAATATCTTCTCGGTCAAACACATCCTGAAAAATCTCGTTCAGCTTTTCAAATATCTCATTTCTTTCCACTGTTCATTCCACCTTTATAATCGTATTTCTATTTTCATAGCCCAAAAGCGGCAGTTCCCATAAGCCTTGGCCATCTGCACTACGTTCAAGCAGGGTAAAGCCCATTCCGGTGTAAAAATCCTGCACCATGCCATTTTTGGCAGTGGGATAGTAGTGTCCCTGCAGCTTTGTAATCCCTGCAGCCTTTGCAGTAGCCACCAAACTGTCCAGCATGGCGTCCTCCATGCCTCGTTTCAGCACACGGCAGCTCATTATCCACAGTACCAGGTCCAGGGTGTCCCCCTGCTTCTCCCCTATAATGACCGATACCACACCATTGTCACCAAAACAATCGGCAAGGCTGCCGTATAGAGCAATCTTTTCTTCGTCCTTTGCCACGCCTTCTATCTCGGCAGTGGTGTAGCGGCGGGTAGTCAGGTTAAACTGGTTGCTCTTCCCCGTAAGCTGTGCAATTCTGGGCAGGTACACTTCCTCAAAGGGGTGGATAACCGCAGTCATGGCAAGAGAACGCAGATAGTCCTCATAGCTTCCCGCTGTAGCCGCAAGCTGTGCACGTTCCGCATTTTTCTTATACATCTCGTTGCGTCGCAGGTCATCGTCAGAAAAGTTTGTCACTTCAAAAAATCCACTGCGGTCTATGGTGCGTATATAGCTTTCCGGCTCGGTAAGCTCCGGTACTGCTATGCCCGCCTTCATGGCGGATACAATGCCCCGCTCCACAGGGTTATCATCTATAAAGACGAGACTGTCGGTCATAATATTTAGCTCATTTGCAATCTGGGCAATATTTCGGTCCTTATTCTCCCAGTTTGCCTTAATGACAATAAAATCCTCCGGGGTAAGTGCCGAAGAGGGATGCCGCAGTCCTGCCATAGCATTTTCATAGTCGTTTTTGGAGTTTACATTCAGCATAACGCCGGTGCTTTTTAGCTCCCGGAGGTAGCTTTGGAAGGCATGGAACACCTGTCCCGAAGGAGTTTCGTGTCCTATCTCTATGCCCTCTACCCCGTCGTCACCCACTACACCACCCCATAGGGTGTTGTCCAGGTCCAGCACCAGTGCTTTTTTGTTTCTGCCCAGTGCCGACTTTATAATGCAGGCCACGCTGTGGCACAGGGTGGGAATACAGGAGGGAGCCGGGGAATACTTGTACATATGCCACGCCGTGGGGTCGTTCCAGCTATCCAGCCCACACCGTGCCGAAAGATAATCTATATCATTGATAAACAGGCTTTTATGCTGTTCGGCATAGTCGCCGAACAGCTGGTTTAGGCGGCTTAAAAAATGCACTCTACCCCGGTGGTCATAGGCATCCCGGTTGCCCAAAAGCCTATACTCCGGCGGTTCAAAGTTATTCTGTATTATGGTGCAGCCGTAGTCTGCTGCCGCCCGCTCCCACACAGCCTTATACCGTCCGAACTCCGCCAGTAGCTTGTCCTCTACTGCCTCGGCGCTATCGGTCATCTCGGGGTAGCGCAGTACATTCTTGTTTGTGGTATGCAGATAGATAAAGTCGGGCTGAAAAGCCAGAAGCTGCTCATTGTGGTAGAGTACTTCCTCGTAGAACTGTCCGTATTCGCACTGGTAGATGGTAGGACGTATGCCCGCATCCAGCAAAAACAGCTCCAGTACGTCAGCAATGTGGTTGGTGGTGGAGCCACCCAGTATGGCAAGGCGAATAGACCCCGAGCAGTCTGCTTTTCGCAGTGTTTCTGCCAGCGATTTTTTCTTCCGCATAATATATGCACTGTCAAATGGATATTCCAACATTTCTAACACCGCCCTCGTACAGTTTTAGGCCTAGTATGTCAATATATTATTTTACATCAAAATATGGTAAATAGCAACAGCAGGCGCAGATAAAACTTATATCTTTTACCTTTTTAAGCCGTTTTACAGGCCCTGCTCACCGTCAAATTCGCCCCTTGACAAACCCAACCGCGTATGCTATTCTTTATACATACCAACCGTATGTATGTATAGGAGGTGAACCATTATGGCACGCAACAAATACCCTGAACAAACAGTAAAACGCATTATTGATACTGCCCTGCAGCTTTTTATGGAAAAGGGCTACGAGCAGACTACCATACAGGACATCATCAATGCACTGGGCGACCTGAGCAAAGGTGCCATCTATCACCACTTTAAGTCCAAGGAGGACATTATGCAGGCGGTCAGCGATGAAATGGATAAGGACTCTACCGTTCGTATCGCTGCACTGAGGAACCGCAAGGACCTAACCGGCCTGCAAAAGATGCGTCAGCTGGCTATGGATTCTATGGATAGCGACACCCAAGCAACCCTCCTTTCGGCCGTACCCAATATTCTAAAAAATCCAAGGTTTCTAGCTGAACAGATATACAGCGGAGATAGGGTTGTAGCTCCTCTTATTGAAGAATTCATAAGAGAAGGCATCGTTGATGGCTCTATTACCACCGACCATCCCAAGGAAGCTTCTCAGATACTCATTCTACTTCTCAATATCTGGCTCAATCCTTTGGTTTTCAGCTGTACACAGGAGGAGCTTTTGGCAAAATTCCGTTATTTGCAGCAGATTACTACCTCCATGCTGGGTACACCCATACTGGATGACAGCATACTGGAACGCCTCGATAAATATCGTCAGCTAACTTGCGGTTCACCCGCATCTTCTGTTCCCCATCCTACAAAATGATAATAGGGCGGTCATTACACCGCCCTTTCTCATAATTAAAATACATACCGCCAGTCGGTATCAAAAGGAGCACACTATGTCGAACCAAAAATTACTTAACCGCAACTTCACTATGGTGGTGGTGGGTCAGATTATCTCACTGCTGGGCAATGCCATCCTCAGCTTTGCCCTTCCCCTGCATCTGCTGCGCCTTACTGGTTCGGCAGCCGTATTTGGTACTGTCATGGCCATCTCAGTCATTCCCTCGGTACTGCTCTCCCCCATTGGTGGCATCCTTGCCGACCGTATAAACCGTCGTAACATTATGGTGGCGCTGGATTATATCACCTGCGGCATCATCCTGCTGTCCGGTGTGTTCATCGGCAGTTATACGGTAGCTACCATATCGGTAGTACTTCTGCTGCTGTCGGTCATCCGTTCCTTTTACCAGCCTGCGGTCAACGCCTGCATTCCCTCCATTACTGCAGATGCAAACCTGCTGCGGGCAAATTCCGTGGTAAACACCGTCAGCGGTGTTTCTATGCTCATAGGTCCCATTCTGGGCGGCATACTCTACGGCTTCTGGGGCATCACCCCCATCATCTGGATTAGTGCAGGTGCATTCTTCCTTTCCGCAGTCATGGAGATGTTCATAAGGCTGCCTTTTACAAGACAGCCTTTGACACAAGGTATTCTGGGCACCGTAAAACAGGATTTTTCCGAAAGCTTTCACTTTATCTCCAAGAAAAAACCGGTCATTGGCACTACCATTATTATTGCCGCATTTATCAACATGGTGATCTCTTCTTTGTTAACAATCGGCGAGCCTTACATTATTAATATCACACTAGGCCTCAGCAGTGAGCTGTACGGCATAGCCCAAAGCCTACTGGGCATTGGCTCGCTGGCAGGCGGTGTACTGGTAGGGGTGCTGGCAGGAAAGCTTACCACCCGTTACTACCACTGGTTGCAGATAGGCCTTAGCATATCTATACTGCCTATGGGGCTTACACTCATGGGGGGAGTACCTGTCATGACCTCCTTCTGGGTAGTTGCAGTCTCCTGCTTCTTTGTCATGGTCTTTGCAGGTATGATGTCCATAGCGGCTATCACCCTCATTCAACAGCTTACCCCCTCGGAAAGCATTGGAAAGGTTATCGCCCTTACACTGGCCTTCTGCAACTGCGCTACCCCTATGGGGCAGGCTATCTACGGCTTCCTCTTTGAGGCCATGCCCGCACGCCCCTATCTTATCATCTTCGGGGCGGGGGTCATCTCCTTAGTAGTGGCGTTAGCTTCCCGCAGGGTATGGCAGCAGGTCAGCGAACAGCAGCCTGAAGGGCCTCTACCCGGTCGGTGCGCTCCCACGTCAGATTAAGGTCTGTTCTGCCCAAATGTCCGTAGGCCGCCAGCTGGCGGTAGATAGGTTTCCGAAGCTCCAGGTAACGTATAATGGCGGTGGGACGCAGGTCGAAGACCTTCCCCACTGCCTCTTCTATTTTCTGCTCATCCACGGTGGCGGTGCCGAAGGTATTCACATTTACCGATACAGGCTGTGCCACCCCAATGGCATAGGCCAGCTGTACCTCACAGCGGTCGGCAAGCCCTGCCGCTACAATGTTCTTTGCCACGTAGCGGGCGGCGTAGGCACCGCTGCGGTCCACCTTGGTGGGGTCCTTGCCGGAAAATGCGCCGCCGCCGTGACGTCCCCATCCGCCATAGGTATCCACTATAATCTTTCGTCCGGTCAGGCCGCTGTCACCCTGGGGGCCGCCTACCACAAACCGCCCTGTGGGGTTTATATAGTACACGGTGTCCTTACGCAGCTCGGCAGGTATAACCGGCTCAATGACTTCCTTTATAATATCCCGGTGTATCTCCTCATTGGTGGCGCTTTCGCTGTGCTGGCTGGAAACCACCACTGCTGTAATGGCCACAGGCTTTTCATCCTCGTACCGCACTGTCACCTGTGTTTTGCCGTCGGGGCGCAGGTATGGAATAGTACCGTTCTTTCGCACCTCGGTTAGCCGCCGTGCCAGACGGTGAGCCATGGCAATGGGCATGGGCAGCATTTCGGGGGTATCGTTGCAGGCATAGCCGAACATCATGCCCTGGTCACCTGCACCGTTGTCCTCGTCACCGCCGTGCTCCTTGGCCTCCTTGGACAGGTCCACTCCCAACGCAATGTCGGGGGACTGGCTGTGTATGGCGGTAAATACGCCGCAGGAGCTGCCGTCAAAGCCATACTTGGCACGGTCATAGCCAATGTCAATGACCACATCTCGGGCTATCTGGGGAATATCCACATAACAGTCGGTGGTAATCTCCCCCATAACGGTAATGTTACCGGTGGTAACGGTAGTCTCACAGGCTACACGGGCGCGGGGATCCTGTGCAATGATAGCATCCAGTACCGCATCGGATATCTGGTCGCATATTTTATCGGGATGCCCCTCGGTGACCGATTCACTGGTAAAAAGATAGGTTCTCTTGCTCATAATACATACATCCTTTCAAATAACAGGTTTTCGGTAGTGTCTGCACAAGTATCCGGCAACGGCAACTCCTATAGACACTATTTGAAGACAAAAAAATACGACGCCCAAAAATCCGAGCGTCGTAAAAAACTCATCTCTCGGATTTCTCCGCAGAATTTAGCACCTTGCACATTGCAGGTTGCTGGGCTTCACAGGGTCTGTCCCTCAGCCACTCTTGATAAGTGAAAGTATTTAATTGTGTTGTCATTATAGGTCATTTTTTGTCTTTTGTCAAGGGGGAGTCCTTCACTGTCCCGCTTTTGATAAGCACCGAAAGCCGCTTATACAGAAGCATTGTCAGCACCGACAGCAGTATCGCCTTTAGGAGGTTAAAGGGTATTACACCAAAAATCAGATAGCTGTTCAGCCCGTCAATCATGGGATTCACCGCAGCACAGGCACTAAAGATGGCATCAATGGGCATTACCTTGGAGTAGAAAGGAATGAGCATGTATTTGTTGGTGATAACGCCGATAATGGTCATGGCTACCGTACCAAAGGCAAGCCCCACCACAGCGCCTTTTTTGGTGTGCACCTTGCGGTAAAAATAGGATGCCACAATAGAAAATGCAGAAATCATTAAAAAGTCGGCAACCTGACCCACGCCGCCGGAAGTGCTGGAAAAGGTGTGAATAATGTCCTTCACCAACGTAATCATAACTGCGGGAGCCCAGCCGAACATGAAGGCGGCCAGAAGGCTTACCACACCGCTGATATCTACCTTTAGGAACGGGGGCATAAAGGGTATTGGAAATTCGAAGTACATAAGTGCGGTGGCAATGGCGGCAAAGAGTGCGCAGTAAGTAAGCTTTCTGGTGCTGGCGGATGCTTTGTTCATGGGAATACCTCCAAATAAAATTATTTGGTTTTGTTTGGGCTAATCTAAAAAGTAAAGTATTTTTTCAGACAACCCTCAATAAAAAAGAGCCCCCAACCGTTTTATAGGTCAGGGGCGTAAGGTCGCTTAATACGCAACTAAAAAAGTTGCAGCATAGGCAGCCGTTTCTTTCATCCAGACTTTACTGTTGGTGACGGAATTACACCGTACTCGGCCTCCGTAGAGGTTCGCGGACTTTACCGCCAGTGGGGAATTTCACCCCGCCCCGAAACAAAACCATATATAGTATATGGCGCCTAATAGGAAATGTCAATACCAATCCTTTCCTACAGTTCCTTCTTTGCGTATATTCCGCAAGATATCTTGTAGGAGACAAAAGACACGACCGCCAGTACCAAAGGCAGTACCACCAGCACCACCATTGTAATGGATAGCTTTACAGCATTAGAAGCATTGCCGGATATTCCGGAGTTTTCCAAAAGTGCTCCCATAAGAAGAATAAGTGCAAATATTCCGCCAAATATCAGCATCATAGCAATTCTGCCCTTTTCGGCTCCCAGCTTGAAGATAAAGGGAAGTATCGCCATCATCATCATGCCCATAACCAGTGCCGCAGTCAGCACCCCCAGTCCATCTTGTGACAGATTCACCAATTCAGGCCGCATTAGCTTACCCAACAGCAGTACTCCGCCTGAAAGCAGTGTAGCCACCGCGAACATAATGAGGGCTATTAAATATTTGGACTGTACCACGGCATTGCGGCTTACAGGAGAAGCCGCCACCATACGGTCCCAGTGGGCAAAGTCGTCATGGGAAAAGCTTGATAGGGGTATGGTGGACATAAACACCACCGACATACTCCCAAAGAAGCCAATGTTTCCGGTAAAAATAGCAGCCCCGCCAAAGATGAGGATATAGAGTAGGTAGATTTTATTATATCGCTTCATCACATAATATTCTTTTAATAGCAAACCCTTCATCTTCTCGCCTCCCGTACAATAAATGTCATAATGTCGTCCAGATGTACCTTATCAGCTACAAGCCCGGAATACTTCGCCATGATAGTTTGGCTGTCCTTTACAAGTGCCTCAAAGCCAAAAGCTTCCTCTTGCAACCCTATGAACGAGCGGGTATCCATCTCTGAAAGCATTTCTTTTTTGCCCCTTATAATGCTGTACTGCTCCATTAGAATATCCTTTTCTTCGGTAAGCAAAAGGCTTCCCTTGTCAATATAAGCAATGTAATCGGTTATCCGCTCCAGGTCACTGGTGATGTGTGAGGATATCAAAATGCTGTGGTTCTCGTCCTGCATAAAGTCACGGAACAGATCCAGTATCTCCTGTCGGACAATTGGGTCTAGTCCTCCTGTGGGTTCATCCAGAAGCAACAGTTCCGCCTTATGGGACATGGCTATGGCTATGGCTGCCTTCATCTTCATTCCACGGGAAAATTCTTTCACCGGCTTATCCAGCGGTAGCTCCATCTGCTTTGCCAGGCTATGGTACTGTGCCATATCCCAGTTTCGGTACATCCCCTGCATAATGCGCCCCAGCTGTTCCACTGTCAGTACATCGGACACAAAAAGCTCATCGAACACTACGCCTATCTTTTCGTGAAGGCTGCTGTCAGCAGGGCTGTCGCCCAGTATCTCTATGCTTCCGCTATCGGGAGAAATCATGCCAAGAATCAGCTTCATCAGTGTGGTCTTTCCTGCACCGTTGGCACCCACCAGCCCCATGACTGTTCCCCGTGGCAGGCTTAAGGAAATCTCCCCAAGTGTAAACCCGTTGTATTCTTTTTTTAAATTTCGTATTTCTAGAATGTTTTCCATCTATTCCACTCTACCTTTCTTGTAGCATAGCTCGAAAATTTTCTGGGCCTCTTCCAAGGGCACTCCCGCGCTCTGTGCTGCAGCCGCTGCTCGTTCCAGGCATCCTTGCAGTTCTAGCCGCTGCTCCTGCACCAACCGCTCTGGGCTGGCCCCACCAACAAAGCAGCCCTTGCCTGCCACCGACACCAGCAGCCCCATGGACTCCAGCTCCTCGTAGGCGCGCTTGGTGGTAATAACGCTGATGCGCAGCTCCTTGGCTAACAGACGCATAGATGGTAAGCTGTCACCCTCGGTCAGCGCACCATTCATAATCATCTGGCGCACCTGTGTCACTATCTGCTGATAGATGGGAACACCACTGGTATTGCTCAGCAGTATCTCCAATGCCGTCACCTCCCGTACTGTGTATATCGTATATATACAGTATCACACATCTCTTGTCGTGTCAACAGGGTTTTGCAAAAATTCTTCCACTTGCTTTTTATAGATATCTGGAATAAAATAAACATAATGCTACTAATTTGCATCATTCAGCCATATGAAGGATGTTTAAACTAAAATTAGTGAACAGCATAATCGGAGGATTACCATGCCTAAATATGCATCTAAAAAGAAAAAGCATCCCATACTCATGTTTTTTATCATACTGCTTGCAGTGCTTACAGTGGCTGCCGCAGCCATTATGTTTTGGCTGGGCGGCGAAATTAGCGGCAGCAACCGCCACATATCCCAAGGTGTCACTATTGAAGTGCCCAAGGGCGCTTCCACTGCCGACGTCGCCAACATACTAAAGGAAAATGACATTATCGGTAACACTCTGGTATTCCGCGCCTATTCCCGCTTTATAGCAGAGTCCGACGGCAGCTTCCAGTATGGCAGCTTTACCCTGGTGCCCATGGAGGGCTACGCCGCCATTATAAAGGACCTGCAAGCCACCGTGCAGCAGGAGGAAACGGTAACCGTCACCATTCCCGAAGGCTACAACGCCTTCCAGATAGGCGAGGCCTTGGAAAAAGCAGGCCTTTGCACTAAGGATGAATTTATAGAAGCTGCAAACACCCATTCCTTTGATGTAAGCTTTTGGAAGGAAATTAGCAGTGACCCCCTGAAGCTTGTAAAACTGGATGGCTTCCTCTTCCCCGACACCTACCAGTTCTTTTCGGACGAGGCTGTGGACTCCATCATCCTGCGGATGCTGAAAAACTTTGAAACCAAGGCTCTTACCGAAGAAAATAAAAAGCTTCTTGCAGAAAGCGGCTACAGCATGGAGGAATGGGTCATCTTTTCATCCATTATCCAAAAGGAAGCTGCCAACGTGGAGGAGATGTACAACGTTGCCTCTGTCTTTACCAACCGTATGCAGGAGGGCAGCCCCTATCCCCAGCTGGAAAGCTGCACCACCAACAACTATATTAAGGACTTCATGCAGCCTGCTTTGGGCAACAATGCCCCCGGGGATATGCTGAAGGCATATGACACCTACGGTATGGCGGGCTTCCCCATTGGCGCTATTGCAAACCCGGGGCTGGACGCTCTTACTGCCGCCCTAAAGCCCAATGACACCCCTTACTATTTCTTTGTAACCGATATTGAATTTACCCACTACTACGGAAAGACCTGGAACGAACACCTGAATAACATTGAAAAGGCCAAGGCGGTAAACCGCACCTACGGTAAAAACGGCCTGTAACTCTAAAAATCATATGATTTTCATAAATGACAACAGGAGGGTACACACATGTTAAGGCACATCGTACTATGGAATCTAAAGGAGCAGGCCGCAGGTGCGGACAAGAAGACAAACGCCGGTATCATTAAGGAACGGCTGGAAGCTCTGGTAGGTAAAATAGAGGGGCTTCATCGGCTGGAGGTAACCACCGGCATCGTTGAGGGCGGCTATGACCTTTGCCTCTACTCCGAAATGGACGACCTTAATGCACTGAAGTTTTACCGTAGCCACCCCTTACATCTGGAGGTTCAGAAGTTTGTCCACGAGGTCATTGAAGGCCGTGTTTCCTGCGACAGCGAATTTTAAATCTTATCTCTATACGCAAAGGGAGCGCCGTGAATATCACGGCGCTCCCTTTTTAGTGTTTCAGTATTACTTAGTCAGGTTGGATACGATAGCATCGTAGACCTTATCCTGATCTTCGCACATAACCAGTATTACAGTACCGTCGTCCAGAGTCTTCAGGATAGAAGCCTTGGCAATCTCACCCTGGTCAGCCAGATAGCTCTCAAAGGACTTCTTCTGTGCATCTACGAAGCCCTGCAGTCCGGTGGTGATGGCTTCGGTCTTGCCCTCCTTGGGCTTTACAATGGCAATAGAGTAAGCCTTCACGTTCATCATAGAGGTGCTAATGGCATAAGCCTCTGCATCCTCAAGGTTTATACCCATTATGCCGGACAGCATTTCCAGGTTCTGAGCGTACTGGGCCTCTGCATCTGCTGGAGGAAGTACGGTGCCGTTTTCCTTGGCCATAGCAATGTAGTTTTCCACTGCCTTGTCCTTGTTGGAGCTGGAGAAGATATCGTTGTACTTGTTGGTTTCCTCATCGCGGGCGGCAATGATAGCATCCTCATACTTCTTGCCCAGGTCCTCATTGGTCACATCGGAAGCGGGAGGGGTGCTCTCGGAGGAGGGAGGTGTAACAGGTGTGCTGCTTGGGGTGGAGCTGGAGCTGGAGTTGTTGCTGCCACAGGCAGTCATGGCGGCTGCCATTATCAGCGCAAGGGTTGCTGCCAATATTTTTGTGCTATTTTTCTTCATAATCATTTTTCTTTCTCCTTTTTGTACCTTAATGTAAGTCTTTACTGCGCAGACCTGTTTTCTCTGCGTCCTACATGTAGTGTACCCAAATTTGGAATTTGTTGCACAAAAAAAATATTTAATTATTAGTTAATATTTTATTTACCCGTATTGAAAAATACACCTAAACGGTATATAATACAGATAAGGTTCCATAAGCCTTGTCAATAAAAAATATATTTGGAGGAAGACAACATGACAGAACACCATCACGAGCATCACGAAGGATGCAACCATGAGCATCACGACAGCAACAGCCACGCACACTGCCACTGCAGCAGCTGCACCATGGAGCAGGCCACCGGCGGCAGTGACCACGGCACATGCAGTTCTTCACCTAAGGGTGGCTGCAGCTGCACAGGGGACGACGGGGGCGGCGGCGACAGCGAAGACGACCCGGAACGCCCACATTCGCACTGTTGCCATAATCATGAACACAACCATGAAGATGGCGACGGCTGCGGCTGTGGGCACGACCACGAACACGGCGAGGAAATAAACGGCAAGCAGATAGCCGTACTTGCCACCGGCACCGTACTGTTTGCGGCTGCCCTACTGCTAAAGAGCATACCGTCCCTATTAAGCCTCATTCTCTTTGTAGCAGCCTACCTCGTCATTGGTGGCGATGTACTGCTACGTGCAGTAAAAAATATCATGCGCGGGCAGGTATTCGATGAAAACTTTTTGATGGCCATTGCCACAGTGGGCGCCTTTGCAATAGGCGAATACCCCGAAGGTGTTGCTGTCATGTTGTTCTACCAGGTGGGAGAGCTTTTCCAGTCCTACGCAGTGGGACGCTCCCGCCGCTCCATTACCGAGCTTATGGACATCCGTCCCGACTATGCCAACCTGGTACTGCCGGACGGAAGCGCCAAAACCGTACCGCCGGACAGCGTGTCGGTAGGCGCACAGATACTCATTAAACCGGGCGAAAAGATACCGCTGGACAGCATTGTGCTGGATGGTACCGCCCTAATAGACACCGCTGCCCTCACCGGCGAGAGCCTTCCCCGTGAGGTGGCTGCCGGTTCCGAGCTGCTCAGCGGCTGTATCAACCGCAGCGGACTGCTGCGGGCAGAGGTTACCCGAGAATTCGGGCAGTCCACTGTCTCCAAAATATTGGAGCTTACCGAGAACGCCTCGGGCAAAAAGGCCAAGGCGCAGCAGTTCATTACCCGTTTTGCCAAGGTATACACCCCTGTGGTGGTCATTGCTGCGGCACTTCTGGCTATACTGCCTCCCCTCTTTGTCCCCGGCGCCCTCTTTTCCGACTGGCTCTACCGTGCACTGGTATTTCTAGTCATCTCCTGCCCCTGTGCACTGGTTATCTCCATCCCACTCAGCTTCTTTGGGGGCATTGGCGGAGCTTCCCGCTGCGGAGTGCTCATTAAGGGTGGCAATTACCTGGAAGCTCTGGCTTCCGCCGACATCGTCGTCTTTGATAAAACCGGTACACTTACCAAGGGTGCATTTCAGGTAACCGAGATTCTCCCCCAGGGTATTTCCCAGCAGGAGCTGCTTTCCATAGCTGCTTCCGCAGAATACTTTTCCACCCATCCCATTGCCCGTTCCGTAGTGTCGGCCTACAGCGGCGAGGTGGATAAATCCGCCATTTCCGACTATACCGAGCTTTCCGGCAGGGGTATCTCTGCTACAGTGGACGGTAAAAAGGTCTTGGCAGGCAACCATAAGCTGATGGAGGAGTACGGCATTGTCGTAGCAAGCGCCCCCGCCTCCGGCACCGAGATACAGATAGCGGCAGACGGAGTTTATCTGGGTAGGCTCATCATCTCCGATGTTCTCAAGGAGGACGCTCCCGCTGCTATATCTGCCCTACAGGCACTGGGCATTCAAAAAACCGTTATGCTTACAGGCGATGCACAGAGTGCCGCCGAGATAGCCGCCAAGGCGGCAGGGGTGGACAGCTTTGCAGCACAACTCCTCCCCGGTGATAAGGTAAGCCACGTTGAAGCGCTGATGCAGGAGCGGTCACCCAAGGGTACGCTAATCTTTGTTGGCGATGGTATCAACGATGCTCCAGTGCTCGCCAGAGCAGACGTAGGTGTAGCCATGGGCGGGCTGGGCTCCGACGCCGCCATTGAGGCCGCAGATGTGGTGCTCATGACCGACCAGCCTCTGCGGCTGGCAGCAGGCATCCGCATTGCCCGAAAGACCATTGGCATTGTTCGCCAGAACATTGTGCTGGCGCTGGGCATCAAGCTTCTGGTAATGCTGCTGGGTGCACTGGGCTACGCCAACATGTGGGCAGCAGTCTTTGCCGATGTGGGTGTATCGGTGCTGGCTATCCTGAACGCCATGCGGGCTTTAAACACCAAAAAATTTCTATAGGCGCAAAAAAGCAGGGGCACCAAATCGGTGCCCCTGCCTTTTTCATTTAAAATTAGTTTACCTTCCCTGTACCTTGGAGGGGGCGCAGCGCCGCATGGCGGTAACCATCCGTTCATCCGGCTCAAAGAAGACACGGGTAAGTCCGCTCTCTCCCTTGACATTCATAAACCACCGTCCCATGGCATTGGGGGCAGAGGCTACATCCAGTATCTTTGTGGCGGTACGGCTTAGCTCACTGCCGTACTCCTCGCTTACGGGTGCCATCAGCTCCAGGCGCTCCCGCAGCCCAATGGAAATTACAGTTTTGCGCTTCTGTTGTCCATATATTGCATCAATGGTAAGCTCGCCATTGGAGAGAGAATATTCATACTCAACGCTGCTGCGGTTCCATATCTTCCAACCTACCCAGCCTACGCCCAACAGCACCAGCGGAAGTACCATCTGTAAAAAAGGAATCATGAAGCTAACAGCTGCAGCTACAACCACCAGCGCTACGGCGCCCAGTTTAATGCCCAGCTCCTTACCGCCTGTTTTGCGGGAAACCAGTTTTTCTATAAATACGTCATCCATTGGGGGCACGTCCTTTCCATTTCGTGGGTAAATACGGCAAACCCGTTTTGATAAGTATAGCACAAAAAAAGCGTTTGTAAAAGCATAAAACTAGGATTTAGTGGGTAGAAAATTGACTTTGCAACAATCACATAAATTACAAAATGGGACAAAAAATTATTTTCGGTATTGACATATGGTATTTCGGTGATATAATAATACTTGCATTTGCGGCGGTGCTGGAATCGGCAGACAGGCACGTTTGAGGTGCGTGTGTCCATGACGTGTGGGTTCAAGTCCCATCCGCCGCACCAAAAATAAAAGGTAATAATGATTTATGGCTCATAAAGCCAGTAACCATGCG
>JAVXNK010000028.1:0-36377 GCA_036645835.1 Angelakisella sp. | reverse complement strand
TAGCTTCCACCACTCAACCCCTGTAATGCAGTTTTACTTGCATTTTATTGGGTTGTACTTGACAAGGGTACAGACTGTGGATATAATATTAACAAGTTAGTTAAATATATAATTAACGTGTTATTTTAGGAGGAAGAAAATGAATTTGCGTAAACAAAAGCTAATTTCCATGGCGCTGTGTGCGTCTATGCTGTTGTCCCTGGCTACTGCCTGTGGCACCGCTCCCGCAAGCAGTGCTGCTCCCTCGGCAGATGCCGCCCAGTACAAAGCAGGTACATATAGCCAAACTGTCAACGGCCATAACGGTGAAATGACTCTGGCTGTTACAGTGGATGAAACCTCTATTCAGAAGATTGAGGTGACACAGCACAAGGAGTCTGCAGGTATTTCCGACCCTGCCTTTGAAAAGGTCATTGGTGGCATTGTTGAAGGCCAGACCTTGGCTGTAGATGCTGTATCCGGTGCAACTGTTACCTCCAACGCCATTATTGAGGGCGTAAAGGGCGCACTGACACAGGCAGGCGCTGATATTGAAAAGCTAATGGTGAAAAAGGACTCTGCCGAGAAGGCAGGGGAGACCATTGAGATGACCACCGATGTCTGTGTTATAGGCGGCGGCGGTGCCGGCCTGACTGCGGCTATTACCGCAAAGCAGAACGGCGCAGAGGTCATTGTTTTGGAGAAGATGTCCAGCGTAGGCGGCAATACTATTCTGGCAGGTGGCGCACTGAATGCACCCGACCCGGAAAGACAGGCTGCACAGGGCATTGAAGATTCTGTGGAAAACTTCTACCAGCAGACCATGGCTGCCGGTGACAATCAGGGCAACCCCGAGCTGGTTCGCATTATGGCGGAAAACTCCTTGGATGCTGTTCATTGGCTGAAGGAGATTGGTGTTCCTTTCAGAGAGGAATTCATCACTGTTCCCGGTGGACTGCACCCCAGAGGCCATGCAACACCCCCCGGACAGATGTGTATTCCTTGGTTTGATGCCTTTAAGAAGAACTGTGAGGAAAGTAATATAGAAATCCTGCTGGAAACCAAGGCAGAAGAGATTATCATGGAAAACGGCAAGGCAGTGGGTGTCAAGGCCAAAAGAGGCAACGACGAAATCATTGTTAAGGCTACCAAGGGTGTAGTTCTGGCAACCGGCGGCTTTGGAAACAATGTTGAGATGCGTCAGAAGTACAATTCTCAGTGGCCCACACTGGATGCGACCATTGGCTGCACCAACGGAGTTTTTGCCACAGGCGACGGCATTGCTATGGCCGAAGCAGTGGGTGCAAACCTAATTGACATGGAATTCATTCAGCTGCTGCCCTACGGTGATGCCGCTACCGGCAGCATGAAAGGCAATATTGTAAAGGACCCCAAATATGCAATCTTCCTGAACAAGGAAGGCAAGCGGTTTGTGGATGAGTATGCCCGCCGTGACGTAATGACACAGGGTGTTTTTGACCAGACCGATACCACCATGTATATGGTAGTGGATGGAAAGTCTTACCCCAGCATGGACTCCAAGATGACCTTTGGCGGTACCGTTCAGGAGGGTGTTGACGCAGGAAAAATTAAGATTGGCAACACCATTGAAGAGCTGGCTGTGGAGCTTGGCTTGGACCCCGCAGTAGTCAAGGAAACTGTCGACAGATACAACAGTGCCATTGACAACAATACCCCCGATGAGGTGGGCAAGTCGGTTCGCGAGAAGATTGACACTGCTCCCTTCATTGCAACCACCAACAAGCCTACTGTGCATCACACAATGGGCGGTGTACAGATTAATACCGAGGCACAGGTTCTGGATAAGGCCGGAAATGTCATTAGCGGCCTATACGCAGCAGGCGAAGTTACCGGTGACATCCATGGTACCAACCGTATCGGCGGTAACGCGCTGACCGATCTGGTTGTATTCGGAAAGATAGCCGGCAAAAACGTAGCACTGGGCAAATAAGAGTTTAAGCAGAATAAATAAACAGCAGGGCTCCTTTCCTAGTGGGAAAGTGAGCCCTGCTGTTTGCAAAATGACGCTGAGAATACTGCTGCGGCAGTGGCAGAGAATTCCGAGAGGGGGTAGCTGCCGTCACAGATGCACCATTCAATGACAATGCCTTTACAGAAGGATAGGATTATTCTTGTGGTTTCTTCTATGCTGATATCGTCTCGCAGCTGGTTCTTTTCCAAACCCTCCAGAAGAATACGGTGCAGTATGGTATAAAGGGGGCGGTGAGGGGGTTGGGTGTTTAGAATAATGCGATACATCTGCAACCGGTACACTTCCCGGATAATATCTAGGTTTCGTTCGCTGGAGAAGTCGGAATAGAGCTGAATGTAGTTTTTAATGTTGGTAATTGCGTCTTCATTTCTTAGCAGCTCATCTTCGTGTGCCACAAAGTAGCTATCCAGAGCCCCTAGCTTGGAGGCTATTAAATCATCTTTGTTTTTGTAATAGTCGTAAAAGGAACTATAGGTAATTCCCACCTCATTGCAGAGCGTTCGAATACTAAGCCGTTCAATACCATGTTCTGCAATCATACGGTTGCTGGCTTCAAACAACTGTTGGCGGGTACGCTCTCTCTGTTCTTTTGATAATGGTTTTCTGCCCATGACTATCTGGCCTCGCTTCTTTACATTCATCTTATGGCGGTAACAAAGGGTGGGGAAGTGCATAGCTTATCAGTGCTCTATGGGAACAGTATATCATAAATTGCAGTTCGACTCTACTGTTTCAGCAAATTGTGATTGTTTGATTTTTATGGTCAAAACCGATGAACAGATGCATTTTTTAGGGGAACGCTGCTTTTTAACTGTTTTTGTGGTATACTAAAGCAAAACAAACGCATGATGAGCCGATTTTTGGCTTGGGAGGAACCACTTTATGGATTATATTGAAGAAGCAAGAAAAGCACTGAAGAACGATGTATTTGCACAGGAAGTTACAGGTATTGTTATAGATGAAGCTGAACCCGGCTATGCCAAATGTAGTTTTGTAATTGAAGAGAAACATATGAATTCCGGACATATGGTGATGGGTGGGGCCATCTTTACACTGGCCGATTTTGCCTTCGGCGCGGTGGCAAACCTGGACCACAACCCCACAGTTACGCTAAGCTCTTCCATTTCATTTTTAAGCCCACCAAAGGGAACACGGGTAATAGCAGAGGCACGCTGTGTTAAATCCGGCAGAAGCACCTGCGTGGTAGATGTACGGGTGTATGATGACATAGGTACTTCCGTGGCGATTTCCACCATGACGGGTTTCCGTAAAAGCAAATAAAACACGCAATATGAATAAGTTTAAAACAGCCAAGGTGTCCGTGGACACTTTGGCTGTTTTTGTAATATTTACGAACAATATAGAGTGTTTTTAAAGAAAGTAGGGAGTTTACTAGAAAAAACTTTAAGAATTCTTAAGGTTTTCCATCTGCCCATCACAACATGCTACAATAATGTAAGTAAGTTTTTTGGCTATGTTCCATGGAAGGGACTGTCCCGTTAGCGAGTAAAAAGAGCTACCAGTTTGCGTAGTAGAGCGGCCGCCTTTGCACCCAGTGTCGCACATCCTCCGGAGCCGACAACTGCCACAGTTGTTCCACCTACCACTACTGCAGCAGCAACCCCTACAGCAGCGGTACCGGCGGAAGGTATGCGCTGTGCAGTGCCCTCTGCATGTGAGGGGCGCACGCCTTGGTTCAGTGCGGAACCATCAGTTGGGTTGTTGTTGGCATCTAAGGAGGGCGGTGTGGAGTTCTCCAATGTATCGGCGCTTCCCATGGTTTGGGCAGTAGCCTGGGATACGGGTATGGGCGTAGGTGTCGGTGTTGGAAGGGGTGTGGCAGCGGCTGTGGGCGTATGGGTAGAGGAGGGAGTAGGCAGGTTTGGCCTCAGCCCATTATTACCTTTATCGTCACTGCCCACGTCACCACGGTTTCCACCGGAGCCGTCGTCGCCATCGCTGGTAAGGGGTGGTGGAGTATACTGATACTTCGCCGGCCACGGGGTCACCTCGCTGTAGCCGTCAAAAACCCCATCTATTATCCGCAGTCGAACTAGAAACCCGGTAATAGCCCCTTCCTTATATTCCTTCAAGGGGCTTTCTTTTATACTAAAATAATCAAATGCCGTAAAGGATTTATTCTTTGGCATTCTCTCTACATGATTGTCCTCAGTAGCGTTTTTAGGAGCGTCTCCCCCTGCTGCAAGCCATGTTTTTCCGCCGTCCAGGGAGTATTCACCGAAGATGGCAGTAGCACCTGTGGGCTTTGGGTCCAGTGAGATATCAATGCCGCTATAGTCTATGCTATTCAGGAGAGGAATGGCTTTGGCCTGGGGTGGTACAACTGTTACTATCAGGTTGAGTGGAGCAGCAATACTGCCGGGCTGAACATGGTAAGTACCGTTTGCAGTATGAATAATACAGTCTGCCGGTGGGGTGGTAGTGGCTTGTTCTACATAGGTGCCTGCTGTAAGTAGGCTGGGAAGCTGCCACACGACAGGATAGGAAGTCATAGCGTTACCCAGATAATCAGTAAATCTATAAAAGAGCTGTACTTCTACAGGTAGGGTATCCGGTAGCAGTTCATTCAGTTCGGCCGGGGTGGTACCTTCCCGCACAGTAACATGGTACTTTGCCGACGGCGGACGGTCTATACGTAAAGTGCCGGCATACCGCTCCCGTAGGCTGGTGTCCTCGGGCGGCGGTACAGGCGTAGTATTCCGCTCAAACATTACCGTATTGGAAAACCCATTATAGGTAGGGCTGGATATATTTAGTTTAACCCAGAACTGATTGAGGTTCCCGGACAAATAATCGCTTAGCGGCTGTTCCGAGCTGGTTACCACAGTTCCTTTTCGATATGCATTTGGCCCACCTTCTATGGCCCAGTCACGTGGTGTTCCTTCCCAATCATTAATAGGCACGAAGTCGGTTCCATCTACCGAGCCATAGGGTACCACAGAGGAGGCGCCCAAGGGAAGTTCAGACAGTCTGCCCATTACCATCCAGCCTTGACCTGCAAGAGTAATCTCTGCGGTAAAGACGGGTGTAGGTGCTTCAGAAGGTTCCTCTGCATAAGCGGGCATATATAGTACTGTAATCATCAGTACTGCCAGCAACACAGCCAAGAGCTTTTTTGTCAAAAGGTATCTCTCCTAACCATAAATTATGTCAATTTTTAAAGAAAGGGGTAATAGTATGTGGCACAAGAACAGGGTTTATGTGATGCTTTTGCTGTCCTCTTGTCTTGTTTTGACATTTCTTAACATTTTCTTTGTATTTGACAACAAGTATACCACACCACCGCCCTACGGGCAAGAGGGCGTGCTCAATTTGACAGAGCAGGATATGTGCCGTAAGAGGCCGTTGTATCTCATTGACGGATGGTTATTGTCCGATGATAGTGTTACCCAGAGGGTTACGTACATAGGAGAATATGCAAACCTGCAACGAGGGAATATGAAAAAAAGCCCCCATGGCAAAGCCACCTATGAGCTTACCCTGCGTTACACGGGTACTCCCATGCTGGTTACCTCCGACTTTTTTGAGCTATTTTCCGACTATACGGTTTATATAGATGACAGGGTGTTACTGGAGGGGCAAGGCAGCGCCAGAGGTTCCTTCATGCTGTTGCCGGGAGATACCAAGCTAAAGGTGCAGACAACATCCAACATGGGATACTACAGCGGGATATACTACCCTCCTGCACTGGGCAACGAGGGGGCGGTTATCCATGTTGAACGGATACAAACTATTTTTTATGCAATAGCCTGCCTATCTGCCATGATTCTGGCATGCTTCACCATACAGCTATGGAAACGGCGGGAAAGGGACAGGCTTTCCTACTGGTTGGGTCTTTTAAATATTTTTTTTGGTATCTATGTCGCTCATTATTTTATACACCTGCTGGAGCTTCCTTTCTACGGGCTATGGTACTTTGTAGAGGACGTAGCACTGTACGGGCTCGTTTTCTCTCTGGTTCAGGTAACCATAGCAGCCACCCACTTTGATAATAAGCACTATACCCACGCTGCAACTGCTATATCAGCAGTGTTACCCATTGCGTTACTGGTGTTGCATTTAATAATCCCCATTGCCCCATGGGCAGTGGTGCTGCATGGCTATATAAAGGATTTGTACTTTACACTGACATT
Organism: Angelakisella sp.; assembly: GCA_036645835.1. Taxonomy (GTDB): domain Bacteria; phylum Bacillota; class Clostridia; order Oscillospirales; family Ruminococcaceae; genus Angelakisella. The sequence goes on along the minus strand of JAVXNK010000028.1, from coordinate 30,230 downwards.
TTTTTGGCTGGTGGCAGTATCGGTACAAAGTGTACGTAGGAGGCAGAATGAGCATGTCTATGTTTTAGCAGGGAGTCTAGTGTTTTCAACAGGACTGCTTGTTAACCTACAAAAATCCAACCTTTTTGAACCTATCTATACCCTGTGGCAGTTTGAATGGAGCGGACTTGTGCTGGTGTGGCTGTTTGGAGCCATGATGATTGCACGTAACCGCCGTATTCTAACGGAAAATGTACAGCTTACCAACCATCTGGAAAGGCTGGTGGAGCAGCGTGCTCAGGAGCTATATATGGCCCATCATGCAAAGGACGTGGGCAAGGTAGATGGCCTTACAGGCAGGGAAGGGTAGTGACTTTACATCAAAGTATCCCATCTCCCACCGGAAGGCAGAGAATGATACAACAATAAATGATAGATTTAGGCCGGAAAGCCCGGCAGAGAGGAGTCCCCTATGGCAATTGTACTACTGATTGACGATGACCCCGGCATAATGGATATACGAGAGATATTTCTGCTGCATAAGGATTACTCAGTACAGGCAGGTACATACGGTGAAGAAACACAAACTATTTCAAAGAACATTACAAAAGAATGTGTAGTGTTGGATGTTCCCCCATTGGATATATCCTGCCTGCTTCCCAAGGAACAGTCTGAGGAAAAAAATAACTCCTCTGTGATCCTGCTTTCCCGACTAGGCAATGAGGAAAACTGCTCGGGCAGCCTAAAAATTCCCCATCCGTTTTCGGCGCAGGAGCTGGCCGGTAGAATACAGGAGCGGATATACGCCGTGGGCCGTCACCGAAATGATGCCAAGGTGTTTGGCGACCTGACGGTAAACAAGGATGGCGGAATATTTATAAAGGGACGTCCCTTTGACCTAACTGCAAAGGAAAGCGCATTGCTGACATGCCTTACCGATACCCCCAACTGCCTTATTACCACCGAGGCTCTTTTTAAGCGGATATGGAAGCTGCCCAGCAACAGCGATCTTCGGGTGGTTTCGGTACATATTGCTCACCTGCGCAAGAAACTGACCAATGCACTGGGTAGAAATGATCTGATAGAAACGGTGTGGGGGCGAGGCTACCGATTCAAATGGGTAGACTAGACAAAACCACGTTGGGCAGATGTTGGAAAAGGCTTGATTTCATGCTACCAAACGCAAAATGAACCTGTGGACAAACCTCCCAAATTGCGGTATACTGATAGCAGATATACAGATAGGATGGGAGGAAAATTTCGGTGTATTATTTACAGGATACCCAAGCGCCGATTTCGGCCATCGGACTGTACAATGACCTGTGCCACCGCATTATTACAGTAGAGCTGGAGCCGGGCACCAGGATTAGCGAAAACTCTATCAGTGCGGAGTACGGGGTTTCCCGTTCTGTGCTGCGTACGGTTTTCGCACGGTTGCAGCAGATTAATTTTGTGGAGGTATACCCCCAGCGGGGAACCTTTGTCCGGCTGCTCGACATGGACCATGTGACCAGTGCTTCTACCATTCGCTACGTGGTAGAACGCAATGCCGTTTATGATATTGTATTTGCGCCGGACTCCCCAAACCAACAGATGCTTGCGGACCTGGAGGAGATGATGGGCCAGATGCGGGAAGCTTTGGCTGCCGGCACCACCGAGGAAATGAAACGGTTTAAAATGCTGGAGGCAAGGCTCCACCTGCGGATTATTCAGGAGGTTATGACCCCTAGTGCGTTGGGACTGCTCTACGAAATTCGGGTGCACCTGACCCGCTGGACAAATATTGACGTGTGCCTTAGCGGCATGGAAGATCTGCTGATGGAGCAGAACCAGGAGCTTTTAGATGCCATACGAGGACGCAAGCTGCAAAAGGCACTCTTTAAGATTAAGGAACACTATCAGACACTGGTTAGCAATGCCGATATGGTGCGCTCGGTGCATCCTGACTACTTTAGGCAATAAAAAGAAAAAGACTACCCAAAACAGGCGAGCAGTATATCCCATATTATAGTGGGATGACTGAACGGCTGTTTTTTTTGATATACGCTGTCCACAGGCGGGTTTAGGGAGTGGGCTGGATGATTAGTCAATAATGCATCTGGAAATTTGTTTAAAAATCCAATTGACAAAAAAATAACGGGTGTTATAATGTGGTCAAGTCGAAAAAGTCAAATAGCATACTAAGAGGGCGCAAGCCTTTTTCATTACATACAACTTGTATACAAGTAGACCAAGAACGTAAATTGGCGTAAACGCTTAATATAAGTCCAGTTATGTCGTCGCGTTAGTTTTAATAAGAGATAATGTAATAGAGCATAGCTGCTCCACGGCTGGGGCTAATAACATGATTTGCTTTTGAAAAACTTGTATACAAGTAAACCAGTTTGCGAGAGGGGAGAGAACAGTATGTATACAATGGGTATCGATATCGGCTCCACTACTTCCAAGTGTGTCATCCTGAAGGATGGCAGTGAGATTGTAGCAACCTCCATGATTGCAGCAGGTACCGGAACGGATGGGCCACAACGTGCGGTTGAAGCTGTTTATCGCCAAGCAGGAGAGATACTTCCCGAGCAGATTTCCCATATTACCGCCACGGGCTATGGGCGCAGCCGCTTTGAGGCAGCCAACAGTGAGGTAAGCGAACTGAGCTGTCATGCAAAGGGAGTGCTGCTGATGCTGCCGGAGGTGCGAACCATCATTGACATTGGTGGACAGGATGCCAAGGTAATAGCAATCGGCGAAAATGGACGTATGATCAACTTTTTAATGAATGATAAATGTGCAGCAGGCACAGGACGGTTTCTGGATGTCATGGCAGGTATCCTGCAGCTTCAGATAGATGACCTGGAGGCAGAGGCTGCAAAGTCCCAAAGTCCCGTAAAGATATCCAACACCTGCACAGTGTTTGCGGAGTCGGAGGTAATATCCCAGCTAGCTTCGGGTGCAAACCTGCCAGACCTGGTGGCTGGCATCTGCCAGTCGGTAGCGGCAAGGGTTGCCTCACTGGCAAAGCGAGTGGGTGTAAAAGAGCAGGTGTGTATGAGCGGCGGTGTAGCCCGAAATGGTGGTGTCAGAGCAGCCATGGCAAAAGAACTGGGTGTGGAGGTACGCTACTGTCCCATGGCACAGCTGATGGGCGCACTGGGTGCAGCTATATATGCCTATGAAAAAGCAAGCTTAGAAAAATAATATAACAAGGAGGACAATTACCAATGGCTGAAGAAGTGAAGAAGGAAAGACCGCCCGTAGACCCGAACTCTGCCAAATACAAGCTGAATGAGGTTGTAGTAAAGCACTACAGGGAAGTACAGGAGGCCAAGGACAGAGGCGAGAAGATTGGCTGGTGTGCCAGCAACTTCCCTCAGGAAATTTTTCAGACGCTGGGGATAAAGGTTTGTTATCCTGAAAACCAAGCAGCTGCCATTGCGGCACGCGGTGGCGGGCAGAGAATGTGCGAAGCCTCCGAAAACGAAGGATACTCCAATGATATCTGCGCTTATGCACGTATTAGCCTTGCCTATTTGAACGAAACCACTATACCGGAGCAGAACATGCCCCAGCCCGATTTTGTTCTTTGCTGCAATAATATCTGCAACTGCATGATTAAATGGTACGAGAATATCGCTAAGGAGCGGAATATCCCCATGATTCTCATCGATATTCCCTTTAACCCCGACTACGAGACCTCTCCGGCGCAGATAGAATATGTTAAGGGACAGTTCCTGGCAGCCATTGCCCAGCTGGAGGAGATTACCGGCAAAAAGTGGGACGAGAAGAGATTTGAGGAAGTCTGCGCTATTTCCAACCGCACTTCCAGAGCATGGTTAGCTGCAACCGGATACACCTCCTACGAGCCTTCCCCCCTGAACGGCTTTGACCTGCTGAACCATATGGCGGTTGCTGTATGCGCCCGAGGCACCGTAGAGGCCGCAGAGGCATTCGAAACACTGCTGGAAGAGTATAAACAGTCTGTCATTGACGGCACCAGCACCTTCCGGGGTGAGCAGAAGTACCGCATTATGTTTGAGGGTATTGCCTGCTGGCCACACCTGAGAGTAACCGCCGGAGGCCTGAAAAACCGTGGCATCAATATGGTCGCCACCATCTATGCCGACGCATTCGGTGTTATCTACAATGACTTTGACGGACTCATAAAGTGCTACTGTAGTGTGCCAAACTCTGTTTCTCTGGAAAAGGCAAGAGACAACCGTACCGATATTGTAAAACGCACCAAGGCAGAAGGTCTGCTGGTACATACCAACCGTTCCTGCAAGCTGTGGAGTGGCTTCATGTATGAAATGAGCCGCCAGATAGGCGAAGCCTGTGACATTCCCGTTGTTTCCTTCGACGGTGACCAGGCAGACCCCCGCAACTTCTCCGAGGCCCAATACGAAACACGCGTACAGGGACTTATGGAGATTATGGAAGCCAACAAGGGAGGTAAATAATCATGTTAAGCAAAGCAACAGTACTGACACGGTTTCATGAGATAGCCAACTCCCCCAGAAAGCAGCTGGATGGCTATCTGGCTCAGGGGAAAAAGGTGATCGCCTGCGTTCCCGTATACACCCCCGAGGAGATTATCCATTCTATGGGGCTGGTGCCCATGGGTGCATGGGGCGGCGATATTGAAGTAAAGGAAGCCAAGCAGTATTTCCCCGCATTTATCTGCTCGGTTATGCAGTCTGTTTTGGAGCTGGGTATGCGCGGCGACTACGAGGGTATTTCCGCACTGGTGGTACCCTCCCTCTGCGACTCCTTAAAGTGTCTGGGGCAGAACTGGAAGTTTGCAGTACCCTCCATCCCATTTATTCCTATGACCTACCCACAGAACCGTACAAATAAGGTAGGGCTTACCTTTGTAAAAGCTGGGTACGAGCGGGTCATTGCAGACCTTGAGAAGATTACGGGAGCTAAGTTCAGCGACGGGGCACTGGCAAACTCAAATGTCATTTACAACGCGCACAATGCAGCCATGAGAGAGCTTTCCTGTGTGCTGGCTGACCATCCCGAAATTACTGCCGCACAGCGCAGCGATGTATTTAAGAGTGCATGGTTCATGTTGAAGGAAGAGCACACCGCACTGGTCAGGGAGCTAATAGATGCTCTGAGAGCAGAACCCGAAGCCGGAAGAAAAAAACTTCGCATTATTACCACCGGCATACTGGCCGACAGTAAGGGACTGCTGGCAGCACTGGATGAGAACGATATGCAGATAGTGGGAGACGATATGGCGAACGAATCCCGCCAGTACCGTGTGGATGTTCCCGTAGGCATAAGCGCACTGGATGCTTTGGCTGAAAAATTTTGTAAGATGGACAACTGCTCGGTGCTTTACGATGCAGACAAGAAGCGGGTGGACCTGATTATGGAGCTGGTGAAGAGCCGCAAGGCCGACGGCGTAATGGTGGCCCTTACCAAGTTCTGCGACCCCGAGGAGTTTGACTACGTTCTTATTAAACGGGCATGTGAAGCTGCAAATGTTCCCCACATGCTCATAGAGGTAGACCGCCAGATGACCAACTACGAGCAGGCAAAAACCATTATTCAAAGCTTTAGAGAAATGATGGCGTGAAGAATGCCGACAGGGGCCATACCCCAGACTATAGTAAACAGAATGCCAAGGTCAGGGCTGCGCACAAGGCAATCGCTTTTGTGGGGTGAAAGATCAATGTTAAAGCCGCTTTTTCAAACAATCGGGGACTGTCTGCACAGCAGGGCGGTGGAGACGCCGGAGCTGCCCGCAGTGGCTTATCAGGATGAAAGCTATACGTGGCGGGAGCTGGATGAAATATCGGATGTTTTGGCACTGCGCTGTTTGGAAATGGGAGTAAAAAAAGGAACCAATGCGGGAATATGGGGAGTAAACAGCTTTAGCTGGCTGGCATACTTCTTTGCGCTTGTTAAGATAGGCGCTGTCCCTGTACTGATTAACATCTGCTACCGTGAACAGGAGCTGGCAGATATTCTGTCCTATGCGGATGTGGAATATCTATTCCGCGGTATTCGCTGCAAGGATACCGACTATGCAGAAGTGATAGAACATCTGGACCGCAGCAAAACTCCCATGCTGCGAAAAATTATAGCTATGGAGAGCCCCGAGGAAAAGGTTTGGCTTCACAGTCCCAAAAGCTGTAAGCCAGATGGGGCAGGTGCAGAGTTACTGAGGGCGGCAGCTGCGCAACTGTCGCCCGAGGAGGTAGCCTGTATCCTCTTTACCTCTGGTACTTCGGCACTTCCAAAGGGAGTGCTGCTTACCCACAAAAGCCTGCTGCGCAACGCCAGGCAACATAGTGTGGGTATGGGGTGGACAGAGAAGGACAGAATGTGCCTTTCGGTTCCACTATTCCACTGCTTCGGCATTACTGTGGGGATACTAACGGCACTCTACTGCGGTGCGTCATTGCAGCTGGTAAAATACTACAGCACCAGTGAGGTGCTCAATACCATTGAAACCTACCGTTGCACCATATTAAGCGGTGTACCGTCCATGTTTCTGGCGCTCATTGGAAGCAGCAAGTTTTCTGCCCATGACATATCGTCTCTGCGTTCGGGTGTTGTGGCGGGGTCGCCGCTGCCCCCCGAGGATTATATGCGGGTGTGTGAACAGCTAAAATCCATTGTGCTCCAGCCTGCCTATGGGCAGACCGAATCTTCCCCGTGTATTACCATGGCAACGCTGGATGACAGCATGGAGGACAAAGCCACCACCGCAGGGCGGGCTATACCGGGGGTGGAGCTGACCATATGGGATACACAAACGAACTGTATACTACCTGTCGGTAAGCGGGGTGAGATACGTGCACGTGGCTACAATGTAATGAAGGGCTACTACAAGCTGCCCGAAGCCACCGCACAGGTGCTGACCCCTGATGGCTGGCTTAAAACAGGGGACGAAGGCTATTTGGATGAGCGGGGATATCTTCATGTAACAGGTCGCCTAAAGGATATTATCATCCGTGGAGGGGAAAACATCTCCCCTATGGAGGTGGAAGCCTGCATTCGTGGCCTTCCCGAAGTGGAGAGCGTTAAGGTAATAGGCCTTCCTACCAGCATTATGCAGGAGGAGGTTGTGGCCTGCGTCATCTGCCACAAAGGAATGTCACTGCTGCCACAGCAGGTAATCGCCCGAGTAAAAGGGCGGATGTCCGCCTATAAGGTACCCCAGCATGTCCTGTTCTTTGAACGGTTTCCCATGACCCCCAGCGGAAAGATAAGTCAAAAGGAACTAAAAAATCAGGCCACTGAACTGCTGTCAGAACAGTTGTTAATAAAGGCGTAGGATAAAAAATGGTACTGATATAAAGCTAAGGAGGAAACGCAAGTGTTTTTAACCGAGCAGCATGAAATGATACGTAAGCTGGTTCGCAGCTTTGCGGAAACAGAGCTTACTACCGAGATTTTGGACAGTGTAGAGAACGGGGGAGAGTACCCTCAGGAGATTCTTGATAAAATGGCCAAGTGCGGCTTTTTTGGCATGAAGGTTCCAAAGGAGCTGGGCGGGCAGGGTGCGGATACCCGTTCCTATGTCATTCTGGCCGAGGAGATGGCCCGTATCAGCGGTGTATCCTGCATCTGGGCGCTGACCCCCAACTCTTTGGCAGGCGGGCCGCTGCTCATTTCCGGAAATGACGAGCAGAAGGAAAAGTACCTTCGCCCCATACTCAGCGGAAAGCTAAAGGTTTGCTTTGCCCTGACCGAACCCGGTGCGGGTTCTGACGCAGGAAGCATGACCACCTCCGCTGTAAAGGATGGCGACCATTATATCCTGAACGGCCGCAAGTGCTTTATCACCATGGCACCGGTGGCGGACTATGCCATTGTTTACGCCAAAACAGACCGTACCAAGGGTACACGGGGCATCTCTGCATTCATCGTGGATATGAAGGCACCCGGTGTTTCTACCGGAAAACCCGAGCACAAGATGGGCGTTATAGGCTGCCCCACCAGTGATATTATTCTGGAGGATGTGCGGGTACATAAGAGCGACCTGCTGGGCGAAGAAAATAAGGGCTTTTCCAATGCCATGAAGACACTGGATGTAGGGCGCATTGGCGTTGCTGCACAGTCTATTGGTACTGCCAAGGGCGCACTGGAGGAAGCTATCAAGTACGCAAAGGAGCGCAAGCAGTTTGGTCGGCGCATTGCCGATAACCAGGGCATCAGCTTTATGCTGGCCGAAATGGCTACCAAGCTGGAAGCCGCAAGACTGCTGACCTACAAGGCTGCATGGCTGAAGGACACCAACCAGGATGCCACTAAGGCAGCTTCCATGGCCAAGTTCTTTGCCGCCGAAACCTGTAATGAAATTTGTGCCAAGGCTGTTCAAATTCATGGCGGTTACGGCTTCATAAAGGACTATAAGGTTGAGCGTTTTTACCGTGACTGCCGTGTATATACCATCTATGAGGGTACCAGCCAGGTGCAGCAGATGGTTATAGCTGGGCAGCTACTGAAGTAATAGGGAAGGGGGAATAAGCAATGAGAATTTTGGTTTGTGCAAAACAGGTACCCGATACCAACGAAGTAAAGATTGATCCGGTAAAGGGTACTCTTATCCGTGACGGCGTGCCGTCTATACTAAATCCCGATGATGCAAACGCGTTGGAGGCCGCTCTGGTACTGAAGGACGAAAACCCCGGCTCTACCGTAGCCGTAGTTTCCATGGGACCTCCCCAGGCATGTACCATGCTGCGGGAATGTTTGGCAATGGGTGCCGATGAGGCCTACCTGCTATCCAGCCGCACATTTGGCGGTGCCGATACCTGCGCCACATCCACTACCATTGCAGCCGGTATTCAGAAGATTGGCGGTGCAGACATTATCTTTGCCGGACGTCAGGCCATTGATGGAGATACCGCACAGGTTGGCCCTCAAGTGGCACAGCGGCTAAACATCCCCGTAGTTACCTATGTGCAGGATGTAAAGCTTTCCGACGACAAGGTAGTTGTACAGCGTCAGATGGAGGATGGCTACGAGCTGATAGAAGTGCAGACTCCCTGCCTGCTGACTGCGGTTAAGGAACTGAACGTACCCCGCTATATGACCGTTTCCGGTATAGTGGATGCCTTTCAGAAGAATATTACCATCTGGAACGAAAACGATGTGCAGCTGGATGCGGCTGACTGTGGACTGAAAGCCAGCCCCACACAGGTATACCGTTCCTTTACCCCGCCCCAAAAGGGAAAGGGTCAGATGCTGTCCGGCAATGTAACCGATATGGCTGCTGCACTGGTTGGCAAGCTAAATGAAAAACACGCACTATAAAGCAGAAAGGACGAAACAGAAATGGCTATTCGGATTATTAATGAAAAGTGCAAGGGCTGTTCCATCTGTGTGAAAAGCTGTCCTTTCAGTGCTATCACCATGGAAAACAAGCTGGCTGTAATAGGAAGCAACTGCACAGGCTGCGGCGTGTGCGTAGATAAATGTCCCTTCGGTGCTATTGAAAAGACCGAGGAGGAAAAAAACGGCGTAGATATCAGCAAGTACCACGGAGTATGGGTGTTTGCAGAGCAGCGTCAGGGTAAGCTGATGCCGGTGGTTATAGAGCTACTGGGAGAAGGTAAAAAGCTGGCTGCCGAGGTTGGCTGCGAACTGTGCGCCATACTCTGCGGTGAAGATATAGGCGACCTTGCCGCAGAGCTGATTGCCTGTGGTGCCGATAAGGTTTATGTGGCCGATGCACCCGAGCTGAAAAACTACACCACCGACGGCTACACCAAGGTTATTATGGAGGCTATTACCAAGTATAAGCCTGAAATAGTGCTACTGGGCGCCACCCATATTGGACGCGACCTTGGCCCCTGTTTGGCAGTTCAGTGTGGTACCGGCCTTACAGCGGACTGTACCAAGCTGGAGATAGACCCAGAAAGCAAGGGCATTATGCAGACCCGTCCCGCTTTTGGCGGTAACCTTATGGCAACCATTGTATGCCCCAACCACCGTCCTCAAATGTCCACCGTGCGCCCGGGTGTTATGAGCAAGGCTGTTCGGGATGACTCCCGCAAGGGCGAAGTTATACAGCTGAAAGTGAACCTTAAGGAAGGGGATATCCGCACCAAGATACTGGAAATTGTTAAAAACATAGGCGAGATTGTTTGCTTGACCGATGCAGAGGTTATTGTATCCGGCGGAATGGGACTTGGAAAGCCCGAGGGCTTCCAACTTCTGCACAAACTAGCTGACAGGCTGGGCGGATGTGTGGCAGGAAGCCGTGCCGCTGTAGATGCAGGCTGGATAGACCATGCTTACCAAGTAGGGCAGACTGGCACCACTGTAAAACCCAGACTATACTTCGCATGCGGCATCTCCGGCGCTATACAGCATGTAGCCGGTATGCAGAACTCCGATTATATTATTGCTATTAACAAGGACGACGCTGCCCCCATCTTTGATATAGCCGACTACGGCATTGTGGGCGACCTGTATAGTGTTGTCCCTGCTATCCTGGATGCCCTTGATAAGTAAAGACCGGATGGTCCAGATAAATTGCAGAAAAATAAGGAGGACTAGACAATGAGCGAAGCAAGAAAACCCTTGGCAGGCGTGCGGGTAATAGAGCTGGCAAACTTCATTGCAGCTGCTACGGCAGGCCGCTTCATGGCAGACCTGGGCGCAGATGTTATTAAGATTGAGGCAGAGAAGGGCGATCCCCTGCGCTTTACCGCTCCTTCCGAGGGCCGTCCCCTGGATATGTACGAAAACACCACCTGGGAGCTGGAAAATGCCAACAAGCGCTGTATCTCCCTGAACACCAAGGACCCTGCAGGCAAGGAGGCACTCTTTAAGCTGCTGGAAAACGCTGATGTACTGATTACCAACTGGCGGGTTCAGGCACTGGAGCGGGCAGGACTGGACTATGAGAGCATTAAGGGACGCTTTCCAAAACTGGTTTATGCTATCTGCACAGGCTATGGCGAAAATGGACCAGACAAGGATCTGCCCGGCTTTGACTTTACTGCATTCTTTGCCCGTGGCGGATATTTGGAGACACTGCGTCAGGCGGATTCCCGCCCCATGAACGTAGCTCCTGGCCTTGGTGACCACAACGTTGGCATGAACCTAGCAGCAGGTATTTTGGCAGCACTGTACCAGGCCAAGGTAACCGGAAAGGGTGAAAAGGTAGAAACCAGCCTTTTTGAAACTGCTGTTTACAACATGGGCATGATGGTTCAGGCTGCACAGTATGTGGGTGTAGGCCGCAAGTACCCCATTAACATCCGTGAAGCTGATAACCCATGCAACGCTGCATTCCCCACCAGCGACGGCCGTTATATTCAGATCTGTTTCCCAAACTTTAACGTTTATTACAATAAGCTGATGGAGGTCATTGAAAGACCCGACCTTATTAACTACGACAAGTATTTCCCCATTGCCAACCTGCAGAAGAATGGCTTGGGTACCGAACTCCACGACCTTATCTGTGCAGAATTTTCTAAGAAGGATGCCGAGTACTGGAAGCAGAAGCTGATAGAAGCCGACCTGCCCTTCTCCAAAGCACAGTCGTGGGAGGAAATATTGGTGGATCCTCAGGCATGGGCCAACGACTGCTTCTACACCATGGAATTTCCAAACGGCAACAAGCGCACACTGGTACGTCCTCCTGTACGCTTCCGCGAGATGGGTACTCCCGCTTACAACCGCGCTCCCATGATCGGTGAGCACGGGGAGGAAATCCTAAAAGAGGTTGGCTATACAGACGAGGAGATTGCCAAGTTCCGTGCAGATGGTGCACTCTACATATGGGAAGACAAACAATAGCATGAACATTTGTCCCGCCGGCTGACGGTCAGCCGCAAAAATACTCTGAGATGTTTACTGCCGGATGGTCGATTCGTCCGGCAGAGAAGCTTCAGCACAATGAAAGGGGTAGCGCTTGATTAAACTGAATAAGCAGGTAGCCATTCTGTCTGCCAAAAAATTTGCAATGTACACGCTGGGACTTCTGTTCTTAGCACTGGGCGTCACGGCCTCTATAAAAAGCGACCTTGGCGTTTCTCCGCTAAACTCTATGCCTTATGTGCTCAGTCAGATTACCGGTATGGAGATGGGTATGGTGGTTACCGCCACATTCAGTACCTTTATCCTTTTACAGATACTCATTCTGCGCAAGGAATTTAAGGTAATTAACCTGCTTCAACTACCCTTTGCCAGCATATCAGGATACTTTATATCCATGACGAATAGTTGGTTTAGTCTTGTTCCCCCGGCGGAAGGTGTTATAATGAAGCTGGCAATTTTGGCACTGGGTATTGTAATAGTTGCCTTTGGGCTGCTGTTCTACCTTACTGCCGAGATTGTGCCGCTGCCTCCCGAGGGGTTCATGCTGGCCATTACCCAGAAGACGGGAATTCCATTTCCTAAAACCAAGGTAGGTGTCGACTGCGGAATGGTAGGTATGGCAGCGCTCATGTCTGTAGCAGCCTTTGGAAAATTAGCAGGTGTAGGCGTGGGTACCATACTGTCGGCTATCTTTATAGGGAAAACGCTGGGCGTACTCTCTAAGCGAGGAAAGCCAATGCTGAAAGCTCTGCTCCAAACCAAGCTGTCCGTCCAGTAACCCTTTGAGGTGCTGCTTTTGCTATCCCCCAACCAACACAGTACAGGTAGGGGATAGTAGATAGCAACAAGCGTGTTTTTTTAGTATGATTTGTTAAAATAATAACAAAAAATGAAAGGGAAGATAATTATGATTGACAAGAATAAGATGCCGGTAGTACTCGGCGTAGCATTCGTATGGTTTACTACCCAGTTCGGCGGCGGTTTTGCTTCCGGTGCACAGCTCAATCAGTATTTTGTATTCTTCGGCATCTGGACCCTATTTACTCCTATACTGGCACAGGCCATGGGCGCCTTTTACCAGTGGTATGCGCTGAAGTATGCCCGCAAGCATGAGCTGTACGACTATCGCAGCTTTAACGACCACTTCTATGGCAAGTATGCTCCTATCTTCTCCAACCTTTATGAAATACTGTACATAGGTCTGCTATGTATGGCTCCCTCTGTTGCCTTTGCAACCGGTGGCGCCACCATGCAGAATGTTACCGGGCTGCCCTATATGGTATGTACCGCCATTATCGGTATCTTTATCTTTGTTATCTCCATCTATGGTACTGCCATTGTTCGTAAAACCGCTGCTACTCTGTCTGTATTGATTATTGTAGGTCTGCTGGTTGTTTATATCCCCAACATCATCGTACGCTGGGGCGATATTATGAACACCATAGGCGTTATGTCTGCAAACCCCGCACCTATTGGCCCCGCTGCATGGAAGTGTTTCCTGTACGGCTCCTTCCAGCTGGCTTCCATTGGCCTGCTGATGCAGCATGCACAGCCCTTTAAGGATCCTTCTGAGGCCGGAAAGAGCATGTGGCTGGGATTCGGTGTAAACTCCGCAATGATATTCATGAGCACCCTGGGCCTGTTGGCTGTTGCCCAGACCCCTGACATTGCTAAGGTTTCCATCCCCACCCTCCTGCTGGTTAAGGGCGGCGTAGGCGCCAGCTTCATGACACCCATTATCTCTATGCTGATTATCCTAGGTGCTGTTTCTACTGCTGTTAACATGGTGGCAGGTATGGTACACCGCGTTGTTAGCAAGCGTGAACCCAACCATGACCCCAATGGCAAACCCACTAAGCTTACTATTATTGTTGCGGTTCTCTTCACACTGCTGGCATTCGGCATTGCACAGTTCGGCCTTCTGCCTCTGGTTGCCAAGGGTTACGGCATGCTGGGCTACATGACCATTCCTGTAGTTATCATCCCCTACATTGTACACATGGTTGTTACCCGCTTTGATACAAAGACCCCTGCCAAGGCACAGGTAAAGTAAATATCCATTTCGGTATAAGCCGAAAACATAAGAGCAGAAGCCCTGTAAGAATCGACCTTACAGGGCTTTTGCCTTTTACTGCGGACAGGATGGGGAGGAACATGAATGGAGGGCAGCAGTTGATTTTATTGTCCGGAAGTGATATTCTATTTTTATAACCGTAGAAAGGGCTGTGACTATGGGCATACAGGAATCCGGCGAAATGTATCTGGAAACCATACTGATTTTGCAGAAAACGAGGGGACAGGTGCGTTCTGTGGATGTGGCCAATGAGCTTGGCTACAGCAAGCCCAGTGTCAGCCGTGCCATTGGTATCCTAAAAAAGAGCAGCTATATTACGGTGGATGGGCTGGGGCTTATTACCCTTTCACCCGAAGGTGAGGCCATAGCCCGGAAGATTTATGAGCGACATGACCTGCTAAGCCGCTACCTGATGTTTATAGGTGTGGATGCGGAGACAGCCGCCAAGGATGCCTGCCGTATAGAGCATGTTATCAGCAATGAAACGTTCGAGTGCATAAAAGCCGAAGAGATGAAAAAAAGCGCAGGGCAGTAAATACTGCTCTGCGCTTTTGCATTAACCCTTTTTGTAAGGTGCTCTGCTGCGGTTGTGGGGATTGCGGTGGTTGTAGTCCTTGCGGGGAGCGTGGAAGTCACGGGTAGGCCGTCCGGAGGAAGCAGAAGTCTGCTCCAGCAGAATGGTCTTGGTGGGACGTCCCGAAATCTTACAGCCGTCCATCTCCTGCATTACCTGTGCGGCACTGGCAGCAGGGATAGAAACGATAGTCTTGGTATCGTAGATTTCAATCTTACCGATATCTCTGCCCGACAGGCAGGTACGCTCGGTGATAGCACCTACAATGTGGTTGGGAGCAACACGGTTATCACGGCCCACATCCAGCTGAATCTTCTGGTAACCGCCGCCGCGGTTGCCGCTGAAGGCTGCAGGCTCGGGACGGATATCTGCCAGCTCGGTAGGCTGACGGCTGCCAAAGTGCAGCTGCAGCAGTGCGGTAGCAATAGCCTCGGCAGAGTGACCCTTTTCCAGCAGCTGGCTGAGCATTTCGGCACAGACAGGCAGTGCTTCGCCTGCAATGGCAGTTTCTACCTCGGCCAGGTTGGCTTCGGTCTGCTTGGCTTTAATATCCACAGAGGAGGGCATGGGGGTCAGCTTGATATCGGACTTTACCACGCGGGAGATGTCCTTCATCAGGTAGCCCTGCTTGTTGCCGCTGCAGATGGTGATGGCGCAGCCGTTTTTGCCTGCACGACCGGTTCTGCCTATGCGGTGAACATAGTACTCGGTGCTCTGGGGAATATCATAGTTGAAGACATAGTCTACATTGTTTACATCAATACCGCGGGCGGCTACGTCGGTAGCTACCAGAATGGAAAGCTTACCGCTTTTAAATTCGCCCAGGGTTTTTGTACGCTGTGCCTGCTTCATGTCACCATGAAGACCTTCCGCATCAAAGCCATGCTTGCCCAGGTACTCGGTAATCTCATCCACCATATGCTTGGTGTTGCAGAAAACCAGTGCACGGTTGGGGCGGTGGTAGCGGAGCAGCAGGTTCAGTGCGTCCATCTTGCGACCCATGGGGACGTTGACATAGGACTGCTCAATATTGGTAAGGGTTACCTTAGCTTTATCAATCTCGATAAGCTGAGGGTCGTTCTGAAACTGCTTGGTAAGAGCCAGAATGGCAGGGGGCATGGTGGCGGAGAAGAGAATGGTCTGGCGGTTCTCGGGGGTATCTACCAGAATAGTCTCAATGTCCTCCTTGAAGCCCATGTTAAGCATTTCGTCCGCTTCGTCCAGCACTACCATTTTAATGTTGGAAAGCTTCAGGGTTTTGCGGCGCATGTGGTCCATAATACGACCAGGAGTACCGATGACGATATTGGCACGTTTCAGGCGCAAAATCTGGGGGCCCATGGGGGCGCCGCCGTAGACATCTGCGGTAACAATGCCGGTTTTGAACTTGGTAAGCTTGCCTATTTCATCGCAGGCCTGCTGTGCCAGCTCACGGGTGGGGCAGAGTACCAGCACCTGTACGGTGGGTTTTGCCTCGTGGGTATCTATCGCCTCCACGGCGGGTATGGCAAAGGCAAAAGTTTTGCCTGTACCGGTCTGGGAGCGGCCGATAACATCCACACCGGTGCGGATAAGCGGAATGGCCTGCGACTGAATGCTGGTGGCTGTTTCATAGCCCATATCGTCGATAGCCCGCTGTACCTTGGGTGTGAGATTAAGCTCCGAGAATGATAAATTGTCCATAGATATAGAAGTCCTCTTTTCTGTACTTGCAGATAGCATTATCTGCAAAATGGCTAATATTCGTATAACATATTCTGAAATCCCTTATTTTCAAACAAAAAAAACGAGGAGCTATTTCCTCGTCTGTCGTGATAACTATAAAGGATACTGTCATTAATAATAGTTATTATAGCATATTACAAGATGCTAGTCAAGAAGTTTTTGATAGGGAAGAATATCTGTTTTTTGCATAATAGAATGCTCTAAAATATTGGAATACAAAGGAATATGTGTTATGGTTATAATAAGAAAAAATATAAAAGGAGTGTGCAATATGGAGGATCAGTCGAACTACGTATACCAGCAGCCCGGCTATATGCAGCAGCCCGTATCCTATTTTGACGGAGGGTTACTGGGGCTTATCGGCATTAATATTCTTGCAGCACTGATAACGGTAGTTACCTTTGGTTTAGCCTACCCTTGGGCAACCTGCATGCGGCTTTCCTGGAAGGTTGGGCATACGGTGATAAATGGACGGCGTCTGCGGTTTGTAGGGACAGGCATGGGACTGTTCGGCAGCTGGATTAAGTGGTTTTTATTAACACTGGTTACACTGGGTATCTACAGCTTCTGGCTTGCCATTAAGGTAGTGCAGTGGGAAACCAAGAATACAGTATTTGCAGACTAATAGGAGCGGTTAGATAGCTTGTGCGCCGTAGGACATTTGGGAGAAGTATTATGAAAGAGCATACCATAGACGGAATAATTGACAGGGACTTTGGCGGTTGTGTGCTGATTTCACAAGATGGGGAGATACTTGTTGAAAAAGCATTTGGATTTGCGGACCTTCCAAACCAAATACCCAACACACCGACAACAAAGTTTGGCACAGCTTCTGCCGGAAAGGTATTTGTTGCCGTTGCCGTACTACAGCTTATAGAAAAGGGCTTGCTACAGTTCTCCGACAGTATTGTAAAGCTGCTGGACTACGACCTCCATAATATTGACCCAAACGCAACGGTGGAGCAACTGCTAACCCATACATCCGGCATACCCGATTATTTTGATGAAAGTGTTATGGAGGATTATGAGGAACTATGGGCAGACTACCCCAACTACAAAATACGGACAAATGCAGATTTACTGCCGCTGTTTATCCATAAGCCCATGATGTATCCTTGTGGCGAGCGGTTCCAGTATAACAATTCCGGCTATGTGGTGCTTGCTTTGATTATTGAAAAGGTGACAGGAATGCCTTTTGACAGGTACCTTGCCGCAAACATCTTTGCCCCGTGCGGTATGGTGAACACAGGGTATTATGCACTGGACAGACTGCCCGCCAACTGTGCCACGGGGTATATTTTTGACGAGGGTAAGGGCAGTTACCGAACCAATATCTATAGTATAGATGTAAAGGGTACCGGTGCGGGTGGAGCATATACGACGGTAGGGGACATTAATAGGTTTTGGGAGAAGCTGCTTTCCGGTAAGCTTCTTTCGTCGGCGATGACAGCAAACATGTTGGCATGCCACAGCGGAAGCATAGAGGACGGATATTATGGCTATGGTGTTTGGCTGAAAAAACGACCTAACAACACCCATTCCCCCTATTTTCAGGGCAGCGACCCGGGAGTAAGCTTTATTACTGTTTATGAACCAAGTAAAAATATGACGGTAACGCTGGTGAGCAACTACGGCGATAATGTCTGGCGGCTACTACGGAACATACGGGAACAGTATATATAATGTAAAAAAATGCAGTAAGCAGATAAGAAAGTCCGTGTGAAGGTATAGGCCTACACACGGACTTTTTATAAAAGTTTACGCCCCTTAGCCATGCTGCTTGCACAGCTGCAGGGTAAATCCTCCCACCTGCTCCCGAAAGAGGAGTGATAGTATGTTGCCCTTTTCATCCCGAACGGCAGAAGCCTGGTCCAATGCCATTCCCATCCGCTCAAAATAAGCAATGGTGCGGGGGATATCCCGGGCTTTCATGACAATCTGCTTCGGTTCGCCCCGAAGGAAGGAGGGGAGTGCGGTAACCTCGGTGCCAATGCCTACCTGCATTAGGGACAGCCCCAGCATTTCCTGCACCGCTGTCTGGCAGAGAGCGGTAATCTGCGGGAAGCACCCGTTGTCCAGTAAGTTTTCCGGAACCATCCAGCTGCCGCCGCAGGCCAGTACATTGCCTAGGGAGAGGTAGCTGCCCAGTGTTTGGGGGGTAATGCCGCCGGTGGGAATAAACCGTATGCTGCTGTAGGGGGAGGCCAATGACTTGAGCATGGCAACGCCGCCGGCAGCCTCGGCCGGAAAGAACTTGAGCACCCGTAGTCCCAGACCCATGGCGGCCTCCACCTCGGTAGGGGTGGCGCAGCCCGGAACAATGGGCACATGATTCTCTATGCACCAGCTGGTGACGGTGGGGTTAAACCCCGGGCTCACCAGAAAGCGGGCACCTGCCGCTACTGCGGCCTTGGCCTGCTCCACCGTCAAAACGGTGCCGGCTCCCACGCAAACCTCAGGCACCTGGTTTGCAATCTCATAGATTGAACGTTCTGCGGCTTCGGTACGAAAGGTTATCTCCGCCACCGGAATTCCTCCGGCGCTCAGTGCCTTGCCCAGTCCGGCTGCCCGTGCGCTATCGTTAATCTTGATTACAGGCAGGATGCCCACCTGCGAAATGGTCTCCAAAACAGCATTCATGACGTTTCCCCCATCTGCTCAATTTCTTGTAATAATGTGACCTTTGGCGAACAATATCCTTATTATAAGGAATGGGTTTATAGAAGTCAATTGTGCCGAAAGCCTACAATGCCCCCCTTTGGGCAATCGGTTTCTAAAAAACAAGCAAAAAGTAAACTCATGGCAACCAAATTTTCAAACGGTAAAGGGTAGGTGAAGCTGTTTAAAGGATAATTAGAGCCTGTTTTTTGCTCTTTTTGCACAGCAAATGTTATGTTTTTGACATATATACCTGTAACTTTTGGTGTAGGAAGCCCCCGTTTACAGACTAAAATACCCCCACCGCAATGAGAAAAGTGGTAAAACGCATAAAAATTGGATAAGAATTTAGCATAGTTGATGAGTTTTTCGGAGTCATTTTTGCAGGTTGCATAATGAAATAAATCCTATCTGTGTAAAACAGAGAATTGGAGAAAATCAGTTGACAGAGCCTATGAATCGGCCTATAATACAACCACAAAATCTTAGTTTACCGGTTTCGTAAACCAATACACAAATTTGTGACTAAAATTTTTTTGAAGATATGAGTGCTGATGCCAATTTAGGCAAAGGTAATGCAATATGCGTAAGACGCAGGGAGGGAACGCTTAGAATGGCTAATTATAAGAAAGACAGTGTCACCATAAACGATGTTGCCGCCGCTGCAGGAGTTTCAAAGACCACGATTTCCCGCTACCTGAACGGCAAGTACGAGTTTATGGCCCCCGAGACGAAACACAGAATAGAGGTGGTCATTGACCAGCTCAACTATCACCCCAGCAACATTGCCCGCAGCCTGAAATCCCAGACCACTCGGGTTATAGGCTGTATTATCGCCGATATCACCAGCCACTTTTCCTCTATTCTGGTAAAGGGTATTAGCGATGTATGCCTGCGCAACGGATACCAAGTGCTGTTTCTAAATGTAGACAACAGTGCCCAGAAGGAACTGGATGGCATTCAGTCGCTGCTGAACAGCCAGGTGGATGGCCTGATTATCAATACCACCGGCTATAACGATGATTATATTACCGAGCTGTTCCAAAAGGGATTTCCGGTGGCGCTGGCAGACCGCTGCCTTGCTGACCGTTTTGCAGTGGATACCGTAACCACCGAAAACTACCACAGTACCTACGACTGTATTAAGCACCTGCACCATCAGGGCTTTCAAAGGGTTGCCTTCTTCACCGAATACGAGGGCAGAATCAGTAGCCGTGTCATTCGCCACAACGGCTTTTTGGCAGCCATGGAACAGATTTACGCAATGGATGGAACCGACTATACCTATCCTGTAGATGCCAGTGACCTGAATGTTTGCATTAAAAGTCTGAATACTTTCGTTGACAGCTATCCCGACGAGTCGTTGGCAATCTTTACAGTTAACGGTGTGACGCTGCTCAATGTGCTCAATGGCATGAATAAAGCGGGATACGAGATTTCTCCGAAACTGGGAATCTGCGGATTTGACGACTGGGGCTGGGCTTCGGTGGTCAAGCCCGGTATTACAACCATTACGCAGGATTCCTACCGTGTGGGGGTGCTCTGTGCAGAAATGGTGTTCAAACGGCTGAAGAGCCGGAAGCAGCTAAAGCCTAAGTTTGTAGAGCTGCCCAATGAGATTATTATTCGTGGCTCTACCAAGCCCTCTACACAAAAATAATACGGAGGCATACTACCTATGGACAAAAGTCGTTTAGTGGTCAATACACTGGTGTATCTGGATCGTTTAAAATCCGGCACAGTACAGTCGGAGCTGGTGAAAGAGCTAGGGGAGATGGGAATTTCCGGCGTAGAGGTACGGCGTGAGTTCCTGGCCGATGCCGATACCGAGCTTGCCGCTATCGGCAAGGCTGCCCGCCGGTACGGCATAACCCTGTACTATTCCGTGCCCTCCCACCTGTATGAAAACGGGGTACTTATGGCAGAGAGACTGGAACAGTTCTACATAGAGGCGAAGGCCATGGGCTGCCACAACGTAAAGCTAAATATCGGCAGCTATACTACTGTAGGAAAGGAGGATATGCAGACAATAAACGGCCTGTGCAAGAAATATGATGTGGTGCAGACTGTAGAGAATGACCAGACCCTCGAAAATGGACGCTGTGCCAAAATCAAGGCATTTTTAGACCAAGTACATGCTTTGGGCGGACAGATTGGTTTTACCTTTGACATGGGAAACTGGCTGTGGACAGGAGAAGACCCCCATGGCAGTGCCCATACCCTTTATCCCTATACAACCTATATTCACGCAAAGGATGTACGACCCGGCGCGACCCCGGCATCGGAATCCCTTGGCAAGGGGTGTCTGCCCTGGCAGCAGCTGCTCCGGGAGCTACCCCCAAACCTGCCCGTCGCACTAGAATATCCCTGTGCGTGCACTCTGCCCGAGGAACTGAAAACACTGCTGGAAGCAGAGTATTAATTTTGTGCGTTACCCCAAGAATATATTTTTAAGGAGGAATTGTAGTGTTAGACATCATTATCGGCGTTATTCTCCTGCTCTCCTTTATCGGGTTTACCGTTTATGCGGTAAAGGGCGGCAACCTCATGATCGGTTTTCTGGTCATGGCAATTTTCTGGACAGTTCTGGCAATGGTTGGCGGTCAAATGACCTGGGCAGATGCACAGGTTAAGATTTTCCAAGGCGGACCCGAAAGCTGGGGTGCCACGGCGGTGGTTGTTATCTTCGGTAGCTGGTTCGGTCAGGTGCTGGTCAAAACCGGCATTGCAGCAACCATCATCCGTAAGACCGTGGAGCTGGGCGGCGATAAGCCTCTGGTCACCACCGTACTGCTCTGCCTGGTTACCGGCCTTATCTTCACCAGCACCTTCGGCGCAGGCGCCGTGGTTGCAGTGGGTGTCATCATTCTGCCCATTCTGCTCTCTTTGGGTGTTCCCAAGCCTCTGGCGGTTTCTTCCTACCTGATGAGCGTAGGCTCCGGTATGTATGTAAACCTAGTGCTTTTCAAGCAGATGCAGGGCATTTTTGAGGGCTTCCCTTATGACAGCAACTACCTGAAGTTCGGTTTTGCAGCAATGGGCGTACAGCTGGCTGTCATCTTCGTTATGATAGCTGTTCGGTTGAATAAAAAGGCCGCTGTACATTCTTGGGCAGCATCTACCGGAACCATCGAGGGCGCACAGGCTCCTTGGTACTCGCTGTTTACTCCCATTATCCCCGTGGTACTTGCTATCTTCTTTAAGTGGCAGCCTATCCCCGCATTTATTGTAGCGGCTTTCTATGCGCTGTTTGTATGCGGCAAGATTAAGTCCTACAAGGACTGCGAGCAGATAGTCACCAAGACCTTCTATGATGGTGTTGTGGACGTTGCCTCGCTGCTGGGCTTCCTCTTCATTCTGCCTATGTTTAATAAGATTGCAGGCCCCTGCTCCTACTTCTTCCAGAAGATTCTTGGCGGCGTTATCCCCACCAATGTACTGTTCCTCTGCATCCTTTTCGCAGTCATTGCTCCTCTGGGACTTTTCCGTGGACCTCTGACCGTGTTCGGCGCAGGCGCAGCCGTACTGGGAATTCTCAATGGCATGGGTATCTACAGTGCTGTTCTGCTCTTCCCTCTGATGTACATACCTACCATTACAATGAACATTTCCTGCTGCCCCACCCAGTCCTGGAACCTGTGGGCCATCAACTATGCAAAGGTAAGCACCAAAGAATTTTTGACCTCGGGCGTATTGTGGGGTTGGGCTATCTGTGCCATCAACAGTATGCTGGTTTTCTTCATGTACGGTATGCTCTAAGCAGCAGTTACCTTTCCCGCTGCCGCCGTGACCTTTCGGTCCGGCGGCAGCCGACTATCTTCGGTGGCGCACCCTGAAAGCGCATGACAACCGTACCGCATGCTCTTTCCAGATGTTCCAGTAACCAAGGAACCAATGGACAACAAATAGGAGGGCTTTCATTATGGGCAACAGAGCTATCAGAGTAGGAATCGATGTGGGCGGAACCCACACCAAGGCAGTGGCTTTGGATAATATCACCCATGAAATAGTGGGTAAAGCATCGGTTATGACTACCCATGACCACGAGATGGGAGTTTCGGCAGGGGTTATTGAGGCGTTTCGCAACTGCCTGACTGCCAACAACATAGATGCGGATGACGTGGTCTTTATTGCCCACAGTACTACCCAGGCCACCAACGCCCTGCTGGAGGGCGACGTAGCCGAGGTAGGGGTACTGGGAATGGGCAAGGGTGGGCTTGAAGGGATGCTGGTTAAGCGTCAGACCAAGCTGGACGATATCGACCTTGGAACCGGACGGAGCATTCACATTCACCATAGCTACATAAAGGAAAAGAACCTGACCAACGAGACGATTGAGCAGGCTATTGGGGAGCTGGTGGCACAGGGTTCGCAGGTTATTGTTGCCAGTAAGGCCTTTGGCGTGGATAACCTGACCGAGGAACAGCAGGTACAGGCAGTTGCCGAAAAGAACAATCTGGCTGTTTCGGTAGCCTCCGAAATAAGCAAGCTGTATGGCCTTACCCGCAGAACCCGTACTGCTGCTATTAACGCTAGCATCCTACCCAAAATGCTGGATACCGCCACCAGCACCGAGCAGAGCGTTCGCACGGCAGGCATCAAGGTTCCGCTGATGATTATGCGCGGAGACGGCGGTGTTATGGGCATTGCAGAGATGAAGAAGCGCCCTGTACTGACCATGCTTTCCGGCCCTGCTGCCAGTGTGGTAGGCGCACTTATGTATCTGCGGGCTTCTAACGGTGTCTACTTTGAGGTAGGCGGAACCAGTACCAATATTGGTGTTATTAAGAACGGGCGTCCCGCAGTGGATTACTCCATTGTGGGTGGTCACCCCACCTATATTAACTCGCTGGATGTGCGGGTGTTGGGTATTGCAGGCGGCAGCATGGTGCGTGCCGACCAGAACGGCGTTAAGGATGTGGGCCCCCGCAGTGCGCACATTGCCGGTATGCCCTATGCGGTGTACACCCCCGAGGAGGAGATAGTAAACCCAACACTGGAGTTTTTCTCTCCCAAAAAGGGCGATCCCGCCGATTATGTAGCAATTCGGCTGGCAAACGGCAAGCGGATTACCATTACCAACAGCTGTGCGGCAAACGTACTGGGTATTGTTAAGCCGGAGGACTATTCCTACGGCAACGTAGCCTCCGCCAGAAAAGCCATGGAACCGCTGGCTGCACATATGGGGCAGACGGTGGAGCAGGTGGCTCAGGCCATTCTGGCAAAAGCCTTTGAGAAGATTAAGCCTGTTATAGAGGCGCTGGCAGAAAAATATAAGCTGGAAAAGGATCAGATTTCTCTGGTGGGTGTTGGCGGCGGCGCAGCTGCCCTGTTGCCCTACACCGCAGATCACATGGGTCTTTCCTACAGCATTCCCGAAAACGCGGAGGTCATTTCCTCCATTGGCGTAGCGCTGGCAATGGTGCGCGATGTGGTGGAACGGGTAATTCCCAATCCCTCCAAGCAGGATATTGCCGACATTAAGAAGGAGGCTGCCGACCTGGCTATTGCCAACGGTGCACTTCCCGACAGTGTTGAGGTTCAGATTGAAATTGATGCCCAGACCTCACGTATTACCGCCATTGCTCTGGGCTCCACGGAGGTGCAGACCACCGACCTGCTACGGGCATGCACAGAGGACGATGCCCGGGAGATTGCAGCGAAATCTATGGGTGTGTCCCCCGAGACAACCGACCTATCCGCAAAGAGCCCTCTCTTCTATGTCTTTACAAACAAGAAGCAGGATGGTGTCACCCAGCTGCGCATTGTAGATAAGAAGGGCTTTATCAAAATTCAGCGGGGCGACGGTGAGGCCGTAGAGTGTACCGTTGAGGATGCCACCGCGGTTATCGAAAAAATGTGGGAAGACCTGTCGGTATACAAGAGCGACATTCGCCTGACACCAGATATCTATCTCTGCGTAGGCGGCAAGGTATTGGACTTCGAGGGAATGATGGATTTGGAACAGCTACAGATGGTTATGGACACTGAAATAGGCGGCTGCAAACCGGATGAGGGTATCATTCTGGTAGGCGCGCGCAACACCATATAATGCTATGAGAGAGATAATAGAGCGTCTGGTATCCATGTCGGAAGAGCAGTGGGGAGATTATGCATTTAGCCGTGACCCCATCTGCGGTAAAGTACCGCTCCCCCGGCAACGGGAGATGGCAAGGCTGGCGGAGGCATGCGGCAGGGCAGAAGCACAAAAGCTGAAGGCACAGTTTGGAACCAACGACCCTTCGCAGCTGGCAGAGGCACTGGAAATGAAGATTGTTCGGGAGGACTCCTTTGGAACCGATAACTTTATTACCTTTGCCCAGTTTCGCCTGCCGAATACCATTGCTCTGTTTATGGGCAATGTGCGAGAGGCGCAGAGGCTAATTGCCGAGCGGGAACTGGGCGACCTGCTGCAACATGTGGAAGTTGAGCAGCTGCTGGTGGCCCACGAGCTGTACCACTGGGTGGAGGAGGCAAACCCCACCCTATATACCCGCAGCACCAAGGTAGAACTGTGGGGTATTGGAAAGTTCCGCTATACCTCTGGTTTGGTCTGCTTGGGCGAGCTGGCGGCTATGGCCTTTGCAGCGGAGCTGCTATGCCTCCCTTACAGTCCCTATGTCTTTGATGTGCTGCTCCCTTGGGGCAAGGACGAGGCACAGGCGCGCAAGCTGTACAATGAAATTATCCGCTTTCGGGCAGACAATACCCAAGATACTACAATATCATTAGAAACAGGAGAATAGCGATGGCAGAAGTAATCTTAATGGGGGAACCCATGGCAATGTTTGTCGCAGAAACCGTAGGCCCACTGACAGAGGTGGAGCATTTTTCCCGCAGTCTGGCAGGTGCAGAGGTCAATGTTTGTACCGGGCTGGTTCGTTTGGGACACAGCCCATCCTATGTAACCCGGCTGGGCCGTGAACCCATGGGGGAGTACATATACAGTTTCCTAAAGCGGGAGAAGATTGATACCAGCTTTATTTCCTTTGATGACCTATACCGTACTGCCCTACAGCTAAAAAGCAAGGTTACTCAGGGGGACCCCGAGGTTGCTTACTACCGTAAGGGCTCCGCTGCCTCCCGAATGACGACTGCGGAGGTTGATGGCATCGACTTTACCGGCGTACGACATCTGCATATTACCGGTATACTTCCGGCACTGTCCCTTACCTGCAGGGAAGCCACCTATCGCCTCATTGCCCGCGCCCGTGAGGCAGGCATCAGCATTACCTTTGACCCAAACCTGCGGCCAACCCTTTGGGAGAGCCGGGAAAAGATGATTGAGGTTATCAATGATCTGGCATCCAAGTGCGATATGGTTTTGCCGGGAATTGGCGAAGGATTAATACTCTGCGGCAGCGAAAACCCCGAAAAGATTGCCGACTTCTATCAGGCAATGGGTGTGCCGGAGGTTATCATTAAACTGGGCAGCGAAGGCGCCTATGTGCGCACCCCAAAAGAAAGCTACTACCAGAAGGGCTTCACGGTTCCCAAGGTGGTGGATACGGTAGGTGCGGGGGACGGCTTTGCCGTGGGCATTATCAGCGGACGGTTAGAGGGGCTTTCCCTACGTGACTGTGTCATCCGTGGCAATGCCATCGGCTCCTTCCAGGTAGAGTCCATAAGCGACAACGAAGGGCTACCGAACCGAGAGCAGCTTGCTGCCCGCATTGCCCAATATGAGGGATAGGCTTATGAAGCTACAGCTTTCACTGGACCGGGTATCAATTCCCGAGGCACTGCAAATCTGCAGTGAAGCCGCTGAACCGCTGGATATTATCGAGGTGGGCACAGCACTTATTAAGGACTATGGAACAGCATCTATTGAGGCAATACGGCAGGCATGGCCCCATAAGTTAATTTTGGCAGACAGCAAGACAATGGACGAGGGTGCCTATGAGTTTTGCAGTGCCTATGCTGCCGGTGCAGACATTGTCACCGTTATGGGTGCAGCGGCCATTGAAACCATTGCAGCCTGTCAGCGTACCGCCCGGGAGCATAACAAGGATTACATGATTGATCTGCTGGAAGTAACGGATGAAAAACTGAGCGTGCTTAAACAGTTTGACGATGCCATCTTCTGTGTTCATCTGCCCTCCGATAAGGCGGGAAGCGGGCTGGAGGAGCTAATTGGCAGCAGCCTGCAAAAACTTGCAGGGGTTCGGCGTTTGGCGGTAGCAGGTGGCATCAGCCTGTCCACCATAGGCATGATTGCCCGCAGCGGGTTTGAGATTGCCATTGTGGGTGGTGCCATTACCAAAGCGGCAGACCGCACGGCGGCTGCCTATAAATTTTATGCCTTGGCGAAGGGCAACGCGGAAACTGGGGAGGAGTAGTGGTTATGACAGAAACAATGCAAATAGTACTTGGGGAGATTACCGGAGTTTTGGAACAGGTAAAGCCCCAAGAGCTGACCACGGTGGTGGGATGCATCCGGAAGGATTGCCGTATCTTCGTCAGTGGCGAGGGCAGAAGCGGATTTATGGCAAAGGGCTTTGCCATGCGGCTTATGCATCTGGGCTACAGTGCTTTTGTCATAGGCGAGACGGTAACCCCGGCCATAGCCTCCGGTGATGTATTAGTGGCTGTTTCCGGCTCGGGTGAGAGCGCCTATGTGCTGACCGATGCCAAAAAGGCGCGGGAAAAGGGTTGCACCGTAGTGGCAGTTACCAGTAAAGCAAAGTCCGCCCTCACCCAGCTGTCAGATGAGGTGCTCATTGTACCGGGTACGGTACGCGGTGACAGCGGAGAAGCCCGTGGGTCGGTGCAGCTTCTTAGCTCACTCTTCGACCAGTCGGTGCACATTATATTAGATGTACTCTGCCTCATGCTTAGCGCCAGAGACAATACCAGTAACCAAGAGGCTACCCAAAAGCATTGGTAGCCACAGGGGTGCATGGTGAAAATAAAAAGTCTATAAACAGTAAGATAAAACGGTCTGACGTGGAATTAGATATTCCACGTCAGACCGTTTGCTGTAGATACTGTGCAATAAAGAGGTAGTATGGAGGGGAGGGGGCGTAGTGTGATATCCAACCAGCCACTTGGTGCTAAAATGGTTAACGCCTACTCACAAAGAGTATCGGGCATCTTTATGAAATGGGCTACTATATAATGTATAGCAAGCAGAAAAAGCAAAAAGCGCTTAGACTAGCTGTCTAAGCGCTTTTTGTTATGGTGCCCGTGATTTGACTATGCTGGAGATTATGGCAGGATATTTATCGGCGCAATGAACCCTATGTCACAATAAAATATGCGAATATTTTGAATTTCAACGCCCTGTTCAATAGATTTATTTTCTACGAGAATTTTTTCAATCAGACAATGAAATGTTTTTCTTGTGGGGTTATGCAATTCTTGTCCACATGCGAGGAGTTTATCAATAAAACTGTCTATGCCAAGGGTTTCAGTCCGAACCGTGGAAACAAACTGCGTGTCTTCCCAAAATTGCTTTTCCACAGTCCCCTGTTCCTCGGACAACTGATTAGCTATCATGTCATAATTTTTTTGACTGATTTTTTTTAGAGCCATATCTGAATAGAGCTTAAGAAATATCTTTTCAATCTCTCCGAGACGGCATTTGCTTTCTTCGAGTCTCGTCTCTACACAATATCGGATGCGCTGTGATAATAATTCTTTCTGTGAAAGGATGAGGCTATACAGCCTTATTCTATCAGATGAAGCCAGTGAGTAGAGTCGAATCAGCTCATTTGATACAGCTTCCGTTAGTACTGAAAGGCGTACATAGTGTCTGCTGCATTCAGAAATACCATATCGCTTATTTGTGCGGCAAACAAAGTATCCCTCGTCGGGATTCGATTTTCTAGGCTCTCGGCAAAAGTTAAGTGGCTCATTGCAGTCAGGACAGTAAAGCTTTCCTAAAAATGGATGGGTAGAGGTGCTTATACATTCTCGCTTACATACCTGAAGTAACGTCATTGCTTCCTTCATCTGCGACTCGGACACAAGAGCCTTGTGCATATTTTCTACAACAATCCATTTTTCCCTAGGTACATGAATAATGGTCTTGTTTTTATATGATATATTAGTCCTTCGACCAAATACAGTTTTTCCACAGTAAATTTCATTTTTTAAAATAGATTTAATTGTCTGGGATGTCCATGAGCATGTGTGAGTATGACATCTCATGTCAGATGGACTTGGAACCTTTATTTTATGTAGCTCCCGTGCAATCTTGGTCAAACTCCAGCCTTCAATAAATTTATTGAAAATAAACGGAACCCATTCAGAGCAACTTTCGTCAACTATCAACTGGTGCCTGTTCTCAGGGGACTTTCTATACCCATAGGGTGCAATTGAAGCTATATACTCCCCGTGGATAGCTTTGGTTCTCAGAGCTGAGCGGGTTTTTTTGCTTATGTCTGATGGATAGAACTCATTCATAAGATTAAAAAACGGTATCATCATATTGCTTTCAAGAGTAGGGTTTTGTGGGTCACGGTCAATGTTATCGTCCAATGCGATGAAACGTGTATTATGCTTTGGAAAGAAGTTTTCAAGTAGGTTGCCACTTTGTATGTACTCCCTTCCCAGTCGAGATAAATCCTTTACAATAACACAGTTTACCTTTTTGCTTTCAATATCAGCAATTAATTGTCTGAACGCTGGACGGTCAAAGGTGGTACCGGAAAACCCGTCATCACAGTATGACGAATATACAGAAATACTGCTTTGTGCGGCAAAGTCAGATAACTTCTTTTTTTGGGTTTCGATGCTTGCGCTGTTGCCATGACGAACTTCATCCTCCTGGCTTATACGACAATACAAACCGGCTTGTAATTTTGAAATCATACAAATACTTCCTTTATGTCAAAAATTTTGCTGTAAAGCCAAAAATTATTCACCATTCTAATAAACATAATACTACTGAAAAATCAGCAACCTGTATATTGCAGGTTGCTTTTTATATTCTATTTTAAATGTAAAACAATGACAAGGTCATGTTGGACTCTCGGTGCACGCTGGCTCCGAGTTACATAAAAAATAAACAACAAGGGGAATGACAAATGAACTACTACGAAGAACAGAAAAAAGAAATCGCTACCATTAAGAACCGGCAAATCACCCTTGCAATTTCAGATGCAGATGTGCGCCGGATATGTGAAAAAGCTGGGCAGGCGGGTTTAACTGTACCGGAGCTGCTGCAGAATTTTATCGGCGATTTGGTTGGTGGTACCTACAGTAATGGTTCGGATGAAAGGGCTTACGCTCAACAGTGGTTCGACCGCTGCTGGTTTGGTGCGATGCCGGACGAAACATTCTTGAGGTATCTGATTAACACTTCCGATACCAAAAGCATGGTATTTCGTTGGAATAGCATTCAAGAAAACAAATTAGATCTAGCGCAGGCTGAAGCTTCGCTCCAAACGCAAGGGCTTACAGACGAGGATATGGCTGCAATACAAGAGG
>JAVXNK010000027.1:34361-36392 GCA_036645835.1 Angelakisella sp. | reverse complement strand
ATGGACAGGAGCTGCACCCGCTCTTTGCAGGGCAAATCCTTGGTATGCATCTGCCGCACTGCACAGTACAGCTCACTTCGAAACTGTCGGACAGCATCGTGCTTCAGCTGCTTTTTTAGGAAGCTTTCTGCCAGATGTGTGTCCAGCTCGGTAGCAAAACTGCGAACCATATAATTGACCGAAGGCAGCTCCATGGAAAAAACATCGGAGCGTACCCGCTCATAGAGTGACAACGCTAGGTTTGGGTCAATGTCCTCATTGGCAATTGCGGCCTGAAACGCTTCTGCAATGCTCTCAGTATAGCTATATAGCTTTTCCTCGCCCAGCAGTGCAACCATGAGCTGCCGAATATCGTGATTGATTGTTACCTGGTCTGTGGCCGCTACATCCGGAATTTGTTTGTCAGTCGCGCATTTAATTTTGTTTTGCAACTCACGCAAGGTCTCAAAATGTGCAGGATCATCAATTGCACTCCAAAGTCCCTTTACCACATCCCGGTTTAGCTCATGTAATACTGCTTTGTGCTTTTTGGATAAAACACGGTAATAGTTTTCGCCGAGGTTGCGCCCATAAAAATTAATGCTGTTGTGGATGGGCAAAAATTGGCCATGTAGCAGCTCCTCACGGTACTGGTCACTAAAGGTTGCGGCTATCGAGGGAGCCATGACAGCTTTGAGCCTATCGTACAGTACACCGATTTGATTGTCAACCAGCTTGCGCATATCCTCCGAGGTCTTATAGAGGTAGGATAGTATCTGTGCAGCTTCCTTTGGGTTATCTTGGCATCGTTCCAGCTGCCGCCGAACCCAGATTGCTGAAAATGACTGCTCATCCCCCAAGCATTCATCCAGCTGGCGGCGCAGCAGCTTTTTTAGGGGCTGTTGCAGCTCTTTGTCTTGTATGATATGGCGATAGCTGATTTCATCCAGATGTACGGCGCAGTCCACAAAGGTGTAGTGGGGGCGCATGAGCATCAGAACCTTGTCATAGGTATTGTTGAAACGCTCCGCATACTTGTCCGCCTTGCTTTGCGGCTTCTTACCATTCCAGCTGTGTTGTTTTTCATCCTTGTCCTGAGGCATATAGCGGATAAAAACCTTTTGAAATGCGCTTTTATATTCTGACAATGCGGCACTGTACTCCTTGTTGCCGGATATGGTTCCCATAACATTTTGGATGGATTGCTTTACAAACTCTTCACAATCTTTGGAATCCTTTATGTACTCCTTAGCGTCGGCAAGGTCGGATAGCACCTGCCGCAGTTCTACGCTCTCCGGCACAGCCGCACCCAGTGCTTTATGAATAGATTTGTTCAGGGGTCTGTTAAGCTCACGGAAAGCACTGAGAAGCTGGTAATATCGTTGGTCGTCAAGACGACTGGCATATTTGCCAATGCTGTTCATCAAATAAGGAGTCGGTGAGCGGCCGCACAGAAGCTCTTCCTCTGCCTGTACCATAAACTTCTCCCCGGCGGAAGCACCTTTTTCCTTAGCGATGGCAGCGGACAACCTCTCCAGTACCGGCTTTAGCTCTTGACAGTACTCCTCATGGGTGCTGTACACTGCACGAAAAATATTGTGCTCGTGTTCTGCGGCTGCCGACTGCTGTTTAGCAGCCTGCAGGGCTTCCAGCTGCTCCACAACATACCGTTGCAGTGTAGTGTTAGGTGTCTTGGGGTTGAAGATGTCCTGCATGGCTTTTCGGAACACCAGATAGAAGTCATCGGTTATTTTTTTCTCAAAAGCTTGCTGTTCTTCCGGTTTATCATAAATGATACTTGACATCACTGGCTTGGGCGTGGTAAAATCCTCATTTTGCTCCTCAAAAGCTCGCAGCTCATTCAAGTCTGTGGGCAAGGGCGGCGGCTCCTCCAGTCCTGCAAACCCCTCAACATCCCAAAAGGTTTCTGTTGACACATCCGTGCCCTGCGTGGTAAAATCCAAATTTTTATCCTCAAAAGTTCGCCACTCATCCCGGTCTGTGGGCAAGGGCGGCGGCTCCTCCAGTCCTGCAAACCCCTCAACATCCCAA
>JAVXNK010000027.1:0-34261 GCA_036645835.1 Angelakisella sp. | reverse complement strand
TGACACATCCGTGCCCTGCGTGGTAAAATCCAAATTTTTATCCTCAAAAGTTCGCAGCTCGAGGTTGCGGGTCTCGATTAGCTGGGCAGCAGCAGCTACAATAATGTTGTGCTGACGGCGTAAGTCATTCTTCTGCGGGTGGTAAAACCGCTCCTTCCACTCCGTAAGCCTTTCCTCAAGGCGTTCCGGCGTTGAAATATACCGGGCTATCATCTGTTTCTGCACCTTAGTATACTCACCGAAAAGCTGTTCCAGCTGCGGTGTTTTGCCTACTGCCATGCGCAGGATGTCATCCACCTCCTGCTTTAGCTCCGGTGGAAGATACTCATATACCCTTTTTCCCTTAACACTGTCCAGCCTCAGAGAAAGCTGCTCCAGCTTCGTGAGAAAAGATTGGTTTATCGGAGCAGCTGTAATTTCTGCCAGCTGTTCCTGCAGCTTGTTCATAAGCTGCTGCCGGTATTCACTCTTTTCTTTGCCCAACGCTATAGTTTCACCCTTGAAAATTTCATTGATCAGCATAGATTTAAGCTTTTCTGTAGCGGCATTCATGCCAACCTCGCCGCCTTTTACAAACCCTTCGGTAGGGTCTTTACTGTAAAACATGAGATGGATATGAGGGTTATCGGTGTTGCCATGAAATGCACCGTCAAGCACCAGATTATTCATACTGATATTGTATGCCTTGCAGATTTCGGGTGCTTTAGAAAGGATAAGGTCACGCCATGCAGAGCGATGGTCAAAGCCGGTGGCCTTAGCATCGTCCGCATCCATTGAGATGATGTGGGACCACTTGGTGCTCTTATCATGCTCTAGCGCAAGTGCCTTTGCAGCCTCAATAGAGGTGTTGCCATTAAGACCAAATAATCCATGCCCATCCTCCTTCTCAACGCCGGGTCGGCCTTCTATGTAGCTTAGGTATTTATAAAAGTTCAGGTCCTTCATCTCATGGGGGCCGCTGCCTACTTCAAAACGCTTGGCATCGTCTCTGACTTCCACCACATCCGATACGGTAATTGTCTCCTGCGTTTCCATGGTTTTCCCATGGTACCGTTCAAAGCTGATGACCTTATGCCCGCCGTCCTTAAAAACCACATCAATGCCCACCACGCTCTCAAGCTCGGCACTGTTCAGCACAATCCTTTTTTCGGAATCAACCTCGCGCATCGAGCCGTCACGGTATATAATGCTTTGCTTGTCAATTTTGTTGCCGGAATACTCAAGAAGATTAAAATAGTAGCTGATATCGGTGATATAGGCACTCTTGCAGATAAGCCTTGGGCTTGCCACGATTCCACCTCCTTACTCGCTGTCTGCTAGCTCATCCATGCGCCACACTCGCTGGCTGTCCTTGAGAAATTCAACAGCCCGCAGGCGGTATCTGTTGAGGTCACTCTGACTGACCTCCAGACTATTGGCCAGTATCTGGTTTTGAATACAGGTCTGGATAGCGACCTCGGACAATACCTTGTTGGTCTTGTTGTTTATGGTATTTTCTGCCATTTTATAGCTGGCGCGGAGGACACTGAGCAGTTCCTCGTTGAGGAAAAGCGCCTTGTGCTTGGTGTAGTGGTAGTCACGGAGAAGTGCAAGGGCTTCGTTGACAACCTGTGTTTCGCTCATGTTACGCTCGGCAGCAATCGCTTTCATATCTGCCGCCAACCCATCGCTAATTCTAACTAGCTTCTGTGGCATAATACTTTCAACTCCCTTCATTTTTTGGTTACTCCAAGTCTCTGCTACAGGATAAAGGAGTATCTCACAAGTGATATACTCCAACACATCAACCCGCAGTGCGGGCTGAGATACGATATATCACAAGTGATATATCTGTTGAAACTTCTAATAACCAAATGATATACCATGTGCTATGGAAGCGCATCATGAAACGCTTTGCACATATATCTGAGCTTGCAAATCTTGATATATTGCAACACGTAAACCCGCATGAACAGATGGAAAAGCGATATATCACTTATTTCTAGCCCTTTAGGTACTTTTGTGGGTTTACGTGACCGCTCCTGCTAGGCTTTTCCCATATCTCAAAGTGCAGGTGATGTCCTGTGGTGCGCCCCGGATTAGGGTCATGGGCTTGGTCACCGCCCTCCAGTCCTATAGTCTGTCCCTGTACCACCAAGTCACCTCTTTTCACATCTACACGGGACAGGTGTGCACTAAAGCTGTAGATGGCTGTTCCCCCAACCTCATGCCGTATGGTAACGCTGTTGCCATAAATATCGTCCGTTTTCGTTGCAAAAACCTCGCCATCCGCAATAGCAATAATGGGAGCATGCCACTCGGGAAGAATATCAATGGCAGGATGCATAAAGTATTCCCCATTAATTGGGTCGAAACGATTGCCGTAGCCACTGGTTACATACCCCATAACCGGCATAGACAATGTTCCTGTAAACGCATCGAGTCCACCATTGCCCTCGGCCAGAAGATACATTTCTTGTATTGCAGCAATGTCCCCTTCACTAAAGCTATAGGGCGGCTCCTGTACAATCCGCAGCATCTCGGTCGCAGAATAGAAGTAATATACCGTTTCTGTGTGCTCGGTGGTAATAAGCAAATCCGGATTATAGGGGTCAGGTGCTGTCTCGGTCACAGTACGCTCATAGCTGCCCACAAGGTGTTCCTGCAGAAACGGTATCGCCGAAGCAGTATCCTGTGCAAAATCCCCCGTGTAGATAAGAGCCACTGATTTGGCAACAATCACCGGCAGCTCATTTTCAATATCCAGCTCCGTTTTTACCTCCTGCATAGCCAGATAATAGGGGTCGCTCTGCAGTGTGTCTCCGGTTGGGTTAATAGCTGAAAACACAAGGGATATCATCATCATAGGCAACGAGGCTATAATTATGAACGGTATTAGCAGCAGAGCAAGTATAATTGCAAGCCACTTTCTACCCTTTTTGTCTTTTGCCATGTCCAGACAGATTGTTGCCGCTTTTGCAATTGCTACAGGCAGTGCCATTACAGTCCACCACCTTTGCCAAAAAGCTTGGCCTCATAGGGCAGTGTGCCTACCTTCATATGGTATTTTTCCTTGCCAACCTTAAGTAAGCAGTTTTTCTTTTCAGGCAGACTAATGCTGGTGGCTTCACCCTGTGTCAGCCGTAGCTTTGCCTTTAGCACTTCAAGGTCGACATCGCCCGGATGAAACATGAACTTGTAGGTTGGTGTGTCAAATATGGCCGATGTCCATTGCGATATTTTTGGATTGAGGCAGTCCATAACCTTTTGCGTTCCAATGAGCAGACAAGCCAGGTATTTGCGGCTTCTTCGCTCAAAGGCATTAAAGTACTTTAGTATAACGGGGTTGTCCTCATTGGCAAGTAGATACAGCTCGTCCACAATAAGCATGACCTTGCCCCGGCGCTCGCTTACCTTGCCCCATATGTAAGTCAGATAATTGAAGAGCACTGCTTGCATACTATTCTGGTCTCCCATAAGCAGTCCTTGAATATTAAGATTTACAAGGTCACTGTCTGCGGCATTGGTATGTCTGTTAAACTGGGGAGATAAAGAACCGTAGCATACATCATCCAGTAGGAGCAGCAATGCTCTAAGGTCAGATTGCTCAATCATGGTATAGAACGGGTATTTTGCGGGGTTCTTCAGTACATCGTCAATGTAGGTGTACACATCTGAGAAAAGGGGGTAGTCATTATTGTCAAGTTTTCCAAGGTCGGTATTTTCATTAATGCCAAATTTGTGATAGATGTCCCGTACAATCTTACAGAATGCAGCAGTTTGTAATGCTGTGATATCCGGAAGTAAAACCTTGATGAAGTCCTTTAGCCAACTTAGATGCTGATAAAATGGCTGCTCATCTGCAAAGGCAGACGGCATTTCCACATTTGTGGCTGTTTGTCCGTCCTCCTCATCAGGAAGCGGCTCATCATCAAGGGCTGTTCGAAATACACGAATCTGCAAGGCGTTAATTGCAAATTCGCCTATCACGCAGTTGATGACCTTACCCCCCAGCTGCAAGACTTCGGGGCTGTATTCATTTTCGGAATCCAGTATCCACATCTTGGTGCCAAGCAGCCGCTGTAGTGCAATAATTTTTTTAATGAGGTAAGATTTGCCCATGCCGCTGTCACCGATAATGGCAATGTTGGAGTTGGTACGGAATATGGTGCGCACCCACACATCCAAGCTTACCATGCCGTTGTCTACCGTCCGTCCCAGTATCATACCCATACAGTCGTTAATATAGGATGAAGAAAACGGATAAAGCCGCCCAAAGGTATTGCTGGGGATATTATTGGCAAGCAACCGTCCCCTCGTGTCATACCCAATGGGAGAAACGCCAAAAAAACCGTCCTCCTGATGAAGAACAAAGTCCTCCAACGTCATACCATAGGTTTCACAGGAGGTTCGCACCCTACGCACATTTTTGTCCAGCTCACTTTTATCCTTTCCATAAGTCTCAACAAAGATGTTTACACGCTTCATGCCGCCGCCATCGGCAGCACTCTCCTGTATGTTGCGATAGAAATCCTGAATGGTACGGGCATCCACTTCGGCTTCAATAACGTCGGCAATTTTACTGCGCATAAGGTTTGCCGACGAATTGCTGAACTGCTTGTTAACAAGGTCTTTTGTTTCCGAGTAGTTCATATCCGAAATACGTAGCATAACGGTAGTGTTGGAGAGCTGAAGAAGCTTCTTAAACATATCCCGATTGTGACGGTCTATCCGTTGCGGCAGATTGCGTACCACCAATGCCTTACGCACAAAGTTTGTCTGCACTACCATGTCAAGATTGTTATCAAAGCTTAGAGTAGTCGGGAGCAGGTGCTTGACAACAGGTGATACAACGGTCTTTTTCTTTCCGTATACTGTCGGTTCCTCACCGGGGTCTACCAGTATGTCGCAGTCAACAAATTCCCGGAGGTTAAAGCAGCGCATGATAAGCATCAGCTCCGGCCTGCCAGCGGGTATGATGTTCGTACCCATCGACCGCAGAATGGTTTCAAACCGCAAGGCTTCACCTGGCTGTCTGCAGAAGGTTCCGAAGTAATAGCTGCGCTGGGTATTTCCTTCGTCATTTTCCATCTGTGCCAGGTCGCCGAGCAGTGCTTCCTTAATGTCATCATAGCGGTCATCAAGGGACATGATGTAGTCACGATTTTGCGAAAGGGATACCGTTTTATCCAGAGCACAGATAAAAAAGCTATGCTCTGTGGTTGCCCGCATAAGCTTCTCGAACTGCATATAGTAAAGCTCCCGTTCCGGTTCATCAAGTGTTGAGAAGTTGGGCGGCAGTATGGAATAAAAGTAAAAGCAGCCGCCACGGGCTGCTATGCAATCTTCCTTAATATCAAAAAGCATCAGGTCTAACATTTCCAATCCTCTTTTGCCTCCTTTTCAAACAAATAGTAGTTGCCCTTATTTGTTGCCTTTCGACACAGGAACTTAATGGTTACGGCTGTCCAGTGAAAAAGTGTGTACTGTCCCTCTATGCGAAACTTTGCTGTGATAAAAACCACCGCAGGAATAAACCCTGTTACGGCCTTGGTGAAAAAAGCAATGGCAATTCCTGCTGCAATGAGCAAAAGAGTAATTACTGTATCTCCCATGGTATAACCACCTATTAAGGTGTACTCCCGATTAAGATTTTTGGGTATTAGAAAAATTTTGTTGTCCTCCATAATACTCCCCCTTAATGTCGTCTGATAAGTGTTGAAATAATACTGGTCGCTGGCATGGACAGAGACTGAAATCCTCTGCCAGCTCCCGAAGACCATCCAAATTTTTGCATTTGGGCGGGTACCGAAAAGGTTGACAAAATAAGCCCTAATCCAATTACGGATGTAGATATTCCATCTGCATATCGCATGATAATTATCCCTGTATAAAACAGTGCGTACTGAATGGAATATGTAAAGCCCACAGCGACCGTAGAAAAAATCCATTCGGAAGCCTTTTGGTTGTCACCCAGCAGTACAAAGGGAAGATAGAGCGGGGCAATAAACATCTGAATATAGATTGCCCCCACCCGCAGCATTGAGGTAATAAAAAAGGCAATTGCTGCTATCAGTACAATGATTAACAAGCAGACACCTACCAGCGGGCTGCCGCCAAAAATATTTCCGGACGCTAATGAACCTATGTACTCTTCAAAATCAGTTACACCCACAGCGAAATTAAAAATTGTCACAATTAAATATGGGATGTAAAAACATATCTTTGCTAGGTGTTGGTTAAGGGCTGCAAATGAGAAGGCCATTATAAAGCATTTGATAATTACCATCCAATCTTTTTTATCCTCCTGCGCAATCTTGAGAAGGTAAAACGGGATTGCTGATAGGAACACTATACATGTAATGAAATTGAAAATTGTACACACAGCCTCCAAAATGGGGTTAAAGATTGCATGGACAAAGCTAGAATTCATTAGCCCAAACAGATACTCAAACAAAGCGATTGCCATTGTCTCACAAGGGTTTAGAAGTAGTTCCCAAAAATGTGCCCAAAGTGCATCGGCTCCCTGTATCAATATATCAATCATTTTTCCACCCTATTTGATGATGGTTGCCATAAGGTCGGTAAAGAGAAGTGCATAGCCGCCAATAGCCGCCCAGACAAAAAAAGAAATTGCTAGGTTTTTGCTTTTTTCACCCAAGTCCTCACCATTATTCATCTTCTTATTAATACCCATCTGCGCTATTAACACCAGCATATAAATTAGCAAAATTACAAATGCTGCCGGGACCACAATGTAGTTGATTAGTCCATTTACAAATCCCATGATGTCCACTCTAAAAATCTTTTTTGCCCCATCAAGTAAGCTTTTGCCTACATCTGACATCTCGTTGCTATATGATATATGCTTTATTCCTGTGTTAAGCATTGTACCGTTACCTCCTGCGTTTTAAGTTTTGTTTCATTATGGGGCGACAGAGCTTGTACAGTTTGCATCAGGTCATCGTTGAAATCCTTACCCATTGGAAGTTTGCGAAGGATTTCACCTTTAAAACCAAAGCTCTGCAGCTCCTCAGCCACCTTGTCCGCAAGGGCTTGCCCTGCAGCATCATTATCATGACAAAGGTATATTTTTGTCACATTTAAATTGTGTTGTATGTGGTGTGACACCATTCCATGGCGTGGATTTCCCCCGGTGGCAAGATAGGTATACTTGTTGTAGTCCTGACGGCCCATTTTAATCATGGTCATAACCGACATAACATCAATGGGCGCCTCTCCGATAAACATTGTTTTCATATTGGGATTAACAATCCAGCCCAGCTTTTCACCGCCAACGACTTCACCCGCAAATTTGACTGTGCCAGTAGAACGCAGCATGGCGGCCTTCGTCGTGCCGTCATAGTCCTTACAAGCAAAAACACAGTTATGGTGCTGCCCGCTCTCGTATAGCAGATTATCCTTTACTAAAGCAGAAATAACCTTGGGGTCAATGCCACGTTTATGTGTTAGGTATCCAAACAGGCGACTGTACTTACCAGTATGCTTCTCAGGAAGCACAAAGGGCTTCTTTTCATTTTGCTTTGTGCGAAAGGCGCTGTAATCATGGCGCTGCATTGGTTTTGCTCCAAATGATATTTCCTGCCGGAGCTTGGTGATAGCATCATTCAGGGGGATTTCATCCAGGTGTGCGACCATATTGATAATATCGCCGCTAATACCTCTGGAATGACGAATGAAGGTCTGTCCCACAGGGTCTATGTACATACTGTCGTATTCACGGCATTGCAGCCAGCCCTTGGAGCTTTCCTTAAAGTGCAGACCGTACTGGTCTTGCGCATATTGGAGGATATCAAAGTTTTGCTTAATTGCCTGTATGACCTGACCATTGCCGCCACGGTCACGGTACGATGCAGTGCTTTTTACAGAATGTTGCTGCACGGCTACTTGTGTTTGCTCTACTGCGGCTGTTTTAGCTTCTACAAAGGTTTCCTGCTCCATGGTGTCTCCCTCTGGCTCCCCTTCCTCATAGTTCAAATCCTCCACCCACACTCTGTTGTATTCATTACTTCTTACTATCCGCTCTTCCATTTTGCTATTTTCAATAGCTTTTTCGCTCTGTTTTAGCATTTGTCCATATATTGTTTTCACAACATCCCGTGCCAACTCCTGCGATGATTGCTTACAGTCAATACGCTGCCCTTTCCATGTGCCGTGTGTATCATTTATTCCATTCAGCAGCTTAATCCCCCTTGCTGGTGGCTCCCACAATGACAGGTTATGAGTATAATCATCCAGCAGATGGTCAGTGGGATGAAGTCCCCCGGGAATGTAGTCCTTTTTATCCGCTCCGCAAGGCATAAATATTCGGTGACTTTGGTCAATTTCCGTCAGATGCTCATCAAGCCACTGGTTTTTTTCAACAAGGGCATGAGAGCTGTCGGTAAGGTATGCCGATAGTATGCTTACTTCAATTTCAGGGTGGTTTTTGATTATAAGCTTGACCGCACCTACCACATTGTCAATGGGAGCAAGGTTTGCAAAGTAACCGTACTGGTATAAAGTTTCCAATGTGTCCACGGGCGTAAATACCGCTAACGTCCCATCCATATCAACGAACAGGCGCATGCCTTGGCTGCTTGATGTATCGTCCATGGTAAGCTCCTTTCAAAAGCATAACCGCTCCCAAAATGGAAGCGGTTATAAAGTCAAGATATTTTACTTATATTTACTGAAAACCTTTCTTTAAATAGTCTGGAACCTTATCCTGTCCAATTACACCACCAACCAGCTCGGCGCCTTTCCAATCGTAATACAAATAAAGGTCGGCAAAGGAGTAATGGATCCGTACAGACAGCTCTGCACGGAATGGGAATGGGGATTGATTCTTATAGGCAACATCAAATATAAGTGTTTTAGGGTCATAGTAAGGAAGTGGATATGAGTGCTGTCCCCCCGGCTCCTCGACTATGGTAAGATAATAACTGATTCTGTCATCGGGTATGCTGTCAAGAGAAATGGTAGAACAATGGATTGCCCAAATATATCGCTCTC
The DNA here is from genome assembly GCA_036645835.1 of Angelakisella sp. GTDB lineage: Bacteria > Bacillota > Clostridia > Oscillospirales > Ruminococcaceae > Angelakisella. The sequence goes on along the minus strand of JAVXNK010000027.1, from coordinate 25,267 downwards.
CGTAAAGGATACGCAGTGTAAAATCATTGCCAGCAATTATCCGCAACACCCATACAGGTATTTGAAGCTCCCCAGTGATTTTGACCGTATATACCGAACCATCTTTAATTTTGCCCGAACAGAAATCTTCCGCTAAATCGTTCCAATCATCGTCTTGCGTATAGGATGGTGGGGTATATGTAAATGGAATTGGTTCGGAGATGTTTCCGGCCGCATCTATGCTGAAAGCCAGATAGTCTCCTTGTTCTATCAACTGAAAATTCGATTCCTCCTGCCATTCCAGCTCAGGAGTACTACGGGTTCGCAGTGCAAACTTTTCCGGGATGTCGGCTGCTTTTTTCAGTAAGGCATACCCTGCCACGCCGCTTTGACCGGAAAAACTGTTTGCAGGTGCATCTTCAGCCATTAAATTAATCGCAGTTCCCTCAATAGCTATATCCGCTACGTATGGTTGCAAGTTGTCTATGAGAACCAGCTCAAATGAAGTAGGCCCGATTATATGGTCTGCTCGGTCTTTCATCCATGCATAATAGATGCCCTGTGCATCCAGCATAAAATTGGGATTATCCTGCCATTCATCATTGTCAGGCTCAATGGGTGCAGTGGTAACGGCAAACTTTTCGTCACCAAGGCTGTCGGAGCTTGCAAGCAACGTGACATCGGCTGTCGGCATCCATTTATCAGGAATAATGACTGCACCGCTGCCTGTATTCCCGCCATCGCCAAAGTTAGGCGGCGTGTCCTTTATTTTATTATTCTGGAACATTGCACAGGATACATTTCCGGCCATATCCCTTGCCCAAGCATAATAAACCCCATTTTCAGCAAGGGTAAACTGATTGCTACTTTGCCATCCTGCACTGGGCGTACTTTCACTTTGTGTGAGAGCATAATCCCTCATTCCGGAGCAGCCAGACTGTTGGGTTGCAGCAGTGTCTATCGCCTCAATAGTAATACTAACGGTTTTTGCCCACTGGTCGGGAATTTCACTTGTAACACCTGATAGCCCTAGCGGGGTTGTTTGCCGATACAGTGTTCTTTGTTCCTTAATAACAATGTTTTGGACTATAGGTGCAAGCTTATCCACAGACGATACCTTAAAGGAAAAGGGCTCAGATACTGTTCCTGTAGCATTTTTTGCCCAAGCATAGTAAACACCGTTGCTTGTGAGAGCAAATTCACCTTTGGGTTGCCAGCCATCATTCGGGGGGACTTTATCAATTGTTATTGCATACCCAACAACTCCGCTTCCGCTGTCCTTAGCTTGTACCGTAACCGTGCTGTCAATTGCCCAGCTGTCAGGAACATCCACGATATCCACAGCGGGCTTCTCGCTATCCACCTTGCTTACGGTGAATGCAAAGCCTATGGACACGTTGCCCACGGCATCCTTTGCCCATGCATAGTAACTGCCATTGCTCGTGATGGTGAAGCTACCAGAGGACTGCCAACCATCCACAGGAGCTGTGTCGCTGGAGGTGACTGCATATTCCACAACGCCGCTACCACTGTCGGTAGCATGTAGGGTAACAGTGCTGTCAATCGCCCAGCTGTCAGGAACATCCACAATATCCACAGCGGGCTTCTCGTTATCCACCTTGCTTACGGTGAACGCAAAGCCCGTAGATACGTTGCCCGCCTTGTCCTTAGCCCACGCATAGTAGGTGCCGTTGCTAGTGATGGTGAAGTTACTGGAGGACTGCCACCCACCCGTAGGGACTGTATTGCTGGAGATGACAGCATACTCGACAACACCACTGCCGCTATCGATAGCATGTACAGTAACCGTGCTGTCAATCGCCCAGCTGTCAGGAACTTCCACGCTACCTACAGTGGGCTTATCGGTATCTACCTTATTTACTGTGAATGCAAATCCTATGGACATGTTGCCCACTGCATCCTTTGCCCACGCAAAGTACGTTCCGTTGCTGGTAACAGTAAAGCTGTTAGAGGACTGCCAGCCGTCCGCAGGGGCTGTAGCACTGGAGGTGACAGCATACTCAGCAATACCACTGCCACCATCGGTAGCGTGTAAAGTAACCGTGGCGTCAGTTGCCCAGTTGCGGGGAACATCCACACGGTCGATGGTGGGCTTATCGGTATCTATCTTATCTATTGTGAATGCAAAGCCTGTGGACACATTGCCCACACCATCCCTCGCCCATGCATAGTAGCTGCCGTTGCTCGTGATAGTGAAGCTGCTGGAGGGCTGCCACCCACCCGTAGGGGCTATATCACTGGAGGTGACAGTATACTCGACAACACCACTTCCGCTATCAGTTGCGTGTACGGTAACCGTATTATCTATTACCCATTCATCAGAAACATCCACGCTATCCACCGTAGGCTTATCGGCATCCACCTTATCTACGGTAAACGCGAAGCCAGTGGACACTTCGCCCACTGCATCCTTTGCCCATGCATAGTAGCTGCCGTTGCTCGTGATGGTGAAGCTGCCTGAACTCTGCCAGCCACCCGTAGGGGCTGTAGCACTGGAGGTGACAGCATACCCTGTAACACCGCTACCACTATCGGTAGCGTGTACGGTGACCGTGCTGTCAGCTGCCCACAAATCAGGAACATCCACGTTATCCACGGTAGGTTTATGGGCATCCACCTTGCTAATGGTAAACGAAAAAACCGTGGATACGTTGCCCACGGTATCCCTTACCCATGCGTAGTAACTGCCGTTGCTGGTAATGGTGAAGCTGCTTGAACTCTGCCAGCCACCCGTAGGGGCTGTAGCACTGGAGGTGACAGCATACTCGACAACACCACTTCCGCTATCGGTAGCGTGTACGGTAACCGTGCTGTCTGTTGCCCATTCATCAGGAACATTCACACTATTAACAACGGGCTTGGTAGTATCAATCTGGGACACTGTGACCTGCTTGTATGCTGATACTCTGCCGACCTTATCTTTTGCCCACACATAATAGGTGCCGTTGGACGTTGCAAAAGTATTGCTGCTCTGCCAGCTAGTAGGAGCAATTATATTGGTTGTAATACCGTATTGGTCTACCCCTGACTGTCCATCTGTTGCAGTAACCGTAATCGTCTTTGTGCTGCTGCCTGTCCAGCCTGTGGGGGTAACGGCGACATCTGTAATAACAGGATTAATCGTGTCTACTCTACTAACTGTGAATGCTTTTGAGCCAGATACATTTCCTATGCTGTCACGAGCAAAAGCAAAGAATGTGCCATTGTCTGAGAAGGAGAAGGTGCTTGATGTCTGCCATCCACTTGTAGGCCGAACATTAGTTGCTGCTACAGCATACTCCTTAACGCCTGTTATGTCGTCCGTGGCATTTATGGTGACAAGATTGGTTTGCCCCCATGATGTGGGAACTGTCACAGAAGAGATAACCGGTGGTGTGATGTCCGGAAATCTGGTTATTGTGATTGTTCCGTCTGTGCCGTCAGTACCTGGATAGCCATTCCAGTCTGGTGCATCTGTTCGAGGATAGCCTAATCCGTTTACACCGCCTTTGCCGCCTTTAACTTCTACAGTAGAGGTTTGTGATATTGTACTCTTGTACATGATATATACACTACCACCGCCTGCGCCTCCACCGCCTGCACCTCCACCGCCATAGGCATTAAGGCCTGAATCTGGCCCGAAGTTAACCCACCCAATGCCCCCGTTACCGCCATTTCCTCCATTACAAACAATGGCGGGTGAAGTAGTATTTGCCAAGGCAATAGAGTCTGCGTAAATTACCACGACGCCACCACCAATATTACCAGCACCGCCTCCACCAGCATATCCGTCTACGCTTGTGTAGTCTCCACCGTTGGCCCCTGGCCCAGTTCCGCCAGCACCGCCGCCAGGAGTCTTATTAGATGCTCCTGCACTGCCGCCGCCCCATATACCCGGTGAGGACCGAGTTTGGCCGATGGGTGATGGGGAACCTTTAAACAGGTCCGATATAGGTACAGCTACCGTCAGGGTGTCTACCGAGCCGCCGTTCCCCGATGCTGCAACAGCATCTCGGCCGGAGCCTCCGATACCTCCACCAGAGTAACCTCCACCATAAGGTCTGCCTAATTGGCCTGTACCGCCTTTACCTGTACTATTCTTTATCCCACCACTGCCACCATTTCCACCATTTCCACATCGCAATTCCGGTGGATATGCAAACGTGTTATTGGGATTAGTTAATGGGGCTTTAGCTGATTGGTCAATCGTACCTCTTACAGTGCAAGCGCCTTGCACTCGGAGTATGAGGCCTGCATTAGGTGCGGCGCATTTAAGTACACCTCCTGCTTCAATAGTCACTGTGGTGTAGTTCATTTCCACAACACTTTGATATGGAACTGGAACCGGCAGTACCACAGTCTGCCCTGCAGCTATATACAGTGCGCCGTCACTGCCGTCACCAAAGTATTCTAAAGATGCAGCCTCGGCTATCATAATAGGAGGGATTGCCTGAAAAATTAGTGTTACAGCTAAGAATAGGGATAACATCGATTTCTTTAATGAAGTTAAATTCATTTTAGTCTCCTTTCCATTTTAGTACTTGTTCATGTACTCTACTGTTTGTACCTGCCTAGGTAGGGTAATGGCTCGGGACCTCCACAACAGGTCTTGCGGAACTGTCAGCGTATACATTACGCGATATATGGTCTTACCTCCTGTTGCCCCAGCATTGTTGACCATTACTGAGACATCTGATATTTCATAGAGGTACCCATCACTGCTAACTCCACCCTTGAGACTGTTCCCATTTGTGGAGGTGTGGTCATGCAGCTTTGCAAACATGCTATAAAAGCTTGTTGTGTCTTTTATTTCTTCAAAAGCGTTTCCATCAAAAACAAAAGCCCCACTCGTTGCATCGCGAATGGGGCTGTAGCTATCGCTGAGATGGCTGGATGAGAGTGAAACAATAGTGGCGGTGACCTTCCGGGAGGCCTCGGATGTTATGTTCATAATGCGCCATTTTTCAAAGCCCATGAGGAATATAACAGCAAGGACACATACAGTCATAATTCCGCAAATCATAGCATCTCCTCGGCATTCCTGCAGCTTACTTGTGATACTCCTCCACAATGCCCGAAGCCTTGCGCACATAGATACCCTCCTTTCGGAAGTTTATAAACCCACCCACACCATACGAAGTCTCATAGGTGATACTTACTACAAAGCTGCTTTCCAGCTTCAGCTTGTTGCCACCACCAATGAAGTCTCCCGAGACATCCATACCCACTTCTAGGTTATAAAGACTCTCAAGCTCGGAAAGTCTACTGTTGACCGAGCTATTTAGCTCCCCTTGCAGTGCAACTTCCCTGGCCATGAGCTGTGCAATCTGTTGAAGGTCATCAAGCTTAGCCATCTCTCCGTTGAGTACAATGCCACCCACAATAAGTGTGGTTAGTATAATTACCACAAATATCATGGAAATCATATTGGAGTCGCCTCGCTTTGTGTGTAGAAAAGTTATTAGCTGTCTCATGCTCTCTGTCCTAACTAAAGTTCATAACAGAATCAATTTTAGTTGATGCTTTGCCTAGAAATTCTGAAATCATATTTTTGAGACTTGGAAATAGCACGGTTGCGCCAATTACAACTACAACTACAATCATAAGAATAATTGATACAATGTTGGAATCGCCTTTGTTCTCACGAAGCTTTTGGTTGATGGTAGACTGTGCGGCGGCAGCTTTGGCAGACATAGCTCTTTCAAGAGCCTTGATAGATGTAATTTTCATAATAAATTCTTCTCCTCAATTTAAAATATTCCATTCATAGAAGTGGTAATGATGATTACCAATGGGTAGACAACCATTAGGAAAAAAAAGAAAAAAGCCACCATGCCGGGCATAGTAAGCTTTAGAGGGCGCTGCTGTATTTCCTTGCGGCGAGCAGCTAAATAATCATTATTGAACTGATGTTGCTTTGCTTGAAAATATAGGGTTTGGTCATCACCGTTAAGCACGGATATTAAGCCCCGAACCACATCACTTACCTTTGGGCTGCTTAGTCTGGTCTCCATGCGCATCAAGGCAACAACCTGATTTCCGGTTTTCATATCCGATAACGTAAGCATAATTTCTTCCTGCATGGAAGGACTTGCTATTGGAAGAAATGATGTTAGGATTGCCTGAACATTTGTGGTACTGTTAAGCCGTGAATTGATTACACTGCACAGCTTGGGAAGATCCATTTCTACTGCAGTCTGATAACGCTGATACCCCTCCTTAATAGCTGAAACCTCCGCATAGGAAAGATACACGCCATAGGCCCAGCAGGTAATGGTTGCCGCCACAGACCTCGGCAGGAGCAATAAACCGACCACAATCCAAATACCTGACTTGGCAACCAATGAAGCTACAAAGATGGTTGGTTTACGCTTATCTTTGGCGGCTTGCAGCAGTTTACCATATAACCTTTGCTTCTGCTCAGAAACCTTAATAAAGGGCTGTAAGCGGATAGCTATGTTTTGAATAAATCGGTCATATCTGCCGGAAAGATTGTAAACCTTGTCCTTGGCAACAGCATTGCTACAGGCAGCTGATACTGAGTAGGTACTGCCGGAATAGAACAGGTACGCACCGTACATAAACAAAAGACTGCAAAGTATATACACTTTATCACCCCCTTACATTTTTGTTGATAGGTCAATGGCACGGTTAATTCCAAAGAGCAACACTATTACATATCCAACCACCAGACATTGACCCCAAAAGGTAGAGAACAGTATGCCCAGCGCATCCCCATTGGCAGTCAGCTGTGTTCCAAGCATTGCTGTAAGTGGAAATGCCAGCATAGTACCGACAACAACCGTGGCAAAGACCTTGATAGGCTTTGAAACCTCCGAGCTAAGTAGATTGAGCAGCTCACGGTCATTGGTAAACTGCTCTACCACTGCATTCAGTGAATACTTCTGGTTAATATCTTTTTGGCAGATGATGAGGCAATCGCACCACAGTTGAAAAATGGGATTGTCCATCTTTTTTTTGAGTGCTTCCAGATTACCAGCAATATCGGCACTCACAGTTGTGCTCATCTTCACAAACCACTCAAAATGAGATTTGACAGGTTCGTTCATATAGCTGGAGTTTTCACTGATTGCTTTGACAATATTCTCACAGCGGATGTAGCTATTGGTTATCATCGACAGAACAACCGATAGCTCATTCATGACCATAACATTAAACCTATATGCTTTGAATTTGATAAGCCACATGGGGAGGAGAGCCAATCCAACCCCCAAGATGGGAGCTAACATATAGCTGCCTACATATATGGATATCGCAACGCCTACAGTACCACAGGCAACAGATATATATTTCATTTGTCTGATTTTATCCCCATCCCCTGTAGCTGACAGTATGGCCGACATGGTATTGTATGACTTTGTTACAAAATTTTCCTTACTGCCGGCTTCTAACTGCTGGAGCTTTTGCCTTAGACTTCGCATTCGTGACTTCTCAAGGTGCTGCTGCAGTAGCCGCAGTTTCTGGCGCAGGTCAACCTTTTGAGTGGTTTTCAACCATGTTGACAGGTCCTCACTGTAAAACAGCAGCGTGCCGACTAAAATAAGTGTCACGGTTACAAACTTCAATACTGCTCCCCTCCTTTCGCATATTTAGCAATCTCAGTATTTGAAGCACCGTTTCGCAGTAGCTTCTGTTTGAGCTTTTCGCTGATGGCGCCTACCTGTTTAAATGAGCCAAGTGCGATATGCTTATCCTGTAGGTTATCAGTGACAACAAACTCAAAGATGTTTTTCACCAGTGGTTCTCCATTCATACAGCCTAAAAACTCCGCAATCTCATAGATTCGACGGGTCCTGCCGTCCATCTCCTTTCGTTGGTGTACAATTATGGGGAACGCCTGCTCAATCTGGGAAAAAACTGTCCTGTCATCATAGCTACCCTCGGATTTTTTGCAGAGGGTAAAGAGCCGCAGCGGTGTAGCTGCCGCACTGTCCGCATGGGTGGTTGTAATCATGCCGTGTCCTGTGGCACCTGCTTCACAAGCAATGGCCGCTTCATCATCACGCATCTCGCCCATGCCGATAATGTCGGGGGTAAATCGCAGTATCGTCTGCAGCAGTGCATTTGCTGTGATATTCTGACGAGGGTCATCGGAGCTACGAGTTACCCAGCTGAATACATCATTGATGCTGTTTCCGTTTTCATCGTACTTGATGAGGTCAAATTCACGGCTTTCAATCTCAATGGTTCCCACACGGTAGGTTGCATCCTTGGTGACTTGTGAAAGCAAATAATACATGGTTCCGGTCTTTCCAGAGCCTGTACCGCCCGATATGCAGATACCAACCTTGTGATGGATGCAAAGCTCCAGAAAGTCTAGTCCATCCTTACTAACCGTGTGAGAATCGATAAGCAGCTCACGGGTCATCTTGCTGCCGTGTACAATACGGATATTGAACTCACCGCCCAGTTTTTCGGGTGTAACGGGGCATCCGGAGAAGGAAGCACGTATGTTAGGAGCAAATTCTCCCAGAGCCAGCGGAACACCCTCATTGACCTGACCGTTAAATTTCTGCGCTATTTTAGAAAAAATATTTGCTGCAATCTGTACTGATGGAAACCGCTCGGGAAGTAGCACCTTGCCCTGTTTGCACTTAATGCGAATGCTGTCCCATCGACCATAAATCTCCTCAATACCCATCTCCATGTATACTTGCGGGTCAAGGTATTTTGTCAAGACATCATACTTAGCCATACTGTTGTAAAGCCGGTCAACCAGCTCTGACAATACAGTGGCTTCATTGCAGCGCAGATTATTGGTCATAACAATCATTTCAATGGTCTTTTTGTACCGGAACACATCATCAACGGTCATATCATCAAGGTTCATGTCCTTAAATGATTTGCTAATTTCCTGTTGCACCGTTGTCAGCGCCTCCAAATATGTACCGGCACCCTCTACCTTATATACACCGTCAAGGCTAACCAAGCATGCTCACCAGCCCTTCCACCAGCTTCTTAAGCTCCAGCTCAAAAGCGTAGCCATCATAGCTGTCGAGCTTTTCAATCAGCTGCCCGGCTACGAAGTGCTTGTATGCGGAGGATGAATGCGGAATCACAAATGAATATCCATAGTCTTTTACCATCTGATTTACAGGGCTGTATTCGTAGGCGTTGTTTATTACCATCAGGTGACTACCAAACCGAAAGTTACCGCCACGCATGACTGGCTCTGCTGCTTCAAAGAATGAGATGCTGCGATTGTCTGGAGAAGCCACCCGTACAATGGCATCTGCATTTTCAAGCGCATACAGTGTGCCATTGTCTGCAAAGATATCTTCGCAGCCGCAGTCGAAGATGATATAGGTAGCCAGCTCCTGCTGGGTAATCAGGTCTACCATTTGCTGTAACGTTTCCAGTTTCCAGTTGCTTTGGTAGACCAGACTGTTATCACCCTGCACCAGAGACATAAATCCAAGATTACTGTTGCTCGGATGAATGTTAATTTTATTTTTCAACGTACTTAGTGTAACAGTTCCTGTAAGCAACTTTCCCAGTGAGTACTCGGGGTTTTCCTCGTTCATGGGGAGGTAGCTACGAAACATAGGGGACTGCTTACTGGTGCTAATCACAATTACTGCACTGTCCTTGGCCGCCAGCTTATTTGCAATTGCACAACTAAGCAGACTTTTGCCGGAACCGTTGTTGCCCCACACAGCAATTATTTTATTTTTCATTAGCAGCACCATCCTTTTTTTCTCCAATAATGGTACGGTTGTAGCTTTCTTGTGCTAGAAGCAGTTCGTTGGCAGCGTTCTCATCACCTCTTGTTACCAAGGCCAAATGAACTCCACCCCTAATTTCACATCCCGCCAATATTACCGCCTGTGCATCGTCTACAGCCAGTGTTACAGTGATAGGCAACGGATTGTCTATCTGTGACTCCTCAGGCGGTGCAGTAACGTCAATACCATCAACATTGGTGCTGGATAGCACTTCCACATAGGTAAGCTCGGGCGGTTGCTCCGCCAGTGCACGGATTTCCTTGATATCTCCGGGCAGTGCTACATATACCGAAACAATATCCCCCGGAGAAAGTTTGCCGGAAATGCTGGCAGAGAGTTTAGTTACTGACACGGACATTGCTTTTTTACCCGTTGGCAATAGATGCAGATATGCGTTGCTAAAGGGAAGTGCTTCGGTCAATTTGGGCTGTGAAATAAGCTCGCCTGCCACAATTTTAGAGGCAGCATACTTTCCAATAACGGAGGAGCTGCTCAGCATCTGTATTGGCAGAATAGCTTCAGCGTTTTGTGTAACCTCAGTCAGCATTTCCTTTGTAATGGCGTCACCGACATCAATATCAATATTGGCCACCACCGCCGTAGCCATTTGTGGGGCAGTAAGGTAGCTTAGCGCCGGATTCACCCCCAGTGTGATGAGCAGCGATAAGGCTATGAGCACCAGTCCCATTGCCTTTTTATTGCGCAAGAACGGGAGCCGCAGCGGCTTCCCCTCCTTTGGTGGTCGCTTGGGAAATGTTCGCTTCTTGGTGGCCTTTTCGGGTTCATCCGTCGAAAGTCGCTCCAACACCTCGTCCGGGGATATGGTTTTCTCTTCATTAGCAGCAAACAACGGAGTGCTTTCGATAGGCTTTTTACGCTGCTTTTTAAGCTTTCGCTCATCAAAGACCAGATTTTTTGATTTGGAACCAAACATAAATTTACAATCCTCCTTTTTGAAAATAAAAAAGCCCTCGTTAACGAGAGCTTGGGGACAATGTTGATATTATTATATTGTGGGTGCAATGAAACCGTTTTTATTGGTTGCGGAAAAGAGGTTGCTAGAAATTATAATCATTGTTCCAGCTTCTTTAACGTAGCTAAGGTTGTATCATAGGATTCGAAAGGAAGGACTTTTTCTAAAGAATAGGTTTCTTTACTGGACTTGTTTCCTTTTTTATCAACAAATTGAATATCAAAGGTTTGTGTATCCACATTTTGCAAGCTAATAAAAGAATTGTCGTTTTTGCCATCATAGTCGTAATACGTTCCATTAACCATTGCGCCGACAATGTGATTTTCTTCTTCGCTTTCGGTCACAATGTAATTTCCTTCTCCACTTGAGTAGCTGGAACACACTTCTTTTAAGTTGCGACTTTGTGGTAAACCAATAAATATACTGAATAGAAATGATAACAAAATTAGTTTTTTCATATATACACTCCTCGATATCATAATCATTTGCACATCGTTATGATGGTAACCAGATTTTTTTACCTAATTCCGAACAGGAGACACATTCCAGTCATCATAGCAATCGCCGTTGATGTTAAGGTAGTCACTGTCGCTATAGTAGAGCTGCCCCCCGGGTGTCCATACATCAAACACTGTTATCTTTGGTGCATACTCACTGCGGTCGGGATACCACAACGGTGTGTAGTGAACCGCTGCACCCATAAATGAGTATTTGTTGTAGGCAAAGGCAAAGTTTGACTGAAACCCGGATTTTGTGCAGTTCAGTACCCGAAAATATTCTTCGTAGTTAAACTCAGGAAAGTAGGACACAGCATTTTGTGCTACCGTCACATCACTGCTCTTGCCGGTGGTGCTTACCGAAGAAACCACTTTTGTCTGAATGCCGTATCCGCTTTTCATATCCCAAACTCCGGTAGAGAGCAACTTGGCGGTTGGAACCTCCGGAGCTGGTTCTATCTTTGTTGTGACCGACAGTGAAGCCGAGTAGCTACGCCAGTCATATTCCCACCAGCCCTTGTCCTCGTAGCTGCCGTTATCCTCCCACTCGCCGTGGGAACTGTCGCAGTCAGGAGAGCAGCCGGAGTTGTGGCTGCCGTCCACCCACTCCATATCCTCTACCCATACCCAGTCGGCACGCCAGCGCGGTATCCATTCCCCCCATGACAACGAAGTTTTACCCGTGCCATTGGGTCGCATAGGAACAGTATATCCATATGGGGCTTTATCTGACGGTCGTGGGTCAGGTGGGGTATTTTCCGTAAGCGTGGCCACACGGCAAACAACAGAAGGGTCTATTACACTGCCGTGGCTAGAGCTAACACTAATAGTAATTGTCTGCGGAGTTTCGGGGGTATGCCAGCGTATCCATATGGGGGTATCTTCGTTAGGCGGTGTGACAAAGGGCTTGCGGTAGCGGGTGCCGCCAATGTCAAAGATGACCTCGGCATTATCATCAGGATTAATGTCCTCGTCACTGCTGTTTCGTACAACTATGGTGGTGATAACATCGGTGTCGGTGCGGTAGTCGTAGGTCGGTGTGGCAGGGTCTTGGGGAAGCTCAGGGATAACACCGCCCTCTTTGAACCGCACAGTACCCAGTCCCAACGATGATATGATTTGACTGTCGGTTCTGATGCCGGTACGGGGTCCGCTCCATGCGGGATACCCCAAGTCAGAGGTTTCCAGAAACATTGCCAGCGGCAGGTTCTGGTGGGTAGCATAGCCGAGCTTTGATTTTACTTCTCCATCCATAACACGATTATATAGTGCTGCTTCGGTAGCGGTCATTGCCATTGCCTGTCCGTCAAATTTAAGATATATGACCGGTTCCAATAAGAGCACATAGTCACCAGAGATAAGGCGGTCGTAGTCAAAACCTGCCTGGTCTGCAATATCTTTTAAAGTTCCTTCCTGTCCAAAATATCTTTTAACAGCAGCAATATTTGCACCGCCAGATGCTGTAATAATTTGTGGCAAGGGTGCTTCCGGATTACTGGCACTATAACTTGTGCCAATCTGTAATGATAGATTGTTGCCTTTATAATACAGCTTGCTTTTTAAACCAAAATAAAAATCTACAGTAGGAGACTTGTTGGAAAAGTCCAGAGTACACACTGGCTTTGGTTCATATCGGATGTCTGTGACAGTCACTCGTACACCATCGTCACCAACATTCCAAAAGCTTCCACCTGCAACATCACCATCCCCTGTCGAACCTCCTCCACCATCAATATTGGTATCGCCATTTGCCATTGCAACAATCGTCATAAGAAAAAGTGCTATGCTTAATCGGCAAACCCATTTAATACGCTTCATGTGTTTTCTTCACCTCACAAAAAAGAGCACGGTCAAACCATGCTCTTTACTCAAACTGATTTAGTTTTTATCAGTGTCCAATTACTTCTCCTGTACCAGCATTAGGCGCAGATTCATATGTCCCACCTGGAGAATACGGCATCCAGCCAAAACCCTTCATATAGCATTCTGGCAAGCCGTCGCCATCAGTATCCTCACGCATTTGACCATTCTTGGGCGTAGTATTCTCTGGCTGCTTGGGTACATCAGGCTTCTTGCTGGGGTCGTTTTTCTGGTCATCGGGAACACTCGGCGGTGGGGGCGGTTCAGACTTACTGAACTCAGGACGCTCCACAATCGTCTCGCCCTCCCCTGACGGAACGTATTCATCTGGTTTGTTCTGCTCCGCTGTAGATGTCCCGGTGCCGGGTGTACCTGCATCAGCGGGTGTTGTTTCAGTCGGTGTTACCTCAGGGCGGGGCTGTATGGGCGGGAGGCTGTTGAGCAATTCTTCCAGTCGCTCAGCTTCCAGCTTTGCCAGCTCGGCGGCTGCCTTATCCATCTGCTCCTGTGTAACATTGGGGCGTGCGGCAGCGGCAATGTTCTGTTGGTAGGTATTGTATGCTCCCCACAGGTTGGTACCAATCAATCCACATATGGTAATCACTGCGGTTGTTATTAAAAATGTTTTCGAATTTCCCATAATATCAACTCCTTTGTTATTTAAAGTGTAACATGATATATTCTATAAAGCAAGTAAAATAGCGGTTTTACAATGATGACATAGTGGAGAAAAACTAACAAAAATCCTGTGCATATTGAAATTTTTGTTAGATATTATTTAACCAACTTTTCACTTTTGCACTCATCCTTTGTAATGATGATGCAAGGGGTGCTGCTTTCCCCAGGATGTATGCTCAGTCGCACCTTATTATTGCTACCAGGCGCAATTCCAAGCAGCTCACGCATCGCAGTGGGAATTACTATCCGATTGTCCTTATTAATCGAAACAGTCTTTTCGTATTTGTTGTATATAGACATTAGTGTCTCCTTTCAGACTATCAGCCATATCGTATAGGCTATAAAATAAAATGGAGCCATCGGCAACGGCCTTTTGCAAACCATTGCCCATATGCTCCTGCGGACTGCCTTGCTTACCAACAGGTACACAAGGCTTAAAATGTTTGCTGACACTACCACTATACCCAATGGGACCAACCCGATTAGTGTTGCTAGTGCCACCAGCAGCTTAATATCTCCACCACCCATGCTACCATGACCCATGGCTTCGGTGATAATTGAGACTACAAGCAGTCCGGCAAGGACGATAAGCCCATCGGAAAGCACCTCTAGCAATGTTCTGAGGTTAGGGTAGCAATTGACCGCGCCTAAGGTCAAGAGAAGCACGGGGATGCTATGGGGTATCGTGTGTGTCCGGCAATCCACATAGGCCGCCACAGCGAGGGTCGTCCATGAGATAAAAAGAATAATCAACCATCACCTCCTATTGTGACATTGTGGCTTCAGAGACATTTTCCGCAACCTGACCTGTTGCGACATTTATTTCGGCCGTTAGTGCTATTAACTGCTGCTGCTTCTCGGAAAGCTCGTGGGCTTTTGAGAAAGGTAAGCTCAGCTGCTGCTGTGCATTGGTCATATCGGTCTCCAGTTTCTCCAATTGCTCTGTTAGGGACTGAAGAAGTTCCTTGGCACTGTCAATTCTATTTTCTATCTTACGAATGTTGCCAAGGGGAGAGTCCCCCATTTCAATGCTGTAGCTATGTCTGCCCCGCAGCCGCAGTACGTTGCCACCGAACGTTGCACAGAACAGTAATTGAAGACCTCGATAGCTGCCGACTTCAAGCTCTTCACCAAACTTTGGTTTACAGCCTAACAGCTTGTCCTGTAACGCATCACCAGCCTTTGTCCGTTCGCTATAGGAAGCCCCACCAATTTCAATAGCAAATTCATCGCTGTAAGCGGATTTGGCATCAAGGTCTGCTCCTACCTCCTCCATATCCAGCAAAAGCTGGTTCTTTTTCTTTGGATAGGTAGTCTTAATCAAATCCTGCAGGCGATACTGCTCCTTGGTGTATTGGTTTTTGAGAACAATTAGCTTTTCAATATCCATTTGCAGCTCCATGCTCTCCTTAATTCGTGGGTCTCCCGATGCAATGGCTTTTACCTCCGCAAAGGATAGGACAGTTTCATCAATATCCTTACAAGAGCGCCCCGCATTCTTTCCATTCATAATCTGAGAAATGAACCTCTGCTTCTGTTCCACCAACTGCCACAGATAGCTGTCAAAGGAACGCCTGGTAACATAACGGTAGATATACACCTCCTTGTTCATATTACCCTGTCTCAGTATTCGCCCCTCTCGCTGTTCAATGTCACTAGGCCTCCATGGACAATCCAGATGATGTAGCGCAACCATTCGGTCCTGAATGTTGGTGCCCGCACCGCATTTAGCCGTCGAGCCGATAAGCACACGCTTTGCGCCAGAGCGCATCTCTTCGAAAAGCCGTTTCTTCGCCTTATCATTTTTTGCCTCGTGGATATACGCAATATCGGCGGCGTCGACACCGTTGAGAATAAGCAGGCGGCGTAGTTCATCGTATACGTTAAAGCTACTGGAAGGTGTTCCAATATCGCTAAACACCAATACAGTACCCTTAATTGCATCGCTATTACGTAGGTTTTGGGCAATCTGCTGTGCACACATGGCAAGCTTACCATTTGGGTCAAAACAATTTTCTTCACTAAGCAGCCGCATATCCGTTCCAGCCTTGCGTGCCTCGTTGGTTAGCTTTAACATGTTATCCTCAAAGCTTTTGACTGCGCCGCTACGGATGTTTTTCGCACGTATCACACAATTGTCCATAAATTCCTGCAGCTCAGGCGATGGGGCGCAGTCAATTACTACCGGCTTACCTCCTACTAGCACAGGGCGAGGAAGATTTAGCATCTCGGCAGTCTGAATGTCGGCAACCTCACCAAACATACTCATAAGCTCTGGCAGATTATAAAACTGCGAAAATCTGGTGTTTGTACGATAGCCGCCACCCTCAGGCTTTACCTCGAGGGAGGTTACCGTTTCACCAAAGATAGAAGCCCATTCATCAAAGTGGCAAATGTCTTTGGCGTGCAAGGTAGGCTCCTGTAAATACCGCTGCATAATATACATCTCACAAATACTATTGGAAATAAATGTGCCTGTTGCAAAAACAACACTTCCGTCAATCTCGCCTATATAACGAAGCTTTGCAAGCAGGTCAGCTGACTTGAGGGAGCTTCCCGAAGGCACACCTGCTATATTTGACATTTTCGAATGCAGCGCCCCATTTTTGTAATTGTGCGCTTCGTCAATAAACAATCCATCTACACCCAACTGCTCAAAATACAACATGGTATCCTTGTCCTTAGAAGTGAGTAAGGCTTTCATACGGTCAGTCAGTGCCTGTTTACTCTTTTCCAGCTGCTTAATAGTGTAGCGGGGTGCATCGGAGCTTTCAGCATTCTCAATAGCATGGGTCAGGCTGTCAATCTCCTTATCAATCTCTTTCGCCTTTCGTTCTGGTGTGATATCTAGCTTTTCAAACTGACTGTGTCCAATAATAATAGCCTCAATATTTGCAGTAGCTATCTTGGCAACAAAACGGTGTCGATTGCCCTTCTGAAAGTCACGCTCTCCCGGTACCAAAATACGGGCATTGGGATAGAGCCGAAGAAAGTCGGAGGCGAAGTCGCCGATAATATGATTAGGGACCACATAGAGTAATTTATGTGAAACGCCAAGGCGAAGCAGCTCCATTCCACCTGCAACCATTGTAAAGGTTTTACCTGCACCCACAACATGACCTAATAATACATTGCTTCCTGTGCGAATTCTCGCAATGCCGTTTAGCTGATGAGGTCTAAGCCTAATAAGAGGGTTGGTTTCGGGCAATGTGATGTAGCTGCCGTCAAATACTCTTGGTTGTATGCGATTAAAAGTATAATTATAGATGTGCTCCAGACGGTTGCGCCGATCAGTGTCTGCAAATATCCAATCCCTGAAACATTCCTGAATTAGCTCCTGTTTCTGACGAGCAAGAACCGTTTCTTCGTGATTGTACTGGTACTTGGTTTTGCCTTCCTCCTCATAGGGGTCACGGATAGTAATTTCTCGCTGGTTCAATGTGCTCTCAATAATTGCATATGCACCGATACGGGTGGTGCCATATTTGGAGTTGGTTATTACTGAGTTATGTTGACTTTTGTTACTAATGTTCCATTCATTACTAGTTCGGGAATAGTTTGCCACAATGCAACCATTGAAATCGGGATTGCGTTGGTATCGGGGGGTATCCAGCAACTCGTGAATAAACTGTGTAATTGTTTCCTGCCCCACCCAGTGCGAGGACAGGCGCACGCCAATGTCCACAGCGGGTATCCAATCTGGTTGCACCTGTTCCAGAGCGACAAGGTTGCGCCGCAGCTCCGTTCTATCCGGAACCAGTGTTTTTACTTCGGAAAGAGCTGTACGCACATCGCCAGATAGATACTCATCTGAGCTTAAGTAGCGAGGCATTTCAGCATTACTACGGTGGTCAATATATACTCTGTCCTCTAGGTCGGTCAATATTTTTTCCTTGGTGAATCCTGTAAGAGATTGCATATATTCCATATCCACATTGCCACGCTGATTGAGGCTGATAAGCAACGCATCCACTGCGTTATCGGCAAAAGTAATGGGGGTGGTTTGTTTTATAGTTGCTTCTGAAAAGAATTCTGTTTTGGAATAACTTCCATCCTCATTGGGGGTTTCCAGTGAAGAAATCAGGGCAATGTCAATGTCCTCGCTGAATGCTAGTTGATTGGCTCGAGCATTAATATATCCATACTCCTTCACAAAGCGGTCATACAGTACCCCCAGCCTATCCTGCGCAGCTTTTAACAAGGCATCTTGGAAATGTTCCTCACACTGCACCGCAATAACCTCCCGCACAGCAGTGCGGATGGTGTCCATATGCTGAATACGGGAGGTCTTTTTACTGTCAAAGCTCTGATGACGAAGCATTACACCATCGTTATAGTACAGATACGCCCCCCTTACACAATAGGTAAACCTTGCAACAGTATCGTCATAAGGAAGGTCAACAAGAGCATTTTTGGGTGCATTAGTGGGCATCTTGGGGCTATCAAGATACTGTCCCCCTATACTGTCTACTGCCTCCCATAGCTTTTTTTCCCAATCAGGTGCGGGTACCAGCGCAGTATCTTTGCCCCCATACATTCCCGACCGTGGAACCATAGTTCCCAGCAGCATTTGTGGATTAGCAGCAAAATAGCTGTTAATGATGATTTCAGGATTGTCGGGGTATTCCTCCACAAACACCCAATCTGGGTATTCTTCGGGAGGCTGCGCTCGCTTTTGCAAGAAAATGATATCAGTAGTAACCTCTGTTCCGGCTATTTCTTTAAACGCTGTATTGGGAAGTCTTATAGCACCAAGCAAATCGGCTCGCTGCGCAATCATACGGCGCACCTCATTACCCAGTTTGTCTAGGGTGCCCTTGGAGGTAATGAATGCCATAATGCCACCCGTGCGCAGCTTATCAAGCCCACGTACAAAGAAGTAGTCATGGATGTGCATGCTGTAACGGTCATCGGAGATGTTATAGTCTCCAAACGGAACATTGCCCACCAGCACATCAAACTCCCCGTCGGCATATTTGGTGTCCTGAAAGCCCCTAATCTGTATTTTTGCTTGCGGATACAGTATCTGTGCGATTCTACCTGTAACAGAATCCAGCTCCACGCCGTGCAGCGTACAGTCCTGCATTTCTTCTGGCAGCAGACCAAAAAAATAACCGACACCTACTGCCGGTTCCAAAATTTTGCCCTGTCGAAAACCCATCCGATGCAGAGTATGGTACATTGCTGTTATTACAGTGGGTGAGGTATAGTGTGCGTTAAGTGTTGATGCACGGGCAAGATTATACTCATCCTCACTGAGAAGGCCATGCAGCTGCTGATATTCCTCCGTCCATTTTTGGTTATTGGGGTCAAAGGCTTGGGGTATACCGCCCCACCCGGAATATAGTGTCAATACCGCTTGTTCCTCAGATGTTGCCGGCGTACCACGGCTCTCAATACCTTTTAGAAGATGGATGGCGGCCACATTGCGGTTATACTTCTGCTTGGGCCCGCTTGGAAATAAAATATCCGGCTCCTCTATCCGATAGTTTGCAGCAAGGGGGATGCTATCGGGTATTGGAGCCGGTTTATTCGGCTGCTTATCATTGTTAAAAGCCTTAACCTGTTGTGGGCTTTCAGTAACCGCAACAGCTGTGGTTGCAAGGTCGGGGGTCGATGACTTGTCAGAAAAAAGTGTCAGCTGAAGTCTGTCATCAACTTTTCCTTCGCCAACTCCTCGGCGTATATTCTCCACTGGTTTTCCAACTGCGCTCTTTCCATGAAATCTGTGGGCAGACAGTCTTTTTTCTCCATCCGCAGCTGCTCTACTGTGTGTGCTATTAGCTTCTGCGCCTCCAACTCCTTCTCTTGCGCTGCTTTGTAAAGGTTGTCGGTCATTTGCAGCTCCATCACCCGCAAAGGTTGCTTCTCCTCTAGGCAGCGTATCCACAGCATTCCGAATCGACCGAGTGTGGGGTTCTGCACTATACTCTCCTCCAGTGTGACTTCGACGGGGGTCGCTAGTTCCTGTACCAGTTGCTGCTTTCTCAATGTGCTCATTTCCGTTCCTCCTATTATCAATTTCTTTTTTTATGGTAGCCACTTCTGCTCTAGCTGCTGCAAATAGTATATTGTTACTGGTAATAAAGATTTTCTTGCTTTCATACAGAGGATATACGGTTTTATAGGGTGGAGCAATACCCACACGGTAGGCTATTAGCTGTTGTGCCGTTCTGCTGAGAGTCAATTTATTAACTGCTGTTTCCAGCTCGTGTTTGGTCGGACAATCCTCTACTTGCTCCACGTAACCTGTAATTCTGCTGCACACGCGGTCAAAAAGACTGCCATTTTCATGGTCAATAATTTCTGTCAGCATAGAAGCATCTATGCCGTTTGTATTCCATGCAACGGGAAGAGCTTTGCCGCTTGGTGTTGTAACATCGACGATATCAAAAAGATAGGTTATCCTATTCTGCCCATAAAAATTACGGATTACGGGAATGCCCTTTGCGCCCTTTAGCGACAGCCCCATCTTTGTAGTCCAAAACTCAAACTCCGCACACAGGGTAGCTTCGGGTCGCTGGGCGTAAATAAGCACAACTTCTGAAAAAGGATATTTGTACAGCGGTGCGGCAAACTTTATAAAATTGCTGTACGCATCCACTTCTGTCATCAGCTCGTTCAGCTGAATTTGGTAAAGCTCCAGTAGCTTTTCTATCTTAGTCATTATAGCACTCCTTGATGTTATTTACAGTATGCTTTAACTGATTATCCCTCCCATGTTAGCAAATTTAGTTTTGGGAATTGTTTTGATTAACATGCTCCTTGTAGTAGCGCAAAGCCTGAATAACATAGTCTGCCGCTTGCTTCTTTTCTCCCCGAACCTCTATAGGAATATAGTTGCTAATCCGCTGGACATCCTTGCGGGCAAAGGTAAGGGTATTGTTAATGAGCTTCTCTATACCCTTGGAGTTGCCAAGCAGGTCGTTTACAACAGAGTGTGTTATCTCTCCAATACTGTTATGATACTCACGAAGCTGCTCGGCAGCCTCTACACTGATTGATTTGCGGTGTTCAATAAGGTAGGCATGAATAACATCCTGCTCATCTTCTGCAAGGTAGGAAAGCTCAACCCCTGCTTTCATAGGTATGCTGCTGTTATCTATAAGGTCAAGCAGTCCCTCTGTCAGATAAGTCAGCCGAAGGTAGCGGGCAATACTTGTTTTACTCGCCGAGACTTGCTGAGCCATAGCACGTATCCCCATGCTGTCCCCCGGGGGGACAGTGAATTTGCCATCTGTTTCTATGAGAAATATTGCTTCCATTTGCATACGATAAGCCCATGCCTTAGTACTGATTTTGAGGTCCTGCCGCTGCATGAGCGTTGTGGTTGATATGATGTACTGCGCTTCCGCATCCGAAACATGCTCAATAATTGCCGGAATGTCCTCCATATTGGCTCTTCTGCTTGCCTCAGTACGGTTTCTTCCATTAAGTATCTGGTAGTATTTATAAGGATGCCGTGCGTCTGCTGGCATTTCCCTTACGAGAATCGGTTCACGAACCCCAATCTGTTTAATGCTTTCAGCCATTTCATCCAACTCATCATCAGAGTTGAGTGGTGTTTTCTGTGGTGCAAATTCCAAGTCACATAGCTTTAGGCGTACCACCCCTACATGCGTGGGGGTAAGGCCAAACAGTTGATTGTAACTTTCTTCGGGAGTGGGAGGAATGCTATTAAGTCTGGCTTCAAGGTTACTATAAGTTCTAGCCATTGATTATCTCCTTCGCCACTTCGAGATATTTTGCACCAAGCCGACTATTCTTTGTCTGCACAAGGCTGCGTTGGTCTGCGGTGGACTTGGGCGCTTCACTAAGTCGTGGGATAACTGTTTTGAACACCTTACTTCCAAACTTTTCTCTCAATAGCTGTTCAACATCCTGTGCCATGGTGGTTCTGGTGGCTGCCATTGTGATAAGGATACCGCCAAGTGTGAGAGATGAGTTTTGTGAACGGCATACATTAGACATGGAGTCCATTACTCCAGCTAAGCCCTCAACCCCGAACGGTTCAGCCTGTACAGGTATTATCAGCTTGTCACTGGCTGCAAGGGCATTGACCGTAAGCAGGTCAAGCGAGGTGCGGCAATCAATAATGATATAGTCATATACGGATAGCTCGGGGCGGTGGAGAATACGGTACAGCACAGTCTGGCTAAGTGCACCTGCTGCCCCCAAAATTGTAATAGCGGTGGAAAGCATCTTGCTTGAGGGGATATAGTCCAACCCCTCGGCATTAGTGCGAATAATCTTGCCGATTTCATACGGCTGATTAGCAACCTCATTATATATCAACTCGTTCATAGTGATAGCTGGGGAGAAGTCATAACCAAGGTAGCTGCTCAGGCTACCTTGTGGGTCAAGGTCAATTAACAGCACCTTTTTGCCAAGGCAGTGCAGGGCTGCCCCGAGGTTAAGTGCGGTAGTCGTCTTGGCGACACCACCTTTTTCAATTGCTATTGAGATAATAATGCTTTTTTTCATCTGTCGTTCCTCCAATTGATTTTTATTTACAAAGCTATCTTCCGCAGCTGCTATTCCTGTTGTTCCGCTGTCGCCGAACATATCCAGCACCACCCTATGCAAAAAACCTCCTTACACCGCCATGCGGTTAATCAGTTCCTCAATACTACCAATCTTCTTTACACAGTACTCGGGGAGATTTGCCCGTACAAGAGCCTCGGCTACAGGAGGGCATACAGAATTACCTATCCTCGCCACCTGTGCTGACTTGCTGTAAGGCCTACCATTATAAACAAAATTAAGCTTATAGTCGGGCAGAAACCCGTTGGCAGTTGCCAGCTCCCGAGGCTCTAACATGCGCAGGCCGATATTGGATATGTACCACAGGCAGCCGCCAAAGGAAAACAGCAGCACCTCGTCCTCTGCCAGCTGGTATTCACAGTGTTGGTTTAGTAACTGACGTACCTCCGGCCAGTATTGTAGGTCAATGTCGGGATGCATCTTGGTAATAATAGTACGTACCTCGGCAATGTGACCACCTGCGGCAGTAATGGTAGGGATAGGCTCCCGTACATCTTTACCGTCCATGTTGTTGCGCAGCACACATAGATGACTGGTTACTACCGCTTCACGGTCTTTGGATGTAATAGTGTGCAGTGGGTCATCCATAGATAAGCCATCCTGCCCATTGCCGTAGTATTCCAGCAGATGAGCAGCAGACACAAAAAATTTGTTAGCAGCCACGATGGTACCTAAAGGCTGCTCAATACTGGTTGCTCTGGTATACTGACCGTCCCGCTCACCGTAGCCGATGGGGGTCATTACCGGGGCAACTATGCACTGCTCTGCTTTGCTAACAATGGTACGCAGTGGCTCAGAGGGGAAGTATGACCTATCACCACCGCCAGTCTGCCCAATGGCGGTCATTATAGGCGTGGTCAACAAACAGCGGTTCCCAGTGGTAATGGTACGCAGCGGTTCATCAACACCGCCTGGTACATTGTTGGCGTTGTTATAGGTAACGTACGGCGATAGTTGTGGGGTTACAACTCCATATCCATGCTTGGCGGTGACGGTCTGCAAAGGCTCGTCCGTGCTCTGTCCTCGGAATCCTCCGCTGTGGTTGACCTGCACGATAAATGGCTGCGGATTCTTTACCACAAACTTATCCAAACCTCGGGCTACGCGCTGTAATGTATTGTTTGCAAGGGGCTTTTTACGGCTAAAAATTGAAGGGCAGGGTAATGTAAAATCAATGCACTCTGCAGCGGTACGCCATGGTAGCAGCGTACCTTCCTGAACCTCTCGCCTTTTGGGGTCACCGTGAGTGGGTGTAGGAAATACAATAGGTTTACTATCGCATCGTGCCACCAGATAGAACCGCTTGCGGATTGTTGGTGTTCCGTAGTCACAGGCTCGTAGTTCCCGCCATTCAATTTTATACCCCAGTTTCTCCAGCTGGCTTACCCATTTCATAAAGGTTTGCCCCTTCTTAGATTTAACTGGCCTACCCCGTCGCACCGGACCCCATGTTTGAAACTCCTCTACATTTTCTAAGATAATCACTTTTGGACGAACCGTACCAGCCCAGCGCAATACAATCCATGCTAAGCCTCGTATCTGCTTATTAACAGGGGTGCCGCCTTTTGCTTTTGAAAAATGTTTGCAGTCAGGGCTAAACCATGCCAAAGCCACCTTGCGCCCGGCGCACACATCCACAGGGTCAATGTTCCAAACGCTCTCTTGATAGTGATGGGTATAAGGGTGGTTCTTACTGTGCATTGCAATTGCATCCGGGTCATGGTTGACAGCAATGGCGACAGGCTTCCCTGTGGCAAGTTCAATGCCAACTGATGCTCCGCCGCCTCCCGCAAAATTATCTACAAATATTTCTTCCAACAGGTTACATTGTGCATAGCTCATTCTGCAGGCCTCCGCTTTTTATATTCACTAAGCAGCAAGTCATCTATTTGCTGTCGCAATTCCTGCCGAACTGGATGCACAACATCACGATATATTCCCTGTCCGTCTTGCTTATACGGCATATTCACAATAAGACGGTTCGGAGATTGCTGTACCAGCTTGATATCATGTACGGCAAGCTCATTGTTAATAAGGATACTTGCAACCGCCTTTAGGTGAAAATCATCAATCATTCTGAAGTGACTGACACTAATAGTTTCCACGGTCATGCCTCCTTTTCATCTGGATGGCTTGCACACCGGCTGCACAGGTTCGTTTCCACCCAATAGCAGCCACCGGGGCAAGCGTGGTCATTGGTACAGCCGCACACACGGCATTTTTTTACTGTTCTGTCCTTCGGGTCAACAATTGTAAATGTTGTGCCTTTGGGAAAGCAAGCAAGTTTATATGCATAAGACATACCCTGTCCAGCTGCCCCCAGCGACATGGTGGTGGTGGTTTTGCCGACACCACCCTTTTGGTTTGCGATTGTGATAATCTTACTCATACCGTTTTTTCCTCCCTTATCCTTTTTCAGCGTAATCACTCCATCGCTGTTTCAATATTTTGTATAACTTCTTCCAGATTACTGAAAGCTTCTTCTAAGCTGTCACAAGCTTTTTCTGCTTTTTCAAAACGCTCAGAACCCTGTAAATTCTCTGGAATGTTGTTAAGGTATTCTTCTTCCTCATCCTTAACGGCTTCCAGGTTATCCTTAATCTCGGTAAGCTGTTCTAGGATTTCCTGTAGGGTTTTACGTCTCGGCTTATTCATGTTTCATCCCCTCCATCTGCACACCGACTACACAGGTCTGGTGCTACCCAATAGCAACCACCTGGGCAAGCGTGGTCATCGGTACAGCCGCATACACGGCACTTTTGCTTTTGAAGATAATTGTCTCCACTGAGAAGCTCCATTTCAGCCTGCCACTTGAGCACCTTTTCCATTCCGGCTTCAAGCGAAGAATCCGTACCACCGAATTTTTTATAATCTGCAAATAATTTTGCAAGCTCATCCATGTCATAGGTTATCTCTTCTTTACAATAATCAATGACCTCTTGTATTGCAGCCATATCCTCGTCTGTAAGCCCTT
Organism: Angelakisella sp.; assembly: GCA_036645835.1. GTDB lineage: Bacteria > Bacillota > Clostridia > Oscillospirales > Ruminococcaceae > Angelakisella. The sequence goes on along the minus strand of JAVXNK010000027.1, from coordinate 16 downwards.
GCGTTTGGAGCGAAGC
>JAVXNK010000026.1:1486-37424 GCA_036645835.1 Angelakisella sp. | reverse complement strand
TTTGCCCCTCATGCCGGGGCATGGCACCATATTTCTGTGCCGACAGAAATATGGAAAAGAACGGCCAAGGGCTACGCCCTTTGGAAACCTGCGGCTTAGTAGTGGCCGGACACGATGCTGCGCATCTAACTCGGCCGCTAATGCGCCAAGCAGTGCCTTCGGCGGATTCCAATTGCGGTATGGCGTGCGCGCCATCCGCTATGCTCCGCAAGGGGATGGAAGCGAAGCCAAATCCAAGCCCCCCGCCGAGTAGGCAGTATTCCCTAACATAAATAAGGCAGTATGTTTCACGTGAAACATACTGCCTTAACCCATAACAAGGTTACTAGGGATTTGTTTCACGTGAAACAATAGTTATTCAATAATTCCAAACATACTTACCAAAAGTATGTTTCACATGAAACAATCCTTTGATTTTCTATCGCACTATGCTATAATACAAACTATAGACAAAAAATATGCAAAAACAAAGCAGGAGGCGGAAGGATGGCTAAAATTATTGCCGTTGCCAACCAAAAGGGAGGCGTAGGCAAAACTACAACAGCAGTGAACCTTACCGCAGCACTGGGCGACAAAGGCAAAAAGGTGCTGATGGTAGATTTGGACCCACAGGGCAATGCGACCAGTGGCTTTGGCATCAACAAAAAGGATGTTAAAGTTTCTGCCTACGATGTTCTCATTTCCGGGACTTCAGCGGCGGATGCAACCACCAAAACCAACTTTAAGAACGTGTCCATTATTCCCAGCAGCATTACGCTGGCAGGCGCGGAGATAGAGCTAGTGGAGATGGAGAACCGTGCCATGAACCTGCGGGCCTCACTGCTGAAAGAAAAAGACAAGTACCACTACATAATTATTGACTGTCCGCCCTCTTTGGGGCTTATTACCATAAATGCACTAGCATCGGCAGATACGATACTGATTCCCATACAGCCTGAATACTATGCGCTGGAGGGACTTTCTCAGCTTATGGCCACTGTGCGTACCGTAAAACGGCTGTACAATGCCGATTTGGACATTGAAGGCGTACTGCTGACTATGTATGACAGCCGCCTAAACCTGACCATGCAGGTGGTGGATGAGGTGAAGAAGTTCTTTGCAGGGAAGATATTCAGCACCATTATCCCTAGAAATGTACGGCTTTCCGAGGCGCCAAGCTTTGGACAGCCTATCATCTACTACGATAAGGCATCCCGAGGCACCGAGGCATATATGAGCCTTGCGGATGAAATACTGAAGAAGAACAGATAAGGGGGAGAGCAACTTGGCGAAAAAAGGTGGACTAGGAAAGGGCTTGGATGCACTTTTTAAGGATAATGAGGCGGATGTTTCCGGCTCTCTTATGCATCTTAGAATATCGGACATTGAGCCAAACAAGGATCAGCCCAGAGAAAAATTTGACCAGCTGGCTCTTGAGGAATTGGCGGATTCCATACGGGAACATGGGGTTTTGCAGCCCATTGTAGTACGTGCTATCCCCGGGGGTAGTTACCAGATTATTGCCGGTGAGCGCAGATGGCGTGCCAGCCGTTTGGCAGAGCTTACCGAAATCCCCGCTGTCGTTATCGAGGCAGAGGACTGCAAGGTTATGGAGCTGGCGCTCATAGAAAACCTGCAACGGCAGGATCTGAACGTAATTGAAGAAGCACAGGGATATAAAACCCTGATGGATAACTATAAGATGACACAGGATCAGGTAGCCAAACGGGTGGGCAAGTCCCGTCCTGTTGTGGCAAATGCCCTACGGCTGCTGTCCCTGCCTGCCAGAGTATTGGACGAGCTAATGCAAGGGGAGATAAGCCCCGGACATGCCCGTGTTCTGGCAGGCATAGAGGATGCAGACCGGATAAACGCACTGCTGGATCGTGTTATAGTAGAAGGGCTTACCGTGCGGCAGCTGGAAAAGCTGGCAAAGGAAGAGCCGGAGACAGAAAAGAAGCCGGAAAAGAAGGAAGAAAGTGCCTGGGGCGATTCCTGGTATAAGGAAGTAGAGCTTAGCCTGCGGGATACACTGGGCCGCAAAGTAAAGATAAATAAAAAGGGTAAAACAGGCACTTTGGAGATACAGTTTTATTCCCGTGAAGAGCTGGAAGACTTTGCAGCACGGCTTGCCAAGGGTGAGCACTAAAAGCCGTTCCTAAAAAGAAAGAGACAGGGAGCGTTATGGATAAACGACTAACCTTAATAAAAGATATGGTACGCCCCTGCGGCACGGTTGCCGATATTGGTACCGACCATGGTTATCTGGTTTGTGCACTGGTGGCAGAGGGTATTGCCAAAAGGGGTATCGCTGCCGACATAAACCCCATGCCGCTGGATAAAGCCCGCCGACAGATAGACACCGAGGGTCTGGCAGGACAGATTGACACGGTACTGACCGATGGCCTTTCCTGCATTACGTTGGGGGATGGTGACGGTGTAGCCATAGCAGGCATGGGCGGCGAGCTGATTGCCCGTATCCTTGCCGACTGGCAGTATACCAAAACAGCCAGCATTGACTACTACCTGCAGCCCATGACCAAGCCCGAAAAACTGCGGGACTACCTATATCGGACAGGCTTTGCCATAGTGGCAGAACGGTGCTGCGTAGCAGCAGGACGTCCGTATTCGGTTATCCATGCACGGTACTGTGGTAGGCCAGCTACACCTACTCCGGCAGAGTGCTTCCTTGGGCAGATAGACCCACAGGCGGGCGAGGCCGAAGCTGCCTACTGCCGCAAGCTGCAAGCACGGCTTGGCAGAAAACTGGCAGGCCTTACAGCTAGTGGTACAGAAAGCCATGAAGCCGAAAGCCTACGTGCCATTATCGGAGAGATTGCAAGGAGGACAGGACATGAAAGTTGCTGATATTTACAGCCGAATAGATGGACATGCACCCTTTTCCACCGCCGAGGACTGGGACAATGTGGGACTTCTGGTAGGGGACCCACAGTCCGAAGTCACCGGAATTATGACCGCTCTGGACATTACTCTGCCTGTAATTGCGGAGGCTGAAAGAAACGGATGTAATCTGCTGGTGAGCCATCATCCCATTCTTTTTAGCGCCGTTAAGCGGTTTACTGCAGGGGAGCCTGCCTATGAAGCTGCCAGAAGAGGGATGTCGGTTATCTCCGCACACACCAACTACGATATAGCAGAGGGTGGTGTAAATGCTATCCTTAGCCAAAGGCTGGGGCTGGCACACGTACAGTCGCTGGCAGGGGAGGGGCAGCCCCTTTGCGGGTGCGTTGGAAAACTGCACCATGCTATGACAGCACAGGAGCTGGCTGTACACATTGAAGGCGCACTGGGCCTTGCACCTCGTTACAACCCCGGAGGGGGGCTTATTACTACTGTGGCAGTCTGTGGGGGAAGCGGAGCGGACTTTATGCTAGATGCCACCCCCCCACACGGATACCAGGCATATATTACCGCCGATGTGCGCCACCATGAATTTTTGGAAGCTGCTAAACGGGGAATAGTCCTTTACGATGCAGGGCACTATGCTACCGAAGCCATAGCAATGCCGGCGCTTACCCAAATGCTTGGGCAGACCTTCCCACAGACACGGGTTATGGCGGCTACAGTCTACTGTGGGCAGGTGCTGTAAAAGCCCATTATCTGCGGTTTTTACCCTATTTTGGGGGCTTATTTCGGCTTGCAATTTGGGGTGGCACATGCTATACTGAAAAACAGAGAATAGGCAAAGGTGGGGTGGCGGCATGGACCAGGAAATGCTAGAGATGTTTAATCTTCTAATTGAAAAAATGGATGGCTTTGAAAAGCGAATGGATGTTATGGAGCAACGACTGGATAGTAAAATTGATAGTGTCGAAACCCGTATTACGGTACATATGGAAAATAACATCGGCAAACGTCTGGACGCCCTCTCCGATGGATATAAAATGAACTATGAGCAGCACTGGGAGACCGAAACACGGGTTGACGTGCTGGATGAAAAGGTGGGCACACTGGAAGATAGAGTGTCCATACTGGAACATGTAGGATAAAAGGGTGGGCTATGCCCATCCCTTTTTTATGAAAAAAGGCTTTTGGAATAAAACAATGAAATTATACCAAAAGTATATAATGCACCAAAAAGACAGCGAAATGAGGTTTTACCATGGCATTTGACGGAGCATACCTCCACAAGATAAAACAAGAAATAGACAAGCTGGTGGGAGGCAGGATAGATAAAATTAGCCAGCCCACCTACGATAGCATTGTAATAGCACTGCGCAGCGGGGGCAGCAACCATAAGCTGCTTATCTCCGCAGAGGCGTCAGGGGCAAAACTGCACCTGACCAAAAGCGCACTGGAAAACCCCCACTCGGCACCCATGTTCTGCATGCTGCTTCGCAAGCATCTGGGGGGGGGCAAGCTGCTGCGTACCGAACAGCTGGGGTTGGATAGAATACTTACCATTGTCTTTGAGGCTACCAACGAGCTGGGAGATAGGGTAGAGCTGTCCTTGGTCTGCGAGATTATGGGGCGCCGCAGCAACATTATACTGGTGAACGCCGACGGAAAGATTATTGACGCTATAAAACGAGTGGACTTTGTCACCTCTGAAGTACGGCAGATACTTTCCGGCCTAACCTACACCCTGCCGCCCACACAGCAGAAGCGCAACCCTCTTATTACTCCCGCAGCAGAGCTGTCCCGGGCAGTTTGTGAAGGGCGGGATATCCCTCTGTCCAAAGCACTGCTGGAGGTAGTGGAGGGGCTTTCCCCCATGCTGGCGCGGGAAATTAGCTGCTTTGTCTGCGGTGCTGCTGACCTAACAGTGTCAGAGCTGGATGCCACACAGCGAGAAAGGCTTACTTTCTATATAGGTGTATTCCAAACTGCCTTGGGTGAGGATGGCGGTGAGCCTTGGCTTATCCGTGACCAAACCGGTAAGGCGGTAGACTTTTGCTTTATAGAACCACGTCAGTTCCCCGACGACTACCGCCTGGAACGGGGAGAGGGCTTTAGTGCACTGCTGGATAGCTTCTACCGCAACAAGGATGTAGCCGAGCGGATTCGGCAGAAGAGCGGAGATCTGCACAAGCTGCTGGGCGTAGTACGGGACCGTGTGGCCCGCAAGCTGGCAGCCCAGAAACAGGAGTTGCTGCAGTCCTGCGATAGGGAAGAGAAGAAGCAATGGGGAGATATTATCTCTGCAAATATATACCAAATGCAAAAAGGCGATGAAATATTACGGGCGGTAAACTTTTTTAGCGAGGAGCAGGAGGAAGTAGAGATTCCTCTGGACCCAATGCTGACACCCGCTAAGAACGCCCAGCGATATTACGGCATCTACCGCAAGGCGGCCACTGCCGAAGCCAAGCTGCGAGAGCTTATTGAAAGCGGTGAGCACGAGCTGGCCTATCTGGAAACGGTTATTGGGGAGCTGGACCGGGCTGAAAGCGATGCTGAACTGCAGGCTATCCGTGCCGAGACTGCGGCGCAGGGCTACAGCAGGCTACAGGGAAAAGACCAGAACCGAAAACCTGTGAAGCTGTCGCCTCATCGCTACCTGTCCTCCGACGGGTTTATTATCCTTTCGGGGCGGAACAACCTGCAAAATGACCAGCTGACCCTGAAGGACGCCACCAACTACGACCTTTGGCTGCATACACAGAAGATTCCCGGTTCTCACACCATTGTTCTTACAGACGGGTGCAGGGAACTGCCAAGCCGCACCATTGAGGAGGCAGCTGTAATAGCGGCCTGCAACAGCAGCGCAAGAAACAGCTCCAAGGTGCCGGTGGACTATACCTATGTAAAGAATGTGAAGAAGCCCAGAGGTGCAAAGCCGGGTATGGTCATCTACGAAACCTACCAAACCGCCATAGTGGAGCCGGACAGGGAACGGGCAGAAGCCTTGCGCTCCAAGTAGAAAATTTTCTTAAAAATACTCTTTACAAAGGGACGGTATTTTGATATAATGATTGGCAATGTAACTTTTCACAAGAAACGATTTTGGTGAAAAGATGTGCCAAATTTCCCTGCGGAGTATTAGAAAGAAGGAGTGATTAACAATGGCAGCAGTCCACCGGGTACCCAAGAAGGTCAAGGCTGACGGTTTTGTTATTCACCTTAAAACGAATATCGGTTTTGTTGTTTTTTCTATTCTACCATCATTGTTTTCATTAAACAGGACACTTGGACTTTCTATTTAGAAAGTTTCGGTGTCCCTTTTTTTGGGGTAATGAGGAGCGGAAAGCAGGCGTACAAAGAAAGAGGAGGAGAAAATTATGGAAGACAAGAAAATTCAGATCGGTGAAGAGGGCATATTTGATGCCAGAAGGCTGGGTATGCCAAAAATGCTGCTGCTAGGTTTTCAGCACGTATTTGCAATGTTCGGTGCCACTGTTCTGGTTCCCATTATTACAGGACTCAGCGTATCCACCACTCTGCTCATGGCGGGCGTAGGCACGCTGCTGTTCCACCTGATAACCAAGGGTAAGGTTCCCGCATTTCTGGGTTCATCTTTCGCATTCCTTGGCGGCTTCGCCATAGTGGCTCCCAAGCTGGCAGACGCCAACGGACAGCTGACTATCCCCAACAAAGAAATGCTTCCTTATGCCTGCGGCGGCGTTATGGTTGCCGGCCTTGTATATGTAGTAGTAGCACTGCTCATACAGGTCTTCGGTGTGAAGAAGGTCATGCGGTTCTTCCCCCCTGTGGTAACCGGCCCCATCATTATCTCTATCGGCCTTATCCTGGCACCCTCCGCTATCAACAACGCCAGCACCAACTGGCTCCTGGCAGTGGTTGCCCTCTCAGTCATTATCATTTGCAACATCTGGGGCAAGGGCATGATAAAGATTATCCCCATACTGCTGGGCGTAGGCATCTCCTACCTGGTAGCGGTACTTACCAACGCAGTAGACTTCACTGCCATATCTCAGGCAGGCTGGTTCGAGGTTGCGCTAAAGCCCGCTGCCTTCGCCAAGTTTGAGATTGGTGCAATTCTGACCATTATGCCCATCGCACTGGCTGCAATGATGGAGCACATCGGCGATATGGCCGCCATTAGCGCCACTACCGGCAAAAACTACATTGAAGACCCCGGCCTTGCAAGAACACTGATGGGCGACGGCCTGGCAACCAGTGTAGCAGGCTTCTTGGGTGGACCTGCAAACACTACCTACGGCGAAAACACCGGTGTGCTGGCTCTTACCAAGGTATACGACCCCGCAGTAGTACGGATAGCTGCACTGGTAGCCATTGTGCTCTCTTTCATCCCTAAGTTTGACGCAGTTGTAAACACCATCCCCGTAGCCATCATCGGCGGTATCTCCCTTATCCTCTACGGAATGATCTCCGCCATCGGTGTGCGTAATGTAGTAGAAAATCAGGTAGACTTCACCAAGAGCCGCAACCTGATTATCGCTGCGGTTATTCTGGTAACTGCCCTTGGCTTTAACAGCGTGGGCGGGCTGACCATCCTGACCACCCCCAGCTTCTCCATCAGCCTGTCCGGCCTTTCCATAGCAGCCATACTGGGTATTTCCCTGAACGCCATCCTGCCCGGAAATGACTACGAGTTTGGCAAGGACCTGGATGGCGACACCTCTGCCAACTTCCAGATGGATGCAGGAAAGTAAAAATTTCTGCAGGCAGATAACCGAATAAGGTAAAACTTTAAAGGGCAGTTGCAACAACGTTGCAACTGCCCTTTTTGGCTTATCGCTGAATTTCTCTAATGTTAGGTACTATCCCTGCGGCAGTAATATCCAGCGCCAGATAGCTGGGAGGGTTGCAGCTGCCACCCATGACACTGCCGGGGTTTATTAGGAACACGCCGTCTTCGTAGTCGCTGCATGCCAAATGTGTATGGCCATAAAGCGCTACCTCGGCCTTTGCGTCCCGTGCGGCCCGCTCATAGTCAGAAAGCCCAAACTTTACTCCGTACAAATCCCCATGGGTAAGCATAACATTCTTTCCACCGCAGGAAATCAGCTTCATCTTCTGCTCCATACTGCCCCAGTCGTTGTTACCCTTTACCGCTACAAAGTGCAGCTGGGGGTACAGATGATGCACATCTCCAAACTCTTCCAGTCCATCGCCCAAATGTATGAACATGTCGGCAGTGTCTTTGTTATCCTCCACAATTCTACGTACGCGGTTAAAATTTCCATGGCTGTCGGACATTGCAATAATTCGCACCCAGACACTCCTTTCCTAAAAATTATCGATCGGCCCCCCTGCGGGGGAATGAACGATAATACTTTAGCATAAATATTACTAAAATGGAATAGGCGGTGAAGATTTTGCAGGGAAAAAATCAACTTTCAGGGGATCAGTTATCAGCACTTCTTGGGGCAGTGGCAAAGAAAATGGGAAAAAGCCCGGAAGCATTGGAACAGGAATTAAAAAGCGGCAACATTTCTGACGAAAGAGTTAAACAGGTTATTAGCAACAAGGAGGAGCTACAGGCGCTCATGGAATCGCCACAGATAAAGGCGCTGCTGCGGGAGCTGGGGCAGAAAAAGTAGCACCGCAGTGATAGCAATTTGACCGTTACAGTCAGTTGCTATATTTGCCGTCTGGCACGGTTGCCGCAGTTGCGGTAAGTGACAGGGCAATAAAGCGGTATAGAACTTGTTAAAAGACTATACCCCCGCGGAAAGGAAGGAAAGAGAATGGACTCGATGGCAGAGCGGCTGGAGCAACTGCTTAATGACGATAGTACCATTTCACAGATACAGCAGATAATCTCCTCTCTGCGCGAGAGTGGCGGTCCATCACAGCAAACGGACGCACAGGGCAGCGGCGAGGGGATAAACCCGGCCATGATGAATGGGCTGCTGGCCATGCTACCTACACTGACGGGTACAGCAAAGGGAGCGGAGGGGGACCCCAATGTGGAGCTGCTCCGTGCGCTGCGCCCGTTCCTTTCGAAGAAACGCAAAAAGCGAGTAAATGAGGCAGTGAAGCTTATGAAGATGAAGGATATGCTCCCACTATTGCAACAGAGCGGTATCCTAAGCGGCTTTTTAGGGGGCGACGAGGATGAGTGAATGGAGCAGGGCACAGGAGGCGGAGTTTCAGCAGCTGGTGCACCGTGCTTCCGAACAGAGCAGGGAGTACTACCGCCGCCGGGACCCTTATGCCGAACATGCCCCTGACTCGCCAAGAACCGGCAGGGAAGCCAGCAGCAATGAACGTCGCGACAACCGTGTGGAAAAGTGTAGCCCACCACCGGCTATTGTGTACCGTCCCGAGCTGCCTTGTCCCTGTACGTTACCACCTCCTCCTCCGCCTCCCATGCCCCTACCACCACCTCCTCCACCTCCGTCTCATCCTCCCAGAAAAGAAGGAAGAAAGAAGGAAAGCGGAAAGGGTGTAGCCAAGGGGCTTAGCGGAATATTGGAAAAGCTTGATAATGAGTCCATCATGCTGATGGTGCTGCTTTGGCTGCTCGTAGAGGAAAAAGCTGATAACTATCTGATACTGGCAATTGCGTATATACTATTGGTATAATAAATATAAATTATACAAAGAGCGGGAGCTGAAACAAGCTCTCGCTGCCATTTTATAAGGGTTTGTCAGTTAAGTTCACAAAAAGCTGTTTTCATTTGGTAAAATATCAAGTATAATAATAGTAAAACTGTGGCAAAGTAAAAGCTCTACTTGCCCATTGGGACAGGCGCCGCCAGGTGTATTGTCCTGTGTATAACTGCTCATAAGGCTGGTTGCTGTTTTATGAAATAGTTTATTGGCGATACTACCATTGGTAGCCGCTATTTAAGTGTATGCGGACACTGCACTGCATGTGCGGTTCACTGCACTAAGGGGAAAACCATAAAGGCCATTTTGACATACTGTTTGTGCTGACGCATAGCGACGGAATAGATGTTTATTATGGGCAGAATAAAAAGAGCAATACAAACGTTTAATAAAGGGGATACTGGATATGAGTATAGGAATAATTGCAGACAGCTGCTGCGACCTGACCGATGAGATGAAAAGAACACTGAAGGCCGATCTGGTTCCGCTGAAAATTTCAGTGGGCGGACAGCTGTTTGTAGACGATGCAGATATCGACTTGGCTGCGCTGCGTGCTGCCATTCGTGAAAGCAAGACTGCCGCTACCACCGCCTGTCCTTCTCCCGAAGAGTACGCAGAGGTCATGCGCAAGTATGATAACTGCGTGGTCATCACCCTTTCTTCAAAGCTGAGCGGCTCCTACAATTCCGCTATGGTAGCCAAGGGGCTGGTGGAAGAGGAATATCCTGAGAAAAAGATACATGTATTGGATTCTAAAAGTGCCTCCTCCGGGGAAGTGCAGATAGCACTGCTGGTACGGGAATTGGACGAACAGGGACTGAGCTTTGAAGAAGTGATAGAGCGGGCAGAGGAGAATATCTCCAAGACACGCACCCTCTTTGTACTGGAGGACCTGAGCACCCTTATGAAGAACGGACGACTGGGCAAGGTAGTGGGAACGGTGGCAACACTGCTTTCCCTGCGGCCTATTATGGGTGAAAACGGAAGCGGAGAGATATCCATGTTCGATAAGGTGCGCGGTACCCAGAAGGCTCTGGTGCGGCTTACCGAAATGGTAGGGGAATACACCGCAGGATGTGCCGCAAAGTCGGTACGCTTGGTGCTGTCCCACTGTAACTGTCAGGAGCGGGGAGAGTCCCTGCAGGAAATGATACTTCGGCAGTGCCCGGCTATCAGTGAGGTACTGCTGGTGGCTACCAAGGGACTTGCTACAGTCTATACAAACGAGGGCGGTGTCATTGCAGCCTTCCGTATGGGGTAGATGATTGGTTTTGCAAAAAGCTGTCAACCTATGAAGATGACGTTGACAGAGGAATGGAAAAGGAGATGTGAAGCGTGAAGAGCATGATGAAGAAAATAGCTGCCGCATTCATGGCTGCCGCTATTTTGGTGACGCCTGCTTTGGCTGCGGAGGCGGAGGTAGTGGCACCCGGTGAGAAGATGGGAATAGCCTTTAGTGAGTTTTATGACAGCAAGGGTAACTGCTTGGACAGTGCCACGGACTTTACCGATAAAAACTTTACTGTGGCCAAGAAGACTATTTCCAAGGGTTCCAACCTGGTAAAGAGCATTAAGATAAATAACCGCTCCCACGAAGTGGACATTACCTTTAATAGTGGAAATATGGCGGCACCCAAAAGCCCCAATGTTATTATTACCGACCTGGCGGTGCGGGCCACCAAAACCATTAAGGATGGGGGCTACACCATTATTAAGAGCGGTACCCTCTACAGCTACGACGGCGACCTAAGTTTCCGTGTAGGTATGGAGGCCGACGAACTTGATATGGTGCGGGATGGTGAGTATATAGCACTGGAAAGCGGCGACACCCGCTATGTACGGTGGGTGAAGGGTGATAGCTACGGTACGGTGGAGGTAGACTACGGCTCCATAGCGATGGCTACCGGCCGTGTTTACGAAAATGACCGTGTACTTTACGGCTTTAATGATGAAGTGCACGAGGATCTGCTCGACCGCAACCCAAATGCATATATTCAGGGACTGGAAATAAAGGGCGGAACCTTTCCGGAGCCTATGACCCTGAACATTTATGCTGACAGGGATGACTACATATACGAAAACGACGAAGGACAGCTGAAAATAGCTTCCGGGCTAAAATGGGACAACAATGACGATGCTTGGGTGGGTAAGATTACCAAGGGCAAAAGCTACGTTATTTCCGATAGCAAGCTGCGCTCCGCACCCTATGGCTCGGGTTCCTATGATGATGACGACGAGTACGTGGAGGATAGCAGTAGCAGCAGCCGTCCCTCCAACGACTACTATAACCCCGACACCGGCGGTGGCAGCGGTACGGTGGTAGCGGTATCGGCTATTGTAGCCATCCTTGCCATAACCATAGTATCGGTTGTAATGTCTACCGTTCTGTCGGTGAAAAACATAAAGAAGCAATAGGAGGCGAGTTGCCTCCCGCGAAAAAATCTCCTCCTGCAAAAATGGGGAGGAGCAATAAGAAAATCTTTAATTTTTAAGGTTTGCCGTAGAATTTTTAAAGTCCTGCGGCAAACCTTATTTCCAAAGTACACACTGCTTTTTTCAACCTGTACAACAGGAAAGCTATCTGACCCCGAATAACCTCCTGTATTTGCTGCATCTGTCCAGGATGAATCAATTTTATATAATGAGAGGGTGAAACAGTGGCAAGAAAATTGTTCTGTGAAATATCACCACTTACCTACAAAATATCTACAATGAAATGCAGAGCTATAAGACATATAAAAACCCTCTTTATATTTTATAAAATTGCAAGAAAAAAGCAAACCCAACAGTTACCGGTATTAATATATTCTCACAAATCTTTAATCCGCAGGAAGCTTGGGGATGTTGACCTTGAACTACAAAATAACAAAGCCATCAATTTATCCATTGCTGCACCGAAAATTTCAAACGTTCTCATCCGCCCGGGAGAAATTTTTTCTTTTTGGTCTTTAGTTGGTAACTGTACAAAAAAGAAAGGCTATAAGGACGGGCTTACCATTCATCTAGGAGAACCTTCCAAGGGCATGGGGGGCGGAATGTGCCAGTTTACAAATCTTATCCATTGGCTTGTTTTGCATACGCCAATGGAGATTATTGAGCATCATCATCACGATGGAATAGATTTGTTCCCTGACTATGGCCGTCAGGTTCCTTTTGGTGTGGGAACATCTATCCTGTACAATTACCTAGACTATCGGTTTGTAAATAATACAAGCATAACCTTTCAACTGATAACATACACAGATGAGAAATACTTGTGTGGAGAAATAAGAGCGAATGAACAGCTTTCAAAAAAATATCACATTGTTTTGGAAAATGAGTTTTTTTGTCAGGAGCAGGATGGTATATATCGCAACGGCAGGGTTTACAGGAATAGTATTGACAAAAACACCGGAGATTTAGTTTGCAAGGAATTAATTAAAACGAATCATGCAAGGGTTCTATATGATATTTCCAGTCTAAACATTGATGTCACTGCCAAATGAGCAGGTTGCCGGATGCTGTTTCTGTCGGCTGCTTTTCAGGACAGCAGGATAATCTTCACAAGCAAACAGACCCACCAACCTATTTCGGTTCGTGGGTCTGTTGTTTTAATTTTCTAAGACATCATCATTGGTATGATGCAAAGGTCATAAGGGATTTTGCTATTTATATTATTCTACCGAGATGATCAGGTAATACACAGGCTGTCCGCCGTTTATAAGTGCCAGCTCCACATCCTTGGGAAGTTTTTCACGGACTGCTGTTTCCAGCTCTGCTGCCTGCTCGTCGGTAACGTCACTTCCGTAGATGAGGGTGACGAAGGAGGTATCCTTCTGCAGCAGCGACTTTGTCAGCTTTATGGTGCAGCGGGTAAGGTCGTGCTCGGTAAAGGCAACCTTGCCGTTTTCCAAAGCAAGCAGCTCGCCCTCTTTAATCTTGTGTCCATCGTAGTCGCTGTCCCGTGCTGCAAAGGTAATCTGTCCTGTGCCCACGTTTTCAGCAGCATTCTTCATAGCAATGGTGTTTCCGTCCACATCATTCTCAGGGTCAAATGCCAGCATGGCGCCCAGACCCTGGGGAATGGAACGGGTGGGTATTACCTTTACCGTACGGGTGGAGGTCAGCTTGGAAGCCTGCTCCGCCGCCATAATAATATTCTTGTTGTTGGGCAGTACATAGACTATCTTGGAGGGGGTGGCTTCTATAGCCATGAGAATATCCTCGGTAGAGGGGTTCATGGTCTGTCCACCGCTAACCACATGGCTTGCGCCTAGCTCAGAAAAAATCTTTTCTACACCATCGCCGGCCGCTACGGCTACAAAGCCATAGGGAATATCGGGGTCTATGGGAACCTTACCCAGCGCCTTGGACTTCTTCTGCTCCTGCTTTTCTGCAAACTGCAGCTTCATGTTATCCACCTTCAGCTTGGTAAGCATGCCAAACTTGAGCGCTTCCTGTATGGCGTTGCCGGGGTCATTGGTGTGTACATGGCACTTAATAATATCGTCATCGTCCACCACTACGGCACTGTCGCCGATAGACTCCAGATAGGCACGCAGGGTGAGGGGGTCACGGGGGTTTTCGGCTTCCTTATCCTTCAGCACAATAAACTCGGTGCAGTAGCAGAAGGTAATCTCGCCGTCGTAGTCGCCGATAACCTCGGGGTCTTCGTAGATAGGGGCTTCATTGCCAACAGCACCAGCAGCGGGGACAATGCCGTTTCCGTCAAAGACCGACTTCATGCCCTGATAGATGCAGAGAAGGCCTTCGCCGCCTGCGTCCACCACACCGGCCTTTTTCAGTACCGGCAGCATTTCGGGGGTTTTGTTCAGAGTATCCTGGGCAAAGTCCAGCATAGCATTCCACATTTCGGAAACACTCATGGCCAATATGTCCTGCTTGTTTATCTCCTCGGCGGCCACACGGGCAACCGTAAGCATGGTGCCCTCGGTGGGTTTCATTACCGCCTTGTAGGCAGCGGCAACACCAATGCTCAGTGCAGCAGCCAGGTCGGCGCTGTCGGCGGTGGTTTTGTCCTTTAGTCCCTTGGAAAACCCACGGAACAGGAGGGAGGTAATAACGCCGGAGTTTCCTCTGGCGCCCCGCAGCAGAGCTGCGGAGGCAGTATGTGCCACCTCATAGACCGAGGCGCTGTCCGACATGGACAGAAGCTCCTGCTTGGCGGCGTTCATGGTCATACTCATGTTGGTACCTGTGTCGCCGTCCGGCACAGGGAATACGTTTAGGGCATCCACCCGCTGTCTTTGGTTGTGAATGTTATTGGCAGCGGAGATGATAGCATCCCGCAGTTCTTTTCCGTTTATCAATGGTTTACGCTCCTTTCGGAGACTGTAAGAGAACACGCACAAGCGCCCCTTTGCAGCCTCTACATAGAAAATAGGGGGTGTGCGTTTATTGGGCGCTCATGGAATCTACAAAAACATTAACCTTGGCCACCTTTAGGCCGGTGCTTTCCTCAACGGTATAGCGAACCTTGTGGACAATGCTCTTGACTATAGCGGAGATATTAACGCCGTAGGTAACTGCAATATGAAGCTCTACGACCAACTTGCCGTCATCGGTGCGTACCCGTACGCCCTTGTCCGGATTTTCTTTGCTGCTGACAATAGATTTAAGCCCCTGATAGGGAGAGCTTATCATACCGGAAACACCGAAGCATTCCGATGCGGCCTTTCCCACCAAATTGGCGAAAAATTCTTGCGAAATTTCAACTGAACCAAGTGGGTTTTCAAAACCAATCATACTATATGTCCTCCTTACGAATTAGGTGTTGTTTCATACAATCTATATTTATCGATTGGCAGGCTTTATTACCAGTCAGTTATATTATAGAAAATATCCTGTTCGGTTGCAACTATATTTGCGGAAAAATCTCTGGAAAAGCAAAGTATTCCTCTTCGGAAGAGGAGTGGGATAATGGGAAGGTCACTTCGAAGCTGTTTTTCCAGCAACGACGACTCGGTAATTCCCGACCGCACGTCGGCATATAGTGCAGCTAACTCGGGCAGGTTGGGTGCAGCAGGGTTTAGGCTTCCGCCGGAAAAAATCAGTTGTGAGATATCCATATTGTATGCAAGGCGTACCTCCCCTATGTAGAGGTCGTACTCACCTTTGGAAATGCGGCCTTGATACTCTGCGAAAGGCAGGGGGACGATGGTGACAGGAATACCCGCACTCTTATACATATGGGCAATCAGCTCGGCAGCCGAAACCCGCTCGTCATTTTCTGCGTTTACCAACAGTTCAAAGGTTAGGGGAACCGCGCCCTTTTTCCATATGCCGTCTTCCGAAAGGGTGTAGCCTGCCTGGGTCAGCAGCGTTCGCTGCTGGGGCCTATTAACCTCCAGGTCGCTGGCGTTTAGTGAGGTAATGGCCGCCGAGGGGTTTATGGGCAGGGAGGTGGCAGCGGCAAAGCCCATATACACCTTGCGGGAAATCTCGTCCCGGTCAATAAGCCCGCTCAGTGCCTGTCGCACAGCAAGTTCGCCGCCGGCCTTGTTGCCGTTTACCCCCAGATACAGCATGTTATTAAGGGGTATCTGGCGGTATCCAATGCCAAGACCAAGGTTAAGGTCACCCTGTAGGTCGGAGTACATCAGGTCTATCTTGCCTTCCATAATGGCAAAGCTCTGTGCCTCCAGGGAGTCGGTAGCAACCAGAGAAAGCTGCCTCAGGTTTTTAACGGGATTATAATAGGTATCATTGCGCACCAGAAGGTTCTGGTCTGTCAGAGGTAGGAATCTGCCGACCCCCACAGGAATAGACAGTTCCGCAGTGTCCTTTTTCAGGATGGGGAAGGTCAGGCTTCTGGCAAAGACGATGTCGGGGGCCTTTAAGGTAATAACCACCGTGCCGGAATCCAACGCCTCCGCCTTTTCTACTCCGGACAGCCCGGAGGCGAAACGGGGAGTAAGCCTTGCCAATTCCAAGGAATAGAGAACATCCTCCGCAGTCAGCGTGCTGCCGTCGGAGAATACCGCATCATGCCGCAGCTGAATGATATAGTTGTTTCGTTCGGCAGTAACCTCCAGCGCCAGACGGTTTTCCGGCTTCTGCTGCCCATCCAGTGCCACCAGCGGGTCACAAAGGAGACCGCCCAGATAGTAGTTTTGCAGTGTGTTACAGCTGTATGGGTTCAGGCTGTCGTCCGGAAACCACGGGACATTCACCTGCTCCAGTACCTTGGGCGCCGGCATAGGGTTGGGCGACAGGGCAGGAACAGAGGAGCTTTCGTCAGGACGAGCCATACAGCCGCAGCAAATAAATGCTACAGCCAACAAAGCAGATATAATACGAAGCTTCACCGCACCGACCGCCCCCTTTATAATAGAATAAACCCAGTGAAATGGTCCTGCACATAATCTGCAATACGAACCCTTTGCCCTTATTATATGATAAAAGAATACTCCAAAACCGCTAAATAATCAACAAACGAACTGTAAACTGTGGAGGAAATACTACTCCACATTGATGCGGGTAATGTCGGTGGTTTTACCTGTAGAATTGTCCACGGTAAGGACCACTCCGGACAGGCGGCAAAAACCGGGATCATTTTCAAACCGTGTAGGTAGTGCCGTTAAAAAGCGTGCCATGGCCAGCTCCGGCTTTACCCCCAATACGGAATTAAAACTTCCGCACATACCAAGGTCGGTGATGTAGCCTGTACCGCAGGGCAGTATCCGTTCGTCGGCAGTTTGCACATGGGTGTGGGTACCCACCACAGCGGAAACCTTACCATCCAGGTGGAAGCCCAGCGCCAGTTTTTCGGCTGTGGCTTCGGCGTGAAAGTCTACTATTATAATAGGTGCGGTAATATCCCGTAAAAGCTCGGTTGCACACTCAAAGGGATTTTGGTAGGTGAAGTCCATGTAGCTGCTGCCGTTCAGGCTCATGACCGCTACCTTAGGCTTTCCGGGACAGTCGTAGACGCAGACACCCCGTCCGGGGGCTGTGGGGTGAAAGTTAGCAGGCCGTGCAATATCCTCCCGCTCTTCCAAAAATGAGAAAATCTCCCGACGCCGCAGAGCATGGTTGCCCAGTGTGATAATGTCCACACCTGCATCAAAAAGCATCTGGGCGCTGGCGGGCAGTATGCCGTTTCCTTCAGCGGAGTTTTCACCGTTGGCTACCACCAGGTCTGCATTGTGCTGTCTGCGCAGTGCAGGCAGTGTCTTTGTCAAAAAGGCACAACCGTTCTGGCCCACAACATCGCCAATCATAATGATTTTCATTTTTATTAACAGTCCTTTTTTTAGTGTTAAATGTTACTACATTAGAATATTAACATATTCCTGTTGACTTGTCACATAGAATTTTGTAAACTAAGAAAGACATGTAACGAGTGTTACCTTATTTCGAGTAATCAGTGATTACTTAGGGAGCAGTTAGCATGAAAGAATTTCATACTAACTTTTGCGGGGCGATGCGCAGTGCGATTTGTGCGCTATGCTCACTACCGCATCTATAGCGCACGAACCATCTGCTCATTTCTCTGCTTTGTGCGATAAGGTGTGCACTGTCATTAAAATTTGTGCCGGTGCAAAAGCGGCGGAATGGATGATTAACACGAGTATATTAAATATTGTGCTGGTGGAACCCAGGATACCGCAGAACGTGGGAAATATTGCGCGGACCTGTGCTGCCACCGGTGCGCGGCTTCATCTGGTGGAACCGCTGGGTTTTTCGGTGGATGACAAAAAGCTGAAGCGTGCAGGCTTGGACTATTGGCACTTCCTGGACATTACCTATTATAAAGACACCGAGGAGTTTTTTAGCAGGAACCCCCAGGCGGTATGCCGGTACTACACCACTAAGGCACAGCATGGCTACACCGAAGCGGACTACCCCGACGGTGTATTTCTTGTCTTTGGCAGGGAAGATGCGGGACTACCCGAAGAACTGTTGATGAAGCATCCCGGTGACTGTGTGCGGATACCTATGCGGGGAGGCTTACGTAGCCTGAACCTTTCAAACGCCGTGGCGGTAGGTGTCTACGAGACCCTGCGCCAGTGGGACTTTCCCCAGCTTTCCTCGGAGGGGAAGCTACACAACTATAACTGGGAGGAAACTACCTTTGATTAAGATGATAACCGATTCCGCCTCGGATATACCGAAGCAGGAATGTGAGGCATACAATATTACCCTTATGCCTATTCCCATAACCATAGACGGCGTAACCTACAGGGAGAGCGTAGACTTCACCGGTGTGGACTACTACCCCATGCTGGCTGCTGCCAAGGAGATACCCACCCACGCACAGGTTACCATGATTGAGTTTATAGAGGAATTTAAGCGGTCTATTGCCGAGGGGTACAACGAGATTATCTGTGTCACCATTACCTCCAAGGGTTCCGGCATATACGATGCTGCCTGCCTGGCCCGCAAGCTGATGCTGGAGGAAAGCCCGGAGCTGGCGGGACAGGTTACCATAGATGTGGTAGATTCCAAAGCCTATACCTATGTATATGGTATGGCAGTAGTAGCTGCTGCCAAGGCTGCCCAGGAGGGCAAAAGCAGGGAAGAGGTGCTGGAGATACTCCGCGCTGCTTTGGACGGATACACAGCCTCGGTTGGACTCTTTAACCTTTCCTATGCCAAAAAGAGCGGGCGCATTACCACCGTTGCTGCTTTTGTGGGCGACGTTATGGGTTTTCGTCCCATGCTTTGTCTGGAAGATGGCGCACTGGTTACCCGTGCAAAGGTGCGGGGTGACAACAAGCTGATTGAAGAACTGGCAGCCCAGTATAAGAAAGTATCCAAAGAGGATGGTAGACCCTACTATATTATCTGCGCCGACAGCATGGACAATGCCCAGCTGCTGCAGCAGGCTATCCAGAAGATAACGGTCAATCCCTGCGGCGGTATCTACCGCATCGGTGCTTCGGTTACAACCAATTCCGGCCCCACAATTATTGGGTTTGTAGCGCCGAAATAGTTGTTTTTATTCGTAGAAAACATTCCCAAGAAAATCTTTTAAAATCTTTTGAAAAAAGCTTGCAAAGCCGCTCCCTGTGTGTTATGATACTTAAGCGTGACTGCACACAGGGGCTTTTTATGCCCCGCGATATGCGATGATGCGAGAGGTTGCCGTATTTTAACGGGTAATTTTCGCGGAGTATGTCCGATTTTAAACCGGGCGGCTTTATATCGGCAAGGCAGCGTTACCCATCGTGGGGCGCTCCATCCATGCCTGTAGACAGTTAACCCGGACAACCATGCCCCTTTTTGCGGGATTTTGGTTTTCCGGTTTTTTCTATGGAAATGGACGGAACACCCGGCAGGGTTTGCGTGGAAGCAAGCGCCGACAAGACCGTCGCCAAACAAACGAAAATTCAAGGAGGCGATGTAAAGTGGCAGTCAAGGAAAAAATCAGAATCAGACTCAGAGGCTACGATCCTCAGCTGGTGGACGCATCGGCAGAGAAAATTGTGGAGACCGCACGTAGAACCGGCGCCCGTGTGTCCGGACCTATCCCGCTCCCCACAGACAAGCAGATTGTAACCGTCCTGCGCGCCGTACACAAGTACAAGGATAGCCGTGAGCAGTTCGAGCAGAGAACTCATAAGAGACTCATCGACATTCTCCGTCCATCCAACAAGACTGTTGAGGCACTCAAGGGTCTGGAGCTCCCTGCCGGCGTAGAAATCGAGATTAAGCTTTAATCTTACCTCTACCAGCGGCAAGGTCATGTTGGCGAAAGTCAACCAATAACCGAAATTAGGAGGAAACGAAACATGAAAAAATGTATCATCGGCAAGAAAATCGGTATGACACAGCTTTTTGACGCAAACGGCAAGATCGTGCCCGTAACCGTAATTGAAGCTGGCCCTTGCGTGGTTGTCCAGAAGAAAACAATCGAAAACGATGGCTATGAAGCCGTGCAGATCGGTTATGGCAACCTGAGCGACAAGCGTGCAACTAAAGCGGTTAAGGGACATTTTGCAAAAGCTGATGTCGCACTGAAGAAGTATCTCAGAGAGTTCAGACTGGAAAACGTATCCGAGCTGAACACTGGCGACCTCATTAAGGCTGACACCTTTGAATCCGGCGAGACTGTTGATGTCTGCGGCGTATCCAAGGGTAAGGGCATGCAGGGTTCCATCAAGCGTTGGGGTAACCACCGCCTGAAGGAAACTCACGGTACCGGCCCCGTTCACCGTCATGCAGGCTCCAACGGTATGTGCTCCGACCCTTCCAGAGTATTCAAGGGCAAGAGACTTCCCGGACATATGGGTGCCGAAAGAGTTACCGTGCAGAACCTTGATGTAGTCAAGATAGATGCAGAAAACAATCTGATCGCAGTGCGTGGTGCTGTTCCAGGCCCCAAGGGCGGAATCGTATACATCACAAACAGCGTTAAGGCGTAAGGAAGGAGGAATAGACGATGCCAAAGGTTACTGTTTATGATATGACAGGCAAAAGCGTTGGTGAAAGAGACCTTTCCGAAGCCATTTTCGGGGTTACTCCCAACAAGTATGTTCTCCACGCTGTTGTGAAGAACTATCTGGCCAACCAGCGTCAGGGCACACAGTCCACCCTTACCCGTACAGAGGTAAGCGGCGGTGGCAGAAAGCCCTGGAAGCAGAAGGGTACCGGCCATGCAAGACAGGGTTCCATCAGAGCTCCCCAGTGGAAGCACGGCGGAGTTGCCCTGGGCCCCAAGCCCCGTAGCTACAGCTACACCCTTAACAAGAAGGTTAAGGTAGTGGCAGTGAAGTCCGCTCTCTCCGCTAAGGTTATGGATAATAGCTTTATTGTGGTGCAGGGACTGGCAGCCACCGAGTACAAGACCAAGAACATTATCGCCATGCTGAAGGCTCTCGAAGCTTCCCGCAAGGCAATGATAGTCACCGTTGCTCCCGATAAGATGCTTATCAGAAGCGCCGGCAACATTCCCGGCGTAAAGACCGCAGTAGTAGGCGCAATGAGTGTTTATGACATTCTGAATGCCAACAAGCTGATTCTTTCCACCGAGGCTGTTGATATGCTTGAGGAGGTGTACGCATAATGAGAACTCCCCACGATATTATACTGGCTCCGGTTATTACCGAAAACAGTATGCAGGGCCTGGCACTTAGAAAGTACACTTTCAAAGTAGCCAAGGACGCAAACAAGATTGAAATTAAAAAGGCTGTTGAGGCTTGCTTCCCCGGCACCAAGGTTCAGGATGTTAACACCATGAACTGCCGCGGACGTCTCAAGAGAATGGGCCGCAACGAGGGTTACACTCCTTCCTTTAAGAAGGCCATTGTAACACTGACTACTGACAGCAAGGGTATTGAATTCTTCGAGTCCATGCAGTAAGTAGTAGGACGGGGGTTCTGTCCCCCGCATTTATGGAGCTTCTCCGGCTCCGCTAATAATTATAAGGAGTGAATCGACAAATGGCTATAAAGAAGTATAAGCCCACGACAGCCGGCCGGCGCGGCATGACCGTCACCGACTATTCCGGTATGTCAAAGGTTGCCCCCGAAAAAAGCCTGCTTGAGCCTCTCAAGAAGCATTCGGGCCGTAACAATACGGGCAAGATTACCGTTCGCCATCACGGCGGCGGCAACCGTCAGAAGTTCCGCATTATCGATCTGAAGAGAGATAAGCTGGACATGACAGCCCAGGTTCTTACCCTGGAGTACGATCCCAACCGTAGCGCTCACATCGCTCTCGTTAAGTACGAGGATGGCGAGAAGAGATACATCGTTGCCCCCCATGGTCTGTCTGTAGGTGACGTCATTGTTGCCGGTGCAGGCGCAGACATCAAGGTCGGTAACGCTCTGCCTATGGAAAACATTCCTGTTGGTACCTTCATCCACAACATTGAGATGTATCCCGGAAAGGGCGCACAGCTTGCTCGTGCAGCCGGAGTACAGGCACAGCTTATGGCTAAGGAGAACGGTTACGCTTTGGTGAGACTCCCCTCCGGTGAGCTTCGCAAGGTTCCCCAGCAGTGTGTCGCAACCATTGGGCAGGTTGGCAACATCGACCACGAGAACGTGAACATCGGTAAGGCCGGACGTACCCGCCACATGGGCATTCGTCCTACAGTACGCGGCTCTGTCATGAACCCCTGCGATCACCCCCACGGTGGTGGTGAAGGCAAGTCCCCCGTTGGCCGTCCCGGCCCTGTTACACCTTGGGGCAAGCCTGCACTGGGTTACAAGACTCGCGCCAAGCACAAGAGCTCCGATAAGTTCATCGTAAAACGCCGCAATGCTAAATAAGGCAGGCTGAAAGGAGGCAAACGAAACTAATGGGTAGAAGTATCAAAAAAGGACCTTTCGTGCAGCCGAGGCTGCTGAAAAAAGTGGAAGAGATGAATGACAGAGGGGAAAAGAAGGTCGTAAAGACCTGGAGCCGCCCTTCCACTATATTCCCTCAGTTTGTTGGACACACCTTCGCCGTACATGATGGCCGCAAGCATGTTCCTGTTTATGTAACAGAAGACATGGTCGGACACAAGCTGGGCGAATTTGCCCCCACCCGCACCTACAAGGGTCACGCGGGTAACAAGAAGACTAAGTAAGGGCCGAAAGGAGGATAAACACATGGAAGCAAGGGCTTACCTGAGACATGCCCGCATCTCTCCCCGTAAGGTTCAGATCGTACTCGATATGATCCGTGGAAAAAACGTGGAGGAAGCGCTGGCTATTCTCAAATACACTCCCAAGGCTGCCTGCGAGCCGCTCATTAAGCTGCTCAACAGCGCAATCGCCAACGGAGTAAACGATCCCGCTAAGAATATGGATAAGGGCAATATGTATGTAGCAGAGTGTTTTGTCTGCCCCGGTCCGACACTTAAGAGAATTCGCCCGAGAGCACAGGGCAGAGCGTTCACCATTCTGAAGAGAACGTCTCATGTCACTATTGCTGTTCGGGAGAAAGAATAAGCTGAAAGAGGAGGTAAACTATGGGCCAAAAAGTAAATCCACACGGTCTTCGTGTGGGAGTAATCAAGGATTGGGATTCCCGCTGGTTTGCTCGTGATAACGCTTTCGGCGATATCTTGGTCGAGGACTACAACCTGCGCAAGTTCCTGAAAAAGAGCCTTTACGATGCCGGCATCCCCAAGATCGAAATTGAGCGTGATGCTACCAGAGTAAGGATTCACATCCACTGTGCACGTCCCGGTGTTGTTATCGGCAAGGGCGGCACAGAAATCGAAAAGCTGCGTCTTGCTTGTGAAGCTATCATAAACAAGAACCGCAAGGACCAGCCCATGGCTGTTGCTGTCAATGTTATCGAGGTTAAACAGCCCGATAAGAACGCACAGCTGGTTGCTGAGTCCATTGCTGCACAGCTCGTAGGCAGAGCGTCCTTCCGTCGTGCTATGAAGCAGGCGATCGGTCGTGCCATGAAGTTCGGCGCAAAGGGTATTAAAACCCAGGTTTCCGGACGTCTGGGCGGAGCTGAAATTGCTCGTACAGAGCAGTACCATGAGGGTACTATTCCCCTGCAAACTCTTCGTGCCGATATCGACTACGGCTTTGCTGAGGCTGATACAACCTATGGCAAAATCGGCGTAAAGGTATGGATTTATGCCGGAGAGGTACTGGCGGATCGTAAACCCCGCAAGGAAGGAGGCAGCAAATAATGCTTCTGCCTAAGAGAGTAAAATACCGCAGAGTTCACAGAGGTCGCATGTCCGGTAAGGCAACCCGCGGTAACGTTGTTACCTACGGAGATTTCGGTCTTCAGGCTACCGAGCCCGCATGGATAACCTCCAACCAGATAGAGGCGGCTCGTATCGCCATGACCCGTTACATCAAGCGTGGCGGTCAGGTTTGGATAAAGATATTCCCCGACAAGCCTGTAACTCAGAAGCCTGCCGAAACTCGAATGGGTTCCGGTAAGGGTAGCCCCGAGTACTGGGTAGCCGTGGTTAAGCCCGGCCGTGTAATGTTTGAGATTGGCGGAGTTCCCGAGGAGCTGGCCCGCGAGGCTATGCGTCTTGCAGCACATAAGCTGCCCATCAAGTGCAAGTTTGTAAAGAAAGAAACTGAGAAGGGAAGTGAAGAGTAATGAAGTCTACCGAAATAAGAGACCTCTCCCAGGCGGAGCTCGCATCTAAGCTGGCTGACCTGAAAACAGAGCTCTTCAACCTTCGCTTTCAGCACGCCATCAACCAGCTGGATAACCCTCTACAGCTTAAGAATGTCAAGAAAGACATTGCAAGACTGAAGACCGTTATCCACGAAAAAGAGCTTAAGGCTCAGTAAGGAAGGAGGACGAAGCTGTGAGTGAGACAAGAGGCATGAGAAAGACCCGTATAGGTAAGGTTGTCAGCGACAAGATGGATAAGACCATTGTAGTTGCTATCGCAGATAGCGTAAAGCACCCCCTGTACAAGAAAATTATCAAGCGTACCGTTAAGTTTAAGGCTCACGACGAGGAAAATGCTTGCGGTATTGGCGACACAGTTATGATCATGGAGACCCGTCCCCTGTCCAAAGACAAGAGATGGCGCGTTTGCGAGATCATTGAAAAAGCTAAGTAACATCCTAATATGGACGCGGTTTACGCGTCCGTCACTTGAAAGGAGGAACGCTCTGTGATTCAGATGCAGACCTATCTCAAGGTTGCCGATAACACCGGTGCGAAGGAGCTTATGTGCATTCGCGTACTGGGAGGCTCCCGTAAGAGATACGCCAACATTGGCGACGTGGTTGTGGCTTCGGTTAAGAAAGCTGCTCCCGGCGGCATTGTTAAAAAGGGCGATGTAGTTAAAGCAGTAATCGTGCGTTCGGCAAAGGGACTGGGCCGTGAGGACGGTACCTATATTCGTTTCGACGAGAATGCCGCGGTTATTATTAAGGAAGATAAAAATCCCAAGGGTACCCGTATCTTTGGGCCAGTAGCCAGAGAGCTCCGTGAGAAGGATTATATGAAGATCCTCTCCCTTGCTCCAGAAGTTCTTTAAGGAGGTGTCGCAATTTATGAATAAGCTTCATGTTAAAAAGGGCGACACTGTCGTCATCCTGTCCGGTAAGGACAAGGGCAAGAAGGGCAAGCTGCTTGAGGTTTCCCCCAAGGAGCAGAAGGTCATCGTAGAAGGCCTGAACATGGTTACTAAGCACGTAAAACCCCGCAAGCAGGGCGATGCCGGCGGCATCATCAAGGCTGAGGGCGCTATGTATGCCTGCAAGGTTATGGCTGTTTGCCCCAAGTGCGGCAAGGCTACTCGCCTGGGCCACAAGATAGCTGCTGACGGAACCAAGACCAGAAACTGCAAGCACTGCGCAGCAGAATATTAAGAAGGAGGATTCAGACATGGCTCGTTTAAAAGAAACCTACAAAAGCGAAGTAGCACCTGCTCTCATGAGCAAGTTTGCCTACAAGAGCGTCATGCAGATCCCCAAGCTTGATAAGGTTGTGCTCAACATTGGTTGCAGCGAACTGAAAGACAATGCAAAGGTTCTGGATGCTATTATGGGCGATCTGGCCAAGATTACCGGACAGAAGCCCATCCCCACCAAGGCCAAGAAGAGCGTAGCGAACTTTAAGCTGCGTGAAGGCATGGTTATTGGTGCAAAGGTAACACTTCGTGGTGATCAGATGTATGAGTTCGTTGATAGATTCTTCAACGTTGCACTTCCCCGCGTCAGAGACTTCCGTGGCATTAGCGCCAACGGCTTCGATGGCAAGGGCAACTACAACATGGGTATCAAAGAGCAGCTCATATTCCCTGAGATAGACTATGAGAAGATCGATAAGACCCGTGGTATGGATATCACTTTCGTAACCACAGCCAAGACCGACGAAGAGGCCAAGGAGTTAATCACACTTCTGGGCGCTCCGTTCGCCAAGTAAGGGAGGTAGAGACAAAAATGGCAAAACTTTCAATGAAGTTAAAGCAGCAGGCACCTGCTAAGTTCTCTACCAGAGCTTACAACAGATGTAAAATCTGCGGCAGACCCCACGCATATCTTCGCAAGTATGGCGTATGCCGTATTTGCTTCAGAGAACTGGCATACAAGGGACAGATTCCCGGCGTTAGGAAAGCAAGCTGGTAAACAGTAATAGCAAAGGAGGTTGACCTATGCATATCACCGATACAATTGCCGACATGCTCACCCGTATCCGCAACGCGAATTCGGCTAAGCACGACATGGTGGATGTTCCTGCGTCAAAGATGAAGGCGGCTATTGCTCAGATTCTTCTTGACGAGGGTTATATTAAAGGTTTCACCGTCGTAGAGGACGGTAAGCAGGGCGTTATAAAGATTGCCCTGAAGTACGGCGCTGGAAAGACTCCGGTCATCCAGGGTCTGCGCAGGGTTTCTAAGCCCGGTTTGCGCATATACACAAGCTGCGAGGATATGCCCAGGGTTCTTAGAGGCCTTGGAATAGCAATCCTCTCGACGCCCAAGGGCATCATCACCGACAAGCAGGCTCGTAAAGAGAATGTTGGTGGCGAAGTTCTGGCGTTCATCTGGTAAGGGGGAGGTAGCTGATTATGAGTAGAATAGGAAATAAGCAGATTGAAATCCCCGCCGGTGTAGAGGTTAAGATTGACGGAAGCACCGTTACCGTTAAGGGTGCAGGCGGCACCTTGCAGAAGACCTTTGACAGCCGTATGGGACTTCACATGGAGGGTAACATTATTACTGTAACCCGTCCTAACGAAGAGAAGGTTTGCAAGAGCCTGCACGGCCTGACAAGAACTCTTCTTTCCAACATGGTCGAGGGCGTTTCCAAGGGTTTCAAAAAGGACCTGGAAGTAAACGGCGTTGGTTACCGTGTTGCTAAAACCGGCAAGGATCTGGTCATGAACCTTGGCTTCTCTCATCAGGTTATTATGCCTGAGATTGAGGGAATCACCATTGAGGTTCCTGCACCTAACAAAATTACTATTAAAGGACCCGATAAGGAGAAGGTTGGACAGTTTGCGGCTGAAGTCCGCGAGAAGCGTCCTCCCGAGCCTTATAAGGGCAAGGGCATCAAGTATGCCGGCGAAGTAATCATCCGCAAGGAAGGTAAGGCCGGTAAGGGCAAGAAGTAAGGAAGGAGGAGTAAGATCATGGTTAAAAAGCCAAACAGAAAAGCAGATAGAGTTAAAAAGCGCCTGAGAGTCCGGGCTAAGATCTCCGGTACCGCAGCGCGTCCCCGGCTGTCCGTATTCCGCTCCGCCAGCAACATCTATGCCCAGCTTATCGACGATGTAGCAGGAGTAACACTTGCTGCAGCATCCTCTCTGGACAAGGGCTTCGAGGGTAACGGCAGCAACAAGGAAGCAGCAAAGAGGGTCGGACTTGCAGTAGCTAAAGCAGCTACCGCAAAGGGCATCGAAGAGGTTGTCTTTGACCGTGGCGGTTTCGTATATCACGGACGTGTAAAGGAACTTGCTGAGGGCGCTCGTGAGGGCGGACTCAAATTCTAATAGAAGGAGGGATACTTTTGGCTAGAATCGACGCATCTGCACTAAACATTACTGAAAGAGTAGTAGCTATTAACCGTGTTTCAAAGACGGTTAAGGGTGGCCGTATTTTCAAGTTCGCAGCACTGGTAGTTGTCGGCGACGGCAACGGCACTGTTGGCTTTGGACTTGGTAAGGCTTCCGAGGTACCCGACGCTATACGCAAGGGAATTGAAGACGCCAAGAAGAACCTGATTAAGGTTTCCATGAAGGGAACCACCATTCCCCATGAGGTTATTGGAAAGTTCGGAGCAGGCGAAGTCCTCATGCTCCCCGCTCCCCAGGGTACCGGCGTTATTGCCGGCGGCGCTGTGCGTGCAGTGGTAGAAATGGCTGGCATTCGTGACATCCGTACCAAGTGCATTCGTTCCAACAACCCCTGCAACGTGGTAACCGCTACCATTAACGGCCTTGCATCGCTTCGCAGCGCAGAGCAGGTTGGCGCAATACGCGGAAAGTCCGCAAAAGAAGTTATTTTAGGATAAGGAGGCAGCTAACTATGGCAAACCTTAAAATCAAGCTTGTTAAGAGCTTGGCAGGAAGAAAACAGCCCCAGATAGCTACTGCTTATTCTCTGGGTCTTCGCAAGACTGGATCTACCACTGTACAGCCCGATAATGCGGCCACCAGAGGCAAGATATTCCAGATCTCTCACCTGGTCGAGGTATCGAGCGGCAAGGAGGTGCAGTAAAATGAAATTGCATGAACTTTCCCCCGCCCCCGGTTCGGTTAAAGAAGGATTCAGAGTGGGCAGAGGTTCCGGTTCCGGTAACGGTAAGACCGCCGGTAAGGGCCACAAGGGACAGAACGCGCGCTCCGGCGGCGGTGTACGTCCCGGTTTTGAAGGCGGCCAGATGCCCCTTCAGAGACGAATCCCTAAGCGTGGATTTGTCAATATTTTTGGAACAAAGTATGCTACCATTAACGTTGAAGACCTTAACAAGTTTGAGAACGGTGCGGTAGTGGATGCTAAGGCTATTGTAGAAGCTGGACTGCTAAAAAAGACTCTTGACGGCGTTAAGGTACTTGGCAGAGGCGAAATAACCAAAAAGCTTACCGTCAACGTGGCTGCCTTTTCGGAAGGCGCTAAGAGTAAAATCGAGGCAGCCGGCGGGAAGGCTGAGGTGGTTTAAATGCTGCAAACCTTGAGAAACGCGTGGAAAATCGAGGACCTGCGTAAAAAGCTGATATACACCATGTTTATCCTTTTTATTGTACGTCTGGGCTCGGCTATTCCGGTTCCGTTTCTTGATCCTACTGCATTACAGGCCATGCTCAACTCGGGCGGAAATCTGTTGGGCTACCTGGATGTGCTCACCGGTGGTGCTCTCGGAAACGCGACACTTCTGGCGCTCTCCATCTCCCCATATATCACATCTTCCATCGTTATTCAGCTGCTGACTGTTGCCATTCCCGCCCTGGAGCGGCTGGCAAAGAGCGGCGAAGACGGCCAGAAGAAGATAAAGAAGATTACCCGTTATACCACAGTGGCACTGGCTGTATTGCAGGCGTTTGCCTTCTACACCATGTTCCGCAATCTCTACGGCGCAGTTAAATACACCGAAGGCTTTGCAGGTATTCTGGCGGCAGTAACCATTGTTTCCGCCTTTACCGCAGGTGCCATGCTGGTTGTTTGGCTGGGTGAGCGTATCGATGCTAAGGGCATCGGCAATGGTATCTCTCTCATTCTGTTTGTAGGTATCGTTTCCCGTGGTCCCGGTGCTATCTACCGTCTCATTGCAGAGAACATCCCCCGCGGTCCCCAGTACTATATACTGGTTCCCCTGGTGGGCGTCCTCTTTATCGCACTTATCGGCTTCATCGTTGTCATGAACAACGCAGAGCGCCGTATTCCCGTACAGTATGCAAAGAAGGTTGTCGGCCGTAAGATGTACGGCGGTCAGAGCTCCTTTATTCCCATCAAGGTGAATATGTCCGGTGTTCTCCCCGTTATCTTCGCTTCCACCTTCCTGTCCATCCCCGGTACCATCAAGGGCTTTGTGGATCCTAACGGAACCAGCACCCTTGGCAAGGTACTGTCGATGTTCGACTACAATACATGGGTTTATGCAGTTCTGTACTTCTTCCTCATCATTGGGTTCAACTACTTTTACATCGCCATTCAGTACAATCCTGTGGAGATGGCCAACAACATCCGCAAGAACAATGGCGCTATTCCCGGAATTCGCCCCGGCAAGCCTACCTCTGACTTTATCACCAAGATAATCAGCAAGGTAACCCTGGTCGGTGCACTTATGCTGGCTGTTATTGCCATTCTGCCTATCATTCTGGGTGCTATTGCATCTATGAACATAGCACTTGGCGGTACCTCCATCATTATTCTGGTGGGCGTTGCTCTTGACACTGTCAGAAGCCTTGAATCCCAGATGATGATGCGCCACTATAAGGGTTTCCTTGAATAGTCCGGGAAACCCACGGAGGATTAGGATATGAAGCTCATACTCATGGGAGCTCCCGGAGCCGGGAAGGGAACACAGGCGGAGGTCATAAGCGAACGCTTTGAAATCCCCGCTATCTCTACCGGCAGTGTGCTGCGAGATGCTATCAGAAGCGGATCGGAGCTGGGCAAGCTTGCCAAGTCCTTAATTGACGAAGGTCAATTTGTCCCCGACCATGTGATTAATCCCGTGGTTGAGGCGCGTATCTCACTGCCGGACTGCAAGGACGGATTTATACTGGACGGCTACCCCCGTGACCTGAACCAGGTGAAAGCCTTGGAAGAGATGGGTGTTGTAGTTGACAAGGTTCTGTATTTGCAGTTGGGTGATGAGGCTATTATCGAACGGCTTTCCGGCAGACGGGTCTGCGAAGACTGCGGCGAAACCTACCACGTTTTGTACCAGCCCTCCAGTGCGGGGGAACGGTGCGAAAAGTGCGGCGGCAAGCTGATTATCCGCAAGGATGACCGTCCGGAAACCATCAGAGAGCGGCTGGACATTTACCACGAAGTGACCTATCCCGTAGTAGAACACTACAGGAAACAGGGCATACTGGTAGAGGTGGACAGCACCGGCTCGGTGGAGGCAACCACAGAGCAGACTCTGCGTGTCCTGGAGGACGAACGATGATTGAGCTGAAAACAAGCAATGAAATCGCGCTTATGCGCGAGGCTGGCACCATTGCCGCACTGGCCCTTAAAGCTGGCGTTGATGCAGTGGAGCCGGGAATTTCCACAATGGAAGTTAACCGTATAATACATGAGGTGATAACCGCCCACGGAGCCAAGCCGTCCTTTTTGGGGTACGGCGGGTTTCCGGCGGCGGCCTGCATCTCTATCAACAGTCAGGTTATCCATGGCATCCCCTCTAAAAAGACCATTATAAAAGAGGGGGACATTGTGAGCATCGATGTGGGAGCCTTCTATAAGGGTTTCCATGGCGATACCGCATTTACCGTGGGAGCCGGAGCCGTTGCACCTGAGGTGCAGCAGCTAATGACTGTTACACAAAAATGTCTGGAACTGGGAATAGCAGAAGCCCTGGCGGGCAACCGTCTGGGAGATGTGGGTTCCGCTATCCAGACCTACGCAGAAAGCTTTGGCTACGGCGTGGTTCGCGAGTTTGTAGGCCACGGCGTTGGAAAACAGCTCCATGAGGAGCCGGAGGTGCCCAACTACGGCACCATCGGCAAAGGACGGAGGCTTTCGTCCGGAATGACAATTGCAATAGAACCGATGATTAACATGAAGGGTGCCGGAATAAAGGAACTGAGCGATGGCTGGACAATTGTTGCCGCCAGCGGTTTGCCCTCCGCCCACTTCGAGCATACTATTGCCATAACCGATGACGGTCCGGTCATTTTGACCGCGCTGTAAGGGGAGACGAGTTAGTGCTGGAAACAGGCAGAGTGGTACTGGCCACAAGCGGTAGAGACAAAGGCAGCTATTATCTTGTTCTGGGAAGTGAAAAAGAGCGGGTACTCATTGCGGATGGCAGGCGGCGGAAGCTTTCAGCCCCCAAGAAAAAGAACCCAAATCATCTCACACCAACCGACATCATGATACCTATCTGTGAGGTAACAGGCAACAGAAAGCTTAAAGCCTTGCTAAGTGGGTACAATCTAGGTGAAGATGCAAACAAATAAGTCGACGAATAGGGGAGGTATTTCCAAATGTCAAAGCAAGATGTAATCGAAATAGAGGGAACAGTACTTGAGGCTCTGCCCAACGCACAGTTTCAGGTGGAGCTCCCCAATGGGCACAAGATACTGGCACACATTTCCGGTAAGCTGCGTATGAACTACATTCGCATACTGCCGGGAGATAAAGTAACGGTCGAGATCTCACCCTACGATCTCACCAAGGGCCGCATTACCTGGCGTTCTAAATAAGCTAGGGAAGCGACCGATAAACCGTAGAATGGGTATCACAAAGGAGGTAATTTCAGATGAAAGTAAGACCTTCAGTTAAGCCGATGTGCGAAAAGTGCAAGGTAATAAAGCGCAAGGGCCGTATTATGGTCATCTGCGACAATCCCAAGCATAAGCAGCGTCAGGGTTAAGATTCTAATTATGGAGGTGCAAAATTAATGGCTCGTATTTCTGGTGTAGACCTGCCCAAGGAAAAGCGGATCGAAATCGCTCTGACTTATGTCTTTGGTATCGGCAGAAAAACCGCGCAGAACATCCTCGAGGCCACTGGCATCAACCCTGATGTCCGTGTGAAGAACCTTACCGAGGAAGACGAAGGCAAAATCCGTGACTTCATCGATCATCACCTGACCGTAGAGGGTGATCTGAAAAGAAACGTATCCCTGGACATTAAGCGTCTAGTGGAAATAGGCTGCTACCGTGGCGTTCGTCACAGAAAGGGCCTGCCTGTACGTGGACAGCGGACTAAAACCAACGCCCGTACAAGAAAAGGACCCAAGAGAACCATCGCCAACAAGAAGAAGTAAGGAGGGATTAGGAATATGGCAAAGCAACCTGCAAAGAAGACTGTTATTCGCAAGCGTCGTGAAAAGAAAAATATCGAGCGCGGCGCAGCCCATATCCAGTCCACTTTCAACAACACCATTGTTACCATAACCGACACTCAGGGCAATGCACTGAGCTGGGCAAGCGCCGGCGGACTGGGCTTCAGAGGTTCCAGAAAATCCACCCCGTTTGCTGCACAGACTGCTGCCGAGGTAGCTGCAAAGGCCGCCATGGAGCATGGTCTCAAGATTGTGGAGGTTTATGTGAAGGGCCCCGGAGCCGGTCGTGAGGCTGCTATCCGTGCACTTCAGGCAGCAGGACTTGAGGTTAATCTCATCAGAGACGTAACCCCCATTCCTCACAATGGCTGCCGCCCGCCCAAGAGACGGCGCGTATAACTACAAATAAGGAGGTAATGAGCATATGGCAAGATATACAGGTGCAGTATGCAGACTCTGCCGTCGTGAAGGCAAGAAGCTTTTTCTGAAGGGCGACAGATGCTATTCTGATATGTGTGCTGTAACACGCAGAGCTTCCCTTCCCGGCCAGCACGGCAAAAGCAGAAAGAAAGTTTCTGAATATGGCGTACAGCTGAGAGCGAAGCAGTCTGCAAGAAGATACTACGGCGTTCTGGAGAGCCAGTTTGCCAAGTACTTTGATATGGCAGAGAGACAGACCGGTATGACCGGTGAAAACCTGCTGAGAATCCTCGAGTCCCGTATGGATAACGTTGTTTACCGTGCAGGCTTCGCTGCTTCCAGAAAAGAAGCAAGACAGCTTGTTCGTCACGGCCACTTTACCCTGAACGGACACAAGGCTGATATTCCCTCGATCCTGACCAAGGCTGGCGATGTGATCGCGGTAGCTAACAAGAGCACAGACAGCGAGAAGATCAAGTCTGTTGTAGAGGGTAACTCCTCCCGCCCCAAGCCCAAGTGGCTGGATGTGGACTCTGCAAAGCTTTCCCTGAAAATCATTGTACTCCCCAACCGTGAGGATATTGATCTTGATGTTGAAGAGCATCTCATCGTTGAGCTTTATAGTAAGTAACAGGCAGCCAAAGGTGCAGATCAGTAGGGAAGTACAGAGACTTATGTCTTAAAAAGGGGAGGTTAATATTTATGGTTAAAATAATTGAGCCAAGGATAGAGACTACCGAACTCAAGTCCGACGGAACCTACGGAAAATTCATTGCGGAACCGCTGGACAGAGGCTTTGGCATTACCTTGGGTAACAGCCTTAGACGAGTACTGCTCTCCTCGCTTCCTGGTGTTGCCGTTTCTTCTATAAAGATTGACGGTGTACAGCATGAATTTTCTACAATTCCCGGGGTTAAAGAGGATGTAACCGAGATGATCCTCAACATCAAGGGACTGACAGCCAAGCTGTACTGCGACGAGCCCGTCAGGGTGAAAATTTCTGCAGAGGGCGAGTGCAACGTCACTGCTGGCTCTATAAGCGGAAGCTCTGAGGTGGAAGTGCTGGATCCGGGTATGCATATTGCTACTCTGGCTGACGGCGCCAAACTGGAGATGGAGCTTACCCTGCAAAAGGGTCAGGGCTATGTTTCCTCCGACCGTAACAAGGTTTTGGACGGCGACAAGTCTCCTGTAGGTACCATCTTTGTCGACAGCATCTACACCCCGGTGTTAAAGGTAAACTACTCGGTGGAAAACACCAGAGTCGAACAGATAACAGACTATGACAAGCTAACGCTGGAGGTTTGGACCGACGGTACTATCTCCGCAAAAGAAGCGGTTAGCCTTGCAGCCAAGATCCTCAATCGGCAACTCAACCATTTCGTCGAACTTTCTGACGAAGTGAGCTCTACGGAGATCATGGAGAAAAAAGAGGACACCGGCAAGGATAAGGTTCTTGAGATGACTATTGAAGAGCTTGACCTGTCTGTTCGCGCCTTTAACTGCCTCAAGCGTGCCGGAGTAAACTCGGTGGGCGACCTGATAAACAAGTCTCCCGAAGAGATGATGAAGGTTCGCAACCTTGGCAAGAAATCGCTGGAGGAGGTTATCGCTAAGCTTCAGGGCTTGGGCTTTAACCTGAACGCCGAAGAAGAATAAGGCACAGCGAGGTTTAAAACAATTTTCAACACCAAACTAGAAAAGGAGTGATTATAATGCCAGGAGTCAGAAAGCTGGGCAGAACCTCTGACCACAGAAAAGCAATGCTCCGCGCAATGGTAACTTTCCTGATGGAAAACGGTAAGATTGAAACCACCGTTACCAGAGCCAAAGAAGTACGTGCTATGGCTGAGAAGATGATCACAATCGCAAAGGCAGGAGACCTTCACTCTAAGCGTCAGGTATTCTCCTACATTACCAAGGAGACTGTTGCTAAGAAGGTAATAGATGAGATTGCTCCCAAGTACAAGGAAGTAAGCGGCGGTTATACCCGCATCATCAAGATAGGCCCCCGTCGTGGCGACGCAGCCGAAATGGCTATCATCGAACTAGTATAAGACCCCACACAGCAAGGCTGCCGTACCTTTTGGTATGGCAGCCTTTTTTGCATCCGTGGCAGATGCTTGACAAACCCACCCCCTAGGGGCTAAGATGATAAAAGTGATACTGTTTTCGGAAATAGCAAAGGAGGGTCTCTCTTATGATATGCAAAAACTGTGGAACACAGCTGGAGGATACGCTGCAGTACTGTACCGCGTGTGGTGCCAAGCAGGAACAGGAGAAGGAGTTGGGAGCAGCTCCGGAAATCCAAATTCATTTTTGCGGTCGCTGCGGTAGCCCCATAACTGACACCCTGGATAAATATTGTGCATCCTGCCGTGCCAAAGAGGCCAAAGCAGCAGAGGAAGCCAAGGCCGAGGATATTCAGCCTGCACCTGCCGCGCCGACACCGGAAGTTGCACCAGAAGTTACACCGGAAGTTACACCGGAAGTTACACCGGAAGTTACACCGGAAGTTACACCGGAAGTTGCACCGGAAGTTACACCGGAAGTTACACCAGAAGTTACATCGGAAGTTACATCGGAACCACAGACTACATCTGCCGAACCCGAGTCTGATGTCGGGACAGAACCGTCGGAGGAGCAGGATATACCAAGATACATAGAAAAGGCAGGCCGTACCCCAAAAA
>JAVXNK010000026.1:0-1386 GCA_036645835.1 Angelakisella sp. | reverse complement strand
TCGGAGGAGCAGGATATACCAAGATACATAGAAAAGGCAGGCCGTACCCCAAAAATTATTGCGGCATTGCTGCTGGTGGTTATCCTCTGTGAGCTGGTGTATTACCTGTTCAGCGCAGGAGGAATGGAAAAAATACGGGAGGCTATGGCACCTGCTCAGGGGGAAACACCCCAAAGCGTAGTTTCCCAGCCGGCATCCCAAAGCGTAAGCGTACCGCCTATTACACTGCCCACTCCTGAGCCGGAACCGCTTCCGTCCCCAGTGCCTACTTCTGCCTATGTTTTTGAGGACTGGGATAGCATTATTGCAGAAAAACGGCTTAAATATGCTCCCGAATCGGTTGCCTTCCTTCCCATGGAGGGGGCTACCGAACTGTATGAATTTAACGACGGCATTGCTATGGCAAAGGTCGGGGAGAAGATGGGGTTTATTCGGGATATTGCTAAGGGTGTGGAGGATGCACGTTACGACCAGATAATGCCCTTTTCCGAAAACAAAGCTGCAGTTTGTGTGGACGGAAAATGGGGTTATGTGGACAGCTCCCTAAGTGCAGATAAAAGCATTGCCTGCGAGTGGGACAGTGCTGCAGCCTTCCATGAAGGGTATGCCGTGGTTTCCATGAATGGTAGAGAAATGCTCATTGACCAGTGGGGGACGGTGTTCCTAGATGTTGGCTACGAAAAGCTGCGCACCTACAGTCAAGGGTTGATTCCCGCCCGGCTGAATGGGAAATGGGGCTATATTGATATCGATGGACGGGTTGCCATCCCGTTTGACTACGACGATGCAGGCTCTTTTTCGTCAGGACTGGCAGTTGTGGTAACAGGAGGAAAGGCTTGCTACATTGATACCAGAGGCAACCAAGTAACAGGAATGTATGATGACGCATGGAGCTTTAACGAAAACCACACTGCCAAAGTGAAGGTAGGGGAGAAGTACGGCCTTATCAGCGGAGACGGTGGTTCCCTCATCCAGCCGGAATGGGATAATATTTGGAACCTGCAGGAGGGCGTGGCCACAGTGCAGAAAAACGGAAAGTTTGGCTATGTCAGCCAGACCGATAATATAGTAGTGGTGCAGCCGGTATACAGTGATGTGTGGAGCAGTACCTTTGGTCTTATCCCTGTGAAAACCCAAACAGGCAAGTGGGGCTATGTGGATAGGGTAGGGAATACCGTTATAGAGCCACAGTACGACGACGCCTACATCTTTGCCGATGGTGTGGCCCGGGTGGGCAAGGGTGGCAAGTACTGCCTGATAGACCTAACTGGCAAGGAACTCTGCGACTATAGCTATAAGCAGATGGGCTATGTGCGAGAAGGCTACTGCCCTGCCGTAACCACCGACGGTCAGTGGGGATATATAAAGATTACATATAAATAGAGA
>JAVXNK010000025.1:17734-48252 GCA_036645835.1 Angelakisella sp. | reverse complement strand
GCCTGTTCGTCCATAACTCCCAGCACTTCCCGTATGGCTTCCAGCGGTGGCTGGCCCTTTTGCAGCTTTACTGAAATGTAGGGTTTCTGCCCCGCATTTACCAGTACCCTGCCCCGCATACGCTGCACCATAACAATGGTTTTTTCCATATCCAGCGTTTCGGGATACAGCAGCAGGCTGTTTCCCCGCTGGGTAATCTCCTGAATACCGTGGGCGGCTGCGCTGTTGCGGATAATAGCCACATCCAGCAGTCCCTTCACCACATCCGGCGGGTCGCCAAAGCGGTCAATCAGCTCATCCATGGTGTCCATATAGTCCTCTTGGGTGTAAACACAGGCAATCTTCTTATAGATATCCACCCGCTGGGGCAGGCTGCCGATGTATTCCTCGGGAATATGAGCGCCAATGGGCAGGTCCACCAAACATTCGGTGTTTCTGGATGGTGCTTCGCCCTTTTCCTCGCTAATGGCGTCGGAAAGCAGCTTTAGGTAGAGGTCGTAGCCCACTGCCTCCATCTGCCCGTGCTGCTGGCTGCCCAGAATGTCTCCCGCGCCCCGTATCTCCAGGTCCCGCATGGCTATGCGGAAGCCGGAGCCAAAGGAGGTAAACTCCCGAATGGCGGCCAGCCGCTTCTCCCCTACCTCGGTAAGGACACGGCCACGGCGGAAGGTAAAGTAGGCATAGGCACGGCGTTCACTCCGTCCCAC
The DNA here is from genome assembly GCA_036645835.1 of Angelakisella sp. Classification (GTDB taxonomy): domain Bacteria; phylum Bacillota; class Clostridia; order Oscillospirales; family Ruminococcaceae; genus Angelakisella. Next base: position 47,545 of record JAVXNK010000025.1, on the reverse strand, counting down.
TCGTCCTCTAAGCTGGTAGAGCTGGGAAAGTCCCATGCGGTCGGCATCCTCAATAATGAGGGTATTGCAGTTTGGCACATCCACACCGGTTTCAATAATGGTGGTACAGACCAGAATATCAATCTCCCGCTCCACGAGGTTCTTCCACACCTTGGAAAGCTCCTCCTCACCCATTCTGCCGTGGGCAGTTTGGATACGGGCATCGGGAATGGCCTCCTGTATTTTGGCCGCACATCCGCCAATGCTGTCTACCCGGTTGTGCAGGTAGAATACCTGTCCACCCCGGCGCAGCTCCTTGCGGATAGCCTCCATTAAAATAGGCTCATCGTATTCCAGCACGTAGGTCTGCACAGGGTGACGGTCTTGGGGTGCCTCCCCAATAACGGACATATCACGAATACCACTCATTGCCATGTTCAGGGTACGGGGAATGGGCGTTGCAGAAAGGGTCAGTACATCTACACTGGAACGCAGTTCCTTAAAGCGTTCCTTGTGTGCCACACCAAACCGCTGCTCTTCGTCAATGACGCAAAGCCCCAAATCCTTAAATTCCACATCCTTCTGCACCAGCTTGTGGGTACCCACAACCACGTCTATCTCACCGCTTTTTAGGCGGCGGATAATCTCCTTCTGTTGCTTAGGTGTTCGGAAACGGGAAAGCAGCTCCACCGTTATGGGGTAGCCCTCCAACCTGCGCAGGAAGGTTTGGTAGTGCTGCCATGCCAGAATGGTGGTTGGCACCATAACAGCACACTGCTTGCTATCCATGACACACTTGAAGATAGCACGTAGGGCAACCTCGGTTTTACCGAAGCCCACGTCTCCGCAGAGCAGCCTATCCATGGGTACGGCTCGCTCCATATCGTCCTTTATCTCGGTAATGCAGCGCAACTGGTCGTCTGTTTCATCGTATTCAAACCGCTGTTCAAAGTCCTTCTGCCACTCGGTGTCCTCGGCAAATGGGAAGCCCTTGGCCTGTAACCGCTTGGCATATAGGGAGATAAGCTCCTTGGCCATATCGGAAACAGCTTTTTTTACCCGCTGACGGGTTTTGCTCCACTCGGCGGAATTCAGCTTGCTTAGGCGGATGGAGGCATCCTCCTTACCGCCAATATATTTTGTCACAAGGTCCAGCTGGGTGACAGGTACAAAAAGGGTATCGGTACCCGCATAGCGGATTTTGATATAGTCCTTGATAACCCCCTGAACCTCTTTTTTTACAATGCCTTCAAAAACGCCGATACCGTGGGCGCTGTGAACCACATAGTCCCCCTCCGACAGGTCGGCAATGTCCTTTACCGCCTTGCTGCCCTTGGGCACGGCTTTCTTCTGTTTCTTTTTGGTAATAATGTGGGCGGCTCTGCCATAGGTAAGGATGGCCAGCCCCTGTTGGGGGTATTCCACACCGGAGGAAAGCCCACCTTCACACACCAGCACCGCACCCCGCTGAAATTCACCCCTATCCTGGGTATAACGGGCATTTAGCTTATGGGCACGGAGGTCATCGGCCAAAGCGGCAGCACCACGGGAGGTTCCCGCCAACACCATACAGCAGTAGCCGTCAGCCAGATAGTTTTCCAGCTCCTCTATGAGGATGCTCAGCTCCCCGCTCCACACCGAAAGGGGGTTGGCTTTCAGTTCTACCAGTTCGCCAATTTTCAGAGACGGGTAACTTCGGGGAAAGCTGTCCAGTAACACTGTGGGAAGCTTGCTGTAGCAGTGGGACAGCTGCTCGTAGTCCTCGGTAAGCCGTTCCGCCCCTCGGGTGAGCACGCCTTCTTCCAGCAGTTGCTTTATCTCCTCGTCCTGCTGCCACCGCTGATGGGTAGCGGCCTCCTTAACCGAAATGCCCTCACTTACAAAGAGCATGCGTCCCTGGGCATAGGAGAGCAGTGTGCTTCGCTCCTTGTACAGCAGCGATAGGTATCGGTCTGCTGCGGGCAGGCTGCGGTTTTCCCGAAGGCGCAGAATATCGGCCCGAATGCCCTCGCCCCCCAGCTCCAGCTGTTTTGGGGAAAGGCTCAGGAGATGCTGTTCCAAAAGTTCTGTCAGCTGTTCGGGCAGGTAGAGTACCTCCCGAGCAGGGGTAATAATGGCACTTTCCAGCGACTGTTCCCGCCGCTGTGTTTCCAGTGAAAAGGAGGAAACGGTGTCTATTTCATCCCCCCAGTATTCCACACGAACAGGCATGGCGCTGTCCGGCGGGAAGAAATCTACAATGCCGCCACGGGTGGCAAACTGAGAAAGACCTTCCACCTGATCGCCACGCTGGTAGCCAGCCCAAAGCAGCTGCTGTAGCAGTTGCTTCTGGGGCAGTTCCTGCCCCGGCCTTATCTCCTGCAGGCTGCTTTGCAGCTTCTGGGGCGGTATGGTCAGCTGTAGTGCAGCAGCCGCAGAGGCCACGGCAATGCCACGGCCGGAAAGTAGCCTTACAAGCACCGACAGCCGCATATGCTCATATTCCCGTGAAACACCCTCTACAGGGCGCAGGGTTAGTTCCCGTTCGGGGTACTGCCACGCAATGGCAGCACCCTCAAACAGGTTTATTTCTTCGCAAAGCCGTGCTGCTGTCTGCTCGTCCGGAGTAATAACCAGAGCACCGCTGCGCAGCCCTTGTTCGCGCAGGGTACAGAAAGCATGTATCAGCTGTGCCTTATGCACCTGTGTCACGCCCGTTACCAGTACAGGCTGTTTTCCGCCGTCAAGAGCGGCTTCTATCCTGCTGTACTCCGGCAGCCGGGCAATTTGCCTTGCTATGTTGTTCATTCTGTTCTCCACTATCGGTTATACCGACCCATGGCCCCTTGGAAGTCGCCCGCCATAAGCATCTCACAGATAGGCTCTACGTCCTCCAGTAGCGGTAGCAGGGTTTTTCGGTCTGCTTCAGTGAATTTCCCCAGTACCCAGTCGGCCATGTCGTAGTCGGGGTGTGGCTTCTGCCCCACCCCTATCTTAATGCGGGGAAAGCTATCCTGCCCCGTAAGATATATGATATTTTTGAGGCCATTATGCCCTCCGTCGCTTCCGCTCATGCGGATACGCAGCCGCCCCACATCCATGGAGGCATCGTCAGAGATGACAATGACCCTCTCTATAGGCAGCTTATAAAACTGCATAGCCTCCTGAACCGCCTGTCCTGACAGGTTCATGTATGTGGTGGGCTTCATAAGCAGAACACGGTTCTGTCCTATAGTGCCTTCCCCGCACAGCGACTTAAACTTCAGCCTGTCCGCCTTTACATGCAGCTTCTGGGCCAAAAGGTCCAGCGCCGCAAAGCCGATATTGTGACGGGTGCAGTCGTATTTTTTCTCGGGATTTCCAAGTCCTACAATGATATAATCCATTTCCTACCTCTTTATGCAAACAGAGGAGATACAGCCTTATCCTCGTAAATGCGGCTGATAGCCTCTGCAAAAACAGGTGCCACGGAAAGGAACTTAATACGGGAATCGGCACAGCCCTCTCTGGCAGGAATGGTATCCAGCAGCACCATTTCCTCGATGCAGCTTTCCTTAATGCGGGTAAGTGCGGGGTCGGAGAGAACGCCGTGGGTAGCACAGGCATATACAGCCTTGGCGCCGCCTACCTCTACCAGTGCCTTGGCGGCATTGCAGATGCTTCCTGCGGTATCCACCATATCATCCACCAGCAGAGCGGTTTTGCCCCTTACATCGCCTATGATGTTCATAACTTCGCAGACATTGGCACGCTGACGGCGTTTGTCTACAATGGCAAGGGATGCGCCCATCTTCTCGCCAAACTTACGGGCGCGGGTGACAGAGCCTAGGTCAGGGGATACTACTACCAGTTCCTCGGAAGGAATATCCTTAAACTTCTCGATGAAGTAGGGGATCAGGATAGGCGAACCCAGCATATGGTCCACGGGAATGTTGAAAAATCCCTGTATCTGGGGGGCGTGGAGGTCCATGGTCAGAACACGATCGGCACCTGCAGTGGTAAGAAGGTCGGCGCACAGCTTTGCAGAGATGGGATCGCGTGCCTTGGCCTTACGGTCCTGACGGGCATATCCAAAGTAGGGGATAACAGCGGTAATGCGTCCTGCGGATGCCCGCTTAAAAGCATCAATCATAATCAACAGTTCCATCAGGTTGTTGTTGACAGGGCCACAGGTGGACTGTACCACAAAGACATCCGAACCGCGGATGGACTCCTCAATGGAAACCGAGATTTCACCGTCGGCGAAGCTGGAAACCGTGCTTTTGCCAATGGGCATACCCAGATGCTCGGCAATCTTGTGGGCCACTGCGGGGTTTGCGTTTGCTGTGAAAATGCGGATGTCTTTACCGTGAATATTCATGTGTATCTGCTCCCTTATTATCTTTTTTATAGTCTATGGTTGTAACAGCCGAAGCTGTTTAGTCCTTCTTTTTACGATACTGTACCGCTCTGCCTTCCTTTATAACCTCACGGGCACGGGCAATGCAGAGCGCATCCTCCGGAACATCCACCGTAACGGTAGAGCCCGCAGCAGTGTATGCGCCGTTACCGACAGTCACCGGTGCCACTAGGTTGGTATTGCAGCCAATGAAGCAATCGTCCCCTATGGTGGTGCGGTTTTTAGAAGCGCCGTTATAGTTGACGGTCACTACGCCGCAGCCAAAGTTCACGCGGCTCCCGCAGTCGGTGTCGCCTATGTAGGTCAGGTGGCTGGCATGGGTGTCTGCACCAACATTAGAATTTTTTATCTCTACAAAATCGCCCACCCGTACTCCGGAAGCGATACGGCAGTTTGGGCGCACCTGAGAAAACGGGCCAATCTGTACGTCGTCCAAAAGTACGGAGTCGGTTATCCAGCTGGCTTTTATCTGGCATTTGTCACCGATAACAGCATTTTCCAGCATGGAGTTCGGGCCGATGACACAGCCCTCGCCAATGGTGCAGTGTCCCTTTATGAGTGTACCGGGCAGTATTTTTGTATCTCTGCCTATTGTGGCCTCGCGGCTGATGATTATACCGTCGGTGATGGGAATATCCACACCCCGTTCCCACAGCGACTCAAAAACCATTTCACGGGCAATCTCATTCAGGTGAGCAAGCTGCTTGCGGCTGTTTGCCCCCAGCACCACCCGCTGGTCCCCTGCATCATAGGCATTTACCCTATATCCGTTTTTCCGCAGGATGTGCAGCGTATCGGTCAGGTATAGCTCTCCTTGGGCATTGGCGGGGGTAAGCTGACTCAGTGCCTGCAGCAGTGCGGAAGCCTTATACCAGTATGCGCCTGCGTTTATCTCCCGTATGCCCTTCTCTGCGTCGTTGGCATCCTTCTGTTCCACTATTTCGGAAACGCCATTGTTGTCCCGCACTATGCGCCCATAGCCAAAGGGATCGTCCACTGTGGCAGAGACCACCGTCATGGCATTTCCCTGGTCTTTGTGCAGTCGGTATGCACCATCAATCACTTCCGGTGACTGAAAGGGTGCATCTCCGTACAAAATCAGAACGTCGCCATCCAGATGCTCCTTTAAAAAAGCCTCTGCACAGATAACCGCATGGCCGGTACCATGACGTTCCAGCTGTACCGCAGTTGCCGCTCTTCCCTTTACGGCTGTTTCCACATCCTCGGCACCCTTGCCCACTACTACACAGATATCTTTCACTCCGGCGCCTGTGCAGTTTTCCATAACCCATTCCAGCATAGGTTTAAAAAGCACTTGGCAGAGCACCTTTGAGCTTGCACTGCCCATCCTTTTGCCATCACCGGCGGCAAGAATTATTCCACATGTGTTCTCCATAGAAGAAGTTTTTCCTTTCATTCGGCAGCATTTTGGGGTAGTCGAATCTTTACACTTCTATTATCTCAAGTTTACCCTATATTTGCAAGTATAAAAAATAGCACCGCTGCTATTTTTTATAGCTTTGTCCGCAAAGTTATAAAAAGCGGCTATGTGGGCACTTTATACACACAGCCTTAAAATCTTAAGTGCCCGCTCACATAGTGAACGAATGCACAAAAAATAGTTACCATGCAACTGTTTTTTAATATTGCCACAACCTTGACGTTTATGGTATAATAATCTACGAATGCACGATACTTGTCAATGGTACACTTTCGAGACGGTATCAGTCATCTAATTAATGTATATTTGGAGGTAGAAAGAAACATGAGCAAAAAATTTGTTTACATGTTCTCCGAGGGCAACGGCTCCCAGAAAGAGCTCCTCGGCGGCAAGGGCGCGAACCTTGCAGAAATGACCAAGCTGGGCATGCCCGTACCACAGGGCTTTACTGTATCCACCGAGGCCTGTACTCAGTACTATGAGGATGGCAAGAAGATTAACGATGGCATTCAGGCAGAAATCATTGCCTGCATGGACAAGCTTGAGGCTCTTTCCGGCAAAAAGTTTGGCGACCTGAACAATCCTCTGCTGGTTTCCGTACGCTCCGGCGCACGTGCTTCCATGCCCGGTATGATGGACACCATCCTGAACCTGGGTCTTAACGACGAGGTTGTTGAGGCATTTGCTGCCAAGACCGGCAACCCCCGTTTCGCATATGACTCCTACCGTCGTTTCATCCAGATGTATTCTGACGTTGTTATGGAAGTTGGCAAGGCATACTTCGAGAAGCTCATCGATGAGATGAAGGAAAAGAAGGGTGTTAAGCTGGATACCGATCTGGATGCCAACGATCTGAAGACCCTGGCAAACCAGTTCAAGGCTGAGTTCAAGGCTAAGAAGGGCTTTGATTTCCCCTCCGACCCCAAGGAGCAGCTCATGGGCGCTATCATGGCTGTTTTCCGCAGCTGGGACAACCCCCGTGCAAACTACTACAGAAGAATGAACGACATTCCCTCTTCCTGGGGTACTGCCGTTAACGTACAGATGATGGTATTCGGCAACATGGGTAACACCTCCGGTACCGGCGTTGCATTTACCCGTAACCCCGCCACCGGCGAGAAGAAGCTGTTCGGTGAGTTCCTTATGAACGCACAGGGCGAGGACGTTGTGGCCGGTGTTCGTACCCCCAACCCCATTGAAGAGCTGAAGGCTATCTCCCCCGTTGCTTACGATGAGTTTGTAACCATCTGTGATAAGCTGGAGAAGCACTACCGCGATATGCAGGATATGGAGTTCACCATTGAAGACAAGAAGCTCTATATGCTGCAAACCAGAAACGGCAAGAGAACCGCTGCTGCTGCTCTCAAGATTGCTTGCGACCTGGTTGATGAAGGCATGATTTCCGAGAAGGAAGCTGTCTGCATGGTAGACCCCAAGCAGCTGGATAGCCTGCTTCACCCCGGCTTCGATGCCAAGGCCATTAAGGCTGCTAAGCCCATTGGCGCAGCACTTCCCGCTTCTCCCGGCGCTGCCTGCGGTAAGGTTGTCTTCACCGCTGACGAGGCTGTTACAATGGCTGCCAAGGGCGAGAAGGTTGTTCTGGTTCGTCTGGAAACCTCTCCCGAGGATATCCACGGCATGGACGTTTCTCAGGGCATTCTGACCGTTCGCGGCGGCATGACCTCCCACGCTGCCGTTGTTGCACGTGGTATGGGCACCTGCTGTGTATCCGGCTGCGGCGACATTAAGATGAACGAGGAAGAGGGCTACTTCGAGCTGGGTGGCAAGACCCTTAAGAGAGGCGACTACATCTCTCTGGATGGCACCACCGGTAACATCTACGGCGAAGCTATCCCCACCGTTCCCGCTGCTATCACCGGCGACTTCAGCCGCCTGATGAACTGGGCTGACAAGTACCGCGTACTGCAGGTTCGCAGCAACGCCGATACACCCCGTGATGCTAAGCGTGCTGCCGAGTTCGGCGCAGAAGGCATTGGCCTTTGCCGTACCGAGCACATGTTCTTCGATGCAGACCGTATTCCCGCTATGCGCGAGATGATTGTCTCCGAGACCGTTGAGCAGCGCGAGAAGGCTCTGGCTAAGATCCTCCCCATGCAGAGAGACGACTTCCGTGCTCTGTACGAGGCTATGGAAGGCAAGCCTGTTACCATCCGCTTCCTGGATCCCCCCCTGCACGAATTCCTTCCCACCGCTGAAGAGGATATTGTTGCTCTCGCCAGCGAGATGAAGATGAGCGTTGAGAAGCTGAAGAGCATCATCGATTCCCTCCACGAGTTCAACCCCATGATGGGTCACCGTGGCTGCCGTCTGGCTGTCACCTATCCCGAGATTGCCGCTATGCAGACCCAGGCTGTCATTGAGGCTGCTCTGGAAGTGAAGAAGGCTCATCCCGATTGGGATCTCGTTCCCGAAATCATGATTCCTCTGGTAGGCGAAATCAAGGAGCTCCAGTTCGTAAAGAGCGTTGTAGTAGAGACTGCTGACAAGGCCATCAAGGCTGCCGGAAGCGACCTGCACTACAAGGTGGGCACCATGATCGAAATCCCCCGCGCCTGCATTACCTCCGATGAGATTGCCAAGGAAGCAGAGTTCTTCTCCTTCGGCACCAACGACCTGACCCAGATGGCTTTCGGCTTCTCCCGTGACGATGCCGGTAAGTTCCTGGGCGCATACTACGACAAGAAGATCTACGAGCAGGATCCCTTTGCTCGTCTTGACCAGGCTGGCGTAGGCAAGCTGATTGAAATCTCCTGCGAACTGGGCCGCAAGACCCGCCCTGACATCAAGCTGGGCGTCTGCGGTGAGGTTGGCGGCGATCCTCAGTCCGTCAAGTTCTTCCACAAGGTTGGACTGACCTACGTTTCCTGCTCTCCCTACCGTGTCCCGATTGCACGTCTGGCTGCTGCTCAGGCTGCTATCAACGACCAGAAGTAAGGATAGCTAAACCTAACCTAAAAAGCGACCCCCACAGTGTCATGCTGTGGGGGTCGCTTTAGCTTTAATCTATTCTTCTTCCCAGTCCTTGGCTCGTTTTACTGACTTGTGCCATCCGGATACCAGCTTGTCACGTCTCACTGCTTCCATCTTTGGTTCGTAAAGCTTATCCAGTGTCCACTGTGCCTTAATATCATCCAGGCTACCCCAAACGCCTACTGCAAGCCCAGCCAGATAGGCTGCGCCCAGTGCGGTGGTTTCCCGTATCATGGGGCGGCGAATGGTCTGCCCGTTAATGTCGGCCTGAAACTGCATGAGGAAATTGTTTGCCGAAGCACCGCCATCCACCCGCAGCTCCCGCAGGGGAACACCGGTATCCTGTAGCATGGCTTCCAGCACATCACGGGTCTGGTACGCTATGCTCTCCAGCGCTGCACGGATAATATGGTTGCGGCCGGAGCCTCGGGTAAGTCCCAGAATAGCACCGCGGGCATACATATCCCAGTGGGGTGCACCCAGTCCTGTAAAGGCGGGCACTACATAAACACCGCCGTTGTCCTCCACCTTAGTAGCGAAGTATTCGGTATCTCGGGCATCGGTAACAAAGCGAAGTTCATCTCGTATCCACTGGATGACGGCACCACCTACGAATACGCTACCCTCCAGGGCATACTGCACCTTGCCGTCAATGCCTATGGCAATGGTAGTCAGCAAACCGTTCTTGCTCTGTACAGGCTCACTGCCGGTATTCATGAGTAGGAAACAGCCTGTGCCGTAGGTATTTTTGGCATCTCCACGTTCAAAGCAGGTTTGCCCGAACAGGGCTGCCTGCTGGTCACCTGCGCAGCCTGCTATGGGGACCTCGGTTCCCTGAATGTTGACGGTGCCATACACTTCACTGCTGTTGCACACCTTTGGCAGCATAGACATGGGGATATTCAGCGCCTTGCAGATACGCTCATCCCAGCAGAGGTCAACAATATTATACAGCATGGTGCGGCTGGCGTTGGTGTAGTCGGTAACATGAACCTTGCCGCCGGTAAGCTTCCAGATAAGCCAGCTGTCTACGGTACCAAACATCAGCTCTCCGGCCTCGGCACGAGCACGGGCACCGTCTACATTGTCCAATATCCATTTTATTTTGGTTCCCGAAAAATAAGCATCTGGAAGCAGGCCTGTAGATTTCTTTATGTAATGGGTCAGTTCGCTGTCCGCTTTAATCTCCTCGCAAAGGGCGGCGGTACGGCGGCACTGCCACACGATGGCGTTATAAACAGGACGGCCTGTGGCCTTTTCCCATACAATGGTGGTCTCTCTCTGATTGGTAATACCAATGGCAGCTATTTCCGCCGGGGATATTCCGGTTTTCGCCAGCACCTCAATGAGTACGCCATACTGAGATGCATAAATTTCCATAGGGTCGTGTTCCACATAGCCGGGCTTCGGGTATCGCTGTGTAAATTCCTTCTGCGCCATCTCCACTATATTCTGCTGTTTATCAAAGATAATTGCTCGTGAGCTTGTAGTACCTTGGTCAAGTGAAATAATATAGCTTCCCATCTGCATCCTTACCCCCTGTTATTTTGTCGGGCATTATACCCATTTTCTTTCTCTATTCTAGCAAATAAATATACATTTCACAAGGGGATTTTTTAAAACTCCAACTATGGGACAGCCCCGGTTTGCACAATCCTTTATCCGTTGCCGGTATAGTATCTATTTAGCAACTGGAACAACCACCGAATAATAGTACTCACATTTACCGTTAGGAAATGCACTTCCCAATAAACGTATCATTACATCACCTGTAACTGTTAGCTTTTTCTCCAGTACATATTCTTTAATCAAAAGCAAATCATCACTGGTTATTGGTAAAACAGTGTTTTTTATGATAATGGTTGATACAACCGTCTGATTTGGAGTGTACTCAAAAATTTTGCTTTCCTCAAACCCTAACATATTAAAATCTGCTTTTGAAATACCAATCCCCCAATTATATTTCAGTGCATCATTTAACATAAGCTCATCAAAGCAAACCCTTATTGTTAAATATGAATAGGGCAATGATTCAACTAATTTTTTGGTATATGTGCTTATTTCCTCCGAAGTATACACTTCCGAACCTTCACCTTTTTTCAGTCTGTAAACCGCATCAAACTCCCTAATTACACACTTATTTAACTCATTTTCTATTCTCCCAAAGCTATTACATACATAATCTATTTTTTTAATGAGTTGCTGAGCTTGTTCTATTTGCTTTTTCAATTGTTGTTTTTTATCCAATAATATATTGTTTATGTCGTGGATAGAGCTGTCTTGCTTAATATCATTAATACCTACTACATCCACTTTAAAGCCCCTAAGCATTCTTATTGCCAATATTTCCAATGCATGAGATTCCAAAAAACATCTATATCCGTTGGAAGGATTCACCTTCGGAGTGATGAAACCATTTTTTTCATAGTACTTTATGGTGTCTGGGGTTAAGCCGACAATTTTACTAAACTGCCCTATTTGATACATTTTAACACACTCCTTACAGTTTTTATTAGGGGGCTTTCTTATTAAGAAACGCCCTATTAGTATACTCTATTTGATTATATTTGTAACTATCACAAAAAGATGCTACATTTAAATGTAGCATCTTTTTGGGTGTCATAGCTATTCTACTTGTTTTTTGCTGCATTTTCTCCGGCAATCTTACCGAATACATTGATGTCTGCCAAAGCATTACCACCCAAACGGTTGGCGCCATGAATTCCACCTGTTACTTCACCTGCTGCGTAAAAGTTTGGTATCACCTCACCTGTAGCAGAAACTACCTCGGCCCTTGTATTAATTTTCACTCCGCCCATGGTATGGTGTACGGTTGGCTTGCGGGCACCTGCATAGAATGGCCCATTTTCTATCTTTTTATCAAATAGCTTACGGCCAAAGTCATCAGTTTTAGCATCTACCGAGGCATTGAATGCATCTATGGTTGCATTTAGGGCAGCAGCGTCTATCCCTAGCTTTTCAGCCAATTCCTGAATAGATTCTGCCTTTACCACCTTCCCCTGCTTAAGCAAATCCTCCATAGAGGTGTTAAAGTTGTTTTTATGCTGCTCATTGGGATAGGTATTTGTATCCATAATGGCATAAAACATACCATCTGTTTGCTCCAGCGCTGCCTTGCTAATGGTATCTCTTCTTCCGTCCTCAGCAGTAAACCTTGTTCCTTCTTTGTTTACATAGATGGTATTTTTTACACTGCCACTCAATGGGTTGGTGCTCAAAACACCCGTTTCGGGATCTCCCATTGGGTGCAGCTGGATAAATTCCATCTGTGTCAGCGCAGCACCCACTGCCTCAGCCATCATAATGCCCTCACCGGTTGCACCTGAATGATTGGTTGTAGGCTGATTTCGTAATGACGGCCACTGTGAATTATATTTTTCTCTAAATTCAATATCTGCACCAAAGCCGCCGGTAGCCAAAATTACACCTTGAGAAGCATTGATGGTAATAGGCTGGTTACCGTTTGATATTGCCTTAACACCTACTACCTTTCCATTCTCCAGTATAATTTCCTCAGCAACTGTATTCACCATAATTTCTGTATTATTTTCATTTAAATAGTTTAGATATGCATTAATATATCCGGTTCCCAATGGCTCCACCGGTTCAAACCCCCGCTGATGCAAAGCACCAACTACCTGTATAATCTCATCCTGAAATTTGACCCCCAGCTCCTCCAGCCATAGCAGGGTGGGATAAGAATTTTCAACCAAAGTTCTCACCAGCTCGGGATCGCCGTAGTTATCCCCACCTTCCAGTGTCTGTGTATAGTGAAGCTCTATAGAATCCTCTATACCCTGAGAAGCCTGTCTGTCCGGAGCAACTGCATTATATGCCGAACCCGAAATCAAAGTATTTCCGCCTACTTTAGGCATTTTTTCAAGGACTAAAACTTTTGCGCCATTCTGCACTGCTGAAACAGATGCAGATAACCCAGCTCCACCGGCACCTATTACTACTACATCTACCGATTTCTCAATAGGTTCATTCATTGTAGTCTCTGTTGAAGAAATTTTCTTAAAGTCTTCTACGTTTAGACCAGCTTGTTTAATTGCATCCTCAACGGCTGTTAAAATTGCTTTGCTTGTTACAGTAGCGCCGGATACTGCATCTAATGCAATTGTTTGCTTCTCAACTATCTGCTTTGGCAGTTCTTCGATTGGCATATCTGCTATACCAGCTGTTTCAGCGTGATTGGTGATGGTCACCGCCGTAATCTTACTGTCTGCTATTGCTACATCTAAAGTTAAATCTCCATTATGCGCCTTGGTAGTTGCAGTGTATACCTTTGGCTCATTTGCTGGGACTGTCCCCTTTGCCCCACAGCCTGTACTGCTCATGATAAGAGCAACGGCTAAGAGAAAACTTGTTATCTTCCGCATTCTTTTGTGACCTCCAAAACTTAATGCTGCAATTATAAACCTGTGTGTAGGACACATGTCAATAGACAGTTAGGTATATTTTTCACAAAGGCTATCCGGAATGCCTTGGTGAACATAAAATGTCATAAAAATACGTCCTTGCATTCAGGAATAAATGCAGGTATACTTGTAATAGAAATCATGCGGAATGGAGTTACTGAATATGTCATTTTTTGGTCTTGGCCCAAACTACAACCGTCCGGGCCCCGGCATCCCCAAAGACGCTCCCAAGAAAAAAGGTGCAGCGCTTTTCTTTGAAATACTGGGCAGAGAGTTTTGGTCGCTTCTGGTACTGAATCTGACCTATGTGCTGGCCTGCATCCCCATTATTACCATTGGTCCTGCCACTGTAGCCCTTAACAGGGTAACCATTACCATGGTACGGGATCAAAACGTATACCCATGGCGGGACTTTTGGGACGCTATGCGCAAAAACTGGAAGCAGGGTCTGCTGTTCGGCATACCTGCCACCCTATTTGTAGCAGCTGCTATCTGGATTAACCTTGGCATGCTGCTTGGCGGCGCCACAACACTCTCCATGGCTTTCATCTTCCTTTGGACCTTTCTGGGTGTATCGCTGGGCTGTTACATATTTCCCATGGCGGCCTATGTGGACCTGCCTTCCCTGCCTATGCTGAAAAACTCCATGTTTCTGATAGTCCTGGGGAAATTCCGCACCATTGCGGCAGTTGCAGTCAGCATAGCTGCCTCCACCCTAGCAATAGCCTACTTCCCCATCTCCCCTATGGTCATGATATTTCTTGGATATTTTGCCTTTTTGTCACTCTTCATCTCCTTTATGGTATGGCCTGTGATAGAACGATTTGTAATAAACGGTGGGGAGCAGCCGGCAGAGGACAGCGCGCCTGCCGAATAACAAGCTTTATCTACAGCTTAGCAGCCAGAATACGCAGGATAGTAAAATGTCCTTGCGTACTGGCTGCTTTTTGCTGTATGATGACACTGTAGCTACAAAATAACCAACTTGAGGTGAAGCTTTGAAGATTATCATTCATGAAAACCCCACGCTGGAGGATACCGAAATTGTGATAAACTGCAAAAAAGCAGATGAGGCAATCCTTCACATGCTATCACTGCTGCACAGCTTGGACAGCAAACTGACCGGCACGAAAAATGGTGATATCTTTCTGCTGCGCCCCGAGGAAATACTCTATATTGACACGGTGGACAAAAAAACTTTTTTCTACACCGAAACAGATGTGTACGAAACGCCCCTGCGGCTTTATGAGCTAGAGGTGCAGTTGGGCAGCGGAAGCTTTTTCCGAAGCTCAAAATCCTCCATTGTCAATATAGCCGCCATTAAGTCCATTCGTCCGGAGCTTGGCGGCAGACTGACAATTGTCCTGTGCGGAGGGGAAAAATTAATTGTATCCCGCCAATATTCGGCGGTACTAAAAGAGAAACTAGGATTGAGGTAGCATTTATGAAACGTTTTGTAGAATGGATAGGCAGTGCAAAAGCATATGCCAGTCTTGTTTTTACCGGCGAGGTTTTAATCTATACGGCAATTAAAAATATGCTTTTGGGCGAAACTGCGCTTCCTTACTCCATGATTTGGCAGTTCTTAGCACTTGCAGTTATTATCCCATTTTTACAGATGCTTTGTTTTGGTGATATGGTCATTAAGAACCTACGCTCCTCGCTGCGGCTGCTGCTCTTTTCACTAAAGCTTTTATGTACATTGTCCATCTTTGCTCTAATCTTTCACTGGTTTCCTGTTCACGACCCTATGGCATGGATAGTTTTTGTGGTCGGTATTCTGGCTGCTGAATCAATTTTGGGGCTTTCACTCCACTTATATTTCCGTATCACAGGGCAGCAATACACCGAAAAGTTAAAGCTTTACAAAGAGCATCATCGGGCATAGCATCAATCTTTCCCTCTGCGGGCGCAAAGGAGCTGTAGCACTGTGCATAAATATGCATTGTGCTACAGCTCCTTGTTTTATATTCCATACTATCCCTTAATTGCACCGCCGGTAACACCGGCTATAATCTTTTCACTGAGGAAGATGTAAAGAATAAAGGTCGGCAGAAAGACAATGACCACCGAAGCGAACATGCCTGCCCAGTCGCCGGTATACTTCATCGACTGAATCATACTGTAGAGCCCTACAGCCACCGGACGCATTTTAGTGGAGTTTGCAAAGATAAGCGCCATGAAATACTCGTTCCAGATAGTAATAAAGTTAAAGATCGTGACGGTAATGATACCGGGCTGCACCAATGGCAACATAATTACCCAGAAGGTTTTCATAGGGCTGCACCCATCTATGGCCGCCGCTTCCTCAAAGGTATCGCTAAGGTTTTTAAAGAAGGTGAGCAAAAAAAACAAGGTAAACGGAACATTCATGCAGATATAGAGAAAGATAATCAGTCCGCGGTTGTTGTTAATTTGCAGTGCTGAGGTTATGGAAAAGAGCGGCATAATAATCATAATGGCCGGAATGCCCAAAGCGGTGACAAACATATTCTGCAAAAAGGTATTTCCCTTGAAACGAAAACGAGATAGTACATAGGCCGCCGGGGCTGCTACACAAACCACCATGGTACAGGACACAAGGGTGTACAGTACCGAGTTCATGAAGTAAACCGACACCTTATTGGTCTTCCATGCCTTTACATAGTTTTTCCAGTTCATTCCGCTCTCAAACTCAAATATTTTACCTGTGAAGATTTCCCGCGTTGTGGAGAGGGATGCAATAAAAATCCATGCAATGAGCATAAAGGTAAAGATTACCCATAGCCCTACAAGTATGTATCCCGGGGAGAGTGCCAGTTCCTTGCGGAGGTTTAGCGGCTCCCGCATTTTTTTTGTTTTAGCCATCCTTATCTCCCCCCTCCTAAAGCTCTACATCGTCGTTTTTGACGATAAAGTTGGTACCCAGAAACACCAAAACAACCGCCAGCGTCATTAATACACCAATGGCTGCGCCTGCACCCGTGTCACGGACGGTAACAGCAGAAGAACTGGCACCAAATACCATTTCATACATATAAGCCACCGGAGTTACGGTACCATTGCTTAGGTTGACGGGTGAGAACAGCTGGCTCCATACAAAGAAGTTGACTGTTGTCACTGTCCACATAACCAGATTGGTACGAATGACCCCTCGCAGAAGCGGTAGGGTGATAGAGGCAAACCGTTGCCAAACGTTGGCTCCCTCAATGGTGGCTGCCTCGTAGAAGTCCACCGGTATACGCTCAATACCGCTCATAAAGATGAGCATATGGTAACCTACCATACCGAAGGAGTAAGCTATGAGCATACTCCAAAATATCATATCCGGCCCTGTCCATGGGGTGGTCGCCAGCTTTTCAAACCCTAGGAAGGCAAAAATCTTATTAAAAAGTCCAAATTCAGAATTGTACACATAGTTCATCCACATGGTAGCCATGGCAACAGCCGATACCACGTTGGGCAGGTAGATGGCGGAGCGAAAAAAGCTTTTAAGCCGCACGCCACTGGTAAGGATAACGGCAAACACCAGTGCAAGCAACATAACCGATGCACCGCCAATTAGCCATATTCTTCCGATATTTTTTAGTGACTGAATAAACAAGGGTGTATGAAAAATAGTTATAAAGTTTTGCAGTCCGTTAAAGGACCATGTGGATACAGGGTCAGAAACACCCTCCACTTTAAAAAGGCTCATAATAATGGTTCTAATGGTGGGATATGCAAATACCATTAAATATGTAAGCACTGCAGGGGTCAGGAATGCAATCATCATTCCCCTATTTTTTTTCATATTCAAAGCTCCACCTCCTCTGACTGATACTACCGAAAAAGGGGCGACGACAAGTCGCCGCCCCTTTAAATGATTACTTCTTGGCAGCCTTCATAGCTTCTGCGTAGCCATTGGCATCAATAGTACCTGTTATGAGCTTCTGGAAGTTTTCCTTAACCATTGCGTGAACGTTGGCTTCGTTCTCCATGCCGCATGCCCAGGGTAGGCGCTTGGTGGTGCTGTCAAGCACTGCCTTGGCATCTGCCAACTGAGTAGGCCATGCAGAGGAGTTGCCCATGGGAACGCCCAGGGACTCTGCTGCCAGTTTGGCATCCCAGTCGCCTGTGGTCAGCCATACTATCAGGTCAAACGCTTCCTGAGGATACTTGGTGTTCTTATTAATGCCGATGCACTGTGCGCCGAAGTTGTTGGCTTCGGGGCCATCACCCTTGGCATCAACTGCGGGATATGCAAAGGAACCCCACTGGAAATCGGCCTTTGCGGTATCCTTTATCTCGTTGGGTAGCCAGGTACCGTTGAGGTACATAGCTGCGGTTTCGGTAGCAATTTCCTCAAGCTGTCCCTGAGGATATACGTTGGAGGCAGCCTTGGGAGAGATATAGCCCTTTTTGACCATTTCTTCCCAGTCCTTAGCAAATTCCAGCACTGCGGGATTGTCCCAGCTGCCGCCATTTGCCATGGCAACGGTTGCTTCTACGCCACAGATACGGTCCATATGGTAACCGGTGAGTGCTCCGATATAAGCGTCATCCACTGTCATAGGAGTGATACCGGCAGCCTTCAGCTTGCCGCAAACGTCCAGGAACTCATCCCATGTCTTTGGTATAGCCGTTACACCGGCCTTTGCGAACAGCTCTTTGTTATACATTACAACAAAGGTAGAGGGCTGATAGGGGATGGTGGAAAGCTTGCCGTCGGGGCTAAGGCTACGGGCAAGGTCTATCAGCGTGCTGCTAACTGCCTGGGTGAAGGGTTTGCCGCCGGTGGTGTCATAGGTCTTGGCTGCCATATCCTCCACATTGAGCAGATATTTGCCCCATGTGCCGTTTACACGTTCCACATCTTCATCAAACAAATCGATGGCGGTATTGTTGTCCAGCGCCGGCTGAAGTGTTTTGCGTATTTCACGGCCATTGAACTGAACTTCAACCTTTACTCCGGTCTTCTTGGTATAAGCCTCTACGGCTTCTGCCAGAACCTGACCCTGAGGCTCAGTTTCATTCCACATGGTCCAGTAAACCAGTGTGGCTTCAGTCTTAGCAGGAGCTACGGGTGCAGGCGCTGCCGGAGCCGGAGCAGCAGGTGCAGGTGCGGCAGGCGCAGGTGCGGCGCCGCCACAGGCACTAAACAGCATTGCTACGGTTAGCATCAGGGAAAATACGGAAAGCATTCTCTTTTTCATCTTCTAATCCTCCTATTTTTTTGTAAAAGACAGACTATGTAGACAATTGAATTTCGCCGTTGTCTATCTTCTATATTTTAACTGCGTACTATTTTATTTTCTTTAGCACTTTTGTCACTTAATTTGCATTATTTTCCACAGGAAACAATAATATCTTTACCATATTATTGTATTTGTACAAATTCTAAGGTAAACTGGTAAAAAACGGGTGTTTCTTAGGAGGTGCTTTTATCTTGGACTACAAGGGTATTGTGCTAAACGAAGAGATTAAAATTGAAGAGCTGCTTACCGTTCATTACTTTGAATATGCCAGTGACTTTTTCTTCCCCGGAGAAGCGCACAATTTTTGGGAGTTTCTCTATGTGGACAAGGGTGAGGTAGAGGTGACGGCAGATACCACAGTGCGCCTCATTAAGAAAGGGGAAATTATCTTTCACAAGCCCATGGAGTTTCACAACCTGTGGGCAAATGGGACAATTGCGCCCAATCTGGTGGTGGTGGCTTTTTCCTGTAATAGCCCGGCCATGTCCTATTTTGAAGATAAAATCCTGCGGGCAGGAGACCGGGAGCGGAACATTATGGCTACTCTGGTGCAGGAAGCAAAAGCTGCCTTTTCCTCTCCTTTAGACGACCCAAACCTGCGTTTTATGGAGCGCAGGGCAAAAGTTCCATTTGGCACCGAACAGTTTATTAAGCTACATCTGGAGTTAATGCTGTTGCAGCTTGCACTGGAAGGACAGGCAGGCTCCGAAAAGCAGAAGCACCTTCCCTCCTCCTCCATGCGGGAACGCAGTGAGCAGGATGTCTGTAATAAGGTTGTGGCCTATTTGGAAAATAACCTTTACAAGCGAATTACCCTTGATGATGTCTGCCGTGACAATATTATCGGTCGTTCTTACTTACAAAAGATGTTTCATGATAAAAGCGGTTGTGGGGTAATGGAATACTTTGGCAAGCTAAAAATTGAAGCTGCCAAGCAAGCCATTCGCCAGAACAGCAACAACTTTACCGAAATTTCTCAGCAGTTGGGCTACAGCTCCATTCACTACTTTTCCCGCCACTTCAAAAAGGTGACAGGCATGACCCCATCGGAGTACTCCTCTTCGGTCAAACTTCGCTCTGAAATCATCAGGCCCTAGTCTTTTCGGTTTCGTCATTGAGAAGGGTTTTGTATTTCTATGGCTTTTTGTGCAAATATTATAATCAATCGGGTATTTGCTTTCCTCCGCTTTCGGGGTAAAATAAGGGGTATAATACGCACGACATGGAGGTAACGCAATGAAGAAACCAATCTTAGTGGTCATGGCGGCAGGAATGGGCAGCCGTTACGGCGGACTGAAACAGATAGATCCTGTGGGCGCCCATGGGGAAATCATTATTGACTTTTCACTTTACGATGCCTATAAAGCAGGCTTTCGTCGGGTTGTTTTCATTATTAAAAAGGCCATAGAGGCAGATTTTCGCGAGATTATCGGTGACCGCATGGCAAAGCTAATGGAGGTGCAGTACGCCTACCAAGAGGTAGAAGACATCCCTGCAGGCTTTACAGTACCCGAGGGCAGGAACAAGCCCTGGGGTACCGGGCATGCAGTGCTGGCCTGCCGAGGACTGATTGATGCTCCCTTTGCAGTGATAAACGCCGACGACTACTACGGTGCACAGGCATTTCAGGTTATCTTCGACCGCCTTTGCTGCACCGCAGATGATTATCAATACCGGTACTGCATGGTAGGCTACCGCCTGGAAAACACCCTTACCGACCACGGGCATGTAGCACGGGGCATCTGCATAGTAGCACCAAACCATACGCTTTCGGATATTCACGAGCGGGTACACATAGAAAAACGTGAGGGCGGAGCACAGTACACCGAAGATGAGGGAAAAAGCTGGGTAACCATCCCCCCGGATAGTACTGCATCCATGAACCTATGGGGCTTTACCCCCAGCCTCATAGAGGAACTGGGTAGCCGTTTTCCGGCATTTTTAGAAAAAGCGTTAAAAGAAAACCCGCTGAAAGCGGAATTCTTTCTGCCCACTGTAGTAAACGATCTGCTGCGGGAGCAGAAAGCCACTGTCCATGTACTGAACTCCCCCGATCGCTGGTACGGCGTTACCTACCGGGAGGATAAGCCGGTGGTGGAGGCTGCTATTGCAAAGCTGCGCGCTGACGGCGTATACCCCGAATACCTTTGGGAGGGCATGCAGGATGAATGATATTACAAGCGCTACACTACAAGAGATTGTTACAAAATTTGATTTTCCCGCTTCCGTTACCCGAGTGGAACGCTTTGGGAATGGACATATTAACGACACCTTTGCCGTATACCTGCAGGAGCAGGCAGGTGCTCCAAAACGGTTCATTTTACAGCGGATAAACAGTATTGTTTTTAAAAAGCCACGGGAGGTACTGGAAAACATCCGGAATGTTACCCAGTATCTGCGCAGTCGCATAGCCGAAGCAGGGGGCGATCCCATGCGTGAAACCCTGAATATGCTGTCCGCCAAAGACGGCAGCTGCTATGCCATGGATGACGACGGAGAATACTGGCGGGTCTTTTACTTTATTGAAGATACCATTACTCGTCAAATGGTGGAAAACAAAGATGACTTTTACCAGTCGGCACGGGCTTTTGGACAGTTTCAAAAGCTGCTGGCAGACTACCCTGCCCACACCCTACATGAAACCATTCCAAACTTTCACAATACCGTAGAGCGGATGAACCAGCTGCGGGATGCCATAGAACGGGATGTCTGCGGCAGAGCCAAGGATGTACAGGCCGAAATTGATTTTGTTTTGACCCGTGCACAGGAAGCTTCCTATCTTCTGGATTTACAGCAGGCGGGAAAGCTTCCATTGCGGGTAACCCACAATGATACCAAGCTGAATAACCTTCTGCTGGACAGCCAAACTGGTGCAGGCATCTGCGTTATAGACCTGGACACCGTTATGCCGGGGCTTTCCGCCTATGACTTCGGCGATGCCATCCGCTTTGGTGCCAGTTCCGCCGCCGAGGATGAACCCGACCTTACCAAAGTGGAGTTTGTACCCGCACTCTTTGATATCTACACAAAGGGATACCTGGAGGTAACGGGAGATACTCTTACCCACTGTGAAATAGACTGCCTGCCCATGGGTGCAAAGCTTATGACGCTGGAATGCGGCAGCCGCTTTCTGGCCGACCACCTGAACGGTGATATCTACTACAAGATACACCGTGAAGGACACAATCTGGACCGTGCCAGAACCCAGTTTAAGCTGATTGAGGGTATGGAAGCCCAGTGGGATGCCATGAAGGAAATTGTTAATAAGTACCGATAAAGCAGCAACAGAGGGCGGAACCGTACGGTTCCGCCCTCTGTTTGTATGTTATAGTAATTTCTATCATTGAAGTATGAGATATACCAAATATCCATTGGTGTTTGACGAAAATTGTGCATAGGTCGCAGCTTCAAATGACCGCCGCGTACATGGGTACGCAAGGGCATGCGAGGCAAGAGATATGACAATTTCCTTCAAACAGGTTATTCTAGGAAGTCCTTTAGTCGCTTACTCCTGCTGGGGTGACGCAGCTTTCTAAGCGCCTTTGCCTCTATCTGGCGAATACGCTCACGGGTGACGTTGAACTCCTTGCCAACCTCCTCCAGTGTACGGCTTCTGCCATCCTCCAGACCAAAGCGCAGCTTGAGCACCTTTTCTTCTCTGGGGGTCAGGGTAGAGAGCACCTCGCCCAGCTGTTCTTTCAGCAGGGTGTGGGAAGCAACGTCGGAAGGTGCGGGTGCATCCTCGTCGGGGATAAAGTCGCCCAAGTGGCTGTCCTCTTCCTCACCGATGGGGGTTTCTAACGAAACGGGTTCCTGCGCTACACGCATAATCTCCCGTACCTTCTCCACCGGCATATCCAGCTCGGCGGCTATCTGCTCACTGGAAGGCTCGTGGCCGTTCTGGTGCAGCAGCATGGAGTTTACCTTTTTCACCTTGTTTATGGTTTCTACCATGTGCACAGGGATACGGATAGTACGGGCCTGATCCGCTATAGCACGGGTAATAGCCTGCCGTATCCACCATGTAGCGTAGGTGGAAAATTTAAAGCCCTTGGTGTGGTCAAACTTTTCTACAGCCTTAATAAGTCCCAGGTTTCCCTCCTGAATCAGGTCGAGAAACTGCATGCCACGTCCCACATATCGCTTTGCAATGCTAACCACCAGACGGAGGTTTGCTTCGGAAAGTCTGCGGCGCGCAGCCATGTCACCTTCGCCCATACGGACTGCCAAGTCTACCTCTTCGTCGGCAGAAAGCAGCGGCACACGGCCTATTTCCTTTAGGTATACCTTTACGGGGTCATCAATGTTGATACCCTCGGCATAGAGGGCTACCTCCAAATCTTCTTCCTTCTCAGGCAGTGCCACTACTTCGGGCACCAGGTCCTCTACTATTTCTACGTTGTAGCTTTCCAGTGTGTCGTATAGCTTGTCCACCTGCTCAACGTCAAAATCCAACTCTTCCAGAGCATCATTAATCTCCTTGGTCGTTAGGTTACCCTTCGATTTACCATGCTCCAGCAGATCCTTTAGTACCGTCTTTTTGTCTATTGCTCCCAAATGCTTCTCCCCCTATTTCTTGCTTCGCGAGATCGAGGCTATGTAGCGTTCCAGCTCCTCGTCTCCTAGCTTACCAACCTCTTCCGGTTTCTTATGTTCTGCACGGCTCCTGAGAGCCTTTATATAATCCTCAGCCTCGGCGCTGCTGATGTTCTGCCCGCCGTCCACCGAAATTATCTCTGAAAGTCTGTCTGCCCTATCCTGACTAAGCATGGAACAGAGCGCCATCATGTCGGGGGAAAGGCCTGCGGCTATCCGCGCCCGCACAGCATGATAGATGTCTAAATCCACGGGTGAGACAATCATCTCCTCGGTAATGCTCTGCTCCACCCACCCTAGCCTGTCGGGGTTTTTGATGAGGTAAGCAATGAGCCGTTCCGCTGCAATGGCCTCCTTGGGAAACTTCTGCCGCTGAAAATCGCCCTTGGTCAGGGGGCTTCCTTCGGTAAAGGTTTTCATATCCTTGGATTCCTTCTTGTTCTGGGCGGCACGCTTGCGCTTTAGTATCGATTCCAGCTGTACCGTCACTGCTTGCCTATCCACCTCCAGCTCGCGGCACACCTTACTGATGTACACATCCCGCTGTATGGGGCTTGGGGTGTTGGCCATAAGCTTTACAAAGTCCTGTAGGAAGCCTATACGCCCTTCTGCCGTGGTGGTGTCATACTTGACACCCAGCTTGGTAATTTCAAAGTCCAGTGCACTTTTACTGCCTTCTATAAGCAGCTCAAAGCGTTCGGCACCAAACTTTTTAATATATTCATCGGGGTCTTTTGCCCCCGCCATGGAAAGTATCTTAATCTTTAGCCCTACCCGTTCCAGAAGGTCCACCGCCCGTTTGGTGGCGGCTTGTCCCGCACCGTCGGAGTCGTAGGCGATAACCACCTCGCTGGTATAGCCGGAAATGAGCCGTGCCTGTTCCTCAGTCAGTGCGGTGCCCAGTGTAGCCACTGCGTTATCAAACCCCGCCTGATAGATAGAGATAACATCCATATACCCTTCTGCCAGAAGCAGCTGTTTTCTTTTGGTGTTCTTGGCAAGGTTCATGGCAAACAGGTTTCGGCTTTTCTTAAACACAAGGGTATCGCTGCTGTTCAGGTATTTGGGGCCGCTGCCCTGCATCACCCGTCCTCCAAAGCCGATTACACCGCCCCGCAGGTCGATAATAGGAAAGATAACCCTGTCTCGGAAGCTGTCGTATACCCCGCCGTTTTTGCCTCGGGCACACAGCGCTGCCGACACCATCTCGTCATTGGTGTAGCCCTTTGCCCTCAGGTGGTCGGTAAGACTCTGCCAGCCGTCGGGAGCATAGCCTATGCCGAACTTGGTCACCATGGCTTTGGTCATGCCTCTGCCCACCAGATAGGCTCGTGCACCCTTCCCTCTGTCAGACATCAGCTGTGCATGGTAGTATTTTGCTGCCTCGCGGTTCATCTCCTGTATCTTCAGCCGAAGCTGATGGGAGCCGTCATCCGTATTTTCAGGAAGCTCCATGCCCACCCGTTGTGCTAGGAAGCGTACAGCATCCATATACTCCAGGTTTTCCATCCGCTTTATAAAACTAATGATATCGCCGCCCGCCCCGCAGCCAAAGCAAAAAAAGGATTGGTTTTCGGGGTATACGGTAAAGGATGGCGTTTTTTCGCTGTGAAAAGGGCAAAGTCCGGTCAGGTTGCGCCCTCGCCTTCGCAAAGGCAGGTAGCTGCTGATGGTTTGCTCAATGTCACATCGATACTTTAGCTCATTTAAGAATGACTCCGGTAACACAGCTCTCCCTCCTTATTTTTAATCCGGCGCAGCATCTTTGTTCCAAACCCCACCGGAGGCTTTGGGGTGCCCCTTGGGAAGGCAAAGCCGCCTAGTACCCCCAAGGTTTCGGTATATATAGCTCATTGTAAAGGGCCACACAGTAGCGGTCACTCATACTTGCAATGTAGTCTACAGCTGCCCGCTCCGCACCGTCCCGTTCCTGTACCATCTTGTAGTCCTCAGGAAGCCGGTCGGGGTTTTTGCTGTAGTGCTCGTACAGCCTGCATACAATGTCCTTGGCCTTGTACTCTTCCCCTTTTGCCAAAGGGTTTTTATAAACTGCCTCGAACAGAAACTGCTGCAGCTGGCTGTAGCCCTCCAGAATATCCTTATCCAGCTTAATGTCGCCATCGGTGCTGTTTGCTATCACTGCTGAAATGAGGGTGGTCAGCCGTTCGTTGCGGCTTTGACCCAGGCGGTAGCGCACCTCCCATGGAAGCTCGCTTTCGTCCAGTATTCCCGCCCGTATGGCATCTTCGGTGTCGTGGTTCATGTAGGCAAACTTATCGGCAAACCGAACCACTCGTCCTTCGGGGGTGTCGGCCCATGGCATTTTGTCAGAATGACAAAGGATGCCGTTTTTCACTTCCCTGGTCACATTCAGCCCTGCACCGTCCCGTTCCAAGCACTCCACCACCCGAACACTCTGTTCGCTGTGAACAAAGTAGAAGGGCGAGCAGTCACGCAGCGCAAACTCCCCGGCATGCCCAAAGGGGGTATGCCCAAGGTCGTGCCCCATGGCTATGGCTTCGGTTAAGTCCTCATTGAGCCGCAGTCCCCGGGCCATGGTACGGGCTATCTGCCCTACCTCCAGGGTGTGGGTTAGGCGGGTACGGTAGTGGTCCCCCTGTGGAAACAAAAAGACCTGTGTCTTATGCATCAGCCGCCGAAAGGCATTGCTGTGAATAATGCGGTCCCTGTCCCGCTGGTAGGCAGTACGGATAGGACATTCCTCTTCCGGACGCTCCCGTCCTGCGGTAGCACGGGTGTGGGTGGCATAGTCGGCCAGAACGGTATCCTCCATAGCCAGCGACTGCTCACGTATCAGCATACCATCACTCTCCCTATATCCGCTCATTTACTTTTACCCCTGATACTAATAATATACTGAATAAAAAAGAAATCTCCTGCAAGCCGACAAAATTTTCTTGATTTTTTTGTTTTAGAGGTAAATTTAACGGCTTTTGGCAGGAAAAGCACCAGATTACACCGTCACATTACTGCTTTTTTCCATAGAGGTTCATCCAAACCTCAGGCATTAGCGGCTTCGGGTTTATGCTGTACTGGGTGGTGCGGAGGGTCTCTGCCGTCTCATCATCCCGCAGGCGTCGGGCCATCAGCACAATACGCTGTCCCGAAAATTCATAACCGCAGGTGGAAAGGGTAATCAGCTGGTCATCAGCCGTTACCTCTATATTGGAGGAAATCATAGAGCGGGTACGCACCTGACCTATGAACTCCTCCATCTCCTTAACGGTTTTAAAGCGCAGGCGGTTGTGGTAGTCAAATACTTCCCCCTGAGAAGGTTCGGTGTTGCTCACGAACACGCCAAACACCAGGTAGTCCCGCTTTTCATGTAGGGTGGTAAAGGAGATAATGGGGTGTTTCGTTACATATTCAATGTTTTTGTAACGTTCCACCTCATAAAAAATTTGCTTACTTTTGTTGTAGTTGTGCCCGTAAAGGACAATATTGTCTTCAATCTGGGTTAGGTCGTTGCGGGTGTCGGCAAAGACGGTTCCGTGGGGGTCCTCCTTGCCGTAGAAGTCGTGCTTCAGGTAGTATTCGTTGTCCTCCCGCTGCACTACAGGGGTGCTCAGCTCCCCTACCTCCAGCCAGCCCACCAGGTCGGGGTTTATCTTTATAAGCTCCTCGAACTGAGGATGCGCATAGCCTGTCCCTGTGGACGATGACGACTCTGCGGACACGCTTTGCTGGGCACTGCTGGAATTGTAAAGTTCCTCCAGCTGTTGCCGCTTTTCCATGCTTTGCCGTTCGGATATACTGCTTTCTATTACAATGCCAATGCTGATACCGGCAATAACAAGCAGAATTACAATAGCCACAAGCTTTATACGTTTTATGGTTTTAGAGGTCATATGGGTACTCCGTTTCTTCTATAATTAACGTCAAGCTTAACATAATTATTTGAATATTTCGTATCCAAAAACCGACATTTTCGAGCAAATTATCGAATTTCCTCAAAGTGGGCGTACAACTCCTCCAAAATAAGGGGCTGTACAATGCCGCCGCTAAGTTCCCGTAGCTGGGCCGAAAAAGCCTCCTGCCGTTCCGCCTTTATCAGTAGCCCCAGACGTATGCCCTCGCCGAAGTCGGAGCGTTCTACTACTACTTCGTGGTCGGGGAGAATATAGGTCAGCTTGCCATAGAAATCGTAACCAATATCCAGCTCTGCCCGAACCGCGGGGGTCATGTGGAGTATCTTTGCCGCATCCACGGCACACTTGGCTCCCTGGGTGTAGGCACGCACCAGCCCGCCTGCACCCAACAATACACCGCCAAAGTAACGGGTGACCACCACAGCCACATCGGTAAGACCCTCTTTCTCCAGCACCTCCAAAACCGGCTTTCCCGCCGTGCCCTGTGGCTCACCGTCATCGGAGAAACGTCTTGTTTGGCCTTCTCGCAGGCAGTAGGCATATACATTGTGGGTAGCGTCCTTGTAGCGGCTGCGCAGCTCGTTTACAAAAGCCACAGCTTCCTCCTCGGTGGTAACAGGAGCTATGGTACCTATAAACCGTGACCGCCGTTCCACAAATTCGTCCTGTGCCTGCGCGTCTATCGTAACATATGGTGTCATTCATCCGCCCCCTACAATGTGCAACAAAGAAATATGGCGGTGCAATTTTCATTGCACCGCCCTTCCTTTGTAACTAAACAGCTCTTATTTATTCACGTTGAAACGCTTATTAAATCTATCAACACGACCGCCTGCGTCTATCAGCTTTTGCTTGCCGGTAAAGAAGGGGTGGCACTTGGAGCAGACTTCAACACGAATTTCAGGTTTGGTGGAGCGGGTCTCTATAGTGTTTCCGCAAACGCACCGAATAACCGAAGGAGCATAGTTAGGATGGATACCGTCTTTCATTGGTTTCACCTCACTTAAAAGATAAGACATAACACTAGAATGTTATCACAAAGCCTGGACAATTGCAATAGCTTTCTAAAATTTTATTTGAAAAAACGCCATTTTATAGCAAAACACAGCCTCATAAAGCCGCTCATATTCCCAAAAGTTTCTCCACTTCGGCTTTCAGGACTTTTTGGCGTTCTGCCACAGCGTCCTTGCTTCTACCCTTCAGGGAGTAGTATACCTTTAGCTTGGGTTCGGTGCCGGAGGGACGAACGATAAAGCTACCGGTCTCCCCCAGTCCGTATTCCAGCACGTTGGAGGAAGGGAATCCTGTGGCGTTACTGTCCAGATAGTCCACACTGTGGCTGACGGTAATACCCGCCACCTTTGCAGGTGGGTTTGCCCGCAGACTGTCCAGAATACCATTCATCTTCACCATACCGTCGCTACCCTCAAAGGTGTAGCTATCCAGGCTGTTTAGGTACCAACCATATTTTTCGTACAGTTCGTCCAAAGCCTGCCCTAGGTGCTTGCCACGGGACTTGTACCAGGCTGCCATTTCGCAGATAAGCATAGCGCCGTCCACAGCGTCCTTGTCACGAACATAGCCACCGGACAGGTAGCCATAGCTTTCTTCGAAGCCCAGCAGGAAGCGTTCCGACTCCCCCGCCTGCTCCAAAAGGGCTATCTGCTCGCCAATGTACTTAAAGCCGGTGAGTACCGACCGTATTTCAATGCCGTAGTCTGCCGCTACTGCATCCGCCATGGTGGTAGATACAATGCTCTTTACTACTATGGGGTTCTTTGGCATGGTGCCGTTTGCTTTTTTGGAACGGGCAATGTAGTCTATCAGCAGTACACCCATTTCATTTCCGCTAATAAGCCGTGGCTTGCCGTTTTCCATAACAGCGGTACCCACACGGTCACAGTCGGGGTCGGTAGCCAGCAGCAGGTCGGCTCCCAGCTTTTCGGTCAGGTTTAGCCCCAGCTGCAGTGCTTCGGCAATCTCCGGGTTCGGGTAG
Source organism: Angelakisella sp. (assembly GCA_036645835.1). Taxonomy (GTDB): domain Bacteria; phylum Bacillota; class Clostridia; order Oscillospirales; family Ruminococcaceae; genus Angelakisella. The sequence goes on along the minus strand of JAVXNK010000025.1, from coordinate 18,616 downwards.
GGGCAGGTGGGGAAGTTCCCGTCGGGCATCTCCTGTTCCTTTACCACCGTTACATCGGTAATGCCCATGTGACCCAGCACCGTAAGCACACAGCGTCTGCCTGCACCATTCAGAGGGGTATACACCAGCTTTAGCCCTGCGCCCTCACAGATGCCGGGATTAATGCGTTCCTGCAAAACTCGGTTTATGTAGCTTTGTACCAAATCTTCACTGATATACTCAATAGAGCCATTCTCAAGCCCCTCTTCAAAGGGAATGTGCTTCACCCCTGTAAAGATATCGGTTTTTAGAATATTTGCCATAACCGCATCGGCTACCTCGCCGGTAATCTGACAGCCGGAAGCGTCGTAGGCTTTAAAGCCGTTGTACTTGGCAGGGTTGTGGCTGGCGGTTACGTTAATACCCGCATGGCAGCCCAGCTCCCGCACCGCATAGGAAAGGGAGGGGGTGGGCATTAGTTCTCTGTAGATGTATGCCTTAATGCCGTTTGCCGCCATAACCGATGCGCTCTCCTTGGAGAACAGCTCGGAACCCCTGCGGCTGTCGTATGCGATAGCCACACTGGGGGAAGCTACTGTAGCATTCAGGTAATCTGCCAAACCCTGTGTAGCTCTGCGAATGGTGTAGATGTTCATACGGTTGTTTCCTGCGCCCAGCACGCCCCGAAGGCCACCGGTGCCAAACTCCAGATCACGGTAAAAGCGGTCCTCTATCTCCTTTTCATTTCCGGAGATGGCGGCAAGCTCCTCGGTAAGGGAACTGTCCGCAAGCTTCTGCGCATTCCACTGCTCATACAGCTTCATATAGTCCATCTTCTATCATCCTTTCCAGTATATATTTAATAAATCAATTCTTGCTTTATTAAGGCTATGCGCAAGACGA
>JAVXNK010000025.1:0-17634 GCA_036645835.1 Angelakisella sp. | reverse complement strand
CCAGTATATATTTAATAAATCAATTCTTGCTTTATTAAGGCTATGCGCAAGACGATACGCCTAACGGCTCCCGTCTTAATGCGCAATTAAAACTATCATAGATAGTTTTAATGTAACAATAGTCTTTCTCTATGATATCCCACCAGGCCTTTGCTGTCAATTCATTTTGTGGGGTTTGCGGGTTGTGGCTGGGGTCATAAATGTTGCTCATATGGGCCGCTATACTTGGGTATGCAGCAGTATTTTGGAATATACTTGCTTTTTACAGCCCATGCAGACTACATATCATTTTTGAACATAAGCGTCAAAAAGACATAAAAACCCATATAACCCCTTGCACCTACCCCCTGTAAACCTTATACTTATTATAAGGTTTGCAGAAGGGGGAATGAAGATGGAACGGCTTACTATAGGGCAGATGGCAAAGGTAAACCATGTGAGTGAACAAACCCTGCGGTTGTACGATAAACAGGGACTGCTGTGCCCCAGCTTCCGGGGAGATACAAACGGCTATCGCTATTATGACATCCGTCAAAGCGCTCGTCTGGATATGATACAGTATTTAAAATCTATGGGGCTTTCGCTCAAAGATATTCAAAGACAGCTGGCTCGGGAGAACCTAGGGGAAATCGTGACGTTGCTGGAAAACCGCAGCGAAGCCATTCAGCTTCAGCTTGCCGCACTGCAAACCCAAAAGAAGGCGGTAGAGCGCACCATTCGCAGCTTTGAGCGGTACGCCAGCGCCCCGCCGGACGGTCGCATTTTGCTGGAGCATCTGGAAAAGCGTCAGATGTACTGCATCGATTCTAAAATTAATTTTTACGACTATGGTATAGAAATGTACGAAAAGCTGCTGCGGGAGCTTAAAAATAACCTAATGGAAAATGACCTTTCCCTGCTATATTTCTGCAATGTAGGCTCTATTTTACGCAAAGAAAACCTGCTGGCAAACCGTTTTGTTTCCACCGAGGTCTTTGTATTTGTAGAAGAACCCTTAGCATCCATGCCGCAGCTGCAAACCATTCCCTCCGGCAACTATCTTTGCATCTACTGTGACAGCTTTGAAAAAGAGAAGGATTATGCTCGCCGCCTGCTGAGTGCAGTCTCCGCTCAAAATTATCAGGTCTGCGGTGACTACATCTGCGAGGTTATTGCCGACCTTCCTGTGGTGGAAAGCACCAGCCGTGGTATGTTTTTGCGGTTACAAGTGCCAGTTTCCTTTCGTTAATTTTGTAACAAACGCACATTGACCTTATATCTGGTATAACCTATATACTAAAGTTACCGAAGCGCGGCAAGGCTGCTTTCGAGACTTTAAAATAAGAAAAGAGGTTATCCGAAATGAACTGTGAAAAGATTCGTGTTGTACAGTACGGCTGCGGAAAGATGGCCAAATATTCCTTGCGCTACCTATATGAAAAGGGTGCTGAAATTGTTGGTGCCATTGATGTAAACCCCGCAGTTGTGGGCATGGATGTGGGCGACTATGCAGAGCTTGGGGTAAAGCTGGGGGTTACCATCCGCAGTGATGCCGACGCGGTGCTGGATGAATGTGATGCCGATATCGCTATCGTTACACTGTTTAGCTTTATGGATGACGTCTACCCCCATTTTGAAAAATGTGTCTCCCGGGGTATTGATGTAGTAACCACCTGCGAGGAGGCCATTTATCCTTGGACAACGGCTTCTGCACTTACCAACAAGCTGGATAAGCTGGCAAAGGAAAACAACTGCACCATCGTCGGCGCAGGCATGCAGGATATCTATTGGATTAACATGGTCGGCTGTGTAGCCGGTGGTGTACACCGCATCGACCGTATAGAGGGTGCTGTCAGCTACAATGTAGAGGATTATGGTCTGGCGTTGGCTGAAGCCCACGGTGCAGGTATGACACCGGAAGAGTTTGAAGAAAAGATTGCTCACCCCACAACACTGGAGCCCAGCTATGTATGGAACTCCAACGAGGCACTATGCAATAAAATGGGCTGGACCATCAAGTCCCAGACCCAGAAGTGCGTACCCTATTTTTATGATACGGACCTTTATTCTTCTACCCTTGGCAGAACCATTCCCAAGGGTGACTGCATCGGTATGAGTGCTGTAGTTACCACCGAGACATTCCAAGGCCCTGTTATTGAATCGCAGTGCATTGGCAAGGTGTATGGCCCCGATGATGGCGATATGTGTGATTGGAAAATCATCGGCGAGCCCGATACCACCTTCTTTGTAAAGAAGCCCGCCACCGTGGAGCACACCTGTGCTACCATTGTAAACCGCATTCCCACCATCCTCAATGCACCAGCCGGCTTTATTACGGTAGAAAAGCTGGAGCCTGTTGAGTATCTTTCCTACCCCATGCATCTCTATGTAGAGTAAGCTTATTGGGATAAGGCCGCTAAATGACAGAAACGATTCCAAAAACAGTTTAACAGGCACCTAATATTCCACCAAAGAGGTGCCAACCTGTTGAAACTTACAGCGTAATCATTGGGACATAGTTAAAACAGCGGATAACCTCCCAGTAATGGGGTGATTATCCGCTGTTTTCATCTTGTTATCATATAATTCCTTATTTCTACAGACTATGCTGCAGCTTTGGCTGCTGTGGGAAGCAAAACGGAACCAAGGCTGTTCCCCACCGTAACCACCAGCAGGAAGAACAAAACCTGTGCAGAAGGCAGGAGCTGGCCATAGCCTATGGCAAAGTAGAACATATTGGCTATGCTGTGTTCAAAACCGGAAAGGATAAAAACAGGCACTGCAAAAAAGATACCCAGAAACCGCCCAAAGTCAGTCTGCTTCTTATAGATATCTACTGCCAGGTACATAAGTAGCCCACACAGTACAGCCATAAAGAGGTTGTAGGGTACACTCTGGGTCAGCTTGGCATCGCAAAGAGCTGCTGCTTTGGCGGCCAGCTCTGGCTTTGCCATGTGGAGGAGCACCCCGTACCCTGTGGTGCCTATATAGTTGCCCAGCCAGATAGCCCCGGCAGTCAGCAGGCGGTTCGCCCAGGAGCTTTCCCTACCTATAAGCAGATAGCCAATAGCACCGGTATACAGCCGTAGGCCATAAAGGCAGATGGTCAGCAGTCCAATGGCAAAGAGTACCGCACCCACCGTTTTATCCGGTGCGGACAGGTAGACAGTACCCCCAACCCCTATCATAACGCCTGCGGCCACACCGCTAAGAATAACCTTCATCCACTTCAAAAAACAGTTCCCCTTTCGGTAGTATGTAGCAAGGTGAAAAATGGGCTGTTGCAAAATACTTTTGCAACAGCCCCATGTAGTTTTCCCTAGATTATTCGACTTCAGCCCTATTTGTGCGAATTTCGCCGCGCAGCACTGCGCCCTGCTCCACCGCCAAGTCGCGGAAGGCCAGGTTGCCCAGAATAACGGCGGTGCTCTTCAGGCTAATGCAGTTATCCACCGACACATTGCCGACAATTTTGCCTGCAGCGGTAAGGTTTGCGGAACTGATGTCACCCACCAAGGTGGAGTCGGCATCCTGAATAACGCCGGAGGTCGCGGTCACATTGCCCTCAACGGTGCAGGAAGACATAGCCATGCTGTCACAGCTGACCTGACCCTCCACGGCTCCGCATATGTAGACATGTCCCTTTGCTGTAACGTCACCCTTTACCTGCCCAAGCACGGTAAGATCGGAGTTGCAGGAAATGTTACCTTCAATAATGGTATCCCGGGCAATAACCGAGGTGTCATAGACAGTAGCAACCTCATCTCTTTCTCTAACTTCCTGTACAGGCATATGCATCACAGGAACTGATTCGGCAGCTATTCTTCCTCCTCTGGGTCCAAAGAAGCTCATAAAACAAGTACCCCCCCGCTATTTTTTACGACCCACACCCAAAATTGTTCAGGCATTGCCCGCCTACCCACATGGGCTCAGGCAGAAAAGTCGACTGAAAACTGTGAAAATCTACAGTATACCAACCATAGTTCACTTATTCTTTCATTTTAAGGATTTACGCGAAGATTGTCAATAGTCTTGGGGGGTTAATTGGAACATATTGTCTTATAAATTAAAATTTTCTGGAAAAAAGTCGATTACTCTATTTTAGAAAGGCTATTATCTAGGCTCATTCCATGGATTTCACTCCACTGCGATACCATAGGGATAGACCGGTCTTCACAGAAGCTACGGCAGATTTTTTGGTTTTCCCCTTCCCCCGGGCAGATTACTACCAGATGCACCCCACGCAGTGCGGGTTCCTCTGCCACAGCATCCATGGCTTGCAGCAGCGTTGCTTCTGCAGCTTTTTCCTCAGGTGTTATCTCCACTGCCAGCACTGCACTGTCCAGCCTGCCTGTACGGCGTACCCACCTGCCTGCACCTACAAAAATATCCGCAAGCCCTACCAGTGCAAAGAAAATTGTAATTACCGCTAAAATCATCATAATCATAGTATCACCTCCCCCTATTCTATGCTTTTGGGGGCAAAAGGTGAAAAGATGGAGCAGCCGCCTACTCCGGCTTCCCGCATCGTCATGGGGAGCGGACGGGGCTTGGGTTTCCGCTCCGTTTCCCAACCCCGCCGGAGTAACATGTGCCTAGAGGTGCTCCAGCAAAATTTTAAGGCCGATGGCCACAAGCACGATGCCGCCTGCCAGCTCAGCTTTCTTTTCATACCTGCTGCCGAAGCGGTTGCCGATGAGTACCCCTGCAAAGGAAAGCACAAAGGTAATTACTCCAATGAGCAGAACCGACATAAGGATATTTGTATCCGGCAACAGGGCAAGGGTAATACCCACTGCCAGCGCATCAATGCTGGTAGCAATAGCAAGAACAAAAAGCTCCTTGAACGCCAGCTTGTCCGCACAGCAAGCCTTACACTCCTCACGCTGAAATGATTCATAAATCATTTTGCCGCCTATGAGCGCAAGCAGCCCAAACGCCACCCAGTGGTCAAACGAGGTGATGTAGCGTTCAAACTGTGTACCAAGCAGCCAACCCACAAAGGGCATGAGTGCCTGAAATCCACCAAAAAACAGCGCAATTAAAAAGCAGTTTTTGTAGTTGCGCCGCGTCATGTTTAGTCCCTTGCACAGCGAAACAGCAAAGGCATCCATAGAAAGTCCAATTGCAATTAGAATAAGTTCTGTAAGTCCCATTCGTTTTTCCTCCTCAAAATAAAAAAATCAGGCGCGTCACTGCACCTGATTTTCGCAAACTCAAGTACAGCAAAAAATGCTGCACATAAGTCTTGTTATTTAAGGCAAGCCAGGCCGTAATGGCCAGTATGTTGACTTGTCACGCCGAAGCGCTAACTACTCCCTCATATACCCTTTGATTATACAGAGCCAGTCGTAATTTGTCAACAAATTAATTACCCCTAGGCACATGTTACTTCTGCGGAAGCAACGAGGTTCGCTACACCTACAGCTCCGAAACATCCTTCTGCCAGTACTTCCTGTCCATATTCCGGTACTGTATAGCCTCGGCTATGTGGTCGGCATTTACAGCATCACTGCTGTCCAGGTCCGCTATGGTGCGGGAAACCTTTAGGAGACGGTCGTAGGAGCGCCCCGAAAAGCCCAGCTTGTCGTAGGCGGCACCCAGTAGCCGGTCTGCATCGGGAGTAAGGGCGCAGTAGCGGCGCAGCAGTGACGGGGTCAGGCGGGCGTTGCAGCCTATGCCGTCGGCGGCATACCGCTCCTGCTGCCTGCGCCGTGCCGCTTCCACACGTGCCTTCACCTGTGCGGAGCGTTCCACATTCCCCACTGCCGACATCTCCTGATAGTCTACCGGGGGCACCTCCACATGAATATCCAATCTATCCAGCAGCGGCCCGCTTATTTTATTCAGGTATAGGGCTGTTTTGGAAGCACTGCAGCGACAGGGTATGGTGGGATGCCCAAAATACCCGCAGGGGCAGGGGTTCATGGCAGCCACTAGCATAAAGGTGCAGGGGTAGGTTATCCGTGCCGTAGCTCTGGCAAGGGTGATTACACCATCCTCCAGAGGCTGCCGCATGGACTCCATAGCACCCTTCTGAAATTCGGGCAGCTCATCCAGGAATAGAACGCCATTGTGCGCCAACGATATCTCCCCCGGCTTTGGGTTGCCGCCGCCTCCCGTAAGCCCCGCTATGGAAAGGGAGTGGTGTGGTGCCCGAAAAGGACGTGCCCGCAGCAGTGCCTCCTCGGCAGGGAGCATACCCGCTATGGAATGTATTTTGGTAGCCTCAATGGCTTCATCAAAGGTAAACTCCGGCAGTATGGAGGGTATCCGTTTGGCAAGCATACTTTTGCCTGTACCGGGTGGGCCTATGAGTAATAAATTGTGCCCTCCTGCTGCGGCTACCTCCATGGCTCGCTTGGCATTCTCCTGTCCCCGCACATCGGCAAAGTCCGGCTGTGGGGGCAGCATAGGCGGTTCAAACTGCATTTCAGAGGCAAGCTGCATGGTGCCGTTTCCTGTGAGGAAAGCCACTATCTCTTCCACCGAGCGGGCGGGGTAAACCGCTATTCCCTGTACCACACTGCCCTCCGCTGCATTGTCGTAGGGTATAAACACCCGTGTACAGCCTTCGGCTCGTGCAGCCATAACCATGGAAAGAGCACCCCGCACTGAGCGAAGCCTGCCATCCAGCGATATTTCCCCTACAAATGCGCTGCCCTCAAGGGGTATATCGCACCTGCCTGCCGCCTTTAAAATGCCCAGCAGAATAGGCAGGTCGTAGAGTGCACCCGATTTTTTGGTGTCCGCGGGAGCCAGGTTTACTACTATCTGGGCATCGGGCATATTGTGTCCCATGTTGCCCATAGCTGCCCGCACACGGTCACGGGACTCCTTCACTGCTGCATCGGGAAGCCCTACCACATCGAAATGGGGCATTCCCCTACGGAGATTTACCTCCACCGTAACAGGATAGCTTTCTATCCCCGAAAGCCCCATGGACGTTACCCAACAATACATCTGTTTACCTCCCACACTGCATATGGTAACAGAATACACCAAATACTGGTTTTTTTCAACTAAACCCATCTTTTTTTGTCTTGCGTGCCTATATCAAAAATGTTACACTAATACTATCGTGATACTAAAAAAGTATCCATGCTAAAATAGGAGGGTTTCATTATGCTTAAAAAGCCAAAGATTTTGGTTGTCGGAAGTCTCAATATGGACCTTATTATATCTACAGGAAAGTTTCCTGCAAGCGGTGAAACCGTTATGGGCTGCGCATTTTCCACCGCTGCCGGCGGCAAGGGTGCAAACCAGGCTGTACAGGCTGCACTTCTGGGTGCAGAGGTCACCATGGTGGGCAAAGTAGGCGACGATGCCTTCGGCAAGGAGCTTTTGGCTTCCGCAGCAGCGGCTGGCATAAATACCTCTCATATTCTGGTGGACGGGGAAAAACCCACCGGTACTGCCGCCATCCTGCTGGAAGTGGAGGAGGGCAAAAAGGCCAAAAACCGTATTATTATCGTATCCGGTACCAATATGGCCATCACCCCTGCGGATATCGAGTTCCTCCGTGAGGGCATTGCAGAGTACGATATGGTTATGCTCCAGCTGGAGATTGCCATGGATATCAACATCCTTGTTGCACAGTTTGCCCATGCCAAGGGTGTGCCCGTCATGCTCAATTCCGCACCCTATGCGCCCCTCCCTGCGGAGTTGCTTTCCCATATTGCCTACATCTCCCCCAACGAGCATGAAGCCGCCGACCTTACCGGTGTTTCCATTCGCAGCGACAAAAGCGGTGTAAATATGGAGGATGTCCGTGCAGCCACTGCTAAGCTTCTGACACTGGGTGTACAGAATGCTATTATCACCCTTGGTAGCAACGGTGCAGTGCTCACCAATGCTGACGAGAGCATCTATGCGCCCTGTGTGGACATTGTACAGGTGAAGGATCCCACCGCAGCAGGTGACAGCTTCGTAGGCGGCTTCTGTACCGCTGTAGCGGCAGGGCTTTCCCATGGCGAAGCTTTGGAATTTGCCAGCTACACCGCCACCCTCACTGTTTCCCGCATGGGAGCACAGCCCAGCCTGCCCACCCTTGCAGAGGTTACAGCCCTAATGAAGCAGGACGGAAAAACTCCTCCCGACATGATACAGTAATATTACACAGGTGAACCGCCCTGTTGGCCTCGTCAAAGGTCAACAGGGCGGTTCTTTTTATGCCATCTGCTTTTTTATTCAATACGGCTTACACCAGTGAGCGGATAATGCCATAGAGCGCCTGCACATCGGCGATGCGGGTAGCCCCAGTACTGTCAACAATGGAGCTGTAGACATGGGGTATAATACGCTGTACACCGGCTTGCACCGCAATGCGGACAATCTCCTCAAAGTTTCCAAGGTCTATGCCGCCGGTAGGCTCCAGGCCAAAGTCCATTTCAGCACAGGCGTGTGCCACCGCTTCAAACTCTTCCCGGCACTTCAGTCCGCCCATAGGGAAATATTTCAGTGAGTCGGCACCCATTTCCCTAGCCATAGCAATGGCTGTCTGTACAGGAACAATGCCCTCCGGCTGTTTGGAGGCCAGCGGGCCGGTTGAGACTTTTACCATGCCGGGTTGCCCACAGGGAGCCACCATTGAGTTCATGAAGGGGCCTTCCCCGCAAAGTGCACGGGTATATCCACCCGCTGTAAAGGTCTGGTTTATGTGACGGGGCTTAAGCACGGCAGATATTTGGGCAACAGCCAGCCACTGACCGGGGTTTCCGCCACCAAGGCCGACCGAAATGTTATTATCAAGTTCCAACTGGTAGCGGCGCATATCTTCAATGGCGCTTTCCACATCGGGATAATTCGCAGAAAGTAAGCCGACTGCCACGTTTCCGTCAACAGCCTCCAATATCTCCCGACCGTTTTGCAAAGAATTCGTCAAGCAGTTTAGGCAGATTCTGCCTTTGTAAAAGTTAGGTTTTTGCATTTGGTATGCCTCCTTTGGATAACTGCCAGAGTCGCTGGCAGATAATATCAAGCTCTTCGGTGCCATTAAGTGGACGGGGGTCGATGGCAATAGAGCCATTTTTCATCTGGTAGTCGCGTGTAAAGATGGCAACGGAGCCCTGCTGCAGCTGACGAACCAGCTCACAGGCATCCATGCCATAACGTTCGGGGTCGATGGCAATCTTGCAGCGATAGATAGCCCGCCCGGCCTCATCCTGCACCAAGCTTGTAGTGCAGCCGGGGATGTCGGCAACTGCGGCTGCAAACTGCCGGAGTGCCTCGTTACTCACAGCAAATACCCGCTCACGGGTGGTATATAGCTGAATCGCTTTCATCAGACCAACGATGCCTTCCTTGCCCACCTTCATGGCGCGGCCGATGCCCTTGTACTGCAGGCGCAGGTTATCTGCCAACTGAGTGGTACGACAAGCCACCATGCCGCTGGTAGGGCCTTCAATTGCTTTGGCACCGCTGTAGCAGACAAAGTCTGCGCCCATGGCAATGTAGCAGCAAAGGTCCTCCTCGGCGGCGGCATCCACAATGCAGGGCACACCAGCCTCTGCCGCAACGGTAATGGCCTCGGCTACCCGCACCATTTCCTTTTGAACACAATGGTGCGACTGCACAAAAAAGACAGCCAATGTACGTTCGCAGATTGCGGCACGAATATCATCCGGTTTGGAACCGTTTGCGTAACCAACCTCCACCACTTCACCACCGCCCAGCTGAATCATCTCGGCAATAGGTGCACCAAAATCAACATTCTGCCCCTTCAGCAGGATAACCTCACGGCGGGGGGTGTGTGGCAGAATGTCAAACAGGTGCTGCACTCGCTGCAAGCTGCTGCCGCAGATAAGCGATGCAACTGTGAGCGCAATACCAGCCGAAGCACTGGAGGTGACGCAGACATCGGGTGTGCCTATCATGGCGCCAATCTGCTGTCCAGCAGCCTTGAGCAGGTCATCAATGACAACATAATTGCTGGCACCCTCAACCACAGCCTGTGCAACCTCAGGTGATACAGTAGAAACGCCCAGCTTGGTCATGCGGCCGGAAGCGTTGATGACTCGCTGTAAGCCGAGCTGCTCATAGATGTTTTCCATAATGTTTCCCTTCCTATGCATAACGGTGAAAAGCCCCCAGCGCCGTAGCTCTTACGGCGCTGGGAAGCAATAAAAGACTTTTACAGGATGCCGAACAGTGAGCAGACCACCGAAAGAAGAACGATGGAAAGCAGGATTCTGTTGTAGTTCGGTCCCTTTTTCTTAAGGTAGTAGTAAATGCAGAATACTGCGGTCAGTGGAAGCAAGCCGGGTGCCATGGTGTTCAGAATATCCTGAATGACAATGTCAGTGCCGCTGGAGAAGGAAAACACCAAGGGGGTGGAGATAGAAACATAGCTTGCGGACAACGCACCCATCATAATTAGACCAATGACGTTGGCCGTAAAGATTATCTGTTTCATCTTACCGCCTTGCAGCAATGCCATAACCGACCTTTTACCAAGGGTATAGCCGTTGTGAATGAGAAAATAAGCAATGGCAATGGTAACTGCGGGATAGAGGATAAGGGGCATAATGCCGCCCAGTGCAGAGCCGTTTGTAGCAAAAGGAAGAAACACCGAAATAATGATAGGCATAACGGCTGCCCAAACAATGGCGTCGCCCATGCCGGCAATGGGTCCCATCAACCCGGTCTTGATGCCGGTAATGGCCTCATCGGTAACATTTTCGCCGTTGGCCTTCTGCTCCTCCATAGATATTGCAATACCTTGAATGATAGCACCAAAGATGCCCTCGGTGTTGAAAAACACCAGGTGGCGTTTCAGTGCGGCACTGAGCTCTTCATCGGTGGAGTAGAGCTTTTTGAGGATGGGGGTCATGGATGCACAGAACACAAGGCTCTGCAAGCGCTCATAGGAGTTGGAAAGCTCCGCACCTGCGTAGTATATCCACATGGATTTGGTGATATCCTTTTTCGTAAGCTTTTTGGTCTGAGTTGTTTGAGACATGTTAGGCGACCTCCTCTTCTTTGAGCTTAAACAGATTGAGCAGCAGTGCTAGGCAGGTTGCAAAGATGGCAACTGCCATGGTATCCAGCGACAGGTACATCACTGCAAAGAAACCAATAATGAAGAACGGAATAAGATTCTTCTTTCCGATGACGGTGAGGGTGATGGCAAAGCCCAGTGCAGGCAGGATGCCGCCCATCAGCTCAAAGGAGTGCATCAGCCATGCGGGGATGACGGCAATCAGCTTTTCCACTGCGGTTACACCAAAAAAGTCGATGGCAAACACCAGAGGAAAGCGGATGACGAATCCGGCAATGGCGGGATACAGGAATGCTGCACGCATAATACCCTTGGTATCGGCCTTTTCTGCAAAGCGGTCAGCCATATGTACCCAAATGGCATTGGTGGAACGGCGCAGCTGGTCAACGAAAACACCTAGCACGCCAAAGGGGATAGCCAGTGCAATGGCTACCTGTGGGGTCATGCCGGCCAAAACACCCAGCGGAATGGCAATACAGCCAGCCAGTGCGGGGTCGCTGGGTACGTTGCCGCCGGGGGTGGAGGTAACGCCCAGATACACCAGCTGAAGGCCTGCACCAATCTGCATCGACAGAGTCATATTGCCGGTTATCAAACCGACAAAAACACCAATGACCACCGGCTGCAGCAGCATGCTTGAAAATGTATAGCCCAGACGCAGACGGCAGAACCAGTAGTAAACGCCCATGAAAATTGCGATCATTAAAACATTCATACTAACCCTCTTTTCTCAAACTATGTTTATGAATTGCGGTACTTTTTAAGGATGGTATCCAGTGGTTGGGGGGTATCCTCGGGAATAGTTTGGAAGATGATGTTAACTCCCTGTTCCTGTAGGTGCTGCAGATGCGCAACGTCGGCATTGTCCAACGTAATGTTCTGAAAAACCACCTTGCGGTTGGGTGCACCGCCAAGCCCGCCAACCTGAATAGAGGTTACCTTCACACCTGCATCATACAGTTCGTGGATGCTGGCAAGGTCAGGCAACAGTAGCAGCACCTTGCCGCTGCCATACTGTGACTCTGTCCACTGCCGGACAGCCTCAGCACGGGGCAAGCACTCTACAGTGATTCCGGCGGGGGCTGACAGTAAATAAATTTCGCGCATAAATTCGTCGGCGGCCAGCTCATCGCTTACCACAACAATTTTATTTGCCTGCGACTGGTTTACCCACTTTGTCATGACCTGGCCGTGAATTAGGCGGCTGTCAATTCGACATAATACAATCTCTGCCATTTAGTTTTCTACTCCTTTTGCTGCATCTGCTTTCTTTTTAAGCGATATCATGATTTCCTCAACCACGTCCTTGACGGCAGTTTTACCAGCAAACAGCACCGTATCCAGATCATACTCGCCGCTGTTCATGATAGCGCTACACGCCTCAATCAGTAACGGCAGGTTAAGCCCGGATAGTACCGTAAAGCCACGCTCTCGACCAATTTTAGCGGCTACGTTACTGGTAGTACCCCCAAATACATCGGTCAAGATAAGCGAGCCCTCGGGCATATCCTGTGAAAATGCGTCCACCTTTGCACAATACTCGGCAAAGGTCATTTCCGGCAACAGTGCAATTTCGGTCACACAATCAATCGTGCCCATAATCATCCTCGCACCTGCTACCAGCGACATTCCCCAGCCGCCATGTGTTAAAAGTAAAATATGCGGTTTCGCCATAGATTCCCTCCTCAAATGCTAACACCAGGGGGGCATCTTGCGCTCCGGAAACGCAGGTGTCCCTGATTCCTATTAATTGTAGCACGCTACAAAAATACTGTCAATAATGAAGTGCACCTACTTTTTGCACAATGTTTTTCTGTAGTTAACTACATTTTGACCAAACAGCATTGGATGAAAAAGATTGTCTATATGATTGCGTATATGTTATAATAACCGCAAGCGGCTATTATAAGTTATGCGTAGGACGATTGCCGTCCCTATGCGCAATTATATCAAAACGCTTTGCGTTTATGATATAATGCTTGTTAAGTGTACTCGGCTTGTGAAACTGCTGAGGACGACAAGCAATACTACTATTCAATAGAAATCGTATCACATACAGAATAAAGCCAAAAGATGCAGATGGCAAAAGGGGGGCGTACTACAAAATGACAGCTGAATCTGAATTATTTACTCTCATGTCACGCATAGATGGAATGTCAAACCAGTTTACCAAAACCGACTGGAAGATTGTACAGTTCATTAAAAATCAAACCGATCGCTTTTTGGTGCTTAGCGCCCAGGAGTTGGCAAAAGACATAGGTGCTTCCGATGCCAGTGTCATTCGCTTTGCCCAAAAGGTAGGATATTCCGGCCTTAATGAAATGAAATATGCCATGCAGCGTGAGCTAAACAAGGTGCCATCGACCAGTCAGCATTCCGATTATTCACAGCTGTTACGGGATAACAAATTGCTTATTGACAGCCTTTTTTCCTTAAGTAATCCTATTGTCATCGACCGTTTGCGCCAGATGATGCGGGAAGCCAACCGCATCTTTATTGTTGGAGTTGATTTTAACTGTTATGTGGCGGAAATCTTGGCGCACAAATTTGTGATGCTGGGCCTACAGGTGCAGCCACTAACCACATATGATACCCTTAAGCTTTACAGCTCACTTGCCTGTGTAGGCGATCTATTCATTACTATCAGCTTGTCGGGGAATCATAAAATGCTTTCAGCACTGCTTGGGGACTACAAGAAGAAGGGCAGTCGCATAGCGCTTGTTTCCAACTATGAAAAATCACTCTGTTCATCCTGTTCCGATTTATTGCTGCAAATACCCAAAACTGATCTGTTGCAGAGCTCTGCTGCTATCTCCCGTGAGGTTTTAATTTTGCTATTATTTGATATGGTGTTTCATAACTTTTTGGCTGAGGATGAGCAGGCGGCAGAAGTATTCAAATGTACTGCTCCTTTTGTCCGTGCTGCAGCGGAGGACGATACACGTGACGGCTTTAAAAAGCTGCTGGATGGGATTGTATAATTGCATAGCAGCTATGAAAAGCATCATTTTAAAATGAGCCGCCGCCATAAAAAAACGAGCCTTTTGCTCTGCTTTTGCAGGCATTAGGCTCGTTTTTGCTAGGCTGTCTTGCAACAGCCACTTTTCCTCTATTCGTGCTTCTGCCCGGAGGTATAGGTTCTGTCGAAGGTTATTACACCGTAGCAGCCGGGCAGACGCTCTGACAGCCCTATATCTATCCTGTCCTGCAGCTCCAGGTTACTCTGCTTCAGGGTGTAGGGCACCACCACATCAAAAATGAGGTTATTGTGGGTTTCACCCAGTACCGCACGGAAGTCGTGCATGGTAAGCCCAGGGTCTATGCTATGCAGCAGCTGGGTCACCTGCTCCCGCATAGCAGACATTTCGGCATTGTCGGTAACAATAGGGTCTAGGTGCAACACCAAGTGTACCCCTTCACGGCGCAGAATATCCCGCTCAATGTTGTCAATGAGGTCGTGGCTTTTCAGTATATCCTCCCGGGAGGACACCTCCGCATGGAGGGAAGCAAAGCAGCGTCCGGGGCCGTAGCTATGCACCATCAGGTCGTGAACGCCCAGTATGCCGTCGTAGGCTACCACAAACCGCTCAATGCTTTCCACCAGCTCCTGTGTGGGGGCATCTCCCAAAAGCTTGTTCATAGCATCACGGATAATGTTGATACCCGAAAGCAGGATAAAAGCCGAAACTGCCACACCCATCCAGCCGTCTAGCGGATAGCCAAGGATAGGACTGAGCAGGGTGGAGATAAGCACCGCTGTGGTTGCCATAACATCTGAAAGGCTGTCAGCAGCGGTAGCCCGCATCACCTCGGAATCGATGCGCTTCCCCAGATTTCGGTTAAAGAAAAAGAGCCATAGCTTTGCTCCTATGGAGAAGACCAATACCCCCACCATAAGCATGCTGAAGGTAATCGCTTCAGGTTTTAGTATCTTTTCAAAGGAGCTTTTGCCCAGTTCCACGCCCAACACCAGTATGAGGCAGGCCACTATCATAGCCGCCAGATATTCTATCCGTGCGTGTCCGTAGGGATGCTCCCGGTCGGCAGGCTTGCCAGCCAAACGAAAACTGATGAGGGACACCACCGAGGAACCTGCATCGGAAAGGTTGTTGACACCGTCGGCGGTAATGGCTACACTGCCAAAGAGCGTACCTACGGTAAACTTCCCCGCAAACAGCAGTAGGTTTACCACAATACCCACCAGGCTGCCCAACCGTCCATAGCCCTGCCGCACAACCATATTCTTGGTATTTTCATAGTCCTTTACAAAGGTTTTTATCAGCAGGTTGGTCATGGCCATACCCCCCGTTCAAAAAAATGTTTATCTAAGATTATACCACATATTTTTGAAATGTGTGCTATAATTATTACCAAATGAAGAGAATGCGGAGATATTTAAAGATGGATTTTGTCGTCATTATACTTTTAGTAATATTATCTATAATTATACTGTTCTTAGGGATGCAGTTGGCTACCCTAAGCGCACGGGTAAAGGCGCTAAACAACCGTGACATCAGCGAACAGCTGGAGCTACTGCGTCACGAGCTTTCGGATGGACAGCGGGGACAGCGGCAGGAACTTTCTGTTGCCAACCAAACCACCGCACGGGCTATTAGTGAGCAGCTTTCTACCCAGACACTGCAAATGGAAAGCAGGCTGCGCAGCCTGACACTGGAGAACGAACAAAAGCTGGAAAATATTCGTATCACCATGGAAAAGCAGCTGACCGCCTTGCAGCAGGATAACAACCGCCGCCTTGCCGAAATGCGGGAGGTGGTGGATACCCGCCTGCAAAAGACACTGGAGGACACCATGACCCAGTCCTTTGGGCTGGTAAACCAGCGGCTCCGGCAGGTGTACGAGGGACTTGGGGAGATGCGCACCCTTGCTGCAGGGGTGGGTGACCTGAAAAAGGTGCTTGGCAATGTAAAGACCCGGGGCATCCTTGGGGAAATTCAGCTGGGTGCCATACTGGAGGAGATACTTTCCCAAACCCAGTACGAAACCAATGTGGCTACCAAGCATGGCAGCCGGGCGGTGGTGGAGTACGCCATCAAGCTGCCCACCGAGGGGGGCGAATGTGTCTACCTTCCTATTGATGCCAAGTTCCCTGCCGATGCTTACTCCGACCTGCGGGACGCTGTGGACAGCGGTTCTGCGGAAGCGGTACAGGCTGCCACCACCATTCTTAACAACCGCATTAAGTCCTTTGCCAAGGATATACGGGACAAGTACCTGGACCCACCCCATACTACCGACTTTGCCATTATGTTTCTACCTTTTGAGGGGCTATATGCACAGGTAGTAAACAGCGGCATGGTGGAGGTACTGCAACGGGATTACCGGGTAAACATTGCAGGACCCAGCACCATGGCCGCCCTGCTGAACAGCCTGCAAATGGGCTTTCGTGCCTTTGCTCTGCAAACCCGCAGCAACGAGGTCTGGTCGGTGCTGGGTGCGGTAAAGACAGAATTTGACCGTTTTGCCACAGTGCTGCAAGCCACCCAAACACGGCTGGGACAGGCGGAGCAGGAACTGGATAAGCTGGTGGGTGTGCGAACCCGTGTTATTCAGCGAAAGCTGACCAGCATTACGGCACTGACACCCACCGAAACAGCCGAACTGCTGCCCGAAGCGGACGAAACCGAATAAATGTATACAACAAAAGAGGGACATTGGCTAACACCAATGCCCCTCTTGCCATCTATGTATATCAATACCACTTTTCATCGGTGATGGCTTCATAGCTTTCCATAAGCGTTCCGCCCTCGTAGACGTTGAACTGGAATACACAGCGATAGCTGTAGCCCTTGTACAACGCCTTGCTTTTACTAATAGTTGTGGAGGTCCTGTCGGCGGAGACGGTAAAGGTTTTAACCTCCTGCCACGAGCCGTCAATTTCCTGTTCGATAGTGGCAATAATTTCGCAGGTGTCGCCCTTAGCAATACTCATACCACCAGTCACCTTCGCCGTGCCGCTGCTGCTTATTGTCATATTGCCTTTAGCCGATTTAATATGGGTGAAATATGGAGTGATTGGTTCCATGCCTTGTGCAAGGGCCGGCACCGAGAGTGCCATACAGCATACCGCTGCCAGAACAATTGCAAAAAAATGTTTCATGACTTTTTTACCTCCATAAAATTTTAGGGTCTATAGATGTAACCATAAAAATCCCGAAACCTTACAGTATTTTTTTATTTTTCTGTTTTTTTTACGCTTTCGGCAATTTTTATGGTTTCTTCTTTACCAATGGAGGTTCTCAGGAGGTACCAACCGTCACTGTTTGACCAGAACAGCATAGACCTGCCATCCTCTTCCACATACAGACCATTTAATACCCCAATCGCAACCTGTTCTGTCATAGCATCCTCCGTATCTAGGGCAAGTATTCCCTCAAAGGATTGACTTTGTTGAAACACTATATCTTCCTGCATATCGGAACTATATGTTGTGTCTAAGTAGTTACCAAGATATTCCGTCCTTGTCTGCAAATACCCCTTAGGCAGATAGGTGGGCGCATAGACAAAGTCCCAATCTTTGGGGATGTCCAACACATTACCCTTACTTCCGCTAAAGTCTATAAATGTACCCTTTTCGGTGATTGACAGGAAAAAGTCGGTTATCGGTACGCGCACCGCATCCACCGACATTGCCG
>JAVXNK010000024.1:45073-51869 GCA_036645835.1 Angelakisella sp. | reverse complement strand
CGTTTTCGATACACCGGCTTGCATATGTAGCAAAACGGGTTCCCTTCTCGTAATCAAAGGTGCCGGCAGCCTTGATAAGACCCATGGTACCTATAGAGATGAGATCCTCCTGTTCGCCAGAGGCGGCATAGTATTTCTTTACAATATGAGCCACCAGACGCAGGTTATGTTCGATAAGCTTATTGCGTGCGGACATATCTCCTAATGCAATGCGTTCCAAACACTCCCACTCCTCTTTCGGGGAGAGAGGTTTTGGGAAGGTACCGGAGCAGATGACATGAAGCGCAAACCAGAGCATGTTGGACAAAGCCGCGGCCACCAAGTTTATATACATACACTCACAACCTCTAAACATATTTCGATAAGTATATGTATATGTCATAGGTAGCGGCCGTTTGCCTGTACGACAAGCCACGGCTGGTCTTTTTTACTCTTCCACCTTTTCAAAGGCACCCTTTGGGCAGAACTTCATGCATTTCCCACATACAATACATTTCCCAGTATCTATTACCGGGAGGGAGTAATTATCCTTTTGGCTGATAGCCCCAACAGGGCATACGGCAATAGAAGGACAGCGGTGGTTCTGAGGACATTTTTTAGGATTTACAATAATCTTTGTCATATGAATACTCCATTCTGCCGCTTGGCGGCGATGCATAACTAAAATAGACAGGATGCCCTTATCACACGAAGTGAGGATGATAAGAACGTTCTTACGGTATTCCAATATCGTTTTTAATAGTTCCCGCTTTACCTATGGCACCCTTACCATATTTATCTCGAATGCGGTCCATAGCAGTTTCCAGCTTTTCCTGCTTTACTCGGTTGGGGCCATCCACCTCACCAAAAAGGGATAGCTGCTGCACTGCACTGTCCGCATCTACCAGATTGGTACCTGCCACCGAAAGCATCCTTATAGGTGCCTTCATGCTCCACGAAGCTTGTATCAGCTCTATTGCTGCCTGTGCAATGTCTTTTGAAAGATGAGTAGGATTCTGCAGTGTCTTTTGCCTGGAGATACTCTTTAAGCTGGGGTCCT
The DNA here is from genome assembly GCA_036645835.1 of Angelakisella sp. Lineage (GTDB taxonomy): Bacteria > Bacillota > Clostridia > Oscillospirales > Ruminococcaceae > Angelakisella. Next base: position 50,830 of record JAVXNK010000024.1, on the reverse strand, counting down.
TTATAATTACTCCCACTACACTGCATTTGAGTCCGCTTTTGCGCATTCGGTAAGCCACCTCGTCCGCTAAAGCATTTACCCCTAAGGCAATGTCGGCAGGCCCTATCAGATTGCGCCGGAAGGTCATGTTGTTGCTGATAGACTTTACATCCTGCCTATAGTCCACCGAATGTACAGGGCTGTCGTCCAACCCGTTGGCATACTCCCATATCATCTCCCCCATCTTCCCTAAACAGGATTTGATGGTGGCCTTGTCGGCTGCTGCCAGCTCGCCTATGGTTTTAATATATAGTTTATCCAGCACAGCTGCGGCTGCCTTTCCCACAAAGAGCAGGTCGGTGGCAGGCAGCGGGAACACTACATCTTTAAAGTTCTCTCTGGAAATGACGGTGGTGGCATCCGGCTTTTTATAGTCGCTTCCCAGTTTTGCAAAGACCTTATTGAAGCTGACCCCTACCGAAATGGTAAGACCCAGCCGTTCCCGAACGGTGTCACGAAGCTTATCGGCAATAGCTCTGCCGTCTCCAAACAAATGCTGCACCCCTGTTACATCCAGCCAGCTCTCATCTATACCGAAGGGCTCCACCAAGTCGGTGAACTCCTCATATATATTGTTTATCAGGCGTGAGTACTTCTCATATTCACCGTGGTGGGGCGGTACCAGCACCAGATCCGGACATTTGCGCTTGGCCTGCCATATAGTTTCTGCTGTAACAACGTTGTACTTTTTAGCAAGCTCATTTTTTGCAAGTATAATGCCATGACGGTTTTCAGGGTTACCTGCTACCGCCATAGGGACGGTGGCAAGCGCTGGGTTCAGTATACATTCCACAGATGCAAAGAATCCGTTGCAGTCACAGTGTAAGATTGTACGCTCCATGCCGTCACCTCCTAACATTAAGCATAGCACACTTTTAAGCCTCATTCTACTGGTTTTTGTCGACATAACGGTGTAAATTGTATATTTTTACCATTTTAATTTTAAATAGTGCCTACTTTTGCCTAAAAAGATTTAAAAATATATTGATAATCCAAATTGAAAATGTTATGCTGGCTAGGTAAAAAAAGGTAATATTATAAGGAATAAATATTGCAGGAGGAACATGGCGCAATGAAGAAAATCAGTGGCAAGATTTTTGCGGTTACAATATGCTGTTCCTGCCTTGCAATTTTGCTTTTAGGAAATATAAGCCTCTGGAGCAGCAGCGCATTTTTAAGGAAAACCTCTGAGGAAATGCTAGTCTGGATGGCACGGGACTACGCCTCTGCCTTTAGTAACGAACTGGTAGTAATAGAGGATAGGGTTAAGGAACTGGAAATCTATGTGCGAGACACCATTGATGTCGCTGCGCTGAAGTCCGACCCTGACTATCTGGCTACCTACGAGGAACAGTTGTCGGAATACATCTACAACTTTGCCATGAAACGCACCAGTGGAGTATCCGCCTGGTGTTACTTTAACCCCGAGCTTTCCGACACTCCCCACGACGTATACTTTGCGGACGAAGACGGCGACGGTATTCCTGAACGTCAGAACCACATTCCTCTGGAATACTACGACAGTACTCCCCTGCCCACCGATGATAAGCAGTGGTGGTATGGTCCTGTACAAACAGGCGAGGGCTTTTGGACCAACCCCTACCAATGGACCCTGAAAAATGGAGAGGTTATTGAGGTTGTGTCTTACGCACAGCCTATCTATATTGAAGGCAAGCTGATTGCCGTGGTGGGTACCTATTACCATTTTGGAAAGATGTATAATGAAATTCGTAGTATAAAGGTATGCGAAAATGGATATGCCTCCCTCTTTAATGAAAAGCTGGATGTTATAGTGCACCCCACTCTTCACGTAGGTACCCGTTTCACCAGTGACAACCTAGAGACTATTGGGGACGGGCACTATAAAGACATGAGCAGCCGTATAAAGGATACCCCCTATGGAATAGTCTCCTTCTATACACAGGATGCCGAACACCGTCTCCTTGCCTACAGCAAACTTACAAACGGTTGGATTTTGGGGCTTAGCCCACCACTGAGCGAAATTTATGTTGACATCTATTCCCTCTTCATTAAGCTGCTTATGGCAGTCATTGCCTGCATGCTGCTTTCTATTGTAGCTGCATGGTATATGGGTAGGTTTATATCCCGCCCGCTTATGGCGGTAGCGGAGGGCGCCAAGCGTATTGGCATAGGAGACCTTTCAGTACCTATAACAGTATCCACCAAAGATGAAATACGGATGGTTGCACAGTCGCTGAACGAGATGATGGAGAATACTACCCATCTGCAGAAGGAACTGACAAAGCTTGCCTACTGTGATGAACTGACCAAGGGAAACAATCTGAATAAGTTTAAGCTGCTGGCCGCAGAACAGCTACTTAAACATGGCGATAAACAGCACTATTTGGTACGTCTGGACATTAAGGATTTTAAGCTGATTAATGATATGTTTGGCTTTGATGACGGTGACATTGTACTTTGCAATATTGCAAAAGCCATTTCCTCCATTCTTGTAAGGGATGAATGTTTTGCCCGTATCTCCAACGACGACTTTATTGCACTGCTGCAGCGGGACAATGACGACCAGCTCATATGGCTGGGCAACGCATTTCGCAGTCGCTTCGAGGCGCTTCATCGGGAAAGCGGATGCAGCTATACCATCAGCTTTGCTTATGGTGCCTACAAAATACCCCCTAATGAAACGGATATTGTCACCATTATTGACCGCTGCACCATGGCACATAAAACGGCTAAACTACACCCCGATGGGGTATCCTATGCCTTTTATAATGAGCAGATACGCGACAGTGCCCTAAGAGTAAAGTTCATTGAGGACAATATGCAGTCGGCACTGCAGCATGGTGAGTTTGTTGTCTACCTCCAACCGAAGTTTGATCTGTTCACCCGGGATATTACGGGGGCAGAAGCTCTTGTGCGGTGGATTTCCCCCACTGACCACCGCGTTATCCCACCTGGAGAATTTATACCTATCTTTGAGCGCAATGGCTTTGTAGCAAATATTGACCTCTTTGTTCTGGAGGAGGTCTGCAAACTGCAGCGGGCATGGATGGATGAGGGGCTTTCCCCTGTTCCCATATCGGTAAACCAATCCAAGGTGCTGCTCTTTGACTGCGAATACATCGAAAAGGTGTGCGCAATTGTGGACAGATATGCCGTCCCTCATGAAATCATAGAGCTTGAAATACTGGAAACACTCATCCATCACAACATTTCAGCGCTGCAAAGCACCATCTTGGAGCTAAAAAAGCTTAGGTTTCTGGTATCCATCGATGACTTTGGCAGCGGCTACTCCTCCCTTAATATGTTAAAGGATATCCATGCCGACGTACTGAAGATTGACAAGGAGTTTTTAAACAGCTCGGAAGATAACGCCCGCAGTGAGGTAGTACTCTCCCATATTATCCGTATGGCCCGTGACCTTAACATGTCGGTGGTAACCGAGGGGGTGGAGACGGAGAAACAGGCCGAGATGCTGCGCAGCCTCAACTGCGATACTGCACAGGGTTACCTCTTCGCACGGCCCATGCCTGTAGCCGACTACTATAAGCTGATACATATGAAATAAAGAAAGAGCTTTTGCACTACCCATATTAAGGGGAACGCGGAAGCTCTTTTTCTATACGTTTTAGGGTGGCTATTCGTGCTTTGTAGTCGGGCAGGTATGCTGCAACCACGCTATAAAAGCTTTTGCTATGGTTTTTCACCCGAATGTGTGCAAGCTCATGCACGATAATGTAATCCAGCAGTTCCGGCGGAAGCAGCATAATGCGGTATGGAAAGCAAAGGCTGTTCCTGCCGCTGCAGCTTCCCCACCGCGTTGTAGCAGAGGTAACCTTGATACCCGTAGGTACTACACCCATAACGGCGCTGTAGTGGGCTACCCTTTGGGGCAAAAGCACCTTTGCCTGTTCCCGCAGCTGCTCCACCTGCACGTGGGTCAGTGGGTTGGCGGTTCGCCGTTCCACTACACTGCGCTGTTTTTCTATCCACCCTGTGTGCTTCTCCACAAACTGCTCAATATCTCCCAGCGGCATACGCTGCGGTGCCCGCACCTGTATCGACAGGTCGTCGGCTACGCAAAGAGAGATTGTTTTTCGTTTGGAGCGAATTAGGTTATATTGTAGGGTCATCCCGTTTCCTCCCACAGTTATGGTTATTACCTGCTAATAGTAGCACATCTGTGTGAAAAAATCTATCCGCAGATTGACCTGAATGCATTTGGTAGTATAATAAAAACAGTAAGGAAAATTTTGGAATGGAGGTTCACAGTATGAGGGTTTTTGCAAACGGAAAATTTATTTCCTGCGAGGACGAGAACCGTATCTTTAGCATTCTGGTAGAAGAGAATGGTCGGATAGCCTATACCGGTGATACACTGCCCGACCGGTACAAAACCGGCAATGTAATTGACCTTGGTGGTGCCTGTGTGACTCCCTGCTTTGGAGATACACACCTGCACTTTATATCCACCTGTTTTCTGCCGTTGGATGTACGGGGTTGTAAAAATATTCCCGAGGTACTGGCTAAAATTTCAGAATACATAAAAACCGACCACGAAAAGGTTATACAGGGCTTTGGCATTTCCGCCCACACTATGGAAGAGAAGCGGCTGCCCACACGGCAGGAGCTGGATAGTGTTACCGACCGTCCACTGGCCTTGGGAAAGTATGACGGTCATGCGGGCATTGTAAACTCTGCACTAATAGCCCTGCTGCCTCCCGAGCTGCAAAACCATCCACAGCTTAACAAGGAAACAGGTGAGTGCTACAGTGAAGCCTTCCAGCTGCTCTGTACCCATTCCGCCAAGATGGGCTATGTGACACCAAAGTTTATTATGAACAACATTCCACGGGTAATGGATATGCTGGCAAAAAAGGGCATTAACCTTATCCTGCCCGTAGAGGGACTGGAAGGAGACTCCTCCCCCTACGACCTAACGGTGGGTGTAGATGGCCAAACACCCATTCGGGTGCTGCCCTTCTTTCAGACCATGGATATAAAAGAGGCCATGGCGAAGGAATGCAGGCGTGTCGGCGGCTGCTTCGCCAGCCAGCTGGATGGCTGTTTTGGTGCCGAAGACGCCGCCCTGCGGGAACCATACACCAGCAACCCCGAAAGCAGCGGTTGGCTGCTGCACAGTCAGGAGACGGTGAACGAATTTATCAAGAAAGCAAACCGTGCAGGGATGCATCTGGCTATTCATGCCATAGGGGATGCTGCCATAGAACAGCTGATTATTGCCTTTGAAGAGGCACTGCGGGACTACCCCCGAAAAGACCACCGCCACGCCATTATCCACGGCGACCTGTTCCCAAAGGAATATTTGGAACGTGCTGGCAAACTGGGGCTTTACTGTGCAGTACAAACGCCCTTCCTTACATGGCCAGAGGAACCACTTCCCTATCTGGTGCAGGTAATAGGACAGCGAGCCTATGAAAAGCACCCCCTACCCCTGATGATAGATGCCGGACTAACCCTTGCCAACGGCTCGGATAATCCCAGCTCTCAGGTGGATCCCATTATGGGGCTTTACTCCTCCTGCAACCACCCCAACCCTGCATATAGCGTAGATATCATTACTGCACTGCGAATGCACACCCTAAACACCGCCAAATTTGCCTTTACTGAAAAAGACATGGGCTCACTGACCGTGGGTAAGGTTGCCGACTTTGTAGTGTTCGACCGCGACCTGACCGAAACACCTCGGGAGCAGCTGCTGGATGTGAAGATTACCGA
>JAVXNK010000024.1:0-44973 GCA_036645835.1 Angelakisella sp. | reverse complement strand
ATGACCTGCATAACCCGCAGAGCTTCATCTGGACGAACAATGAGCGGTGCAACGCCCAGGTCGGCATCGCGGAAGTTACGGTAGTAGTCACGGCTGTCGCAGGTAACCTCCGGCAGCGGGCTTTCTTCCAAACTTTCCTTGGGACGGGGGGCCATGGTACGGGTGGGGCCTGCCTCGGTGTATACAATGCCCTCTTCCCAGTGCATCTCGCTGCTCTTTGCATGAACCATTCTTCCGTCACAGGCAAAGGAATCTATCTGTGCGGTGCCCTTGTCTCCGGAAACATGCCAGCGCGGTAGCGGTATGAGGGTATAGGTGTCCACTTCCACAAGAGCGGAGAGCCCGTTTTCAAACCGCAGCATCAGCTTAAAGTTGTCATCCACATCGGGGAACTTGACACTAAGGAGGTGTGCGTAAACCTCGGTAACCTTACTGTCTATCATCCACATAATCTGGTCGATCAGGTGAATACCCCAGTCGTAGAGCATACCGCCCCCTGCTTCAGGGACGCACCGCCAGTCACCTGGAATACCCTTGGAGCCCTGCACCCGAGATTCAATGTAGAAGGGTGTGCCCAAGATACCGTCATCCACCATCTTTTTAACAATAAGGAAGTCCTTATCCCAACGGCGATTCTGATGCACCGAGAAAAGCTTGCCGGTGCGCTTGCTCACTGCAATTACATCCACAAGGTCAGCGGCGTTCATCATTACCGGCTTTTCACAAATGACATTCTTTCCCGCTTCCATAGCAGCTATAGAAAGGGACTTGTGAAAATTATTGGGAACGGCAATCAGCGCAGTATCGAAACTGTTGTCCGCTAAAAACTCTTCCAGCGTGTCTATACCGCGGAAACCGTCATCCCGGGCTTTCTGTACCTTGGCAGGATTAATGTCATAGGCCGCAGATACTTCGAAGCCTTCTGTACTGGTAATGCGTTCTGCATGGTATGCTCCCATGCCACCATATCCGATAATTCCGATTTTATACATAGCTTACACTCTTTCACTTTGTAATATTATTGGTTCCCTGTAACTTGCCATCCCACTCCAAACCCCTTCCGGAGTTTTGGCGGAATAGGGTGAATGCTGTCATCTGTTGCATTTATAAAAACAACACACGGCATTATGCCCAGAACATGTTTACATTGTCCGATTCAAAGATAATGTTTTTTTGTAAGAACGCAATGGCCTTTTCAAGTCCTTCTTTCATGGTCATTAAACCATCCTCGTGCTCAATAGAAATAATGCCATCGTACCCTACCTTGCGCAGTTCGCTGAAGATGGCACGCCAGACCTCCTCACCATGGCCGTAGCCAACGGTGCGGAACACCCATGGGCGGTTCTGGATATCGCTGAAGGAACGGGTATCCAGCACACCGTTTATAGCGGTGTTGTACTTATCAATGCAGGTATCCTTAGCATGGAAATGGTGGATGGCTTCGCCGCCCAGCTCACGGATAGCAGCAACCGGGTCTATTCCCTGCCAGAACAGGTGGGAGGGGTCAAAGTTTGCACCGATAACAGGGCCTACAGCCTCCCGAAGGCGTATCATGGTGGGGGTATTGTAGACACAGAACCCGGGGTGAATCTCCAGTGCAACCTTCACATTGTGATCTTCAGCATACTTACCGGCCTTTTTCCAGTAGGGTATCAGCTTTTCGTTCCACTGCCAGTCACGGATTACCTGATGGTCGGTGGGCCATGTCGCCACTGCCCAGTTGGGGTATTTGGACTCTTCGCAGTCACCGGGGCAGCCCGAGAAGGTGACTACAGTGGGAATATGTAGCTTTTCTGCAAGCTGAACTGCAGCCTCATACTGCTCGTGGTCGTCAGCCGCTATGGCTTTGTTGGGGTGTACGGGGTTGCCATGGGTAGATAGCGCCGCAACACCCAGTCCATGCTTCTGGATGGTTGCCATAAATTCATCGGCAAGGCCGGGGTTCGCTATAAACTTACGGGCATCGCAGTGGGCAGTACCGGGAGAACCGCCACAGCCTATCTCTACCTGCTGCACACCCAACCCTTTCAGGTACCCAAGGGTAGCGTCTAGGGACATATCGCCAAGGCATACGGTCATTACACCTAGTTTCATAATATACTATCTCCTTTATAAATAGAGTGCAGTTCGGTGCACAAAACCCGAACGATGTCAATTTTAGTTAAAATAAACAGGCTTGCCTGTTTTGGCTGATTCATAGATAGCATCCAATATACGGGTTACAGCAGCAGCCTGCTCGGGCAGAACACAGAGCTCGCCCTTACCCAGAACGGCATTCACGAACACCTGCTGCTCCATAACCTCGGGTGCTACACCGCCACCGGAGAAGAAATCTACCTCGCCTGCTACCAGCTTTGGAATCTCCACATACTGACGGTTGTGCTTTACACCGTTAATGCGCAGTCCATCCTCCATATCGGCGCCTGCCTTGGTGCCGCAGAGAACTGTTTTGGCTTCCTTTACATCCAGTGTGTTAAGGGCCCAGCTGGCCTCCAGTGTAATGGTAGCGCCGTTTTCCATAACGATAAATCCGAAAGCGCTATCCTCCACGGTAAACTCCTTAGGGTCCCAGTCGCCAAATGCGTTGGCGGGCTCCTTCTCATCGTTTAGCTTGTGGAAGGTGGTGCCTACGGCATACTTCGGCTTATAGTTCTGCATCATCCACAGGGTTAGGTCCAGTGCATGAGTGCCGATATCGATGAGAGGCCCGCCGCCCTGCTCGTATTCATTGAGGAAAACGCCCCATGTGGGCACTGCTCTACGGCGAATAGCCTTTGCCTTGGCATAGTAGATGTCGCCCAGCTTGCCCTCTTTGCACTCTTCCTTCAGGTAGAGGCTGTCGGGGCGGTAACGATTCTGATAACCAATGGTCAGCAATTTGCCGCTTTCCTTGGCGGCGTTCGCCATCTGCATAGCCTCATCGTAGTTCATTGCCATGGGCTTTTCGCACATAACATGCTTACCACTGCGTAGGGCATCTACCGTAATGGCACAGTGAGAACGGTTGGGCGTGCAGACATAAATGATGTCTAGGTTTTCCTCCAGCAGCTTTTTGTAGTCGGTATATATGGTGGAACCTTCACAGCCGAAATCGGCTGCTGCTTTTACCGCACGCTCCTCTTTAATATCGCAGAACGCCACAAGACTAACCAGCCCCAGTTTTTTGATGGAGGGCATATGCTTCTGATTGGCAATGCCTCCACAGCCGATAATTCCCGCTTTTAATTCTTTCATCTGACTATGCTCCTTTTTGTAATTAGTAATAAGTATTTTATTTGATAGAGCCGTCTACCATACCCTTAATGATATACTTCTGCGCAAAAAGAAAGAGTACAATAACCGGCAGGATCGCCATGAGGGTGGAGGTAAGAATGAGGTCCCACTGCTTGACATAGGAGCCCACAAAGCTAGTGACCGCAATGGGCAAGGTCTGTACTGCACCATTGAAGCCGAGCATCAGGGAGGGCAGCAGGAAGTCGTTCCATATCCAGATACCATTTAGGATAAGCACTGTAATGAACACAGGCTGCAGCAGCGGCAGTACAATGCGGAAAAAGGTTCCCGCCGGCATACAGCCATCTATGGTGGCAGCCTCCTCCAGTTCCAAGGGGACACCCTTTATGAAGCCATGGAGGATAAAGATGGTCATGGATGAACCAAAGCCCAGATAGGCAAAGATGATACCCTGATAACTGCTGAGCAGTGGAATACCGATGAATTCCGATACTACACGGAACCAAGAGAGCAGCGGTAGCATAACCACCTGAAAGGGGATAACCATAGCGGCTACAAAGAGCATGAAGATGACACTGGACCACATCTTTTTGCTGCGGGCCAGTACCCATGCCGCCATGGAAGAGGCAATGGCGATAACCACCAGCGACAGTACGGTAATAACGAGGGAACTGGTGAATGCAGGCCAATACCGCATGTTTGGATTGTTCAGCAGTGCTGTAATGTTGCGGGGAAGCTGTGACCAGTCACTGGGAAGGCCAATGGGGTCTTTGATAATATCAATACTGACCTTGGCGGAGTCACAGATGACAATGAAAAATGGCACCATAAAGAGTAAGAAGAGCAGGACCACAAAAACCTCCAGAATGAAAAGCTTTAGCTTTCCGGCAGGGCCGTTTACCTCCCCCTGTGTGCCTTTTATATGGCCTTTCGCAGCCTTTGTTACCATAGTTCCCATTACATCTCCACCTCCTTACGCTTGCTGACCGTCACCTGAATAAGGGACACGATAACCAGCATAATGAAGAATATGACAGCCTTAGCCTGACCAACCGCCATGTTATTAAGGGCAAATGCCGTTCGGTAGATATTAAGTGCCAGCAGCTCGGTGGAGTTTACCGCCTTTTCCATAAAGAGGGCGGCAGGCCCGCCGTTGGTTAGTGCGTAGTTCAGGTCAAACTGCTTGAAAGAATTTACCAATGTAAGGAAGATGCAGACGGTGAAGGCATTGGCAATCATGGGAATGGTAATCTTCGTAAGCTTTATCCACTTGTTTGCGCCGTCCACCTGTGCTGCCTCCAGTATGTTGGTAGGAACACCCTGTATGGCAGCTACATAAATCATCATAATGTAACCTGCATACTGCCAAATGCTGACCACGACGATAGCGCCCAGCGCTGCATTTGGGTCGGCCAGCATAGAGTTTGAAAGGAACCCCACACCTATGCTCTGTGCAAAGGGAGGGATAACATAGTTAAAAATAAATTGCCATATGTAGCCCAGTACAATACCGCCGATAAGGTTTGGAACAAAGAAGCCCGCACGGTAAAAGTTCTTTCCCTTTAGCTGTCCTGTAACCAGCATAGAGAGGGCGAAGGCAACAACATTTACAAGAATCATATTTATGACTGTAAACTTAATGGTTACAATCAGCGCATGTAGGTATTCCGGTGAAGAAAAGAAACCCTGATAGTTTTGGAGCCCTACAAACTTGGTCATAGCGACGCCTGTCCAGTCGGTCATGGAATAGAAGATACCGAGCAGGAAGGGTATGACAATGGTCATACAGAAAGCCGCCAGTGCGGGAGCCAAAAAGAGCACACAAACCACTTTGCGGGCCTGCAGCTTGGGGGATATGTAGACGCCTATGGCAACAAGGAGCAACCCTGTAAGCAGGAGTATACCGCGGTACTTTACCACCATTCCCAGCAGAAGGTCACCCATGGACACGCCATAGGAAAAGAGGATAGTTTTGTGCCCAAAGCAGACTGCAAGGGATATGACAGTAAGCAATGAGCCTGAAATGATAGCGGACAGTGATACCCCGTAGCGGGTCTGTGCGCTGTTTCCAACTGCCCACAGCAGCAGCAAAATGCCGCCCAGCAGGAAAGGATAGCGCAGTGTGGCACTGCCACGTGCAAGCAGAGAATCTATGGCGCTGCCTGCCGGTACCCCTGCGGCGGCGGCCTCTTCCCATGCTATCTGTTTGTTTTTTGCTTTTTTCTCGGCGTTTTTCAGGTCACGGGCCAGTTTCTTTGCATTTTCCATAACTGCTGCACCTTCAGGGGTGCCTATGGTATTGCTTGCTTCTACCTTTTTCACAGCTACATCCGACTCTGCCACAGCAGCCCTAGTGGCTTCCAGTGCAGCCGCTGCATCTATAGCAGCCTGCTCGGCGGTGAGTACGCTTGCGCGCATAGCCGTAACGGTAGTCATGGTGTTGCTTACATAGGTGCCTAGCAGTCCTAGCAGAACAAGCAGTATAGCCGCTATAAACTGTATGGGTGCTGTCTTTTTCATGCCTATACCATTCCTTTCTGGAGAGGTTGGGTGCGAAAGTGTCGGGGCAGCCGCTCTCGGCTACCCCGACACGGATAGAACTGTTTACTTCTTCAGTGTAGGAATGGTTGCGATAGCAGCAGTTATCTGCTTTGCAAACTCCTCGGTGGTGATGGTGCCCTGCCCAAGCAGCTCATAGATAGGTGCCAGTACGTTCTGTCCAAAACCGTCAGGCATTTTGAACTGTTCCCAGTCATAGGTCTTGCCCTTGGAAACCCACTCCATAACGCTGATAGAGAGAGGGGTAGTGGGCTTTAGGGTGACGCTGCCGTAAGCGGCAACCATCTTGGCCTTGTTGACCATGAAATCGTGACCCTCGGGGGTGGTGGCGATGCTTGCCAAAAATGCCTTAGCTTCTTCAACATTGCCCTTTGCGTTAACAGCCAGCCAGGAGGGAGCGCCTACCTGGATACCGTCAATGGTGTTTTTGCTGAATGCGTGAGGAGCATAAGCCATCTTAAAGGTAAGGTTCAGAGGTGCAAGGTTGGGATCTATCCAGTTGCCCTGGTGGATAAATACGGCCTTCTGATCTGCAAAAGCAGCAACCTGCTGGTCGTAGTTACCGGTGAGCAGGATATCCTTGTTGGAATAGTCCATAAGAAGCTTTACATACTCGGCATATTCCTTCATACGAGCTTCATCGACCTTGCCGGCCAGAACATCGTTGATGATGGAGGTGTCGCCATTTTTAAGACCTGCAGAAAGGTAAACGCCGAAGTTGTGGTTACCGGAAACCCAGTCCAGGCCGCCGCTCTTGCTGACGCCCAGAGAAACAACGCTGTCAATGCCCAGTTCCTTCTTCATGCCGTCCAGCTTCTTGAAAGCAGCCTTATACGCATCAACGGTGGTCAGTGTTGCGGGGTCTATGCCTGCCTTAGCAAGCAGGTCTGCGTTGTAGCCCATGCCGTAGCCTTCAACAGCCATGGGGAAACCGTATACCTTGCCGTCTACGACGAACTCGGCAGCGGTATCGTCCACCCACTCTTCACCGGAGAGGTCTGCCATGTACTCTTTCCAAGTCTCGTACTGGCCGGGGCCTTCGAATACGAAGATGTCAGGCATATTTCCGGCCTGTGCATAGCCCTTGAGCATACCCTGTGTATCGGCACCGCCGCCCACAGACTCAATGGTTACAGGAACGCCTGTCTTTTCAGTATAGAGCTTTGCATACTCTTTAAATGGAGCATCAATTTCAACCTTTAGCTGGTATACACGAACACCCTTATCCGCTGCGGGTGCTGCGGGAGCGGGTGCAGGGGCTGCGGGAGCAGGAGCAGGAGCAGGAGCCGCGGGAGCGGGAGCGGGTGCAGGGGCTGCAGGTGCTGCGGGCTGTCCGCATGCGCCAAGCATTGCCACCATAAGAGCTACCAATGTAATGGAAATAAATCTTTTTGCCGCTGAATGTTTCATACTTTTCTCCTCTCATATTTTGCAATTATTTATAGCCATGCCTCAGGCAGATACCTGTGCAAACTATCTGCTACCGTTTTGTACCTTACAGCGATTCCCGCAACCATAGCTCACAAGGCAGCACCACTGTGCGCTCATCCTGCTCGCCACGCATAATTTGGGTAAGCAGCCGCGCCGCATGATACCCCTTTTTGATATGATCCTGCTTTATGGTTGATAGAACAGGATGGATGTAGTCGGTAAGAGGAAGTCCATCAAACCCGAAGATGGACACCTGTTCGGGGAGCTTATAGCCCAGTGAGTTTAGTGCGTCGATGGTTCCTATAGCCATCAGGTCGCTCATGCAAAAGAAACCGTCAATGTCGGGGGATTCCTTCATAAGGCGCAGGGTTTCACTGCGGGCATCCTCCAGCCTGAACTCTCCGCAGCCCATCAGCTTGGGGTCGGGCTCCATGCCTGCCTGCCGCAGTGCCATTTCGTAGCCAGACTGCCGCTCGATGGTTACAAACGCACCCGGGTCACCGGCTATAAGGGCAATTTTTTTGCGTCCCCGCTTTATAAGCTGCTGCATGGCTAGGGTTGTGTAGTAAGCGTTGTTGACAATCACACAGCCCTTGTTCTCGCCCGACATTGCCATATCAATGCCTACACAGGGGAAGCTGCTCTCCTGCAAGCGAATGAAAGACTCATCGTTAAAATTTACATTAAAGAGCATCATGCCCCCAACACCACGCTGGCGGCAGTAGCTTTCGTAGGATTCTGGAATTTCCTCTATGAAGTGAACGACAGTTTCATAACCATTCTGGCGTGCAAAGGCATTGATACCCCGTATGGCATCGATGACAAAGGAGGTGCTCTCCCGCTTTCCATCTAGGCCTCGGATAATAACTGCCAGCTGGTTGGACTGCTTGGAGGATAAACTCTGAGCTGTCAGATTTTTTACATATCCAATCTGCGCTGCCACACGCTCTACCCGTTCTCTGGTAGCAAGGCTTACATCGCTTTTGCCATTGAGCGCACGGCTCACCTGGGTTACCGAAAGTCCGCATGCTTGCGCCACATCTTTTAGTCCTATCATCTGCACGCACATCCTTTCGTTGTTTTTTCCGAAACGTTTCGGTACTGCTATAACCTTATTATAGAGCAATATTTACTACTAAGTCAATATTTTTACCTACAATTATATAGATATTTTTAGTGCTATTTTCACAAATCATATGTAGCATCCCCAAAAAAATCCGAAACGATTTCATAACTTTTAAGGCTTAAAGCACTCTGCCTGCTGTTACTCCGGTGAGCACACCCCTTGATACCGTTTCCCTTCCCCCAATCCACAGCTGTTTTACTCCTTGTGCCGGTACCAGGGGGTGCAAATAGTCGGCTCCACAGCAAAACTGCTCGGTTGCTATGGCTGCCAGGTCGGCATACCATCCCCTGCGCACTGCTCCCCGTTCCCGAATGCCGAACCGCTCCGCCGGCTTTAGCGTCAGGCGATGTATCAGCTCCCCCATGGTAAGCCATCCCGTGGTGTGGTAACGCCCAAACAGTGCCGGCATACTGCCGAAGTACCGTGGGTGCGGCATGGAGCGGATAGCCTGCTCACCCCCATCCATAGCAAGGCCGTCGGTGCCGTAAAGGCAGAGTGGGTGCAGGGCAATGGTGTCCAGATCCTCCCATGTTGTAAGGCGTGTAACCACCTCTACCCTCCCCTGTTCCCGCAGCATTAGCTCTACGGCTGCCTCTGCCGGGGTGCAGGCCCATTCCTGCCCAAGCTGCGCCATGGTTTTCCCCAGTGCCCATGGGGTGTGTTCTGCCAGTGTAACGGTGACACTATCCCCAAAGTTCTCATAGCTTTTTTCCACTGCGCCCAGAATATCGGGCAGTAGTACGGAGGTACTTAGCCTTTGCAGCAGCTGTTCCATGCCTCCCTCCTGTGCCCAGTCCGGAAAAGCTGCGCTTAAACAGGTGCTTCCGCAGCAGTAGGGATAAATATCAAATGTAACATCGGCTCCCTCTTTTCTTCCCTGCTCTATCCGCCGAAGCAGTTCCCCACTGCGCCCTGCGCTGCCTCTTCCCGCGCACTTGAGGTGGGAAAGCTCCATGCGCACACCACTTTTCACGGCAAGGGCCAATGCTTCCTCCACCGCATCAAAAACTGCGGTTCGCTCGTTACGCATATGAAGGGTGAGTATCTTGTTCTGTCGCCGCACCACCTGTGCCAAGGACAAAAGCTCCTCGGTAAAGGCATAGCAGTCGGGCGGATACCCCAGCCCCACCGAAAGTCCTGCCGCCCCTTGCCCAAGGCATTCTTCCAATAAGCCGCACATCCTGTCCAGTTCTGGGGCGGTAGGCTTGCGGGCATCATACCCCATAACAGCAGCACGAATGCTTCCATGACCCACCAGCGGTAGCAGGTTGGTATTGGGACAGGCGGCCTCCACTGCGGCACGGTAGCCACGGAAGTCCTGCCAGTGCCAGTCCACCTGTTCCACATCAATAAAAGCCAGGGAAGCTCGGCGGCGACTGATGGCATAGGGAGTCTTCTCCAATGGAAAGGGAGAAAAGCCGCAGTTGCCAATAATTTCGGTGCCAATGCCTTGTAGCACCTTACTGCAGGGGTTGTTTCGGTAAAGCAGCGAGATATCGGAGTGGGCATGTACATCTATATATGCGGGGCAAAGCAGCAGTCCCGAAAGGTCAACTATTTTAGCATCCATATGGGCGGGTACCGTACCCACAAAGGCAATTCTGTCATCCTCCAGCACTACATCGGCCATATAAGGTTCAGCACCTGTTCCATCGGCAATTAGTCCATTCTTAAGCCAACTACGCATAAAAAAGCCCCCCTCACTGACTACAGTCTATGAGGGGGGAAAAGAGATTTAGTACTAGCTGTAATCCTTTACCTCCAGCCAGATGCCTTTGGGTAGGGTCACAGTATCCAGTTTTGCCGCCAGCTCCGCACCGCAGCTAAAGCTTTGCAGCTTTGGAAAGGCCAGAAGCGGGGCGGGGTCGGTAACCGGACATCCACCAATGCGCAGATTGTTTAGTTCGCGGAATTTGGTAATGGGTGCAATACTTTTTACATCGGCATTTCCCTCCACACCCAGATAGGTCAGGGCCGGATAGTCGCCTATTCCTTCAAGCCCGGAAAGGTCATTAAAGGCGATATCCAGCTCTTCCAGCTGGGTAAGACGGTTAAAAAGGCTGATATCCTCTATGCCGCTGTTGTAAATGGTTAGCTTTTTAAGGGAGGTCATGCCATACACAGTATCCAGTGCACGTCTACTCAAATTACTGATGTACAGGTGGGTTAGCTGCAGCTTTGTCAGCGCGGAATAGTCCTCCGCTACTGTATCACCGGACTGCACAAAATACAGTTTTTTTATAGGCAGCTGGGCAATGGGGGAAATGTCGGTAACACGGGTATGATTAATGTCCAGCCAGGTCAGGTTTGGCAGTTCTGCCACTACGGAGATATCATCAATGGGATTGCCCTCTAGCCGCAGGGAGGTTAGCTCCGCGCATCCGGCAAGAGGGGTAATCTCTGTAATTTGGTTGGCACAAAGGCTCACATTGCGCAGTGGAAGCTCTGAAAGCTGGGTAACATCAGTAATCTGTTGTCCATCCAAAATTAAATTTTCCAGTCCCGTAAGCTTGGCTACGTCCGAAAGGTCGGTGACTGTGCCGTCCTGTGGAAGCCGCTTCCGACTGTACCAGTGTTCGCCACAGTAGTTGGAATGAGCCTCGGGATTATCCATAATGGTGTTACCGCAGATATAGAGGGACTTTACCAACGCAGCTTCGGACTTTAGGATAGGTTCGTCGGGGCCCTTGGCAAGCTCCAGGCGAACTGCTTGGTCGATTATGGGGTTTTGGAACTGCACCAGCTTGGCGGCCTCAGCCTGGGCATAGGCAAAGCCTCCTACCATCAGACAACCGACAGCAGCAAGCACCGTTCCTAAAATAGCTTTGCGTTTACGCAGTGCAAAAAGGCAGCGTTCCAGCTGACGGACACTTCCAAAGCGTGCTCTGGGGTCAAAGGCAAGGCAGCGGGATATTACCCACCAGAAGGTGCGTGATATGGTAGGTGGACGCTTACCATGTTCAAAGCTGCCAGTAAGCAAGAAGAGCATGAGCATACCCAAACAGTATATATCCGCACGGCAATCGGTCTGTCGATAGCCAAACTGCTCCGGCGGCGCTGTAATCTGGGTGCCCATAAAAACAGTGTCACAGCTTTCATTTTCCTTATAACGGCGGGCGGTACCCATGTCAATAATCTTACAGCTACCATCGGGGGTCAGTATAATGTTCTGGGGCTTTATATCCCTGTGTATAATGGGCGGTGTTTGGGCGTGCAGGTAGTGGAGCACCGGACAGATGCTGCGCATAAGCTCCAATACCCGGCTTTCCGAAAGCGGTCCCTGTCGGTTCACATAGTCATATAGGCTTACCCCTTCAAAATATTCCCGTAGCAGATATTCCTGCCCGCCCTCGGTGAAACAGTTTATAACACGGGGCAGACCTGGGTGGGAAAGCCCCTCAAGTATTTGGTATTCCTCCTCCAGCCTGTCCACTTCACCTGCAGGCTGTGTTTTCAGAATAAAGCTGCCGTCTGTTCCGGACAGCAAAAAAGCTCTCCGTCCCATACCATCCTTGAGACAGGAGATGATGATGTACCTATCCACAAGGGAAATCGGCAGTATGAGGGTGGCCAGCACATTCTTACGGTATTCTTCGTTAAACTCATCAATCAGCACAACAGCACCCCCGGCGTTATTGCAAGGATTCTTCAGAAAGACCGTCCAGCAGCTCACAGGTTTCCGTGAGCGTCAGTTTTTTATTTAGACAGAAGATAATTGCGGCGTCACGACGCACCCGTGGGTAAAGGCTGCCGTTGTTGGAGGCAGAGAGCAGCCGCTGGGTATCCTTGACACTGAGCCCCATAGCAAAAGCCATTCTTAGAATAATATCCCGCCCGGCATTCCGTTCTCCCGAAAAAAGCTGATATACAAAGGATTTGCTCAGGTTGGTTTCAAAGATGATTTGGGACACCGAAACGCCATAGCTTTCGGTTAGTTCCTTTAGGCAGTGGTGCAGCTGCTGTACTCCGGCAGTTCCTATGTCTGCTGCCAGTGCATCCGACACCGTTTGGCTCCGACGAAGGTGATCCATAAGCTGGGTTGTGGTTAGCTTTTTCTGATCCTTATCCGTAACCAAAGCCAAGCCTCCTTTATACCATTATATGTTAAAATGACTGTACCCAGTCATTTTAAGTTATGCGCAGAACGATTGCCGTTTCTATGCGCAATTATACCATTCGCTTACGCTTATGGGTACAATATATACTTTTTTTGGAAGGCTGTCAACGGAGACACGCACAAAAAAAGTGAGGGTATGGCACACTTCGCCATACCCTCACTTTTGGGCAAACTATCTGTCCTTAGATAGCTACAAAATACTTGACAATGAAAAGACCTGCCAGCACAACAGTGGTAATGTGAATGTCCTTCACACGGCCGCTGAACAGCTTGAGGAGGACGTAGGAAATAAGGCCGAATGCGATACCGTTTGCTATGCTGTAGGTAAGAGGCATCATAGCAATGGTAAGGAATGCGGGAAGCGCCTCGGTAATGTCGGAGAAATCTACCTTGGCAATGCCGGAAAGCATAAGGAAGCCCACATAGATAAGGGCGGGAGCAGTAGCACAGGCGGGCACCAGTCCAATGAAGGGAGCCACGAAGAGTGCCAGAATGAACATTACACCAGTTACAAGGCTGGTAAGGCCGGTTTTACCGCCCTCGCCAATGCCTGCTGCGGATTCTACGTAGGTAGTAACGGTGGAGGTACCCAGCAGCGCACCGGCAGTGGTAGCAATGGCATCGCACATCAGTGCCTTACGCATGGTAGGCATTTTGCCGTCTTCATCTAGAAGGCCTGCCTTGTCGGCGGTACCCAGGAAGGTACCGATAGAGTCAAACATATCGACCATGGAGAAGGAGAGCACCAGCACGATGATAGCGGTGACCGCTGCTCCTATGCTGCCACCGGAGAAGATGGTAGCAAAATCTAGTTTAAAGAGAGATACATTTACAAAGTCGGCAGCCTGAGCGCCAATGTCAATGGAAAAGGACTCGGGCATAGCGGAATTTCCGGTAAGGAAGGAAAGTGCAGTGGTGGCAACAATGCTGATGATAATGGCACCGCGAACCTTACGGTAGGACAGTACAGCAATAATAATCAGACCGATAATGGACAGGATAGCACCCTTGCTGGCGCCCAGGTTGGTGAAGCTTACCAGCTCCACCAAAGTGGCATCGCTGTTTACTACCAGGCCGGAATTCTGCAGGCCCAGGAAGCAGATGAAGAGGCCGATACCGCCGGAGATGGCAACCTTGATGTTCTTGGGAATAGCTTCGATGATGGCCTCACGCAAACCAACAGCGGTGATAATCATAAAGAGAATACCGGAGAGGAGTACCAGTGCAAGCGCCATCTGATACTGCTTAACGGGATCCATATCGGGGTTTCCCGCCAGAGCAGCCAATGTGGGCATTGCGGTAAAGGCAAACAGTGCGTTCAGGCCCATTCCGGGTGCCTGTGCAAAAGGCAGGTTTGCCATAAACGCCATAAGCAGGGTACCTATAGCGGCAGATATACAGGTTGCAAAGAAAACGCCGTTTGCAATAGCCGGGAAGCTGTGGTCATAGCTAATCATGCTTGGGTTGACAAAGATAATGTACGCCATGGCAAAAAAAGTAGTAAGACCTGCAAATACCTCTGTCTTCACCGTTGTGCCGTGTTCCTTGAGCTTAAAAAATTTCTCCATTTTTGCATCCTCCAACACTTCTCATTTTGTGCTTACTTTGCCCAGATTACCATAAAAAAACAGGTGCCCTTGGCTGACATCAGCAGCCAAAGACACCCGTGCTATCTTTTTGATAAAAAGAGCCCGTTGTCGTAGCATGCCGGTAGTCGAACCATTTAAGGCGGTTCGGTAGAGACTCCGGGGCCATATCCCCCGCTTTATACCGTAGCTTATTATGAATACTCTGGAATCTAGTGCACAGTTTGGGCGTTCGTTGTTATAATGCACAACAACAATACTCTTATATTGTACAGTATTATAGTTCCACAGTAAAGGCACATATTCGACAAATTTCGTCTCTTTTCGCAGTGAAAACTTTAGGTTATAGATAATCGGAGGGCGGTTGTTCGTCATTAGAGGACATTTCTGAGGGTTCCATGGGTTCCTCCGAAGTGTCAGCCTCATCACCCACATAGGTGCTGTTTACCGGCGGGGCAATGGGCTCCTCCGGCTGTTCCCATGCGGTAGGCTGCACAGGGTCTGTTCCCTTCTGCTGCCAAAGCCCATATTCATACAGGTAACGAGCATACATCACCCGTGCCATGGTATAGTAGGGTGCCACCAATAGGTAGGTGGCAATGGCAACCAGCCCAAATACCCACATCCAAACCAGAGGCATGATGCTGCGGGTATCGAAAGCCAGTGAGAAGGACAGCATGCCCCCCGCACCCAGCAGCGGCAGCATCCATGGCAGGAAGGAGAGTTCAAAGCGCACCAGTTCCCAGCGGTGGCCCTTGGTAAACTGCACCGACTGCTTGATGGCCTGGTGTACTGTCAGCTGATATTTTTCACAGATGAGGATAGGAGCAATGGCAAATCGCTGGCAGAACGCCCAAAGCAGTGCTACCGCCACCACCATAAGCACTATGCCGGAGTAGACAAGTGTCATGGAAAGAGGTGCGTTAAGACCAGCCATATCTCCAGCCAGCAGTACCACTACCGGCAGCACCAGCAGCAGCATGGCAGCAAGCAGTGTTTTAATGGCAATATTGAGGGAGAGCAGGACACCACGAAAAGCCGCCTTGCTCTCATAGGGCCAAAAGATGGAAAGCACACCCTGCTTGCGGCGGTCGGTAAGCTCTAGGTGCCAATTGAGCACGCCATAGCCCAGAGGAACTACCAAGACCAGTCGCACCAGCCATGTAATAATCGAAACGGTCATGGCAGGTATACTATAAAAGAAATTACTGCTATAGGTAAAGGTATCCAGGGTGCTCATGGTAAACTCGTAGCCAAGCAATTGTAAGGCTGCGGCATCTACCAGATTGATAATCATGGAAACGATAAAGCAGATTATGATAAGTACCACCGCACTGCCGCGGTTTCCTGTAAGAGCCGATTGCGCCTCCCGTTTCATTATTCTGCGCAGCTTCATGTTACCGCTCCTCCCACTCTTTGCTTTTGGGGATGCCATCTTCACCAAAGTCATTGGCAAATGCGGTATCCGCACCATGCGGCATAATTCCCGCTACCTCTATTATTCCATCCCGCATCCACAGCTGGGGTGCTACAAAGCAGGTATAGCCACGGCCATTGCCCACCAGCCACTCCTGCATAGGCTTGCGGGGCATTCCCACCGCTGCCAGCAGTGTCATAATAACACCGCCATGGGTAACCACTGCTGCATCGTAGATTTCACTTTTCATCATATCATCTATAATGAACCGCAGACCCTCTATAATGCGTGCCAGAAACTCCTCGCCGCTTTCACCATTTGGAGGTGCCACCTCTATGGAATTTTCCAGCCACTGCAGATAGTCCTCATTATCCTTTAGCTCTCCAATGGTAAGACCCTCAAAGTCACCAAAATCCAGCTCTCGCAGCTGCGGAACCATGGTGAGGGCTCTGCCCGGATATACGATACCCGTAGTCTGTACACAACGTGCCATGGGGCTGGTGTAAACCATGCCTACCGCAGGGTATTCGTAGCATTCCCGCAGGTCGATAAGATGTTTCATGCCCTTTGGGGAAAGCTCACTGTCCGTACGGCTCCCCAGGTATTGTCCTCTTTCGTTGCCCTCGGTCATACCGTGGCGAATAAAATGTAAGCGATAGTTTTTCATTATGATAAAGCTCCTTTTGGCAAATATGCTTATCCTAAATAGTACCACACCTATTACGGATGTCAACCTGAAATCTGTCGTCAAATAGCGACAAATCACTTTTTCATGCGGTTGTCAAGGGAATTTATTCGTGCATATCCCATTTTACTGTAAAAAAAAAACCCACTCAACTGGAAATTGTAGACAAACTTTGAACTTATTTTGACCTTTTGCGACAAAGCATATTTACAAACGCGCTCGTATACTATATAATAATTTTTACTCCCCGTAATATCTTTGCATTTTGAACAACGGCCGCCTGTTCGGTCTTTTTTGTTGCAGCTTTTGTTATCGGTTACAGAAAGCTGCAGATTTTTTGCACGATATTTTTAGTTGGTACTACAATGCGTATATTAAGAAATAAAGCAGTGAAACTGTTGTTAAAGAGGTGTGGCCGTGGCTTCGGAATTTGCTAGAATACTTACCCTGCTCCGAAAAGAAAAAGGAATCAGTCAAAAATCCGCAGCTGCAAGTCTGGGCGTTTCTCAGGCGCTGCTTTCTCATTATGAGAAGGGCATTCGTGAGTGCGGCTTGGAATTTCTCATACGTTCCGCCGATTTTTACGGTGTTTCCTGCGACTATATGCTGGGCAGAACCCCTGACCGCAGCGGTACTACCCTGACTATTGATGAAATTCCCGACTGGGAGGCTGCGGGCAAGGAGAATGTGCTGAAGGGCAGTCTTTTGACGGTTCTGAACAAAAAACTCATTGCAAACTCGCTCAATATTCTGTTTGATATTCTGTCCAAGGCAGATAGCAACAGCCTGACCAAGGAGGTCAGCGATTATCTGATGATTGCCGTATACCGCATGTTCCGTGTGGTATACAGTATAAGTGATAAAAACCAGAGCAAGATGTTTAAACTCCCCGAGCAGGTAGCGCACTCCTACTGCAACGCAGCTATGGAAATTCATCAGGCGAGAGCCGCGGCAGTCGCCTGCGGAAAGCCGCTGGAGGGAATGGACAAGGTTGCAGATCCTGAGAACCTGTCTCTTTCTACCGAGTCTATCACCAAGGAGTATCCCCTCTTTGGTACTTCGCTGCTGAACCTTATGAGCACTGCTGAAAAGGCTGTGGAGGACAGGTAACATTACGAATATAGCGAAAAAGGTCACCGTTTTTTTGTCGGTGACCTTTGTTTTTTATGCTTTCAATTTCTCATATCCCCTGCGGTTCAGTGGGTTAAACGTATCTACAAGGAAGGCTCCGCTTTCATCCTTTGCAAGAGTTATCTTGCCCTCCGATGTAATATCGGTGCTGCTTCCGTCCTTCTCACTGATCGCCTTAATTGACATAGTGTACCAGTACTGTTTGTGGGTTTCGGTTATAACGTCCTCCTTTAATGTGACATCCTGCACATGGAACAGATAACCGTTTTCCACAGCAAAGAGGTCAGCATAGGTGGTATCGGCATTTTTAGTAATTTGCTCATAACCACCAAGGGTGGTCATAGGCTGATAGAGTGCTAAATAGTCGGAATAGACCTCCTCCGGTATCTGCTGTATGCCGGCCGGCGCAGATGGCGAAACGGACCTGCGCCACTCCTCCATCCTGGCCTGAATCTTTTCTATTCTGGCATGGTCGTTCACCTGATAAATTTCGGTAAGAAATTTTTTTGTCAATGCTTCGTCATGGTTTCCCCCTTGGCCTTGAAAGACAGCCCAGACTGTCAGAATACAGGTAACCACGGCAGCGAAAATGATGAAAATGGATTTTTTGCTTCTTGGGTTACTCACCGACAATGCCTCCTTTTTTCCACAACACTAATAATTTGCATCATTCATTCTGTAAATATTAGTATGGCTATGCCGCCATTTGAGGGCATTTATATTCATTTTTATATTCAGAGTCTAACAGAATAAATCTGTATATGCAATATATTTTGTGCTAGTAAAGCAGCCGGTATCAGCAAAATGCTGATACCGGCCTTAAACAATACCTTTATTCCTTTTCTTCGGTGTGCAGAACCTTGGCATCCTCAATAACAGCTGCCTCCAGCATCTGGGGAAGCTGCTCGTAACGCTCAAACTTTAGCTTAAAGCTGCCACGTCCCTGAGAGATGGAGCGGAGCACCGTTGCAAAGTCGTACATTTCGCTGACAGGTACCTCGGCCTCAACCTCCTGAAGCTTGTTTTCTGTGGGGTTCATGCCCAGCACTCTGCCACGACGTTTATTCAGCTCGCCGATAATATCGCCGGTATTGCTGTCGGGTATATACACCTTTAGGTTGCCTATCGGTTCCAGAATGACTGGCCCTGCCTGGGGCAGACCCGCCTTGTAGGCCAATGATGCAGCCATTTTAAAGGCCATTTCGGAGGAGTCCACAGGGTGGTAGGAGCCATCCACCAGGGTAGCTTTTAGCCCGACAACGGGATATCCGGCTACAACACCAGCCTTTACACAGTCCTGAAGTCCCTTTTCTACGGCAGGGAAGAAGTTTTTGGGCACCGAGCCGCCAAAGACGTTATCGGCAAAAACCAGACCCTCGCTGTCGCAGGGCTCAAACTCTATCCAAACATCGCCAAACTGCCCATGTCCGCCGGACTGCTTCTTGTGCCGTCCCTGTACCTTTACCTTTTTACGAATGGTTTCACGGTAAGCAACACGGGGCTTTTCCAACGCAATATCGATACCAAACTTATTCTTCAGTTTGGAAACAATAACATCCAAATGCTGCTCGCCAAGGCCGGAGATAAGCTGCTGTTTTGTCTCCACATTGTTTTCGTAGAAGATGGCAGGATCCTCCTCCATAAGGCGTGTCAGCGACTGGGCAATCTTGCCCTCATCACCCTTGTTCTTTACCTTAATGGACATGGAGAGGCATGCTTCTGGGAAGGTAGCCACATCACAGGTAACGATACGTTTCTGGTCGCAGAGCGTATCACCGGTGACGGCCTCAGTTAGCTTGGTAACAGCACCGATGTCGCCTGCACCGATATAGTCGATATCCTCTTGCTTTTTGCCCCGCACCATCAGCAGCTTGCCCAGCTTTTCAGGTGCGCCCGTACGGGAATTAATAACCTGAGCGGCTGCAGTCAATTTGCCGGAAATAACCTTTACAAAAGAAAGCTTGCCCACAAAGGGGTCCGCAACGGTCTTAAAGACAAAGGCGGCCAGCGGATCGCTTTCACTGCACGCAATGGTAAGCTCCTGCTCATCCTTTTTCACCTTCTCCCCTGCCATTTCAGCAGCGGATGGGATGATGGATATCATGGCATTCAGCAGGGGGTGTATAGCCTCGGTGGTAATGGCAGAGCCGCAGAATACGGGGTTTATGGCACCGGTGCGCATACCGTCGTGAATACCCTTGTTTATTTCGGCCTCGGTAAAGGCCTCGCCGCCGAAGAATTTATCCATAAGAGCCTCGTCGGTCTCGGCAATGGCTTCGTACAGGTTGTTCTTCATTTCGGCTATATAGTCGGCAGCGGCGTCGGGGAGTTCCCGCTCCTTACGCTGTCCCGCTGCATCGTATGCAAACACAACATTTTCCACAAGGTTCACATAGCAGACCACCTTGTGGTTCTGGATATATGGAACCACCATGGGACAGACCTGATTGCCGAAGGTTGCCTTCATCTGTGCCAGCACCTTGGTAAAATCGGCATTCTCGCTGTCCATCTTGTTTACATAGAACATTTTGCTTCTTTCCATGGCAGAGGCGGCCTTGTAAGCCTTTTCGGTACCGACATTAACGCCGGATTTGCCCGAAACAACGATAAGTACCGTTTCTGCTGCGCGTATGCCCTCCAGCATACCTACTTCAAAGTCGAAAAGTCCGGGGCAGTCTATGAGGTTAATCTTCGTATCCTTCCACTCCATTGGCGCCACAGCGGAGGAGACGCTCACCTTGCGCTTGATTTCCTCAGAGTCAAAGTCGCATATGGTGTTTCCGTCAGCAACACGCCCAAGCCGTTCCGATGTTTTTGCTCTGTACAGCATCGCCTCGGCGAGGGATGTTTTGCCTGCTCCACTGTGGCCTGCTATAGCCACGTTTCTAATCCTGTCTGCTGAATACTGTTTCATACCGATATTTCCCCTTTCCTTTCACCCCACATGGGGTATCTATTGAGATTTATTATAACGTTTCCGACAGGAAATAACAAGATGTTTTGAAGCAATTTAACTACTTTATTGTAAAATGATACGCAAAATTTTTGTGTATTTATCCAAAAAATCGACATTGTTACCCTAAAAGTGCCCTTGCTATTTATCACAAAAAAATTCAGCTTGCATATTGTAGACTGATATGGTACACTTTAATGGTAATTCTGTGCATAGAAATAAGGAGGTATCCCATGTTTAATGCCTTGCGACAGGACATAAAAGCCGTAAAGGAGCGCGACCCCGCCGCCCGCAGCACCCTGGAAGTATTGCTGCTCTATGCAGGACTGCATGCCATTCTGTTCCATCGGCTTGCCCACTGGCTCTATACCCATCGGTGTTTCTTCCTCTCAAGGCTTGTTTCCCAGCTCTCCCGCTTTCTCACCGGTATTGAAATTCATCCCGGCGCACAGATAGGCCACGGGGTATTCATTGACCATGGCAGCGGCGTGGTTATTGGCGAAACTGCCGTTGTTGGCGATGGCTGCACCATATATCAGGGTGCCACACTGGGTGGTACCGGCAAAGACAAAGGGAAACGTCACCCCACCCTTGGAAAAAATGTTATGGTGGGTGCAGGCGCTAAAATACTTGGCCCCTTTACTGTGGGTGACAACTGTAAGATAGCCTCCAATGCAGTACTGCTCTCCCCCTTGGAAGAAAACTCCACCGCCGTAGGCGTCCCTGCAAAGGCGGTACGGGTAGCAGGTGTAAGGCCGGACAATGCAGGGCTGGATCAGGTACATATTCCAGACCCTGTACAGCAGGAACTAAACCGCCTATCCCTGCGGATAAGCGAGCTGGAAAAACAGCTTGCAGAGCTGCAAAAATAAAGGAGAAGCCGTGATACAACTAATGCTCATTGAAGATGATGACAACATTGCCTTTGGAATAGAAACCTCCCTGACAAAAAGGGGGTATGCCCTTTCCCGCCACTCCACCGTGGCCGAGGGCAAGCAGCACTTTGGGGATGATATTTCTCTGGTACTGCTGGACCTAAACCTACCCGATGGCTCCGGCTACGATTTTTGCCGTTACCTGAAGGGCATACGGGATGTACCCATCATCTTCATTACAGTCTGCGACGACGAGCAGGCTATTATAAAAGGGCTGGACATGGGGGCTGATGACTACATCATCAAGCCCTTTTTGCTATCGGTGCTGGAGTCTCGCATTAAGGCAGTGCTGCGGCGAACCGGTGCATGCGACAGCACTATTCTCACCTGTGGGGATATCCGTCTGGATAAGGCAGGAACCCAAGTGTTTTTACAGGGTACCGAACTGTCGCTGACCGCTGCCGAGTACCGTTTGCTGCTGGCTCTTCTGGAAAACAAAGGCCGCACCATGACCCGTACCCGTCTGCTGGAGCTGCTTTGGGACAGTTCCGGCAGTTTTGTAAACGACAACACCTTAACGGTGGCAATGAAGCGCCTGCGTGAAAAGCTGAAAAACCCCGCAGCTATTAAAACACTGCGAGGCATAGGATACCGAATGGAGGATCTGCCATGACGGGACTTCAGATATTCGGTATTGTCCTTGGAACTGCCGCACTTTGCACAGGGGCTGCGGCTGTGGTGCTGCACAGATATAAACTGCGAAATACCGCCCGTATTGAGGGGCTTACCGCCTACCTGGAAGCCATTAACCTAGGGCGAGAGAGCACCCTTTCCCGTATAGAGGATGAATTTTCCCACCTGGAGGACGAGCTGTACAAGACAGTAGGCGAGCTGCGGCAAGAGCGGGAGGCCGCCACTGCGGAGCGGCAGCGGATGGCGGACAATCTGGCGGACATAGCCCACCAGATAAAGACGCCGATTACCTCTATGTCGCTGATGGTACAGCTGCTTTGTGAAAATGAGAATACAGAAGATGCCGATTGCCTTCAGCGGCTTGCGGGGCAGCTGACACGGCTGGAGGGTTTGGCAAGCTCTTTGCTCACCCTTTCCAAGCTGGATGCGGGAGCATTGGCTATTCATGCCGAGCCGGTGGATCTGCATTCCCTGCTCACCACTGCTGCCGAACCGGTGGAGGAACAAATTCATCAGCGGGGGCAGGTAATTTCTATTACTGCGGACAAGGAGTTTACCGTTACCGTGGATATGGGATGGAGCTGTGAAGCACTGCTTAACCTGATAAAAAACTGCAGTGAGCACACACCTCGGGGCGGGCATATTGCCATAGACTACAGCCAGAACCCGCTTTATACCGAAATTACCATAGAGGACGATGGCAGTGGCTTTGATGCTGCCGACCTGCCCCATATCTTTAAACGCTTCTACCGTGGCAAAACCGCCTGTAAGGATAGCGTTGGCATTGGGCTTGCTTTGTCAAAGTCCATTATAGAGGAGCAGAACGGTACCCTGCGTGCCGAAAACCGTACCCAGGGCGGGGCACGGTTTACTGTACGGTTTTATAGATCATAGGCAATTCTTTATATTTAAAACAGACTGGGCATAGTACCAGGTTTTGGGCAGGCAACGTGTACTACTACACGAAGCTGTACAAAACCGGTACTGTGCCCATTTTTTACTTATACGGTCTCGTCCCGAATAGCATCAATAATGCTTTCCTGCCTGAGTCGGCGCAGACCTATGGCATAGGCGGCAGTTACAACCGCAAAGATGCAAACCATCAGCAGCAGCGTAGGAAGTATTGGTGCAAAAGGCAGATATTCCAAAAAGGTTATCTCGTTTATCATGATAAAGATGGTAAGTATAGCTCCCTGTACCGGCAGGCTGAGCAGCAGCGGTGTCACCGAAAAGAGCACCGCCTCACAGGCCAGCATGCGCTTCATGCCCTTTGGCGACAGCCCCATGGAGCGAAGCATAGCAAGCTCTCGTCTACGGCTGCGCAGGGTAGCGGAAATGGTCGCCCATACATTGGAAAGGCCGATGATAGCCAGCAGTGATACGATAAAGCCCACTGTTATATTGCTAATATAATTGCTCTGCGCCCTGTTTTCGGCTATATCGTTAATGTCTACAATGTCATAGTCTCCTGAACCGTACCAGCGGTCAACTATCCCATCTAGCTTTTCCCGCACGGCAGCAACCTGTGTTTTATCGGTACAGCGCAGCAGGATGTTTGTTTTTCCGGCTCTTATCTGCCCTGCTTCGGTAAAGCCCGCGGTAATGGTTTGCATTACCGACAGGGGCATAACCTGTTCCAGTGTGTAGCGCCCATAGTAGCCTACAACAGGTGGCATACGGTCGGCAAGATGCCCCACCGTCGTGGTAAAGCTATACTCTGAGACATCGTCGTCATAGCAGCGCTCCTCCAGCATAAGTCTGTCCCCTGCCGACAGTTCAAGATACTCTGTAAGCACAGGGCTTCGGCGGGTGGTACGCTCCACGTCCTCCTCCAGGTTATAGACAATTGACCGAGGTGCGGAAGTGTCATAGTATGGTGCGGGGTCTATGCCAAGCTCGGTGCAATAGCGCATAAAGCTTGTATCATCCAGCCCGATAATGGCACTGCGAACACGGTACTTTCCATCTCGTTCTATAGGGTAATATTTATGAGCCGATACTACCTTGGCAAGCCCGCCTGTCGATGCAAACTCGGCGGACTGCCCTGCCTCGTCTATCCACATGGAGCTGTAGGTGTCAGCATAGCTTGTTATGGTGCTTACACCCTCAATGTTTGCAAGCTGTGATAAAAACGCAGGGTCGGGCAGCTGCCCGTCGGAAAGTCGCAGCTCTATATCCCGTTTATCTGCGTTTTGGTCTGTGCCATACACAGCCGATGCACCGTCACGGGTGGCGGTAATATGCAGAATACAGGTAAGCAGCAGCACCGAAAGGGTCAGGGAGATGGTGGCAGTGCGAAATGCTCTTTTGCGTGCGGCAAGTGACACTCCTGCAAGCTCGCCTTCTAACCCGAACAGCTTACCGAGTATGGGCTTGGGCGCTTTTTTCAGCCGTATGCCCTCTCCCTGCCGTATGGCTTCTATGGGGGAAAGCCTGGAAACCCTCTTGGCTGGGATACT
Organism: Angelakisella sp.; assembly: GCA_036645835.1. Taxonomy (GTDB): domain Bacteria; phylum Bacillota; class Clostridia; order Oscillospirales; family Ruminococcaceae; genus Angelakisella. Next base: position 20,707 of record JAVXNK010000024.1, on the reverse strand, counting down.
GGCAGAAAAATAAACGGTCATAAGTGCCAGCACCACAGCAGGAACCATGGCGGCAAAGCCATAGCTAAAGGTTACTCGTAGCCGTGGGTCGTCCTCTGGCCTATAGGTGCTGTTTATCAGGAAAACCAGTCCATAGTGGCATATCCACCCGAGGGCTATTCCTACAGGCAAGGGGATAGCGGTAAGCACCAATCCCTCATAGATAACCGAACGCCGAATCTGCTTAGGGGTAGCTCCTATGCTTGCCAGTATACCAAGCTGGGACAGCCGGGAGCTGGCAGAAAGAGCAAAGGCATTGTGGATAATCATTACAAAGAGCGCCACTACCATTAGTCCGCAAAGGAGAAACATTAGGGGCATATTGATAACTGCCCAGTCGGTAATGGCCCAGTCGCCCTGAGGCAGTATCAGCAGCTTAAAGAGATATTTGCCGTTGTATCGAAGCAGGTAGTTACCGTATTCATCGGGCTGCCAACCAAGGGCCTGGGCAAGCTTTGGTAGTTCCTTGTAGGTATCCCGTATGTTATGGAAACGCAGGTATACCGTTAGGTTATCCTTCGGCAGTATGTCGGCCTCTTCTAAAAAGCCTATGGCGGTGTAGCCCGGAACCGTCGAGGAGGTTGTGGCATCCAGCTTGGCTACCACAGTGTAGGTTTTATTCTGCCGGGGAACAAACTGCTCTCCCTCCTGCCATGGTGTTCTGGGGTCCAGCAGCTCTCCCTTTGACATTCTGTCCCCCACGGGCAGGGTAAGGGTATCCCCTATTTTTAGCTCGGGGTGGTTTTCAAAATACTGCTTAGATAGCGCAAGCTCACCGCTTTTTTGGGGAATGTGTCCCTCCATAACCTCGAACCGCTCCGGCATGGAAGCCCAGTAGGCGGCATTTGCATCCCGATAGATCAGGTATTCCCTTCGGGGGTCCTCAATGGCGGCAGCTTGCCATCCGCCTTTTATCATCACTGTTTCCACCGAAGGAAAATCCTGTACCGTTTGCAGCTGGCTGCCAAGGGTGTCATCATACAGCTCCCCATGCCAGTCGCCGCTGTACTCCATTTCCAGCCGTATGCTGTCGCTCCACATATTCCAGAAAAATCCGCAGAGCATGGAAAGCATGGTGGCGGAAAGCAGAATGGCAACCATTACTGCCAGACTGCTGCGCTTATTGCGGCGGATAAAATCCAGTGTGTACTCGCTGAGAATTTTCATCGCTCTACCACCCTGTCGGAAACAATCTTTCCGTCCTCAATGGCGATAATGCGGCCTGCCTCCAGTGCAATGCGCTCATCGTGGGTAATGAGCAGCACTGTCTGGTGGAATCGCTTGTTGGAAAGCTTTAGTAGCTCCACTATGTCCTGTGAATTCTTGCGATCCAGATTGCCCGTAGGCTCATCCGCCAGCAGGATAGCCGGGCGGTAGATGAGGCTTCGGGCAATGGCAACCCGCTGCTGCTGCCCGCCGGAAAGTTCCCCCGGCAGGTGGGTCAGGCGGTCAGCCAGCCCCAGGGTATCTACTATTTCCTGAAACCGCTCTTCATCGGGGGTTCTGCCGTCCAGCAGCATAGGGAGCAGAATATTTTTCCGCACAGTAAGGGTTGGAATTAGATTGTAAAACTGGTAGATGAGCCCTACCTTGCGGCGGCGAAATATAGCCAGCTGCTCCTCATCCAGTGTAGCAATGTCGGTGTCCTCTATAAATATCTGCCCCGAGGTGGGACGGTCCACACCGCCAAGCAGGTGCAGCAACGTGGATTTTCCCGAGCCGGATGTACCCACTATGGCTACAAACTCACCCTTATTCACCGACAGGTTTACCTCATTCAGCGCCATTACCATATTCTGTCCCATGCCATAACTTTTTGTCAGGTTTTCGCAACGTAATATTTCCATGCCATCACTCCTTTTCTATGTTCCCAGTATATCACCCTAAAATGACAACACAGTGACAGGCTGAAAAAATATCCCCCGGCATGGCCGGGGGATATTTTTGGGTACTTATCCTATAGATTCGTGTGTCGCCATGGGCATAAGGTCAGCTTTCTCATCCATATTGGGGAACAGCTGCTTACGTAACTCGTCCGGCAAAGTTCCGGCCGATATTATTACTGTTACACCTTGCTCCTCGCCCTTATAGAGGGTGAGGTAGGCACGGTCGGGGGAGTAATTGCGGCTGTTCATTTCAAACCTTGTAGCACCCGCCAATATCTGCTGCACCTTGCTCATGTCGGTCATCAGATAGTCAAAGTCCTGCTTTTGTCTGGTATAGTCATCCACTCCGGAAACCATTATATCGGAAGATTTTCCGTCGTAGTATTCGCTGACTCCAACTGCGGTTATTTCTGCATAGTTGGGGGAACCCATAACGGTACCATACCCAAGGGTACTAAGCACTGCGGTAACATTTCGGTAGCTTTCAAAGACAGGAACGCTAAAGTTGGTAATGCGGTTTTCGGTAAGTTCGATACCTGTATAATCATCGCCACCGGTGTTCACATAGATATAACCCAGCACGGGAGCACCTGCAGTAAAGTCCTTCGTTCCGTTTGCCTCGGCATCCTTGCGCAGAGCATCCAAAATGGCTTTTATTTCACTGTTTTGGGTAATCACATTCTGCTCAAAGCCCAAGCTGTCATTGAGGCTCATGCCCTTAACCCATTCCGGCTTTACGCGAAGCAGGGGGTTGGTCTGCTGCTGAAACTCGGGAAGCTCACCAAGCTGCTGCATCAGTTTTATGGTCTCTTCACCATAGGAGTTATAACGGCGCAACATGGTTTTTCCGTTTTGCAGCTTATACTGCACCACTCTGGAACGGTAGTAGCCATTATCCTTATTGTTGCGGGCATCCTCCACCATGGAAAGGTGTATCTGTTTTACCAGTTCAATGCTCTCGGGAGCTTTCAGTACCACCTGAGACAGGCTGCTGTAGCTGTACCGTGGAACAGGTTCCCCGTATTTTTCACCATAGTTCACCTTGGTAGAAGCATCCAGTTCGGTCACATATTCACACCAGCCACGATAGTCAAAGCTCACAGTATCCACCTTGTCGATGGCAGGGGTACGGGTTTCGTAGCCGAAGCCGCCGGAAGTAATGGCAAAGGTGGCAGCCAGAACAAAGATACAGCAAACCGCACCAAAGGGTAGGGTTTTACGGATACCGCTAAAGCCACGGTTGAGCACTGCTTCTACAAGCACAAACACCAGCACTGCACCTATAAAAGTACAGGCAAGGAAGGTGTTTTCATTGCCACCGTCAATGGTTGCATGGAGCAGGCTGCCTATGCCGATACCGCCAATGTAAACTGCTACGGCAGTAAGCAGCGCACCCAGCATCCCCTTGCAGCCGGGGCATTCTGCTATCTCACTTTTGCGTCTGCGGTAGAGCGCCAGCGCCCCAAAGAAGATAGCTATTCCTAAGAGAAGCCAAACCAGAATAGCAAAGATAAAGAACGGGCTATCACCGGGATTTTTCTCCATATTCTCGGTATAAAAACCAATCATAACCCCTATGGGGGAGCTGGAAAGAATGGTTTTATAGTTCATGCTGCTGCTATAACCAATAAGGAATACTTCACAGAGCAGTTCGTTAATGCTAATGATAATCATAGGCGCTGCCAGAATCTCACAGGAGAAAACAAAGTTTTCAAATATGCTGCCTACCTGTGTGGACACCAGCATCACTACCGACAGGATGGCAAATACCGAAACCAGCCATCCGAAGATATCCCAAAATACCAGCATACCGCTAATAGGCTGTGCTTCGCTGCCCAGAAGATTATTCCGATAGAGCAGGACGCAGAAGTTGAGGATATAGTTGACCAAAAACGGTACCATAACGGTGAGAAAGCCGGTTAGAACATTGGCCGACATCAGCTGTGTTCTGGTCACGGGCAGGCTGTGGTAGAGGTCTACCGCCCGCTTTTGATGTAGGTAGGTGCTCTGCACCAGGCCTATAATAACGGCACTCACAAGCAGTATGCCAGTTACGCAGGCAATAGATACATCAGTATAGATACCCATTTCCAAACCCCTGGGGTACCACCCTATTGTATCCTTCATACGGTCCGCCACCCGTATGGTATCCAGCAACATCTGTAGCGGAAAGAAGAAAAACATAATTGCAAACAGGTATATTGCAGTGGGAACATTCTTTTTCATCATGCCAAAAAGCAGGTTTTGAAACCGCTTCTTAGAGGATAAGGTTGTTGTAGTCATAGCCTACCGCCTCCATTTCTCCAATAAATACTTCCTCGAGGGTGAGGGACACCACCTCGCAGAAGATGGGGTCGAGGCTTTGCAGAGTTTCCAGTGTATCGTCGGCTGTGCCGCGTACCAACAGGCTGGTTACACTTCCCCGCTGGTTCTTTTGCAGGATATTAAGCCCTGTGGCTGCCCAGTCCACATCTGTACTGTAAACCGCCTGCACCTTGCAGAAGCCAAATTTCAGTTCGTCAAGGTCCTTTTCCAGCAGAAGCTTACCCTTGTGGATAAGTCCTATCTGGTCACATAGGTCCTCCAGCTCACGCAGGTTGTGGCTGGTGATAATAACAGTGATACCCCGGTTTGCAATCTCCTCTGCCAGCAGCTTTTTAATCATCAGACGGATAACGGGGTCCAAACCGTCAAAGGCCTCATCCATAAGCAGATAGTCGGTATTGCAAGCAAGGGCGGTAAGCAGTGCCGACTGGCGTCGCATACCCTTACTGAAATTGTTAATTCGTTTTTTGCAGTCGATGGGAAAAAACTTTTTTAGGGTTTCATACTTCTCCCGTGAAAATGTGGAATAGATACCTTCATAGAAATCTGCCATATCATCGGTAGTTGCCTTTGGCAGAAAGAAGATATCATCGGACAGATAAAACACTCTGTCCTTTACCTTTATATTCTCAAACACCGGCTCATCATCAATGACGAGGCTACCGCCATCTGGCTGATAAATACCGCTCATAAGCCGCATAAGGGTGGATTTTCCCGAGCCGTTGGGGCCCACCAGCCCGTAGATACAGCCGCCTGTTATCTCGGTGCAGAGCCCATCAAGGGCAGTAAAATCATCAAAACTCTTTACAAGGTTTGTGGCCTTTATCATCTATCAGTCACCTCTTTTTCACGCTGTTTATCGCTATACTCTTTGTCTACTGCTACCAGTACATCGTCATGAGAAATACCTGCCAAATGTGCGTCCCGCAGGGCAGCTGCCAGCTTAGACAACGACTTTACCCGCATATGCTCCTGTGCCGGAGACACCCCCTGCACAAAACTTCCCTTACCTGTAACTGAATATATGACGCCCATGAGCTCCAGCTCCTGATATGCCTTCTGTATGGTATTGGGATTGATGCCCAGCTCCACTGCCAGGGTGCGCACCGATGGAAGCTGCATATCCTTGGCATAAATGCCAAGCATAATGAGCTCCATAATGCTCTCCTCCAGCTGCCTATATATAGGTGTTCGGCTTCTATAGTCCAGTTCTATCACACCAAACCCTCCTTTCTATAACCGTATTAGTTCATTTAGTACAGTTGAAGTATATCATTTTTCATATACTGATGTCAAGGGTAAAATAGCCACATCCGGTTGTTTTAAATTATGCCCAGGGCCGTGGCCGTCCTTATGCCCAAATAAAAAGGCCGCTGCGGAAATGAACCCCGCAGCGACCTCTATTTTTTTGCATTGTAGCATTTGCACTTCTATAACATTTGGGTGCCCAGTGTATCTAAAATAATTTAACAACCATATTATTCTGACAGCAACTGCTGGAGCATATCTGCTGCTTCTTGCTGTGTTGTGCAGTTCTTTAAAGCAGTCAGCTTACCCTCGTGTTGGAACACCTTTAGCAGCGCCTGTAAAATCTTCAGCTGGGCATGTGGCTCTTTGATTGCCAGCATAAATATAATCTGCACATCAATCTGCTTGTCCGGCTCACCCATACCGCAGAATGTAACAGGCTTCTCCAAAATGCCAAGTGCCATTGCAGCCTCATTGACGTGCTCAGGGTCAGTGTGAGGGATTGCAATACCCATATCCAGCAGTTCCAAACCGGTTGCATATATTTCTTCTCTGGCTTTGATAGCAGGTATATAGCTTTCCTTTACCAAATCTTGTGCAGCAAGCAGATTAGCCAGTTGCTCAATTGCATTCAGGTTAGACTCTGCCTTTATATTAAATTTTACGAGACTGTCATCAAACACCATTTCCCCTAAAATCTTGTTGCGGTTTTCCATAGATAATCCTCCATAAATTGTTTAAATTATTATACTTGTTACATTTGTTTTGCCAGTGTATATGTAATAGCGGCAAATTCACAGGAATTTTTGCTTCATGAAATTTACCGTTTTTTAGCCGAAATTAATGACGTTATTCATCAGAGGTTGTATTTGTATTTTCAGAAAGTTCTGTGGTTTCCTGAACTTCTTCTGCTTTGTATGGATTTACCGGAACTCTTGCACGGAACTTCAGCTGATTTGGATCTTTACTATACTCCAAATAAATCATCTGGTCCCAAAGCTGTTTGCTGTCATTCATTTTACCACACATTACCCAATATCTGCCCCTTGTAAAGGTGGGTTCATTTAGGCGCACATACATTTTTTTGTGCAAATCAAGTTCTTTCACTTGTAGCGACTCTATTTCACTCATTGGGTAACTGTGGGTCTTTCCGTATGCCGAGAAGGTCAGTGTTTCAGGTGATATGGTTATCTCTGCCGGATTGCTAATGGAAACGAAGGTATTGATAACCTGATAAACGCAAACAATGAGCGGAACCCAGAAAAGAGCATTTCCCATAACCAACATGCCTATAGAATATAGCCCAATGAGGATACAAAAAACACCTGTCCCCGTAACACTATATCGAAACATGTTTTTATCAAACGTATATTTGTACATAAATACTCTCCTCAGTCTATGGTGTAACGCCAGTGTACGCTCGTTTTTCTACTACAGCTATTTTACTAACTACATGCCACTGCAAAAATAGCCGTTACATGACACGAGCGGCTCCGCCGCTCGTGTCATGTATGTATTTATTAGTTAGTAGCAGCTTCTTCTTGCATGGCCTTTGCTTCTTTTACAATTCTGAATCTGTTAAATACAGCCAGTGCAACTGCAAGAGCAACTAGGATAACAATACCTACTGTATTGAGGTTGGATATCTTTGTCAGAAGCCATGTAAGTGGGTTACCGCCGTCGCAGATAGAGGACAGCAGGCTGGAACCGGTAGGCATAGCAAAACTAGCTTGTAGAGCCATTTCGGTGTGCAGCCCAGCAAGGTCAGTTGCAAAGTACAAACCGGAAGCCAAGGAAACCAAACCAACAATCAGGGCTCTGAAACCGTTATTTTTGCAAAGTGGAAGAATAAGAACGAACATATAGGGCAGTGTTGCAAGGTCGCCAAATGGCAGAACCTTGTTGCCTGGCAGGATGATTGCAAGGATTAGGGTCAGGGGAACCAGAATGAGGGAAAGTGCGATGGTGATAGGGTTACCTACACCAACAGCAGCGTCCAAACCGATGTATAGCTTACCACGCTTGGAGAAGTGCTTTGTGATAAAGCTGGAAGCAGCGTCGGAAAGTGGCAGCAGGCCTTCCATAAGAAGAGCAGCCATTTTAGGTGTTAAAATCAGAACAGCACCCATGGTGATACCAAGACCCAGGGAGTCCCAGCCATAGCCGGCAAACAGACCAATTACAGAACCGATTACGGTACCGATAAGGATGGGCTCACCAAGAACACCAAACTTATTTTGAATCTTTTCAAAGTTGATGTCAACCTTGTTTAGACCGGGAATACAGTCAATAATTTTATCGGTTACCCATGCCAGGGGAACAAAGGCAGCAGCGAAACCGTGAGGAATGGAGATACCTTCCAGACCGTTGTACTTTGCAACAGCAGGCGCTGTCATATCTGCAATTACCATTACAATAACCATGTTAACAGCAGCAGCGATGAAGCCATAACCAATGTTACCTGTAACACCAGAAACCAGGGCTCCTGTAAATGCAAAGTGCCAGTAGTTCCAAATATCTACATTGATGGTCTGTGTAGTGTTGGTAAGCAGCATTACTACGTTAACCAACAGGCCCAGCGGAATAATCATTGCACCAACGTTGGTAGCCATAGCAATCGCAGAGGATGCAGGCCAGCCAACATCAATTACAGACAGGTTAAAACCGTATCTTTCTACCATTGCCTGTGTTGCAGGACCCAGGTTTGCACCCAGCAAACTGAATATTGTTGTAATACCGATTAGACCTACACCAACGGTAAGACCAGCTCTTACCGAACGACCAACCTTTGCACCAAAGATTAATCCCAGAGTGGTTACTACGATGGCCATCATAACGGGGGCGCCTAGATTCTGAATAAACCCAATAATGCTCATAATAAAGTTCATTGCATATCCTCCTCAAAAAATATTACACAATTTTTGTTGCGCGCTACCAGCCCAGTTTGCTAATGATTTCGTCGATAGTTTTGTCCACGTTAATGCCTGTAAGGAACGAAATGCCCTGTACAACAGGTTTGTTGAAGCTCTGTGTGATTACAGCAGTAGAAACAACCAGGTCGTAGTCATCAATTTTGGAAGCAACCTCGTTAACCTTGCACTGAGTTGTAGTGAATTTTCCGCCAAAGCCACGCTCTGTCAGTCTATCCTTTAGACGGTTTGCAGCAGCTGTGGAAGTTGCAATGCCAGATCCGCAGCAAAGTAGTATCTTCTTCATATGATCCTCCCCTTTCAAAATCTATAAATTAATTATTTTTCGCCCATAACAAGTATTTGACATTTGCGGTCACGAACACGATTCTGATCCCAGTCGATAAAATATATATAGCCAACGGAACCAATCTGCAGTTTGCTGTTATCAATGATGAAGGTTTCGCTTGCACCAAACAGAGAGCCTCTGATGTGTGCGTCTGCATTTAGAATAGTACCTGGGTCACAAGGAAACTGTGGATCATTGAGGCTCATCAAGAAGTCAACATGCTTGGGGCCCGGGTAGCGGTAGTCGGTGTTTTCAGACAGCTCACGTGGAATAATGCGGTCCAAAATGCGGTTAAGGTCTACCTGCAGAAATTCATCTCCGTTAAAGTCAGTATCATGTACAAACTCTTCAAACACTACAGAGCAGGTAGTATGGGGGGATTGTACCACGCAGATTCCATCTTTAATTCCGCTTTTTTCTACAATAGCACGAACCTGCTCGGTGATGTTATGGTATGTTGGGCGACTTCCATTTGAAGTTGCAATAATGGTATCTCTATAAATTGCCATGTTATTCTCCTTTGTTCCTGTCTTTGCGTGCTCTATCCAGAGCTTCTATCATTTCATCCAAGGTTGTGAACGGATCCTTTGCAGCCACAATGCCGCTTGTTCCGCCGGTACCGTCTGCACCGGAGCAGATTGCATCGTATACATTTTGGCCTGTGCTAATACCAGCAGCCTGCAGAACCAGTGTTGTTGGAGAAACAGACTTTACAGCCTCATTGGTAGCGGTCATGTAAGATTTGTCGCTTACTTTACCGGTACCGATTAGAGAAGTTGGTTCACACACCATTATGTCGGGGCCAAGCACTGCTATGGCTTTTGCCTCTTCTACTGTATCTGCACAAACTATGGTTGCAATACCCAGTTTATCAGCCCTTGCCATTGCTTTTGCCAAAGCCGCAAGTGCCATTGGGTGTTCGGCATGGTTTAAGAAAACTGCCTGTACACCGGCTTCAACCAGTGCCTCTGGGAGGATGTGACCCATCCCACTGCCGGGATTCAGGCCATCCATGTGCTGTGCAGTAATTATCAGATGTTTTGTTTCTTTGCGAATTGTAGCCAAATCTACGTGCTGTGCAGTAAATAGGATATCGAAATCATACTTTTCCGCCAATGCATCGGCATGTTTTGCCAGTGCCACAACCTGCTCGCCATATAGGTAAGCTTTTGGATTAACTACAAAAAACGGGGAACGAATATGTACTTTATTCACGCTGTTTGTTCACCTTTCTTCCGGTCTGGTAAAAAGACCATAGTAATAACTTAGAACCTTGTCCATACCTGCATCTGCGGACTGCTTTAATGCAGGATAGTTAGATGGTTTGTCTTCGTTTATCTTTTCAATTGCACCTGTCAGCAGGTCGGTGAAGATGTTTACCTTTGAAATACCCTCAACTACACATCTGCGGAGATTTTCTTCACCACTTCCGGAGCCGCCATGCAGTACCAATGGAACCTGAACAGCGTCACGCAGTTCTTTTAGGCGCTCAAAGTTGAGTTGTGGTGTTGTTGCATTTTTGTAGAAACCATGTACTGTACCAATAGAAACTGCAAGTGAGTCTACATTGGTAAGTTCAACAAAACGTACCGCTTCTTCTACAGTTGTGTACACGCTATCTGTAAATCCAATTTCTGCCAAGTTGATGCCGTGACCAACATGGCCGATTTCTGCCTCTACTGTAACACCTCTCGGGTGTGCATACTCTACCACTTCACGGGTCTTACGAATGTTTTCTTCAAAAGAATCCATTGAAGCGTCGATCATAACAGAAGTAAAGCCAAGATCTATTGCACGTTTGATAAATGTAAAATCCTCACCATGGTCCAAATGAAGTACCACCGGCACTGATGCTCTCTCTGCAATAATTTTGCCAACTGCTGCTGCTTCCTCCAGTGGTAAGCTGTTACTGATTACCTGTGGATAGGAAAGTAACAGCGGCATATTAAACCGTTCTGCCACCTTTGCAAATACTCTCGCCGAATCCAAATCCAGATAGTCCGGTGCAGGGAGTCCGTAACCACCATTCTTTGCATCCAGCAGGACTTTTTGGGAATTCACCAACATTAAAAATATCCTCCATGCGTTAAATAGTTTTATTAATCATAAACCAAAAGTGAACAAAATTCAAGTTTTCACAAGAATTATATTGCACATTTGTTCAGCTAAGTGTATAATGTTAACATGATATATAATGTGTACAGAATCAATTTGTATAATATGTGCATATTTTACATTGCTTTTTATAAATATAGAAAACTCTTACTATATTCCAAAATTGCTCACATAGAAAGGATGTTACATTAACATGGAACAAAGTAAAAAGCGGCAAGATATTATAAAGGTTGCCAAACTCTATTACTATGGCAACATGTCCCAAGATGAAATTGCACAGCTTATGCAAATTTCCCGTCCAAAAGTATCACGATTATTGAGCGAAGCACGCCAACTCAATATTGTTCAAATTACCATTAATGACCCCAGCACTTCTATAAAACAAAGCGAAGATAAAATCAAAAAGTTCTTTGGGCTAAAGTATGTGAAGATTGTGCCTACCCAAAACAACGATGTAACTACAAAATCTCTCCTTGGTCAGGCTGCATCTCAGTTTTTAAATGATAACATACAGGAAAATAGTTATATCGGTATTTCGTGGGGAACCACTTTGGCTGCTGTTGTCAATGAATTTGAGACAAAGCGACCTATGCCTAAGGCGACAATTGTACAGCTTATTGGGGGCACTTACAGCGAAAGCCTGAACATTGACGTGCGTGAGTTGGTTAAAAACCTTGCAAAAAAACTGGAATGCCAACATAGTATTTTACAAGCTCCACTGGTGGTACACAACCCCAAACTTCGTGAAATGCTTATGGATGAGCCAATGACCCGGGAGCATTTCAACAAAATTCGCAATCTTGATATTGTGTTAGTGGGCATTGGCTCGGCATACTACAAGGATTCCATTGTATACCTTGCCAACTACATAGAAGAGTCTACTGCAAAAACACTGAGTGAAATGGGATTGGTCGCCGATATTTGTGGCCACCAGCTACTGGCTGACGGTTCTGCTCCGCATACTTTTTTGTCTGACCGCGTTATAGGCATTGCACTGGAAGACCTGCACCGTGTACCCTTGGTTGTAGGAATATGTGCAGGCAAGCGAAAGACCGCTCCGCTAGCGGCGGCACTGCACGGGCACCACGTAAATTGCATTATCATTGATGAGGTCGCTGCACTGACACTAATAGCTGAAGAAAAGCTATAACTAAATAAGAGAGACATATCTTTTTCGGCAACCTGCATCCCCTTGTTGTGTGTGCTGCCCTTTGAGTGTCCACTTGGAATAATAAAAAGCGAGGCAACAGCTGTTGCCTCGCTTTTTATTAGAATATTCTCTTTACCTGATCGTATGCCTGTTGCACCATGTCCGGAACGGTTTTTCCGCTGGCTTTGTCTATAATGGAGGTATAGATATGGGGAATTATCCGCTCGCAACCTGCATTATGGCAAACCTTTACAATGTCATAGACATTTTCCACATCAATGCCGCCTGTAGGCTCCATAATGGGAATGCCGCCCTTGACAGCAGCACGTGCCACTGCCTCCAGCTCGTCAAGATGCTTCAGTCCGCCAATATTAAAGAACTTGATGGAGGGAAGTCCCAAATCCTTCATCATAGCGATGGCGGTGTCCACCTCTACTATGGCGTCGGGTGCAAGGCTGCTGTACTCACCTGTGGATATCTTCACCCTGCCCACCACTCCTGTGGGGCTCATAAGGCAGTTAACCACTGTGTTTGTGCAGCCCGCTTCCTTTAGGGCACCCTGGGTATACATGGCTCCGGTAAATACCTGGTTTGCATGTCCGGGGTCGGTTCTGGCGGCTATCTCGGCTACCATCTTCCACTGCTTGGGGTCACCTGCCCCCAGTCCTACCGATACATTTTTAATCTTCTTCATATATGCTTTTACCGTTTCTACGGCGGCATCCACTGTGTCAAAGTTCTTGGAGATAACACCGACCAGACCATGTCCCTCCAAAACCTCCATAACCTCTACGGCGTTGTCCAAATCCTTTGCCAGCAGGTTTATGAGTACCTTATCATTATAAAAATCCAGGCGGTTGTATATCATACTGTTTTCCTTTCCTTACTTTGCTAAAATACTTTTCATACGCTCTACCACCAGCTGCACATCGGTATCAAACATGGGGCGAGGGTCAAAAAAGACGGTTCCTACATTGCTGTAGTGGTCACGGGTGTGGATGGCAGGGTTGCCTGCCTTTAGCTGGTCTACCAGCTCCATGGCTGTAATGGGGCTATCGGGCAGCATATCCACCTTTACGCGGTATATGGTACGCCCGGCTTCATCTGCCGACTTGCTCACCTTTATATGGGGAAGTCCTGTCAGTCCGGCTATGAGGCTATCCACACGGTTCTCAAGGGTTTTCAGGTATGCATCATTGTCACGCTTTGTATACAGTTCCAGTGCCTTTGTAAGGCCCATCATGCATTCCTTGCCCACCTTCATGGGACGGCCTACACCCTTGTACTGCTTTTTGGCAGCGGCAATCAGCTGTTTGTTTCCGGTAACAAAACCGGAGGTAGGTGCCTCAAAGGCTTTTGCCCCGCTGTAGCAGGTAAGGTCTACGCCCATAGCCACATAGCGGGTAATGTCCTCCTCTGCGGCGGCATCCACGATAATAGGCAGGCCCTTTTCATGGGCAATGGCAATCATGTCCTCCAGAGAAACCATGCCCTTTTGCACTGCATGGTGGGATTTTACGTAAAACAGGGCTGCAGTTTTGTCGGTAATGCAGCCACGGATGTGGTCCTTGCTTACACGGTTGGCGCAGCCGGCTTCCACCGGTACACCACCGCCTATGCGTATCATCTGGCAGACATCGGCACCAAAGTTGACAGCGTGGCCCTTCTGTATGACAATTTCATTTTTCAGCCCTGCACTGTTTGGCAGCTGCTCGATGAGTGTAATGTCGTCGCCAGCAATGGTTGCGGCAACCGACAGGCATATGGCAGCAGAGGCGCAGCTGGTAACACAGCTATCCTCCCCTCCCGTATGCACGCTAATAAGCTCTCCAACCTTATCCAGCAGCTCATCTATGACTACATAGTTCTGCGCCGCCTCCACCAGTACCTTTGCAACTTCGTTGTCAATGGTGGAAACACCTAGGGCTGTCATTCTGCCGCTGGCGTTGATAACACGGCGAAGATTGTTTTTTTCGTAAATAGTAGGCATAATGTTCAGATACCTCCAAATCATGTGGAGATGCCGCCTCCGCATGCGAAGGCAGCACTCCATTGCTTATTTTTTATACTACAGGGGGAATGGGGAAGATAACTGCCAGCAGCATTGCGCCCAGAATGGCGCCGCCCACGATGGCCTTATCCAGTTTGAAGAAGATAGCAGCGCCAATAAGTGCGCCAATACCTGCGGGGATGCTGTAGTTGATAGCAGAAAGCACAACCAGAGGGCCAAGGTAACGGCCTGTGGCGTTGCCTGCACCCATCATAACGTTGGTGCCGGAAGCTGCCATGTTTTCAGGCATGGTTTTCTTTACGCCTATAATCAGTGCGCCCATAGCGATACCAATAGCAGCACCTGTGAGCAGTGCCAGAGGGAAGCTCTTCAGAGGAGCCTCAATGCCTGCGGAAAGTAGGATGGCGGGAACGCCGATGCCGACACCTGTCTGTATAGAGCCGCCAAGGTCGAGAATACCAACCAGGGGGCCTTCCAGTACACGGGCTATCAGGAAGCCTGCTGCAAAGCCTGCTGCAGCTGCGTAGTCACCGGTGGCTACACCGTCAGCGAGCATCTGTGCTACAGCTATTTCACTGAAAATACCTGTTCCGTAGTAGATAAACAGATGGGAAGCCGCAAACACAGCGGAGCAGAGCAGTGCGGTAATAATTGGGAATGTCCAGTTTTTAAGTAATGCGCCTCTTAGCTTATCCATAATTTCGTTACTCCTTCTCTTCTATGTTAGATGATAAATCCGAGCAGCTTGACCCAGAAGCCTCTGAAATAACCAATGCTTGCAAACAGAACAACAACAATACCGATCATAATCTTAACGGGCTTATTGTAGCCGTTGTCCTCGGAAGACTGTCCAATGAGGATACCAAGCACGATACCGGGAACTGCGTTACCCATAATCATATGTGCAAGTCCGCCCAGTGCTGTACCCCAGATACCGGTCCGCTTGCCTGCATCCAGTGCAGCCAGCCAGAAGATGATGGGCATGATGGGGTTAATCATCAGGTTTGCTGCAGGGCCTAGGATGCTCTTTGCAACAATAGAAAGAGACTCGGGAATAAGCGAGGCCGCAGTATTGAGCAGTGCGATTACTATGGCGCCGGTTATGGCACCTGCTATTGCCATCTTGGCAGGATCGTACAGAGTCTCTTCAACCTTCTTGTTCTTTACCATAAGGCCGGAAACCGCCAGGTTTGGGACAACACGGTGCCACACATCGCCGGACAGCGCGCCGCTGGCCATGGCCTGTGCTGCTGCATTGAAGAAGAAACCTAAGCCGAAGGAAAAATGGGCTACGCCATCTCCCTTACAAGCATTCAGCTCTCCCAGTGTTCTGAATGCGCCCATAGCCTGTACCTCGGGAGCATAGAACATTCTTGCAGCACCTGCGCCGGCTGCTGCACCACCCAGTGCACCGATAACCAGTGACTTTAAAATGATTTCTAAAAGCATTTTTTCTTACCTCTCCTCATTTTTTTATCTTTTTTCGGGCACCTCTGCCCGACTAAGACCTAGTTTGGTATATACTTGACGGTTGCGACTATCTTCATCTTCACATATGTGTTCTGAATTTCGCGTGGGGCAAAAAAGCCCAATGCCTTCTGCTGTTTGGTTTTTTCCCGCTGTTCCAGCATAAAGACATCCTCCGGTTCCATGTGTATAATAAGGCCGTTTGTGGAGGCATAAACTGTTTTCTTAAATTTTCCGAAGATAGTTCCTACCGCCTCCGCCTTATTTTTTCCGTAGGCTTCCAGTGTAAACTCCCTGCTTTCGGTAACAAGACAAGATTTTCCTGCATCAGACATTGGTATTCACTCCATCCTAATCATTCTTCATCGGGTTTGCCGTGTAGTGCGTAGTAAGCTTCGGTAATGCTTTTGCCCAGCTCTTCGGTATCCAGGAAGCCAAAGCCAAGTACCTGTATGCCTTCCTTTACTGCTGTGACGCCCTCGCCTACCGAACGCATGGAATGGCGGCATTTGTAACCGTACTTGTTGGAGGCTGTAAGTGCACCTGCACCGCCGCCGCCGCAGAAGCTAAGCCCCAGGTCGGCTCCCTTTTCGTGCATAACGTCGCCCAGCTTCATATCTGCTGCCATGCCGGGAATGTGAATGGCTATGCCGCCTGCCTTTTCAATACCTGCTGCCACCTTTTGACCCTTGCCCATGCGTTCTCCAATAGCGATAATAACCTTCTTGCCCATTTTCTGCTCCTCCTTAGTTTTTATTTTTGTTTTGTTTACTAATAGCTGTTTGCAGGTGTATTGCAATGAGTGCACGTTCTGCATCATCGGTTCGCTCTCCAAACTGTTTGCTCCAAAGGTCAGCAACACCGTCAGCCACCCGAAGTGGTTCTTCCTCCAGCTGCTCCATGACATCTGCGTCTATGGCAGGCAGGTGCTCGCTGTGTTCCATGCGGGCGGTCATATTAAACAGGTGCGATAGAAACCCTATCTGCGAGTATTCCTCAAAAACGATTCCCTCGCCTTCTATAAGGTTAAGTGCCTTATCGGAGAGTTTCTCCGCTACTGCAAAGGTTGCTTCGGAAAGCTCCATCTGACTGCGTACCTTTTGCAGAACTGCTTGGTTATCCATGCTCTATACCTCTTCCTTTTTTCTACTTATAAGCCTGTCACCCACAAAGACGCCTGCTACATCAATATACTGGTTGCCCTGTATACTGTTTCCATCAGCATCGACATACTCGTGCCGACCATCTGCCAAACGGAAGATGGTGAGCTCTGCCAGTGCACCCTCCGTCAGCTGTCCCAGTCCGCGTTCTGCCAGTTTGTATATTTCAGCCACACGGCCTGTTACCATATCCACACAGTCTACCAGCGGAATACCCAGTGCCAACATCTTATCCATAGTACGGGGAAGGCTGTACACGGGGCCGTTTATGTTTCGGCTGTGCAGGTCGGTGCTTACGGTGTCGGGGGTGAAGTCCTGTGAAAAGGCCGCACGCGCCGTGTGAAAGTTGAAGCTGGCTACACCGTGTCCTACATCGAAGCGGACACCCCGCTCACGGGCACGCTGGGTAGCTTCCTTTATAACACCGTTTTCCAGAAGTCCGTTTACCTTACCATGGAAGGCGTGGGTAATAACGTCACCGGCCTCCATCAGGTCGAGAACCTCTTCTATAGTAGGGGGCGGGTTGCCTATATGAACCATGAGTGGTAGCCCCACCTGCTTTGCAAGCTCCTTGGCAGCCCGTATGGGGACAATGCCCATACTGCCTACGGTGGAGTTGCTGGCCCGAGCCTTAATGGCAACTACAACATCCCGGTGGCTCTCCACCGCCTTTGCCGCCTCTGCTATGTCGTACTTATCGGGCGCATTGGCTTCGGGGGTGTGCAGCAGTCCTGTTTTTACAAAATGCATAGCGGACAGCACCCGGGTCTGAGAGGTTTTTATGTCCCGTGCTATGAAGTCGTCCAGATTTTCCGGTCCTGCGCTACCTGCATCAAATATGGTAGTAACACCTGTATTATGCCCGATATCGTCTGCATGTACACCCAGTCCTGTGGCGGTATAGAGATGTGCATGGGTATCTATAAAACCAGCAGACACATATTCCCCATGCAGCGTTAGTCTTTCCCAGTCTGCCTGTGGCTCTATACGGTCGGCTATCTTTTCTATCCTCCCGTTTGATACCAAAATGTCCTTGGAAGAGGCCAGAAGCCCCGATGCCTTGTCCAGCAGCAGTCCGCCTGTTATTAAAGTCTTCTTATCCATGACACTCCCTCATTTCTATACAAAATATCGCATGATAGCCAGCGCTTCCTTATCGGGGATATTAATGCAGCATTCTTTAGAAGCTTCTCGCAGGAGCTTTGCTACAAAATTAAACATATCTATATTATCTTCTTTAAATTTATCATGTGCCAACTCCCTGTTGTATATGCCCTTCTCCCAACGAGGTATGGACATAAGCAGATGGATCGCCAGACCAAAAACCTTGTTGCTGGTAAGCTCCACATCGTAAAGCTCCGAAAGCTCCCCTGCCACGCTGCCAAGACGAGCCAGTATCATGGCACAGCGCATAACGGCTGCTTCCTCGTAGGAGCCTGCGGTACTGCTGAGCTCAGTCTTTATTCCCACTGTGTCGGTAGGCTGCCCCAGGTTTCCGTTTATATAGTTGTTTATCCGTGCTATCTCCGCAGCAGTAATAATTGGGCTTACCCGAAAGAGCGGTTTGCCTATATCGGGAAGGTCTATGGTGCTAATGACAAAATCGATGCGGTTCAGTGCGTCACTCTCCACTGCATCCAGTGCCGAGATGGTTCCCTGAATATCCAATCGGGGGATGTTGCTGCAAATTCTGTTGTAAAGCACCTGTGCGGCTCCACGCCCCGTGTTACATACGATAATGGCCTTTTTGCTTTGCAGGCGGCTGCATTCCTCTACACTGGCGGCTATATGGATGGCTATAAACCCTATTTCATCCTCGCCCAAGGCTATGCCTGTGCGCCGTTCAAAGCGCTCTGCCATGCGATAGCTTACGGTGAATATTTCCGGGTAGTTCACCTTCATTTGGGTAAGCAGCGTGTTCAGCGCCGATATTTGCAGGTTATACTTCTTTATGGTCAGCTTTAGGTGACTCACCAGATTCATCTTTAGTTTGTCCATGTAGAACTCGGGAAGCTCGTATTCCGGAAAATCCTGAAGCACCAGCAGCATATCGTTAACTATTTCTGAAAGCTCCATGATAATCTTGTCATTTGCCTTGGGTGCAAACTTCACGTTGCAGGCTATGAGCCATACAGCAATCAGGCGTATCTCCCCATCGCTCAGCGTTAGGTGGAACCACATGGTAAGCCGCCCTGCCAAAAACTGTGCCAGCTGGTTTTCGCGGCTGTCCATATCCACCAGCTCCTGGTCCGAGCCCTGCAATACCGTATATCCTGCTCGGGCTCTTACAACCAGAACCGTTAGATATATGAGAAAGCGCAGCTGCTCGGTGCTGTGCAGGTTGTAGGGAATAACATCCTTGGCAGAAGCCATAAGGCGTACCAAAGTATCCATATCCACCTGGCACAGGTAAGCGGCAGCCAGTGACAGCTCACTGCCGTTTTGGGGAATACTGCGAAGCCGTGCCGTGGACATTGCGCTTTTTTTCACTGCATAGTGCGGTGGCATAAGCTCCATAAGGGTATCTACTATTAGTGTACGGATGGTTCCTTCGGAGCCCTCTATATGGTAACCCTCGCCTTTTTTACCAGCCAGCTGCAGCTGCTTTTGGGCTAGCTCTGCCCTTACCTGCTGTATATCTGCAACTACTGTGGTACGGCTTACCAGCAGCTGTTCTGCCAACATATCCACCGTCACAGGCGTTTCTGAAAGCAGAAGGGTGCGCTTTATCTCCTTCACCCGTTCTTCCTTGGAGAGCACCCGCTCCGGGCTGCTCTGTCCGCCAACGTCACCTTGCAGTTCTTTACGGAGCGGCTCTGGAATATCCAGCTCCACCCCTACCCCCGGCCGCTGCACCAGTGTGCCGCCCCGAAGCTTAATGAAGGTCTTTAGCAGGTCAAGGTCATATCGGATGGTGCGCTCACTGAGATTATACTGTTCCGCAATCCTTTTTACGGGGAGCGGCCCTTTCTGTATCAATAAAAGAGCAAGAACGGATTGTTGTCTCGATGTCAACTGAATCATTGTAATTTTCCTTTCAGCAGAACTCCATCATCTGTTCGGTCTTTATGCCCTTATTATAGGGGCAACTATAGTCTGCAACAACAGTATAATCTTTCCGACACAATGTTGCAAAACTTTCACTAGGCAAAAAATAAGACCGAGCCCTGCAAAATACGGCTCGGCCTTAATTATTTGTCTGCGTAGCTATGCTGCCAAATGGGGATTAGCGGCAATCCTTATTCTCTGCACGGTTGCTGCTCTCCTTGGTATTGCTGCTCTGGCCCTTCTTGTTAGAGGACTGGTTATTGGTAGACTGGTTAGGCTTCTTGTTGTTGGATTCATTGTTTCCCATATTATAATTCACCTCCTTTTCCCCAATATTATGTACATGCAGTTACATGAGTATTCAAATAATTTACCATGTTACAGTCAAATTTTGAAAAAAGTAAAAAATATTAGAAATAACTATTGCATTTCAAAATAAGCTATGCTATACTAAGTACATTCCCGATAACGATTATCATTATTGAAAAATTTTACATTTAAAAGGAGATTAAAACTATGGCTAAGTTTGTATGTTCTGTATGCGGATATGTTCACGAGGGTGATGCTGCTCCCGATTTCTGCCCCACCTGTAAGGCTCCTGCTTCCAAGTTTGTTCGTCAGGGTGAAGGCGAGCGCGCATGGGCTGCCGAGCACGTAGTAGGTGTTGCCAATGGCTGTGACCCCGAGATTCTGGAAGGCCTGCGTATGAACTTCACCGGTGAGTGCACCGAGGTTGGTATGTACCTAGCAATGGCCAGAGTGGCACACCGCGAGGGTTACCCCGAGATTGGTATGTACTGGGAAAAGGCTGCTTTTGAAGAGGCTGAGCATGCTGCCAAGTTTGCAGAGCTGCTGGGCGAAGTTGTTACTTCTTCCACCAAGAAGAACCTGGAAATGCGCATAGAGGCTGAGAACGGCGCAACCATGGGCAAGTTTGAGCTGGCAAAGCTGGCAAAGGCACAGAACCTGGATGCTATTCACGACACCGTCCATGAGATGG
>JAVXNK010000023.1:36697-53388 GCA_036645835.1 Angelakisella sp. | reverse complement strand
AACTCCAACTCCAACTCCAACTCCAACTCCAACTCCAACTCCAACTCCAACTCCTGTTCCCGTTTGCACCGCTAAGCTTACAGGCGTAACAGTAGCAGGACAGGATGTAGTAGGGAACAAGGTGGATGTTCTGACACCTATTACCACCAAGCAGTATACCGCAACTCCTATCTTTGATAAGGCTGCTGCCAACTGCGGTGGGGCACATACCAATGCCGCAACTCACGACAAGAGCATCAGCTACAGTTGGGCCATTACCCCAGAGCTTGCAGGAGTGTCTATTAACAGCTCCGGCCTGCTCACCATTGACCGCACAAAGCTTGCAGTAGGCAATCACAACATTAACATTAAGGCCACGGCTACTGTCGGCGGCGTTACTGTCCGTAGCACTGTAGGAGGGGAACAGGTCACAGGCATTGCCCCCCTTACCATTGGAAACTCCTATAGCTGCACCTATACCATGGCTAGCTTTAATATTGTAAATCCAACAACCACCATTAATGCGGATGCAACTACCAGCGCACAGTACAATGCACAGGTTACCTACAGCGCAGAAAACTGTAACCAACCCGACCACCTGACCGGAAATAAGCATGTAGTGGTCACTTGGGAGGTTGCACCGGTAGGCACAAACAGCCTGAATGGTATTGCCATAAACCCTACTACCGGCCTTCTCACCATCGATAAGAAGCTTATGCCAAACGTGCAAACTGTGGTAGCCGTTACTGCAAAGGCATCGGGCGCCACAACCACACCAGTGCATGTTACCATTACCAAAACACTGAACTGTGATAAGGTGCTGAGCACCGCGGCCGGTAGCTTCGGCTCCATTACCCCCAATAGTGCCAAGGTTGTAAGCGAGCGTAACCGCGTTGTTTTCCCTGTAAAGGATGCTACCGGCACACTGGAGTTTACACTGGGTGCTAACAAACCCGTATTTACCGGCACCTGCGCCTATGAGGGTACCCCTCAGGCTGCGTCCTGCCCAAACCTTGCAAAGCATACCGTTACCTGGTCCCTGGAAGGCACACCTCCCGCAGGCATTAAGCTAGACCCTACCTCTGCCACCACGGGGCTACTCACCGTAAATAGAGATGCACTGGTAGCTGTCCAGACCTCTATTAAGATTATTGCCACCATGAATGGCCAGAGCACCTATGGGTATATTGTGGTTAACAAGGGTGCATACAATCCCAACAATAATAATGACGATGATGATGACCACGACTACGAGCAGGAGCGCAAGGATGAGCAGTTTAATAAGATAGAGGATAAGATTGAGGATGCGGACCGCAAGGATACCATTCGGGAAAATCTATCCGATAACCCCAATTTCCCTGCACGCATTATGCGCGAACTCAGGGGAAAAGATGTAAACCTTGAGCTCTATATGGGCAATGGCTTCACATGGAAGATAAATGGTAAAAACCTGAACAGCATACCCAGCTATCAAATCTATATTCCTCTGGATGTAAAGAGAATCAGCGACAGCGATATCTCCAAAAAAGCCAAAGAGCGTGATATTAAGATTATTGAACTGGGGCACAACGGAAGCTTCTATGGCACATACAACCTGCAGATGAGCCTGAGCACCGACTATGCCAAAAAGACAGTATACCTTTATAAGTACCTGGAAAACTCCAGCAAACTGAGCTACAAGGGTGCGGCAAAGGCCGATAGCGATGGCTATGTAACCTTCCCCTTCACCAGTGCCTCCACCTATGTGGTTACCGACCGTCCCCTTTACGGTGAAACAGTAAACACCGTTCCTTCGGGTGGCGGCAATACAGGAGGAACTACAGGCGGCAGTACTGCCACTGTAACTCCTACACCCAAGCCTCCCGTATCTTCCAGCACCCCTCCTGCATCTTCCTCCAGCAGCAGTTCCTCCCAGACATCTTCGGAGTCCTCCTCACTGCCTGCGGAGGTTACTTCCAGTAGTTCTGAGGAACCCTCCAAGCCTACGGACATTGAGCCGGAGGAAGAGGAAAAGCCGGAAAAGAAGAAATCCAGCATTCCGATTATTGTTCCTATCCTGATTGTGGTGGTCACCATCACTGTCATAGCAGTAGTACTGCTGGCCAAGGGCGGCGGAATGGACGTCGGCTAATATGCAATAAAAAGAAGCCTCCCATGTGGGAGGCTTCTTTTTGTAATATTATTTACCGCTCGGGTAGTGCTACGGCAGCTATTAGGTAGACAAGAACTCCGGAACCTGCGCAGAGGGCCAGTGCACCCCATGCAATTCTTACCAGCAGCACATCAATGTTAAAGTACTCCGCAACTCCTGCGCATACGCCGCAAACAATGCGACCCTCTTTTAGTCGGTAACATTTCTTGGCCATAGTTCATTTCTCCTTTTTGCTCTTAGATTGTTTAGTTTTTAAGGCTCTGCATAGGTGCGGGTATCTGTCCGCCGCGGTTGACAAAAACTGAGGGGGAAAAGGTGTTTATCTTCATAACGGGACCGCTGCCCAGCAGCCCGCCGAATTCCAACAGTTCGCCTTCTTTTTTGCCGATGGCGGGAATAACCCGCACGGCAGTAGTTTTCCAGTTCACCATGCCGATAGCAGCTTCGTCGGCTATCATGGCCGATATTACTTCGGCAGGTGTGTCGCCGGGAACTACAATCATATCCAGACCTACCGAGCATACCGCTGTCATGGCTTCCAGCTTTTCCAGCGACAGGGAACCACGCTGTACGGCAGCTATCATGCCTGCATCCTCCGAAACGGGGATAAATGCACCGGAAAGTCCGCCAACACGGGAGGAGGCCATAACGCCGCCCTTCTTTACTGCGTCATTGAGCAGTGCCAGACAGGCTGTAGTACCGTAGGCGCCGCAGCTTTCCAGTCCCATCTCCTCCAGAATGTGGGCAACACTGTCGCCTATGGCAGGGGTGGGGGCCAGTGAAAGGTCTACAATGCCGAAAGGTACGCCCAGTCGCTTGGAGGCTTCGGTACCTACCAGCTGTCCCATACGGGTAATTTTAAAGGCGGTGCGCTTTATGACATCGGCAACCTCGTTTATGGAAGCGCCGTTGCATTTGGTTAAGGCGGCACGTACTACACCAGGGCCGGAAACACCTACGTTTATCACGCAGTCGGGTTCACCTGCTCCGTGGAAGGCACCTGCCATAAAGGGGTTATCCTCGGGGGCGTTGCAGAGCACCACCAGCTTGGCAGCACCAATGCACTCACGGTCAGCGGTGAGGCGGGAGCAGTCCTTGATAATGCTGCCCATAAGCTTTACCGCATCCATGTTAATGCCTGCCTTGGTAGTACCAATATTGACCGAGGCACAAAGATTATCGGTGCGGGAAAGCGCCTCGGGGATGGAACGGATAAGGGAAAGATCGCCGGGGGCAAAGCCGTTCTGCACCAGTGCCGAATAGCCACCGATAAAGTTTACCCCTACGGTATCGGCCGCACGCTGCAGTGCCAGCGCCAGCTTTACAGGGTCACCTCCGCAGGAGGCATGTATCATGGCTATGGGGGTTACAGAAACACGCTTGTTTATAATGGGTATGCCGTACTGACGAGAAATATCCTCACCGGTTTGCACCAGGTTTTGGGCGTGGCGGCATATTTTATCATAAATTTTATCTGCTACCCGGTCAATGTTGTTATCGGCACAATCCAGCAGTGATATGCCCATGGTGATGGTTCTCACATCAAGGCACTCCTGCTGGATCATGGTTATGGTTTCCAGTATATCATTTGTCTCAAGCATGAATTATGGCTCCTCCTATATTCTGTGCATGGAATTAAAGATATCCTCATGCATCACATGGGTGGAAAGCGCCATCTCAGTGCCGATGTTTTCCACGGTAGAAACAAAACTATCAAAGTCTACATTTAGGCTGCTAATGTCTACCATCATAATCATGGCGAACATATCCTGCATAACGGACTGGGTGACCTCTATGACGTTGGCGTTACAGGATGCGCATGCTGTGGATACCTTGGCCAGTATGCCCACCATATCCTTGCCAATGACTGTTACAACTGCTCTCATAAAACCTCCGAAGTTTTTAAAAATATTGCATATGCTACAATAACTATTACCGGTTATTATAGCACAATTTGGTCATTAATGACAAGCTGGAATTTGAGCCCCAGCTTTTCCGCTGCCTTACGGCAGAAAAGCATCCGCCCCAAAAAAATCTCAAAGTAATCCATTACCGCAGAAATAGTGGTATCAATCTGCAGCTGTAGCTGGAAGATTTGGTGGTCCTCGGTAATCTGGCAGGAGGCAGTTTCCACGGCATAGTTCACCCTGTCGTGAATATCAAAGTAGGCAGAATCTCGGGTGCGCACACGGCTGCGGCGTACGTCGCTTTTGTCTGCCAGTATCAGTGCGGCGGCAATCTCGTTTACAGGGTAGCCCGTGCCTTCGTCGTGGTTGCCTATGGCACTTATTATAAGAGCCACATCCTCTGGGTCGGCACCCAGCTCCTCCAGCAGGCGAAACGCCATAACTGCGCCGCTTTGGGCGTGGTCAATGCGGTTTATGACATTTCCGATGTCATGGAGGTAGCCGGCTATCTGCCCAAGCTCCACCTCGTGGTCGGGGTAACCCAAGGTTTTTAGAATAATACCGGTAGTATGGGCTACACGGCAAACATGGTTAAAGCTATGTTCGGTATAGCCCAGGGAAATCAGGTTTTCATCCTGTTTTTTAATATAGGTGCGTATCTTTGCATTGCTGCGTACTTGTTCATATGTTATGGTCATAAATTCACCCTGCTTTTACTTATTTTACCGGTTAGCGCAGGCTATAGATAATCTCACCCTGCGAGAAGGTGGTAAGTATATTATAGTTCTTGTCCATAATGAAGAAATCGGCATCCTTGCCCACATCCAGTGAGCCCTTTTGGTGATAGATGCCCAGCAGCTTAGCCGGGTTTTCCGTAAGCATAGGCACTGCCTGCGGCAGGGTAAGCCCGCCGAACTCCATAAGGTTTCGTAGGGCTTGGCTGGCTGTCAACATACTGCCGGCATTTACACTGCCTCGCAGCGTTACGGCACAGCCACCCCGAACCACGACATCGCCGCTTCCGGTTTGGTATAGCCCTTCCTCCATGCCAACGGTCATAATGCTGTCGGTAACAGCAATCATACGGTTTTTCCCTTTTATCTTCAGCAGCAGGGGGACCAGCTGAGGAGATATCTGATGCCCGTCACAAACTACCTCACTGTAAAGGTCACTTTCTAGTATGGCAGCCATTGCCGAGGGATTTTGCCCCTCCATGTTGCTCATACGGTGGAAAATGTGGGTACAGCTCATGGCGCCTGCCTCAATAGCCGCTACTGCTGCGTCGTAGGAAGCCCCCGTGTGTCCCAGAGAAACACGTACCCCCTCCATGGAAAGTTTTCGCACCAGTGGGGCAGCGCCTTCCAGTTCGGGTGACATGGTCATTAGGCGGATATTGCCTCCGGAAGCGTCCTGCAACCGCTTGAACAGGGGATAGCTACACGGCTGTAAAAGCGGCCGTTGGGCCTCCGGGCAGTAAGCCGGAGCCAGAAAAGGCCCCTCCATGTGAATGCCGTATATCTGAGAGCAACCCAGGTTGTTCTTTGCCTTTACAATAGAGAGGACAGAGCGAAGCATAGTCTCTTCGGAATCGGTACGTACGGTGGGAAGAAAGGTGGTAACACCCTGAGAAGCAAAATAATTCCGAACAACTTCAATGGATGAAGCATCGGCGTTGTTAAAGTCTACTCCTTTGGCACCATGGGTATGAATATCTACAAAACCCGGAAGTACCAGATGATCCTTTGCATCGAAGGTTTTTCCATAGGTATCACTGGGAGGCATAATGCCTTTTATTTTACCGTCGGCCAGCTTCAGGTTGCAGGGCTTTATGGAGCCGCCCACCACTGCGCGGGCATTAATAATAGTCATACTGGACATTGCTTTGATCATTCCTTTCGAAGCAGCGCCGCCGCAGCTTTCGTAAAATTTGTGTAAAATCGCAATTGAGCACCATTTTTACTGGAAATTCTCCTGAAAATGCGCTATGATAAACTAGTACAAAAAGTAAGATGGCCGTAAACTACAGCGGCAACACCGTCCGACCACTCCTTTGGACTGATGCAAAAGTCCCATACTCATATAGTATACAAGGACGGACTTAAAGTCAATAAAAGCAGAAGGATTTTACCAAAAAAGAAAGGATGTCTGCGATGGAACTAACTCTGGAAAACCAATACCTACGCGTAGAAATTACCAGTATCGGTGCCGAACTTACCTCTATTTATCATAAGGAGACCGGCAGGGAATATATCTGGGGAGCCGATCCCGCAGTATGGCCTAGGCATTCCCCCATCCTGTTTCCAAACTGCGGTGCTGTAAAGGACGGAAAGTTCATTATAGAGGGGCAGGAGTACAAGGCTGGTCAGCATGGTTTTGCCCGTGATATAAACCATAAACTGGTATGCAGCAGCTCAGATCTTGCAACCCTGCGGCTGGAGAGCTCAGAGCAAACACGAACCGTGTATCCCTATCGTTTTGCACTAAAAACTACTTATAAGCTGGAAAAGAGCATGCTTACCTGTCGCCACAAGGTCATCAACTATGACAATAAGCCCATCTACTTCAGCTTTGGCTTCCATACTGGCATACGCTGCCCCTTTGTCCCCGGGACAACCAGCAGCGACTACAGCATTGTGTTTCAGGAGAAGGAAGACTGCACCCGTATGTACGCTACCAATCAGGGTCTTATCACCGATAGGGAAGAGCCGTATAAGCCCGAAAGCAACATCATCCCCATAACTCATGGCATCTTTACCAACAGCCTTATCTTAAAGGGTGTAAAGTCCAAGTACATTCAGCTGGAGGAGCAAAGCTCCGGAGACTACTGCCGCATAGGACATACCGACAGCCCCTTTACCGTGCTGTGGTCGGTACCGGACGATGTGCAGGCTGTCTGCATTGAGCCTTGGTACGGCATGGCCGACAAGGAGGACACCGACGGAACCTTCCAAAACAAGGTAGGCATTAACTGCCTGCAGCCCATGGAGGAGTTTGTCTGTGAGCAGACCATAGAAATAGGTAACAGCCGAAAATAAGCTCACGTAAAGATGTGGTATCTGTAAGTATTTTACGGATACCGCTTTTTTTTGCTGTTTTGACAGATGTTTATAGGTAAGGTTCTACTGCCATATGCCCACTAGGCAAGTTGAAAATGTGTACTATTTATGGGCACAAGAAATAAAATAACTAATAACAATTATATAAAATCACAATAAAACATTGAAATTTGTTGAAAAAAGGAATATACTATAATCAAAAAGGAAAAATTTAGGTAATTTATAATTGGTAATTTTTACCGTATAATAATTTCACAAGCAAATAATAGGTAGGAGGACTTATATGTCAACAAACGGTGAGCAAAGTATTGGCAGGCAGATTGAACAGGTCACAGCAAGTGAAATGGATGGGAAATATCTCACCTTTTTTACCGACAATCAGCTCTTTGGCGTGTCTATTGCAGACGTTGTTCAAATTGTGGGAATGCAGGGGATTACAGAAATTCCGGAATTTCCCCACTATGCCAAAGGAATTATCAATCTGCGGGGAGCCATTATTCCTGTGATAGATATGCGTCTTCGTTTGGGAAAGCTTGAAGCGGAATACAACGAACGTACCTGTATCATTGTAACGAATATCAACGAGCGTTATATCGGTCTGATTGTGGACCAGGTAGACGAGGTTGCAGACATAGCAAACGATTTGATTGCACCTCCGCCTACAGTGTCGGGTACAGGAGAAAGCTACTTGACAGGTATCGGCAAGCTAACCAATAAGGTAGTGTTGCTTATGGATGCCAGAAAGCTTCTCGGTAATGAGCAGCTGGCTTGTTTTGACACTACAAATATTGACTAAAGGGAGCACCATACTATGAATTTTAAAAAGATGAAACTGGCGACAAAGACTTCAATTGTAATTGCACTGATTTTAACGGTGTCATTCATAATACTAATTGGAGCATCTGTGATGTCTGCAAGTACTGCGGTAACCCAGGCCATCGATGGGGAGTTTTCAGGAATTGCGACACAAAACGGCTTGATTGTACAGGGGATTATTGATGATGCATCCAACACTGCCCAGGATTTGCAGGATTACCTGGAAAATTCCTATGTAAAATACGACCAGATGCTTGCTAAGCAGGCTGTGGACGAAGAAGGGAACAAGATACCCTTTCCGACAAAAAAGAGTATGGTATATGATGTAGAGATAAAAGAGCTAAACTACGAAGTAGAAAACTACATACTAAGCAGCGCATGGTCTGTAGTAAAGAACAATCCGGATATTATTGGTGTGGGCGCATTCTTTGAGCCATATGCCTATGATGCAGTTATTGAGAATTACACGCTATATGTAGGTCAGGAAGATGCTAAGAACAGAACAGCACAGTCCTACGGTGCCTATAGCGAGTATAGCAAAAACGATTATTACCAGCAGGCGGCAACTACGCTGAGACCATGCTTCACCAAGCCCTATGTGGACCAGGGTGTAACGATGATTACCTCGTCCTTCCCCATTGTATCTAAAGGTAAGCTTCAGGGTGTCATTGTTGTCGATATTAATGTAGATAATTTTTCAAAGGTAAAGTCAAAGGATGAAAAGTATCCTACCATGTACACCAATATTCTTACTGAGGACAGCACCATTGTTTATGACAGTGAGTCCAATGAGTTTGTAGGGCAAAAGCTGAGCGAGATGTTGGATAGCGAGCAGTATAGCCGCATTAACGAAAAAATACAAACAGCTGCGGTATTTGATGTAAGAACCGCCAAATCAGATGGTACCAACGTAGCTCGGTACTATTATCCTGTTACAGCAGGAGACGCCATATGGTGGTCTGCCACCGCACTGGCGGAGACAGACCTGAATAAATCCGTAAACAGCCTCAGCGTTCTCATGATTATTATGGCGGTTGCTGCGCTAGCTGCAATTGTCATTGTTACCGGTTTGCTTTTAAGGAAGATGCTAAAGCCTATCGATGGCGTTGTCGATGCAGCACTACAGATTGCAAAGGGAAACCTTGATATTAACGTAGAGGTAAAATCGGAGGATGAAATAGGTATTTTGTCCCAAACTTTTATGGGCATGTCAAACAACCTAAAAAGTATTATTTCCGATATAAACTATTTGTTGGGCGAAATGGCAGACGGAAATTTCCAAGTTGCTACAACAATTGAAGATAGATATGTAGGGGAATACGGCAACATTTTAAAGGCCCTAAAAAATATTAATGTCAATCTAAGCAGTACACTGGCACAGATAAATCAGGCTTCCGACCAGGTGGCCAGTGGTTCTGACCAAGTTTCCAGCGGTGCTCAGGCACTTTCACAGGGTGCAACCGAGCAGGCCTCCTCCATTGAAGAATTGTCCGCAACTATAGCGGAAATCTCCAGCCACATTAAGGCAAATGCCAATAACGCACAGGTGGCGAACACACTGGCTGACGAAGCCGGGGCAGGAGTAATCGAGAGTAATCAACACATGAGAGAAATGGTTACCGCAATGGGTGAGATTACAAACACCTCCAATGAAATTGGTAAAATCATTAAAACCATAGACGATATTGCTTTTCAAACAAATATCCTTGCTCTGAACGCCGCTGTCGAGGCAGCACGTGCAGGTGCTGCAGGAAAAGGCTTTGCGGTAGTTGCTGACGAGGTGAGAAACCTTTCGCAGAAATCCGCAGAAGCGGCACAGAATACCACAGCACTCATTGAAAATGCCATTACTGCTATCGCAAACGGTACAAAAATTGCTGACCAAACAGCCAAATCTCTTCAAATGGTTGTGGAAAAGTCAAACATGGTTCAGGAAAAGATAGGTGAAATAGCCATTGCATCCGACGGTCAGGCAACCTCTGTTGTACAGGTAACACAGGGCGTTGAGCAGATATCCAGTGTTGTTCAAACAAACTCCGCAACCTCCGAGGAAAGTGCAGCGGCTTCCGAAGAGCTAAGTGGACAGGCGCAGATGCTGAAGACCTTGGTGGGACGGTTTAAGCTAAGAGATGACTCCAATTTTACCAACAATGGTTTTGACCCGGCGCCACAGACAAAGGAAGTTGCAATAACCGCACTTAGTGATGCCTCATCAAAATATTAAGGAGATGTAGCTTAGTATGAAAAATTTAAAAATAGCACAAAAATTTGTAATTACCTTTGGGGTCATCATCGCACTGCTCCTGGCAACAGTTTTTGTTTCTATTACCAGCCTAAATAGTGTTGGTCAGAACTTCACTTACTTCTACAATCAACCTTACCAAGTTACAACACGGGTTATGGCGATGCGCCGTGCTATACAGGCAGCAGGCAAAAACGTGGGCTATGCTACTATGACGGATGATATTACCAAAACAGGTACATATATAGACGCATGTCAGGAGGAGCTTAGTACACTCAAGGAGGGTATTACCTTTCTTTATGAAAATTTTAGCGGTGACAAGGCGTTGGTAGACACCTTTAAAGCAACAATGGATGCTAGTATCACCTCAAAGGAAAAGGTTTTTGAAAACGCACGTAAAAACAATAATGAGGTTGCGGCAAAAATCTTCTTTGAAGAATACCAGCCATTTCTATTAGCTGCCAATGCAAATCTATTGGAGATAAGCGCTGTTTCCGAAAATAGAGCGGACACCCTGTATGCAGAAGCTAACACAGCCAAGAACAATGCATTTATTGTGTTGGTGGTGGTTTCCGGCGTTGCCTTAGCCTTAACCATTATTCTGGCAGTATATCTTACCAAGAGCCTTACAAAGCCTATTCTGGAAATTGAAAAAGCTGCCAACAAAATGGCTGATGGCGACCTAAGTGTGGTCATCTCCTATTCCTCCAAGGATGAACTGGGCAGCCTATCCCATAGAATGGCAGAACTGGTGCATACCTTGAAGGCAATCATCGGTGACGTGGGCTATATTTTGGGAGCAATGGCGGATGGTAACTTTAGGGTCACTACAAAAGTGGAAGATAAATATGTGGGAGATTATAAAAATATTTTATTGGCAATGCGTGGGATTAACCGCAATCTGAGCAGTGCTCTGACACAGATTAACCAATCTTCCGACCAAGTGGCTAGCGGCTCTGACCAGGTGTCCAGTGGTGCACAGGCACTGTCACAGGGTGCAACCGAGCAGGCATCTGCCATCGAGGAACTCTCAGCAACAATAACAGAAATTTCTGCACAGATAAAAGCCAATGCTGATAATGCACAGATAGCCAACAGCCTGTCAGACGAAGCAGGGATGGGTGTAGATGAAAGCAATCAAAAGATGCAGGAAATGATTGTTGCAATGGGTGAGATTTCAGGTAAATCCAATGAAATCGGTAAGATTATTAAAACCATTGATGACATTGCGTTTCAGACAAATATCCTTGCACTGAATGCAGCTGTTGAAGCTGCCCGTGCAGGAGCAGCAGGCAAGGGCTTTGCGGTAGTTGCTGATGAGGTGCGTAATCTTGCCCAGAAATCTGCGGAAGCCGCAAAGAATACAACTGCGCTCATTGAGGATACAGTCAATGCAGTAGAAAATGGAACCAAGAT
Organism: Angelakisella sp.; assembly: GCA_036645835.1. Lineage (GTDB taxonomy): Bacteria > Bacillota > Clostridia > Oscillospirales > Ruminococcaceae > Angelakisella. Next base: position 41,820 of record JAVXNK010000023.1, on the reverse strand, counting down.
TGCCGATGATACAGCGAAATCTCTGGAAATGGTCGTGGAAAAATCGGGAATGGTTGGAGACAAGATAAATGAGATAGCTGCAGCCTCTGACGCACAGGCAAATGCAATTATACAAGTGACCATGGGCATCGACCAAATTTCCAGTGTTGTGCAGACAAACTCTGCAACCTCCGAAGAAAGTGCAGCGGCCTCCGAGGAGCTAAGCGGACAGGCACAGATGCTGAAGGAGTTAGTTGGAAAATTTAAGTTGAGGGATATCAATCCTATTGAAAGTAATGTGGATCAAACCGAAATGCTTACCTCAGGAAGTGGAAAATATTAAGTAAATCCACAATATACGGCAAAAATAAAGCACGGTGCGGGAACTGTTTAATGAGTTCCCGCACCGTGCTTTTCACGTTAGCTTATTTTTATAATTATATGCGCACCCACCATGGGGCGACCTTTGTTTTGTGGTTCTTATGCCTTGCCTGCACAGCCCAGAACATCAACCAGCTTATGCTTTACAAGCTCCTTGATATGGCTTCTGGCGGGAGTCAGGTACTGGCGGGGGTCAAAGTGATCGGGATGCTCGAACATATACTGACGCAGTGCAGCGGTCATAGCAAGCCGCAGGTCGGAGTCAATGTTGATCTTGCAGACAGCCATGGAAGCAGCCTGACGAAGCATCTCTTCGGGAATACCGATAGCATCGGGCATTTTGCCGCCGAACTTGTTGACAATGGCAACGTCGGACTGGATGACGGAGGAAGCACCGTGAAGCACGATGGGGAAGCCGGGAAGTCTCTTGCTTACATCTTCCAGAATGTCAAACCGAAGCTGGGGGTTCTGGCCGGGTTTGAACTTAAATGCGCCGTGGCTGGTGCCAATGGCAATAGCCAGGGAGTCAACGCCGGTCTTGGTTACAAATTCCTCAACCTCTGCGGGGTTGGTGTAGTTTGCATCGTCAGCAGATACGTTTACATCATCCTCTATACCAGCCAGCTGTCCCAGCTCACCTTCAACGGTAACGCCCCGAGCATGTGCATATTCTACAACCTTCTTGGTCAGGGCAATGTTGTCGGCAAAGCTGTGGTGGGAGCCGTCAATCATAACCGAGGTAAAGCCGCCGTCAATGCAGGATTTGCAGATTTCAAAATCTGCGCCGTGGTCCAGATGCAGTGCGATGGGCAGGTCGGTGTCGGCAACAGCAGCCTCAACCAGCTTGGTGAGGTAGATGTGCTTGGCATATTTTCTGGCGCCCGCGGACACCTGTAGGATGATGGGGGAGTTTTCTTCCTTGGCAGCCTCGGTGATGCCCTGTACGATCTCCATGTTGTTTACATTGAAAGCGCCAATGGCGTAGCCGCCCTCATATGCCTTGCGGAACATTTCCTTGGTATTAACTAATGGCATAGCAGTAATCTCCTTTACTTCCTCGTGCAGTTTTGGATACCACACTTATTATTTAAGTCTACACTCCTATTATACTAAAATAGGGGGAAACTGACAAGTAGCGAAAAGTGCAAAGTTTGTGAATTGAAAAACAAATTTATGTGTTAATGCTACTACCAGCTACTTACCACGCCATCGTCAATGCAGAGCTGTTTTATCTGCACCAGCTTTTGTGCCACCATAGATTTATGGTAGTCCTGCCCGGCGGTAAGGATATTTGCGTCGCCTTCCTGAAGCATTTCCATCCGGTTTAGGGTGTCCAGCTCGGTAACAATGTCGGACATGCTGCGGAAGAGGCGGTCATAGCTTTCCACCATTTTGCGCTTGCTGTGGGTCAGGTATTCCTCATCATACAGCTCCATAAGGCCACTGAGTTCCCTCATGCTGCTGTGAATATCCCGAAGCTCCTCGTTATCCACTACACCGTCTGGACGTTCGATAATACCAATGACTGTAAGGCAGGTCTTTTTCATTCCATCGGCCAGCCTGCCCATGTTGTAGTAGGGAAGAAAAAGCAGGTTTACCAGACAGGACACCGATGCTCCTATAAAGGAGTCAAAGGTACGGTGAAACCCATAATAAATGGGGGAGGCATCCCCTACATGGACCATTATCCAGAGAAAAACAATGCCGCTGATGGGGATGGCTGGCTGTAGGCTTAGCTTGTTACAGATAAGGATAACAATGATAATACCGATAAATATAAGTGCAGGGTGTCCTCTGTGAATATAGGTCATACAGACGCCCACAGTAGCTCCCACGGCACTGCCCACCACACGTACCTTACCCATAAAAACTGAACGCTGCAGTGTGCGTTCCATGGTGATAATGGCAGTCATGCCTACAAAAAAGGGATACTGGAGCCCCAACAGTCCGGAAACCAGCACGCCCAAGGTTACGGCTATAGCGGTTTTCAGGGTACGCAGTCCAATGAGGGAGGTAAGGCGGTTTTTCAAACAAATCAGTCCTTGTTCTATGTAAAATACTGGGCTTTTTAGCGCCAAAAATATATCCTACTCCTCTTTTTTGCGAATGTCAATATAAAAGATAGCTTGGCTTGGGTATCAAACGGCTGCCCTCCGATTTTTCTTTATGAAGCTTTAATCCTCTATGCTGTTTTCTGTTACCGTTTTTATGCGGGAAAGGGTATGATTTTAGCAGGGGGGCGAAGAGGATGACACGTGATATGAAACAAAGCTGTAATGCGAGCAAAGCCGACGGACTGATTGAAAAGGTTATAATAGAACACCCTCACGCAGCATTTTTGGCTGTGTTTATAGGGATACCACTTTTTTTACTGTTTGCAGTGGCGCTGGTCACAGCTGCTGTTATGCTACCTACTGCTTGGCTGTGCGGGTGGCTTTAATGGAATGGGTGTTGCCAGTTAAAACCGGGGAAACGGCTAACCAAAGTGGACAAAACTGATGAGAAAGGAACTTCACTTCTGAAAAAAATGCAATTTCCCCCTTGCGAAAATTTCCTTCATCGGGTATAATGATAAAAGTTCAAATTTCGGAAGCGTAGCTCAGCTGGTCAGAGTGCCTGCTTCACACGCAGGAGGTCCTGGGTTCGAGCCCCAGCGTTTCCACCAAAAAAATCCATCCCTCAACGAGGGGTGGATTTTTTCGTAATAAACGCGGGAGGCTCGAACAGGCAGCAAGCGATGCCTTTTAGTTTCTTCCACCATGGGAGCCGTTGCCTTGCCCCATACCATGATGTCCGCCGCCAGGCATGTTTGTACTGTTCTGGCCGTTGGTATACTGGTCGATGCGGTCGCGAAGCTCTCGCATGGAAAGAGAGCGGCAGTCCTTTGCTGTAATGGATTTATCATACCGTGAAAGCTCCAAAAATGCTTGATACTTTCCAAAGGACAACCCACTTTCATGGGCTGCGTTCATCAGCTCCGTGTTGGCACTGCGGCACTGCGCACCGGCTTCTGCATATCCCCTGCACTGCTGAATTCCTGCAAGCAGCGCTTCTTCCTTGTCAGACACCACAGTGAAGGACAGGAGAGAATCCTGAGACAGGTAGCTTCCAAAAGTTTTGTCCGCAAGCAGCAGTTCAACGGCTTCGGTGTACGGCTTGTTCTTTAAATTCAGGTTTTGCAGTACCAAATTACCGTCGTCGTTATAGGCAGCTACGGTTACTACACGGTCAAGTCGGTTTAGGCCAAGCTCCACAGAGGGGTTGACATCTACACTGATATAGGATACGGGGGTGGAGTAGAAGCCATAGCCCCCAACTCCGCAAGCTATGAGGAACAGCGCAACACAGCAGGCAGCCACATACCGTAGTGAGGTATAGGATTTGTGTTGGCGCCGGGAAAGCTCCCCACATACATATTCGGACAGATTTTTCTTCGATTCCTCCGTAGCGCGAATGGGCTCGAAAGCACGCTGCAATTTATTATTCAAGTCCATCACCTCCCAGCTGTTCTTTTAAGAGTGTTCGTCCCCGCGATAGTAGCGAGTATACCGTGTTTTCATTTTTGCTTAAAATTCTTGCTATCTCCACCGCAGTATAGCCCTCATAATAAAAAAGGTAGATAACATCCTTATATTTAGGCGGAAGGGACAGTACCGTATGTAATACCTCACGGTGGTCGTCCAATACTGCCAAAGCTTCTTCCGAAAGCACCTCTAACGGTGCAGTCGGGTGTCGCAACAAGCTTTTCACCCAGTCCTTGCAGGCATTGACAGTTACACGAATAAACCACGCTTTTTCATGCTCCTTGCTTTCGAACGCACCTGAATAGAGGATATATTTCAAAAACACGTTTTGAGAGATATCCTCGGTATCGCTTTGATTTTTCAGGTGCAGGAAGCAGATACGCCGAATTAAATCGGCGTACTGCTCCACTGCGTGGGTTGCTTCCTGTTCTGTTCTCATTGGCGCCTCCCAAGGGGGTTATTGGCAGTGGTATTCTCTGTAAGATATCTTAGTTTTCGGCATAGCAGGAACCGTCCTGCAGTCTCATGCCACCTACGCCGCGGCCACCCTGTCCTCTGCTACCGTTACAGCCGGCACCTTGGGAACCAAAACCAACACCACCGTTGCGTCCCATTCTTGCAGTTCCGGTTCCGTCGCATTCCGCTTGGTTTTCCTCTATTGCTGCAAGAATGGCATCGGCATCCGCCTGGGTAATGGTGCCGTTTGCTACTCGGTCCGCAAGAATATCACTTTTTATTTTTAGGCATGCTGCCTTAAACTCATCAAGCATGCCTGCGTCGCTGGCAATCTTGCCATAGGTTTTGCCTGTTTCGGTACGTTCGGACATAACGCTTTCTACAGTGCGGCCGGTAAGTCCCGCAACAATTTCGGCAGGGGTATTGTAGTCTTCTGCTGCCTTTGCAGCAAATGCAGAAACGGACATGAGCATCAGTATGCCCACAGCTAGGACAGTTACAAGCAGTTTTTTCATTTTTATATCCTCCGTATGTTGTGATAAGGTTTTTAGCCTCTCACTTACAATACGACAGGTAAAAAGGAATCCTTGCAAAAGAGTTTGTACTGTAATTTTTTAATATCATTTTAACATGAAATGTTCTTGTTTCCAACTAGTTCAGCACAGGCAATGGAAAAAGAAAAATCTTATTATTAAGGAAAGGTACAACGAAAATATCTTTTATTCAGAAAGGTGTTTCCTTTCTATTTTGTTTGGGGTATAATAGCCGCAAGCGTCTATTATA
>JAVXNK010000023.1:26753-36597 GCA_036645835.1 Angelakisella sp. | reverse complement strand
CCCCCATAGCGCTATCTACATAACTTACAGTTTTTCTATCTATCCAAGTAATCTTCGGAGGTCTGTATCAATGGTTTTCAGTAGCATTACCTTTTTGTTTTACTATCTCCCTGCGCTCATACTTCTTTATTATCTTGCGCCGAAAAAACTAAAAAACCTAGTGATGTTTCTTGCCAGTATGGTGTTCTATGCCTGGGGAGAAATCCGCTTTATCCCGGTTATGCTGGCGCTTTCGGTAGAGGACTATGTCTGTGGTCGGCTTATGGAGCGTTACCGTGAAAACCGACGAATGCGTCTGCTGTTTATGCTCATTTCTGTGGGCAGCAACCTTGGCGTACTGTTGTTTTTTAAATACACCAATTTCTTTGTGGACAACCTGAATCTGCTGTTCGGTGCCGGTATTCCCGCACTCAACATCATTCTGCCCATAGGCGTTTCTTTCAATTCGTTTCAGTCTATCTCCTATGCCATTGATGTTTACCGTGGCACCACCTCCTGTGAGAAAAGCTATTATAACTACCTCACCTACACCACCCTGTTCCCACAGATTATTGCAGGCCCTATTGTGCGCTATGTTACTGTAGAGCAGGATCTGGACGATCACCTGCTAACTGCGGATAGCTTCTCCTGCGGCAGCAGGCGCTTTCTGGTAGGGCTTGGAAAAAAGGTGCTCATTGCTAATAATGTGGGCTTTTTGTGGTCGCAGGTATCCACCGGGGCTATCAGCGAAATGTCGGTTCTGCTGTATTGGATTGGTATTATTGCCTTTACCTTTCAGATTTATTTTGACTTCAGCGGTTATTCTGATATGGCCATTGGCCTTGCCCGCATTTTTGGGCTTACCTTTGATGAAAACTTTAACTACCCCTACATTGCACGCAGCATAACCGAGTTCTGGCGGCGTTGGCACATTACGCTAGGTGCATGGTTCCGTGACTATGTATATATCCCTATGGGCGGCAACCGCTGCAGCAAAGGCAGACAGCTTTTAAATCTGTTGGTGGTATGGGGCTTAACCGGATTTTGGCACGGTGCATCCTGGAACTTTGTGTTCTGGGGACTTTACTTTGCAGCACTGCTGGTACTGGAAAAGTTTTTCCTGCTGCGCTTTTGGGAGCGGGTACCTCGCTTTTTTCAGCACTTTTACACCTTGTTCTTAGTGGTAATAAGCTGGGTAATCTTCTCCTTTGAGGAGCTGCCTGCACTGGGAGCATACCTGGGAGGCATGTTTGGCTTTGCGGACGTTCCCCTGTGGAACCAAAAGGCACTGTATTACCTGCTAAACTATAGCATTATCTTTATTTTGGCAGCATTTCTTTCTACCCCCGTGTTTGGCAAGCTGGTTACACGGTGGCAGCAGAGCACGCGCAGGCCGGTACTGTTTGGGGTTAGCACGGGGTACATCCTCATGTTTTTATCCTGCATAGCCTACCTTGTAAACAGCACCTACAACCCGTTCCTTTACTTTAGGTTTTAAACGTATGTCTCATTTTCGAAAGGATGATAGAACCCTTGGACAAGCTTTTTTTTAAAATGCTATTCCCCCTATGGGCATTGCTGCTTGTTTTTAACTTTGCGGCTCCCAAGGTGGATTTTTCTGAAAACGAAAACCGCAAGCTTGCCGTCCTACCCGATTTCTCGGTGAAAACACTGCTGAACGGCAAGTACATGCAGAAGCTGGATGAATATGCAAATGATCATTTTGTAGGGCGCGACTACTGGATGGCCGCCCAGAGCACACTGGAATACGCCATTGGCAAGCGTGAGAACAACGGTGTGTTTCTGGGAAGGGATGCGCTCATGGCGGATATTGCCCGTCCGGATGCCAGCCGTGTTGAGGCGAATATCCGTGGCATGCGTGCCTTTGCTCAAAACATTGGCAAGCCCTGCTACCTTATGCTGGTGCCCTCCGCCGCCGCTGTGCAGCCCCAAAAGCTGCCCCCCCTTGCTGCCAGCTGGGAACAGCAGGCGTTTATTGAAGAGGTAAATGGCAAGGTGCAGGATGTTATTACCCCTGTTCCTATCTTTGACACCCTTTCCCAGAACCGGGAGGAATATATCTTTTACCGCACCGACCACCACTGGACCACCGATGGTGCGTTCCTTGCCTACACACAGGCTGCTCCTGCCATGGGCCTGCCCACACGCACTGCCGAACACTACAGGGTGCGTACCATAAGCGAGCAGTTTAACGGCACACTGTTTTCAAAGTCCGGTGCCCGGGGTATTACCCCCGATAGTATAAAGGCCTACGACATAGGCAGCGTTACTGGCTTTACCGCCTACGACGGTCAAAAAAACAACAGCTATCCCTCCATGTACTTTGATGAATTCTTAACCAAGAAGGATAAATACTCCTACTTCTTAGGTGAAAACCAGCCTCTTGTCAGCATCACTACCGCTGCAGGCACAGGTAAGAAGCTATTGATGTTTAAGGATTCCTATGCACACAGCTTCGCCCCCTTCCTTACAGCGGACTACGATGAGATTACACTAGTGGATATGCGGTATATCAACAGCACCAAGGCTCTTGGGGAACTGGTGGATTTGAAAAGCTATGATGATATCCTGTTCCTATACAGCACCGATGTCTTTTCGCAACTGCTGCATGTATCAAAGCTTGAAAATATGTTTGGGCAGTAGGACTACGCAGCTAGGGGGCTGTTGCAAAATGTTAGTTTTGCAACAGCCCCCTAATCGTATTAGTTTATCTTATTCCTACCCAGCTTAATGGCGGCAAGCTGATAGCCAACCGTATGCACAAGCCAGATGATGGTGATAATGATGGCAGAGAAACCGCCTATTCCGAAGAACATGCTGAGTATGACGGTAATAACCCAGAGTATGGGCAGCACGAAATTCAGCAGCCCAAAGCTTGTATAAGCCGACTTGTAGATAACCAGTTGCTCTGCCTCATCGCAGCTTGCCATCCACTGTTTCTGAAAAGCCAGATCCAGCGGATCCCCCTTTTTTTCGGGATAAAGCCGTTTAATAAGTGCCACGGCATTGGCGGTGTAAACACTATAGTACACCATCACCAGTACAATTACGCCTACGCCGCTTAACAATCCGCCTATTCCCAAGGATAGCGAGGTTGCAAGGCCGAACAGTCCGTAGGAAAGTATCATGTTTACAGAGGAGAGTGCCATACCCCATCCCAGCAGCAGTTCGCATCGGTCGTTTATGGCTTCGTCCTCACGGTCCTTTTCTGCGGCCTTTACCAAGCGCCATCCTGCTATGTACAGCAGTACGCTGATAACGGTAAGCAGTAAGAATACAACCCACTGAACGGGAACTATGACATCGGCTAAAAATGCAGTGATGCTGTCCACCATAGCCGGTGTGGATTCTTGCAAAAAGTTTAAACCAAAGCTAAGGAGACCGCCAAACACCGCTCCTGCCAGTATAAGGCATATAAACTTAATAATGGTGGCATATTTGCCCTTTGGCTTTCCTGTGTGGTCGGTATTTTTCATCGTTCTTCCTCCTCTGTGTAGCTGAAAATGTCTTCTACGGTAGTTTTAAAAATTGCTGCAATTTTAAGTGCCAGCGTTACCGAGGGAGAGTAATCTCCCCGTTCGATAAGACTAATGGTCTGTCGGGATACCCCCGCCAGCTGCCCCAGCTCACCTTGGTTCAGCCCGTCCCGCGCCCGCAGCTCCCGCAGCCGGTTGTGTAGTGGCATTGCAAGTCCTCCTTTATGCAAAAATGGTTTGTCATTATGTCCTGTATAATTGTCATATTGACAAATTTAATTGTCAAACAGAGTATACCACTGACAAAAATACTTGTCAACGACTTATCTTAAAATTTTCACGAGAATTACAGCTAAATTTTCCCTATAGTGGTTTTATTTCTCCCTTAAAAATGTTACAATAAGTTATATGTGTTGTTGTATATAATTTAAAACATCAGGCACTTTGGGAATATAACCCTTGCTTTTCGTTCAAACTAACCTTGAGGTTTCAACCGAAAGGAGTAGCAGAATGAAAAGAGAGGATACACGGGCCAAAAACAGCAGCGAAGACGAGGAGAAGGACGAGGACGAAAAACAGCAGGACCAAATCTACCAATCCGGCTCCATTACCACCGACACAGGCAAACACAAGATACACTGCCTTACCATTATTGGGCAGGTAGAGGGGCATTATATCCTGCCGCCTCAGAACAAAACCACCAAGTACGAGCATGTCATCCCTCAGCTGGTAGCCATTGAACAGGATAAGAGCATCGAGGGACTGCTTATTATCCTGAATACCGTAGGCGGCGACGTGGAAGCGGGCCTTGCCATAGCCGAGCTTGTCTCGGGTATGAAGACACCCACCGTTTCACTGGTACTGGGCGGCGGACACTCCATCGGCGTGCCGCTGGCAGTCAGCGCCAAGTATTCCTTCATTGCACCCACCGCCACCATGACGGTGCATCCCGTGCGCATGAACGGCGTTATGCTGGGCGTGCCCCAAACCCTTTCCTATTTTGACAAGATGCAGGAGCGCATCAGCGGCTTTGTCACACAGAACTCCAATATCTCTGCCAAACGCTTTAAGCAGCTGATGATGAACAGCGGGGAGCTGGTTATGGATATCGGCACCGTACTGGATGGCGAGCAGGCAGTGGAGGAGGGGCTTATTGACAGCTTGGGCGGGCTTTCCGAAGCCACTGCCAAACTGTACGAGATGATAGAGAGCAGTGACAATGAAAAAGAGCCTGCCGAGGAAAGGCCTGCACCAAAGCGTGGCAGAAAACCTGATTCCACCCAAAAGACGGTGAAAAAAACACCCCCTACCCCCCGTGGCAGGCATAAAAAAGAGGAGTGATTCCGTTCTATGTCATTTCAATCGATACTTCCACCCGAAGCTTTTTCAGGTGATACCCAACCCCTTCCCTACGAGTGCTGTGACTGTGAATACGGCCACCTGGAGGGACGGCGGGATGAACAGGGAAATTTTGTGGTGGCACGGATAATATCCACCGATCCCGCAGCATATCTTGACACAAGGTATGCCCCGGGCGCTGTTGTGGGAAATGCATCCTGCAGCCTGAAGCAATAAACCCGTACTATTCGAGGACTTTTCGTCCTCGCATACATAACTAAGGAGGAAATTTACCAATGTCAATGTTTGCTGCAATTATTCAGGGGCTTATACAAGGCTTTACCGAGTTTTTACCGGTGTCCAGTTCAGGGCATCTCTCACTGTATCAGTACTTCACCGGAATCAACTCCGACAGTTCGGTTCTCTTTTCGGTATTGCTCCACTTTGGCACACTCATTGCAGTGTTCATTGCCTTCTGGCGCACCATACGTGAGCTGATTATTGAGGCGTTTAAGCTTATTGGCGATATCTTCACTCTCAAGGTATTTAAGAACCCGCCCAATGCCAAGCGCCGCATGATTTACATGCTGTTCCTTTCCTGTATTCCGCTGCTGGCCGTACTGCCGCTCAAGGATACCATCGAGAGCCTGAGCTCCGATAACAGTATTCTGGCAGAGGGCATCTGCTTTCTGGGTACAGCCATGCTGCTCACCCTTGCCGATGGTGTAGTAAAGGGTACCAAAACAGCCAAAAACATGACTCCGGTGGATGCCCTCGGTGTGGGTGCTGCCCAGCTGTTGGCTACACTGCCCGGCCTTTCCCGTTCCGGCTCTACCATTTCTGCAGGCCTCATCTGCGGTATGACCCGCAGCTATGCCGTGGCCTACTCCTTCATTCTTGGCATGCCTGCCATACTGGCAGCAGGACTTTTGGACCTGAAGGACCTTTTGGGCGGTACCGGTGCAGCGGCTTCTCTGGAGCTTATGCCTGCTATTGCAGGTATGGCGGTGGCGGCTGTTTCAGGGCTTCTGGCTATCAAGCTGGTGAACTACATAGTAAAAACCGATAAGTTTAAAATATTCGCAGTATACACCTTTATCCTGGGCGTAGGCATTACCGCCATGGGGATAATGGAAATACTTACGGGAAATGCCATTCAGCAGTGGATTACTTCGCTACTGGCATAAGAAAAGACAGGGGTGTACATATGGCTACAACAAAGACCTCCTCTAAGGGAGGAAAGAGCGCAGCGGCTAAAAAACGGCCTACTGCGGCAGAGCGGAAAAGTCAGGCGGAAAAGCAGGCAAAGAAACGGCTCTATGCCATTTTACTTTTTGCACTGGGCGTAATGGTGCTCTTTCTGGCGGCAGTTCCCGGGGAGAAGGCATGGAACTCCATTCACGAAGCGCTGCTAGGGTGCTTTAGCTGGTGTGCCTACCTGCTTGGCCCCATTCTCATCTATACCGCGGTCATGATTGACCTGGACAAAACCAGCTTCCCCGTGGCGGCGAAGCTTATTTCCTCTGCAATGCTTATTTTACTGCTCTGCGGAGCTTCTCAGATATTTTCTAAAACCCTGCCCGGCGGCGGGCTTGTTGGTATTGTAACCGAGCTGTTCCGGACCGGTATTCTTCTGGAGGGCGGCGGCGCTGCAGGCGTTGTGTTCGGTATACCGCTGCTTATTTGGCTAGATTTCACCGGGGCAGCTATCACCATTGTGGTGCTCATCTTTGTCTGCGTTATGATTGTGTCCGGCGGAACCATTGCAGGGCTGCTCCACGGTATGCTTGTAAAACCCGTAAAGCAGATGGAGGGCGTTTATAACAGTGCGGTGGAAACCCGTGCCCAAATGATAATTGAAACACCGCCTCCCCCCGTGCGGACGAAAAAGTCTGCACAGATAGACGTGTCGCTGGAGGATGATCCCTTTCGCCTGCCTCCTATGACGATACCAAAAGCTCCCAAACGCAGTGAGCCGGTTATGGAAAGCCCGAAGGACAAGCTGCTGGATGCCTTTATGGCTATGGATACCCCCACAGGGGCACCTGCTGCAAAACCAGTTCCTACCCAGACGACACTGGAGGAAAAACTTTTTAATTTTGATGCTCACAACGGTAAGGACACACCGCCTCCCCAAAAGTCTGCTGCTGTCGCTGTTGCTACCGCTCCCGCCCCTGTAGCACAGGAGGGGCTGCCTTGGTTGTCGGTGGACAACCCTGTGGAATACTTTGGGGAAGAAGCCGCAAAAAAAGCAGAGGAGCAGGATGACCTGCCCTCTATAGACGAAATAATAAACCGTGCTGTGGCCGCAGATGCTACTGCCGTGCCCGCAGCCGTGGCAGAGCCTGCCAAGAAGGCCGAACCCAAGCCCACACCTCCTGCTCCCCCTGTGGAAGAGGTAAAGGATGCAGTGCTAAAGCCGGAATATACATTTCCTCCCGTGTCTCTCCTAAAGGAAGGAAAGCAGCTGCCAAAGGGGGATACCACCAAGGAACTGAAGGCCAACGCCGACCGTCTGGTGGATACCCTGAAAAGCTTTGGAGTACAGACGCGTATTGTGGACATTTCCAGAGGCCCTGCTGTAACACGGTACGAGCTTCAGCCTTCCGCAGGTGTAAAGATAAGCCGTATCACCAACCTTGCCGATGATATCGCCCTTAATCTGGCAGCGGCAGGGGTACGTATTGAGGCGCCCATCCCCAACAAGGCAGCCATTGGTATCGAGGTGCCCAATAAGATTATCTCTACCGTAGCCATACGGGAACTGCTGGATTCCACCGAATTTACCGAAGCCAAGAGTAAGCTGACGGTGGTACTGGGACGGGATATTACCGGCGAACTGACACTGGCCGACCTTGGCAAGATGCCCCATCTGCTCATAGCAGGTGCAACCGGCAGCGGTAAGTCGGTTTGCATTAACTCCCTTATTATCAGCCTGCTGTACAAGGCCAACCCCGATGAGGTTAAGCTGCTGATGATTGACCCCAAGGTGGTAGAACTGGGCAGCTACAATGGAATTCCCCATCTGCTGTCACCAGTAGTCACCGACCCCAAAAAGGCGGCGGGCGCTCTCTGTACCATGGTAGGGGAGATGCTCCGCAGATATAAACTCTTTGCCGACCACAATGTACGTGACCTTACCGGCTACAATAAGCTGGCTGCCGAACGTCCCGAGGTAGAGGCTATCCCCCAGATAGTCATTATTATCGATGAGCTGGCCGACCTGATGATGGCCTCCCCCAAGGATGTGGAGGACTACATCTGCCGCTTGGCACAGATGGCTCGTGCTGCGGGTATGCATCTGGTTATTGCCACCCAGCGTCCTTCGGTGGACGTTATTACTGGTGTTATAAAGGCCAACATTCCCAGCCGTATCTCCTTTGCAGTATCTTCCCAGATAGACAGCCGTACTATACTGGATATGGGCGGTGCGGAAAAGCTGCTGGGCCGCGGCGATATGCTGTTCTACCCTGTAGGAAGTGCAAAGCCCACCCGTGTTCAGGGCTGCTTTGTCACCGACAGCGAAGTGGAAAAGGTGGTAGACTTCATTAAGACCGGTTCGGTAGCCAACTACGACCAGACACTGATGGAGGACATAGAAAAGAATGCCGCACAGGTAGGCGGCAAAGGTTCCGGCAACCGTGGAGGTTCCGGAAGCTCAGACGGCGGTGACAATGACAGCGACGAGCTGATAAACAATGCCATTGAAGCGGTAGTAGAAGCGGGACAGGCCTCCACCTCACTGCTGCAGCGCAGGCTCAAGGTAGGCTATGCCCGTGCAGCCCGCTTGGTAGATGAAATGGAACAGCGTGGCATTGTAGGCCCCTTCGAGGGCAGCAAGCCACGACAGGTTATGATATCCAAGGAACGCTGGTATGAGATGAAGATGAACATGGAGGAGTAAGGGGGTTCTGCCCTATGCTCCACAGGAGTATGGTGCACCCGCTTAGCAGGGTAGGGAAGGCAAATCGCAGATGATTTATACAGCGTGAAACGAGGTGAAGTTGAATGATAAAGCCCAAAAAGCTAAACCGAGGTGATAAGGTAGCTATTGTAAGCCTGTCTTGGGGTGGGCTGGGTGATGATAATTATATTCATAAGTTTAACATAGCCAAAGAACGGCTTGAAAGAGATTTCGGCTTAGAGGTAGTCTGTATGCCGAACGCTTTGAAAGGCAGCGAGTTTGTGGCAAATCATCCGGAATTAAGGGCAAAGGATTTAATGGATGCTTTTTCTGACAGCTCTATTTCCGCAATTTTTTGTGCTATCGGTGGAGATGATACCATACGAACACTTCCCTATATAGATTTTGAGGTTATTAAAAACAACCCCAAAATCTTCATGGGATATTCCGATAGTACCATAAACCATCTTATGATGTATAAAGCCGGACTGGTATCTTTCTACGGGCCATCAATCATGTGTGAGTTTGGTGAGTATGTCAAAATGTTCGATTATACCAAAAAGGCAGTGAAAGATATGCTCTTTGGGGATTGGGAACAATACAATCTGGTGCCAAGTGAAGAGTGGACAGACGATTATGTTCTTTGGCAGGAGAGTAACATAAATACAGGATACACCATGAAAAAAGATGCCCACGGCTACGAGGTGATTAGTGGAAATGGAATCGTGCAAGGGCATTTATTGGGCGGATGCATAGATGTATTTATGATGGCAATGGGTACAAAAATATGGCCTGCACTTGAGGATTGGAAAGACTCCATTTTGTTTATTGAGACAAGTGAAGATAAGCCGTCACCGGACTTTGTCAAGTGGACATTTAGAAATCTAGCGGCTCAGGGCATTTTAAAGGTTATTAAGGGGGTTATTGTAGGCAAGCCTCAGGGCGAGCAATACTATGAAGAATATAAAACCGCAATTACCCAGGTAGTCGTAAATGAAGAAGGCTTAGACAGTTTGCCAATTTTCTATAATGTGAACTTTGGCCACGCAAAGCCAATTGGAATTATTCCGTATGGCATCACGGCGGAATTGGACTGCAACAACAAGACCATTGTTTTATTGGAATG
>JAVXNK010000023.1:15504-26653 GCA_036645835.1 Angelakisella sp. | reverse complement strand
ATGGCATCACGGCGGAATTGGACTGCAACAACAAGACCATTGTTTTATTGGAATGCCCTACAGTTTAGCCATGCCTGTTACCTAGCAAAATTTATATTTTATGTAGGAGGCTGGTTCGGTAATGAAGAGGGTTTTAATAGGTGGATTTTTATCCTTGATAGGCACAATATGGAGTTTAGCTATTATTATCTTTGCAGGAAGCAATTTAGCTTCGAGTTGGAATACACCTCCTGGTAGATTTTTTACAACGGTAATTGAAACAGGAATGATTTTGCCATTAATAATTGCATCTGTGCTATTGGTTGTTGGGTTACTTATAATGGGAATAGAGTATTTTAAAAGAGATAAATAAATTTATTTGCAGAATGAGCGTTTGCATTTGTATGCCTTTTGCCCTTATGCTAAGTATTATCCCATATCGGTTCTTCCGTCCACGCCCCCTGCGGAGCATAGCGAAAATTGCCTGGCACAATTTATCGCAATTAAAATCCGCTGGGGCTACCTTACACAGCATGGAGTGGCTAGCTAGACGGGAAAAAGGTCGAGACCTTTTCTCGGCGTATCTGCCACGATTGCTGTGCGGGGATGTCAAAGGGGTCCCCCTTTGAGAGCTTTTGTTTACTTTGGGCGGCTCCAAAGTAAAAGCCATCCGCCGGCACGAGGCGGGGTACACCGCAGTGTGAATGTACCTGCCCCGGCATGAGGGGCAAATCCCGCTATTCAGGCGGCAGAAAAAGAAGGAGGTTTTCACCATTACAAAGCTATATCTGGTTATTCCATGCTACAACGAGGAGGCCGTTCTGCCGGAAACAGTGCGGCGGCTTACGGACAAACTAAATGCCCTTACCGCTTCAGGGGTAGTCACCGCAGACAGCCGCATGCTGCTGGTGGATGATGGCTCCAAGGACCGCACATGGGAGATTATAACCAAACTTCACAGCGAAAACCCCTATGTAGAGGGGCTGAAACTGGCTCATAACCGTGGGCACCAGAACGCACTGCTGGCAGGGCTTATGACTGCCAAAGACCAGGCCGAAGTGGTTATTTCCATGGATGCCGACCTGCAGGATGACATAGATGCAGTGGATGCCATGCTTGCAAAACATGCCGATGGCTGTGACATTGTCTATGGTGTGCGCAGCAGCCGTGAAACCGACACCGCTTTTAAGCGGGGCACGGCTCAGCTTTTCTATAAAATAATGTCCTTTATGGGGGCAGATGTGGTTTACAACCACGCCGACTACCGCCTTATGACAAAGCGGGCGCTTGCGGGTCTTGCAGAGTATGGAGAGGTCAACCTCTTCCTCCGGGGCATTGTACCCATGGTGGGTTATCGCTCTGCCACAGTGGAATACCGCAGGGGTGAACGCTTTGCAGGGGAGTCCAAGTATCCTCTTTCCAAAATGCTTAATTTTGCACTGGACGGTATTACCTCCATGTCGGTTAAGCCTATACGGTTTATTACGCTGCTGGGTTTTCTCATCTTTTCTGCCAGTATTCTTATGACACTCTATTTTGTAGTCATTCATTTTATGGGCCGCACCGTGGCTGGCTGGACCTCCATAGTGGTGTCGGTTTGGGCCATAGGCGGCCTACAGCTGCTGGCCATTGGGGTCATAGGGGAGTATCTGGGGAAGATATATCTGGAAACCAAGCACCGTCCCCGTTTTATTATTGAAACCTTTCTGAAACACTGAAATAGGAGTGGGCCTTTGCGAAAAAGACGCAAAAGCCCACTTTTTGTTCATTGCCGAGCAGTACGCCTCATATACTCCCTGTAGGAGGGATGACTGTGAAGCATATGAATAAAATGTACGGCGGGTTTGCCGTTATGCTGGCAGGACTGCTCATTGGCGGTGCTGCCCTATGGAACGGCAGAGCGGTGCGCGCTTCGGCGGATGCCGCCATACCAAAGCCGGTGAATATGGTGGTGCTAATGTACCACAGCGTAAATACTCACGAAAGCCGGACAGGGGACTATGTGATTACCCCTGCTGCCCTAAAAAAGGATTTGGAATATCTTAAAAAGGAAGGCTACAATACCATTGTTATGAGCGAGCTAATCGCCTTTGTGCATGAGGGCAAACCGCTGCCAAAAAAACCGGTGATGATTACCTTTGACGACGGCTACTACAACAACTACCAGAACGCATTTCCACTGCTGAAGGAATATAACGCCAAGGCAGTTGTCTCCATCATTGGTACCGAGACGGACAAATTTTCAGAGCTTTCCGAAAATAACCAGAACTACTCTCACCTGACGTGGGATCAGATAAAAGAGATGCAGCAGAGCGGGCTGGTAGAGTTTCAAAACCACGGCTATAATATGCACAAGCTGAGCAGCAAGCGGCTGGGCTCTACCCGTATGGAGGGGGAGAGTGTAGAGGACTACCAGAAGGCGCTGGAGGAGGATATAGCAAAGCTACAAGCACGGTATACCGAAATGACCGGATGGACACCAAATACCTACACCTACCCCTTTGGCAGAGTAAGCAAGGAGAGTTATTCCGTTATTACCAAGCTGGGTTTTGCGGCTTCACTGGATGTGCAGTCACGGCTTTATACCGCCATTCCCGGAAACGATGCCTGCCTTTACCGCATTCCACGGTATAACCGTGCCTGTAGCACCAGCGCGCAGGCGATCATAAAAAAGGCATTTGCCACCGCTAAAAAATCCTCTTGATTTTATGTTCACCCCCCCCTATACTGTAGATGTATCTACTCTATCGGGGGGGATTTTTTATGGAAAAAGAGAACTATATTATAGGCATAGGCGCAGCGAACATAGACCTGTGTGGGCGCAGTCGGGCGCAGCTGGTTATGGAGGACTCAAACCCCGGAAGCTTTACCATGTCGGCGGGAGGCGTTACCCGCAACATTTGTGAAAATGCTGCCCGCATGGGAGCCTCGGTAAAGCTGATTACAGTAATGGGCGACGACCTTTACGGTGCCAAGATAACAGAGCATTGTAGGGACTGTAACATAGACTTGTCTTCGGCACTGGTGCTTTCAGGCCAGGCTTCCAGCACCTACCTGTCTATACACGATGTAAACGGGGAGATGGCGGTGGCCATGTCGGACATGAGCATACTGCAACAGCTTACACCGGCGCATCTGCTGGAACGTGAGGCGGTTATATCCGGAGCATCGGTTATTGTTATGGATGCAGGCTTGCCTGCGGAGGTGCTGGAGTTTGTCCAAACCCACTGGGGCGGCAGCATTCCTGTGTTCATTGATCCCGTTTCCACTGCCTACACCAAAAAGCTTACCCGAAGCCTTACCAGGGTTCATACCGTCAAGCCAAACCGACTGGAAGCGGAAGTTCTATCCGGTATAGCGATTACCGACGAGGATTCGCTCTACCGGGCAGGAGATGCCATATTGGCTTTGGGGGCCCAGCGGACGATTATCACACTGGGTAGCGGCGGTGCTTACTACGCAGACGTGGCAGGCTTCCGAAAGCACTATGCCGCCAAGCCTGCACAGGTAGTAAACGCCACCGGGGCAGGGGACTGCTTTACCGGGGCGTTGCTCTACGGCTTTTTGAAGGGCATGGAGCCAGACCGTCTTATGGACTTCGCCATGACCGCGTCTGTTATCGCCCTTTCTCACCCTAACACCATTCACCCTGATATTGGAAGGCTGTTGAAACTTTATATTGTTTAGATTTTCATACAAACTTTACCTGCTATTTACACAGCTTTTTGTAGGTATGTCCATTGCATTACGGAGAGTACAACCTGCGAAAAAGGTCTGCTAATGTTTTCAACACTGAGAAACAGGGTTTTAACAGGTGAAAAGCTCGGTATTTAACCATGTTAACGCACTTTTCAACATTTATCCACACACAGATGTTGAAAAGTACGTTGAAACAGTTAATTACGTGGTGTATAACCCTTCTTTTTCCACTACACTTGACAAATTGGTTGTTAACATTATTACATAGATTTTCTTGCCGATTTTTGTTATAATAATATTACAGTAATAAAACCTCCCTGCAGTATTGGTGATGTTGCCCTGAAAACGACGGATTTTGTGCTCACGGTCACCATATTGCATGGGTGAAATACCTTGTAGCCTAGGACGGTTGCCGTCCCAAAAGGTGTATGTATCAAGATAGACTGCGTTTATGATGTGTGGTAGAAAGCAGTACCCTAAGACTTTATAATTTTCTATTGGAGTATTTGATGAAAGAAAAGAAACAGACGAGCTATCGTCCCAAAAAACGATTTGGTTCTATACTTATTCCGCTGTTAACGCTAACCATGCTTACCGCCGTGGTTTCACTGGTGCTTGCGGGTGTGTGGCAGCTTATGGACCCTGTAGAGTATATTCCTCCCGACATTGTGCCTTGGAAGCAGTCCACTAAGGGAACCACTGCTCCAAAGGAGAGCGGAACCGGCAGCTCCCAAAGTGTGCCGGAGCCTACTGCGGAACCCACGCCGGAGCCAACTCCGGAGCCCGCTGCACCCGCTTGGGAAGCCCGTGTGCAGAAGGGGGAATGGGCACCATCCGAATATTTTAACGATGCACTCTTTGTGGGTGACTCCATTACCGAAGGTATCAAGATATACGATGTTATGAGCAATGCCAAGGTGCTTTCCTTTACAGGTATCAATCTGGATAACATCTTCACCAAGCCGGTTATTAAGACAACAGGCGAAGAGAAGATTACCATTATTGATGCGGCCAAGGCAGAAAGCCCCGGGAAAATTTATGTCATGATGGGCGCAAACAGTATGCTGGCTGACAAGGAGACCTTTATAAAGGGCTACGGCAGGCTGGTGGATACCCTGTCCCAGATGCACCCCGATGCTATCATTTATGTTCAGTCTATCCTGCCTGTTACCGAAACCTACGCAAAGAACCGTCCCGACTTTAATAACAAAAAGATAGACGAGTACAATGCCGCACTGGAGCAGATGGCAGCAGAGAAGCAGATGTACTATCTGGATGTGGCAGAGGACTTTAAAAATGAGCAGGGAGCGCTGCCCACCGAGGCCAGCCCCAAGGACGGCATGCACTTTAGTGCCGACTGGTACCGCAAATGGTTTGATTACCTGCGCAACCACACTGTGCCCGCAAAATAGGATGAAGTAAGTATAGGAATGAAACCGGTGCTTACCCCAAAATTTACAAAAAGGAAGAGACATTTATATGAAACTTAAAAAGCTTTTGGCAGTAACACTAACCCTTGCAGTGCTGGTAGCAGCCGTAGGCTGTGGCAGCAGCAATGATACAAAAAAACAGCTGGACCCCGTAAAAACAGCTGATGATATGCTGGCAGTCTTTGCCCCTCAGGGTGAGATGATTGCTGTGGAAGACAGCGTGCTGGATAACTACTACACCGTGAACTCCGATGTAATAGCAGGGCAGAAAGTCTATATCAGCAGCAGCTTCATAGCCGAAGAGATAGCCGTGTTCGCTGTCAAGGACGGCAAGACTGAAGAGGCAAAGAAGATGGTGGAGCAGCGCATAAAGGATATTAAGGATAGCTTTGAAGGCTACCTGCCCGACGAGCTGGCATCGCTGGAAACAAATGCAAAGGTACTGACAAACGGAAACCTAGTCTGCCTGCTGACAGGCGAGGGCGACGGTGTGGCGGCAGCTGAAAAGGTGTTTGCCGAAAGCGGAAAATAGACAGAAAGTGGGTGCGGCCATGTTGACCGAGAGTGTAGTAGTCATACTGCTTACCCTTATTATCTCCTACCTGTACATGCGGCGGGGCAAGCGTGGTATGTCCATGTCGGTGCTGCCGTTGGCGGTACTGCCCATTATGAACATTATAGGCTATTTTATCGGCACGGGCCTTCCAACTACAGCGCTGCTAAGCCCCAAACAGTGGCAGGTGCTGTTTCTTATGATAGGGCTGATTGCCGGAGGCTCTCTCTTTGGCATTATCAGCAGCAACATTAAAAAAAGGTCTGCACGGCGGGCGTATCTGGTGCTTTGTGGCGGCTTCACGGTACTGTTTGCCTTTGCAGGCATCATGGAATATCTGCATATGTAGTAAATAAAGCAACTGCCCGCATAGTTAGCGGGCAGTTGCTTTATTACGTCTTGGATGAAATATGTTGCATTTTTACCGGAAAAGTTATACAATTTAATTACCAATAGGGTAATGCGGACAGGCGACTGATATGCCAACATGGAGAAGGAGAAATGCTATGCAGACCAACATGGTTCGTCAGCCAATTCTTAACAGGAGCAAAGAGGTTGTAGGGTATGAGATATTATACCAGGACGACTCTTCCAGTATCTACAATCAAATGGATACACAAGCCGCCAATGTCATTGAAGATTTTTTATTACAGCTTGACAGTGAGAAATTTTTGGACGGCAAGATTGCCTATCTTACCTTTACGCCAAACCTTCTCCTAAAAAATATTCCCAAAATGTTTGAATCCAGCAAGCTTGTTATTCAAATAGAGGACAGCTCCATTATTCATCCTTTGGCCCAGAGGGTTATCTACCGCTACAAGAAACAGGGCTACCGTGTTGCGCTCAAAGGATTTGAGTTTGCCCCCAGGTTCTTTCAGCTTATGGATGTAGTAGATATTATTAAAATAGACTTCACCAAATACCATGAAACATCCCTGGACAACGTAGTGGCAGTGGCCAAAAGCTTCGGCAAGGATCTGGTAGCCTACCACGTAGATAGTCAGGAGGCCTACAAGCGGGCTTGGGATTTGGGCATTAAGGACATGCAGGGTTCAGCTGTGGCACAGGCGCTTTCCAGCAATGTGCACCGTATGGATCACATGCAAAGCAACTTTTTTCATCTGGTGGTGGCCATTACAAAGGATGAGCCCGATATTGACGAGATTGCCCAGATAGTTTCCCGTGATGTCACCTTGGCATTCTCCCTTATTAAAATGGTGAACTCTGCCTACTTCGCCCTAAAGAACCGTGCCACTTCGGTAAAGCAGGCACTCATTATTCTGGGGCTGGGTCAGCTAAAGCAGTGGGTATATCTGCTTAGCTTTAAAAATGACGACAGCACCATGCCCTCGGAGCTTATCCGTATTTCCTTCCTGCGGGCGAACTTCTGTGCCGAGCTTTGCCAGTGCGCACAGGATATGCCCATTGCAAAGTCGGAGGCATACCTCATGGGCATGTTCTCCACCCTTGGTACCCTTATGGAAGTTCCCTTGGAAAAGGCACTAAGCGAGTTGCCCGTTTCGGAAGAGATCAAGGTGGCGCTGCTCAGCGGTTCAGGACGCTGCGGTATACTGTACAAGCTGGTTCTCTCTTATGAGAATGCTGACTGGAACGGTGTATCCGGCTATGCACAGCAGCTTTCTGTGCCTACCAACATCATCTCCCAGAAGTACTTTGAGTGTGTAGAGTATGTGAATAACATCTGGCACGAGCTTACCGAGGCTTACAGCGAAGAGGGCGGCGAGGACGACGAGCGAGACACCCAGGACGCTACCCTGTAATTTTATAAATATCTGTCGATGATATATAGTAGGTGTCATACATATAGACGCCGGAGAGGAGGTGACAACAATGGTAGGAGGAATATACGGAAATTACAGTGCCAGCCGGATGCAGGGCACCCGCAGCTATCTTTCTGCAAAGCCAGCTGCCGTCAATAACTTTGACTATAAGGCAGCCCAGCAGGAGACCAAGGCCCTTCTGGATAGGTACAAGCAGAACGGGGACAAGGTAAAAGCCCTGAAAGCAGATACTGCTAAGTTTATGGATGATTACCAAAGCAGTGTTCGGAAGATGGGCGATGCCGCAAACGCCGTAAAGGGCAGCGAGCTGGACCGTCTGCTGTATGGCAAAAGCGAAGCCGGTATGGTACCAACCGACGAAAACGTGGAGAAAACCGCCGCTGCAGTTGCAAAGATGGTGGAGCAGTTTAACAGTACCCTTACCACCCTGAATAAAAACGCAGAGCGGGGCCCCGGTGTGTCGAAGCAGATTGGCCGGATGGTATCCTCCCCGACCTCGGACCGTTCCATGGAGCTTGTGGGTATAACCACAAATAAAGACGGAACGCTGAAGGTAGACATGGACACTTTGAAGAAATCCTTAAAGGAAAACACAAAGATTGCCCGTGAAGTAATCGGCGGCAGCTACGGCATAGCACAGGGCATTAGCAGGGACAGTGTAAATGGCCTGAACCAGTCTCCCATCTCCTTGGTGGGGAACGATGTAGCAGCCATGAAGCAGGAGGAGATGTCAGCAGATTCCATGGAATTTATGAGCAACTACTCCAGAACAGGCGCTGTCAACATGATGAACCTGAATTCTGTAGGCCTTCTGATGAACATGATAATCTAAGGCTGGCGTAACCAAAAAAGAACTCGGCTCCGTGGAGCCGAGTTCTTTTTGTATGGTATTGCTTACTTTGCAAGGCCGGAGAGTGCTACGGTGTCTCTGGCAATAATGATTTCTTCGTTGGTGGGGATAACCCACAGGTCTACCTTGGAGTCAGCAGCGGCAATCTGGCACTCGCTGCGGGTCTTGTTCTTGGCAGCGTCTACCTTAACGCCCATATACTCCATGCCGGACAGAACAGCCTCGCGGATTTCGCTGTCGTTCTCGCCAATACCGCCGGTAAATACGATAGCATCAACGCCGCCCAGAGCTGCTGCATAGCCGCCCACGATCTTCTTAATCTGGTATACCAGCATGTCCAGAGCCAGCTGTGCACGGGCATTGCCCTGTTCGGCAGCAGCGTGGAGGTCACGGCAGTCGCTGGAAATACCGGAAATGCCCAGGAAGCCGGACTTCTTGTTCATCAGGTCGGACATCTGGTCGGGGGAAAGGCCTTCCTTGTTGGCAATGTAGGTGACAACAGAGGGGTCAATGCCGCCGCAACGGGTGCCCATGATGAAGCCATCCAGAGGGGTAAGACCCATGGAGGTATCCTGCACCTTGCCGTCTACAATGGCGGAGATGGAGCTGCCGTTGCCCAGGTGGCAGGTGATGAGGCGGGGAGCCTTGCCGGTAAGCTGGGTGTAACGGTCGCTTACAAAACGGTGGCTGGTGCCGTGGAAGCCATAACGGCGAATGCTGTATTTCTCGTAGTACTCATAGGGTACTGCAAACATATAAGCCTTGGGAGGCATGGTCTGGTGGAAGGAGGTATCGAACACTGCCACCATGGGGATTTCGTTTCCGAATACTGCACGGCAGGCGCGCATAGCTACTGCCTGAGGGGGGTTGTGCAGAGGGCCCAGGTCAGAGAAAGCTTCAATGTCCGAAATAACCTGATCGGTAATAACGGTGGAAACCTTGTACTTTTCGCTGCCGTGGAGGGTTCTGTGGCCGATAGCCGCAATCTCCTTAATATCATCAATAACCTTACCCTCGCCGGAAGTAAGAACCTTTACCAGCTCCATGAATGCTTCCTTATGGGTGGGGAAGGATACATTGTATTCCATGCTTCTGCCATCGCTTGTCTTATGGCCGATCTTGCCGTCCACACCGATACGCTCACAGTTGCCCTTTGCCAGTACTGCCTCATTGCTCATGTCGAACAGCTGGTACTTTAGGGACGAGCTGCCTGCGTTAATTACTAAAACCTTCATTATTTTCTTGCACTCCTTCGTATTATGTTGACACATGTATTACCTCCATATATTATTACATTATTAAACAAAAATCAACCTTCGAGGGTTAAAGAGAACGAAATTTTGTGAAAAAGGTGGTGAGTTCCTTGGAAATTGCGGGCATTGTTGCGGAGTACAATCCGTTTCATACCGGGCATGGCTGGCATGTTGCCGAAACACGCAGGCTGGGGGCTACCCATATTGTGGCAGTTATGAGCGGCTGCTATGTTCAGCGGGGGGAGCCTGCCCTGTGGGATAAATGGGTGCGTACCCGTGCCGCACTGCTGGGTGGGGTGGACCTGGTTCTGGAACTGCCGCTGCCCTATGCAGCAGCCACGGCACAGCGGTTTGCCTTCGGTGCAGTGTCCATACTGGATGCACTTGGTGTGGTGGACCGCCTCTCCTTTGGCAGTGAATGCGGAGATGTAGCACTGCTGTCTGCGGCCGCAGAAGCCATACTGGACAGCAGTGTGGAACAGAAAACTACCCAATTTCTTTCGGAGGGTATCACCTATGCGGCAGCACGGCAGCAGGCGGTATCAGCCCTCTATGGGCAGGAGGTTTCTACACTTCTGGAACGTCCAAACAACATCTTGGGCATCGAGTACTTAGCAGCACTTCGGCGGCTGGGCAGCAGTATAAAGCCCATGACCGTTACCCGTATGGGAGCCGGCCATGACAGCAGCGCAGCAGGGGAGCATGCATCTGCTTCGGCACTGCGGGCACTGGTTTCAGGTGGGAGCTTTGCGGAAGCGGAGCGGTATCTTCCCGAGCAGTGCCGTGCCCTTTATACCCGTGCATGGGAGGAAGGAGCCTGTTACCTACCTCCCATGCTGGAACGGCCTATGCTTGCTGCCCTGCGCCGTCTGACGGTAGAGGAGATTTCTGCCCTGCCGGATATCTCCGAGGGACTTGAAAACCGCATCTATACGGCACTGCGCACTGCCGAGAGTGTAGAGGGCCTACTGGATGCCGTGAAAACCAAGCGATATTCCCATGCCCGCCTGCGCAGAATACTGCTTTGTGGCTTTCTGGGTATACCCGCAGGGCTTACGGAAAACGCTCCGCCCTATATCCGCATTCTTGGCATGAATGACCGGGGGCAGGAAATACTGGCTCGGGTAGGGCGGGGGGGAGCAGTTCCCATAAGCCATTCTCTTCTGCGCCTTAGCGAAGCGGGAGAGCGGCAGAATACCTTTGCACAGCTGGAAGCCGTAGCCGATGACCTCTACGGAACGCTTACGGGGAAGGTACAACCATGTGGCAGAGATTATACAAATAGTATTATAAAGGTGTAATATTGATAAACACCCTGTATATTGTTTTCGGTTGTTTTGACAGCCTATAAATAGTATAATAACCATAACTGGTTATTATAGGTTATGCGCAGGACGATTTCCGTCCTAATGTGCAATTATATCAAAACGCGTTGCGTGTATGATATAATAACCGCAAGCACTTATTATGGGTTATGCGCAGGACGATTCCCGTCCTAATGCGCAATTATATCAAAACGCTTTGCGTGTATGATATAATGAGGACATACGTATCATATATGGGCTCTTATTTAGGAGGATTTA
>JAVXNK010000023.1:0-15404 GCA_036645835.1 Angelakisella sp. | reverse complement strand
TATGATATAATGAGGACATACGTATCATATATGGGCTCTTATTTAGGAGGATTTACTTTGAATTTTCAGTTTCATATGCCTGTAAAGTTTTTCAGTGAGCAACATGCGGTAGAAAACCACAAAGAAGAGTTTTCCCGCTACGGAAACCGATGTCTCATAGTCACCGGTGCATCTTCGGCTAAAAAGTCCGGTGCGCTGGATGATGTTACCGGAGTTCTTACCACTGCGGGGATACAGTGGAAGCTTTTTGATGAGGTAGGACAGAACCCGCTGCTATCGGTTTGCCACAGAGGCGGTGCAGTAGCGGCAGAGTTTCAGGCCGACTTTATTGTGGGTATCGGCGGTGGTTCTCCACTGGATGCAGCTAAGGCCATTGCCGTCTTTGCAGCCAACCCCACCCTGCCGGCCGAGGATATTTACAGCAGCTGGGAGCATCCTGCACTGCCCATTCTGCTGGTGGGTACCACCGCAGGTACCGGAAGCGAGGTAACAAAAACCTCGGTGCTTACCATAGACCGTACAGGGCATAAGGTATCCTGGGGCAGTGAGCAAAGCTATGCCAAGGCTTCCTTCGGTGACCCTCGCTATACCCAGAGCCTGCCCATAGGCTTCACCATGAGCACAGGACTAGATGCTGTAAGCCATGCGCTGGAGGCCTATTTTTCGAATACCGCGGATAGCATTAGCGATATGTTTGCCATAGAAAGCCTAAAGATACTGCTGCCTACCTTGAAAACCGTATGGGCTACCGAGGGTATGCCCACCATGGAACAGCGCACCGCCCTCTATGACGCATCTATCTATGCAGGATTTGCCCTGAACCGTTGCGGAATGGTTTTTTGCCACCTTATGGGTTACTACCTTTCGGAGGAGGCAGGCATTCCTCACGGTTATGCCTGTGCTGCGTTCCTACCTGCTCTTATCGACCACTCGGTGCCACTGGCACCTCATAAGGCCCGCAGGCTCTTCGGAGAACTTGGTATCTACGCTCAGGAACTGAAAGATACCATTGCTATGCTTACCGAAGCGGATTTTACTCCAATTTCCGATCAAAAACTGGAGCAACTTCTGGAAAACTGGAAAGGCAGCAAAAATATTGCCAGAACGCTGGGCACACTAGATACTGCCGCTCAGCGTAAAATAGCGCAGCGGGTGCTGCAAAAAAGGTTTGAAGGAGAAAAAAGATGAATATTTGGCACGACATTAGCCCTAAGCGGATTGCCCCTGACGACTTTATTGCCGTAGTAGAGATTGAAAAAGGCAGCAAGAAGAAGTATGAGATGGACAAGGAGACGGGCTTCATCATGTTGGACCGTATCCTGCATACCTCCACCCATTACCCTGCCAACTATGGGTTTATTCCCAGAACCTACGGTGATGACCTGGACCCCCTGGATGTGCTGATTCTCTGTTCCGAACCCTTGGAGCCCCTGACCCTTGTCCGCTGCTATCCCATAGGTATGATCTCCATGATAGACAGTGGTAGGAATGATGAGAAGATTATTGCCATACCATTTAGTGATCCCACCTACAACGGGTATACCGATATTGAGCAGCTGCCTACCCATATCTTTGATGAAATGTCTCATTTTTTCCGTGTTTACAAGGCACTGGAGCACAAGGAGACTGCTGTTAAGGAAGCTAGTGGCAGACAGAGTGCCATAGAAGTTATAGAAAAATCTATAGAAAGCTACATAGAACATTATTGCAAATAGTTCTAATGCTAATAATAATATGGGGGTAACAATATGAACATCTACGATAACATTACACAGCTGGTTGGAAATACGCCATTGGTACGGCTTTCAAGGTTTTCGGAGGGCTTCGGATTGTGTACCCCCTTGGTAGCCAAGGTGGAAGCATTTAATCCGCTTTCCTCAGCCAAGGACCGTGTGGCCTGCGCCCTTATTGCCGATGCCGAAGAGAAGGGAATGCTTGCCCCCGGAGGACTTATTATAGAGTCTACCAGCGGCAACACCGGCGTGGGTCTGGCCTTCGCTGCCGCCGCCAAGGGCTACCGCCTTATACTCACCATGCCCTCCTCCATGAGTGAGGAGCGCAAACGGCTGCTGTCGGCGCTGGGTGCAACCCTAGTGCTTACCGACCCTTCCAAGGGCATGCAGGGCGCAGTGGATGAAGCCCACCGGCTTCACAGCGAAAACCCGGGTTCCATTATGGCAGGGCAGTTTACAAACCCTGCAAACCCACAGGCGCACTACCGTACTACCGGACAGGAAATATGGCGGGATACCGATGGAGCGGTTGATATCTTTGTGGCGGGCATAGGCACAGGCGGCACCGTAAGCGGCGTAGGCCGGGCACTGCGGGAGCATAAACCTGGCGTTACGGTAGTGGGTGTGGAGCCTGCAGGCTCTCCGCTGCTAACCGAAGGCCGAGCCGGCCCACACAAAATACAGGGCATAGGCGCAAACTTCATCCCTGAAAACCTGGACCGTGACATACTCAGTAGGGTAGTTACCGTTACTGATGACGAGGCCGCCACAGCTACACGGCAGCTGGCTGTTACCGAAGGCATACTGGTGGGTATCTCCTCCGGTGCGGCACTTGCCGCAGCAGTGCGTATAGCAAAGGAAAGCGAACATGCAGCAAAGCAGATTGTAGTGCTGCTGCCCGATACCGGCGAGCGTTACCTGAGCACAGGTCTTTTTCAAAATATACAGTAAGGGATGGGTTGGAATGGAACTGGATGAAGCACGGAAGCGTCTGAACAAAATAGACAGTGGGCTATTGGAGCTTTTGGAACACCGGATGGAAGTAGTTTCCCATATTGCGCAGTATAAGGAGAACCACGGCCTGCCGGTGCGCGACCCAGCCAGAGAAGAAGAGATAATAGCCTCGGTAGCCCAGCAGGTGGACGAGGAAATGGTTCCCTATGCTGTCCGTTTTACCGAGATGATTTTGGAGCTAAGCCGGGATTATCAGACCGAAAGAAGGAAAAACAACGGTAAAAACAGGTAAAACACAGGGCTTTCATGAACAAAGCGCAAATTCTTGAGCGAAAATCTTGTAGCAACAGTGTTATTTTGCTACAATGTTTTTATTGTACCTGCGGGGACAAAAATTTTAATGACAAAATGGAGTGGTTAATACTTTGGACAGTATAGACTTATCAACGATTCTGGTGGTCGTGGCACTGCTTGGATGTTCGGCGTTCTTTTCAGCAGCGGAAACTGCTTTTTCCTCGGTAAACCTGCTGCGTATACGCAGTATGGCGGAAGAAGGGAACAGGAATGCCAAGACAGCAGTCAGGATAACCTCCCAGTTCGATAAGATGCTATCCACCATACTCATCGGCAACAATGTGGTAAACATCGGGCTTTCTTCCCTCACCACAGTGATAGCTACCAATGCTTTTGGTTCTAGTGGTGTCGCCATTGCTACGGGTGTTGCTACCTTTTTGGTGCTCACCTTTGGTGAGATTATCCCCAAAAGCTTGGCAAAGGAAAACAGTGAGGGCATTGCCCTTTCCTTTGCGCCGCTGCTGAGCGTTCTTATGCTGGTGCTTACCCCTGTGGCAGTTGTCTTTATGCAGCTGCGCAGGGTGTTTACCAGGGGCGTTCAGAGCGAGAAACAGCCTACCATCACCGAGCAGGAGCTGCTCTTCATGCTGGATACCATTGAGGAGGAAGGCGTGCTGGAGGAGCAGGAGAAAGATTTGGTGCAGTCTGCACTGGAATTTGACGAAACTACTGTACAGGAAATACTGACCCCTCGTGTTAATATGGTGGCACTGGATATTTCCGACCCCGCCGAAGAGATACTATCGGTGGTGACCGGAGAACGGTTTTCCCGTATGCCGGTTTACGAGGGGAACATTGATAATGTGATTGGCCTGGTACAGTCCCGTGACATTTTGGAAGAGGCTATACGGGGTAAGGAGCTTTGCCTCCGACACCTGATGACCGACGTCATGTACATCCACCGCACTATGAAAATCTCCAAGCTCCTTGGGGAGTTTCAGCGGAAAAAGAGCCATCTGGCTGTAGTCATTGACGACTACGGCGGCACACTGGGCATAGTCACCATGGAGGACGTGCTGGAGGAGCTGGTAGGGGAAATATGGGACGAGGACGACGAGATTGTCACCGAGTTTTCCACCCTGGAGGATGGCAGCTACCGCGTTAGCGGTGATATGAATATCTATGAATTCTTCGAGGCCATCGACTATGAGCCCAAGGGCTTTGACAGTAGCTACAACACCATGAATGGCTGGGCACTGGAACGGTTGGAGCATATCCCCGAAGCAGGGGAAGCCTTCAACTGCGGTTTGCTGACCGTAACGGTGGAGGAGATGGATGACCAACGCGTCACCCAGCTTCTGGTGCGGAAGAATGAAGTAAAAGAACAGGATGCGGACTAATAGGACGTAATTTAAAAAGAGCCGGTATGCAGCGGCGGAATGGACGGACATCATGGTAGTAACGGATGCGAAAAGAATTGTGGTCAAGGTGGGAACTTCTACCCTTACCCACAAAACAGGACATATTAACATTCGGCTCATTGAACAGCTTGTAAAGGTACTGGCGGATATCAAAAACTCCGGCAGAGAGATTATTCTGGTTACCTCCGGCGCCATTGGCGTAGGGGTGGGCAAGCTGGGACTTCCCGAGCGTCCCTCCGACATTCCGGGCAAGCAGGCCGCAGCCGCCGTAGGTCAGTGCGAGCTGATGTATCTTTATGACAAATATTTTTCGGAGTATAACCATACGGTGGGGCAGGTACTGCTGACCCGTTACACCGTGGATGGTACCGAGGCTAGGGAGAATGCCAAAAATACCTTTAATGCCCTGCTGCGGATGAAGGCTATTCCGGTAGTAAACGAAAACGACACCGTAGCCACCGATGAAATACGGGTGGGGGACAATGATACCCTGTCCGCTATGGTGGCGGAGATAACCGAAGCCGATGCACTGGTTATCCTAAGCGACATAGATGGCCTTTATACTGCCAACCCCTCGGTGGATAAGAATGCTACACTGGTGCACCGTGTGGAAGCCATTGACGATGCACTGATGAACACGGCAGGGGGAGCAGGCAGCAGCCGTGGCACAGGCGGTATGATAACCAAGCTGTATGCAGCCCGCATTGCAACACAGGCCGGTACTGACATGTACATCATCAATGGTAAAAACCCCGACAACCTTTACAGGCTGCTGGAAGGTGAAACCATAGGAACACATTTTGTATCTGTAAAAAAATAAAAACAAGGGAGGTGCGTGTTATGGACGCAGTAACTTATATGCAGGGCCTGGGCAGCAGTGCCAAAGCCGCCGCAGGGCAGTTAGCTACGGCAGGGGAAACGGTGAAAAACCGTGCGCTTGCCGCCATAGCCGACGCCCTCCTTCTGCATAGTGATAAAATACTGGAAGCAAACGCTGTGGATATAGAGATGGCAGCCGGGAACGGAATAAAACCGGTGATGATAGACCGTCTGCGTCTGACTGCTGACCGCATAGCGAGCATAGCTGCCGCTGTGCGGGAGGTTATTACACTTCCCGACCCTGTGGGTCAGGTGGTGGATGGCAGGGTGCTGCCAAACGGTTTGGAGGTTACCCAGGTGCGGGTGCCGCTGGGGGTAGTGGGTATCATCTTTGAATCCCGCCCAAATGTGACAGTGGACGCTGCTGCCCTCTGCCTGAAGGCAGGAAATGCCTGTATTCTGCGGGGAGGCAAAGAAGCCCTTACTACCAACAAAACCCTTGCGGCTGTTATGTCTGCAGCTATAGCAGAGGTGGGGCTGTCCCCCTACTGCATTCAGCTGGTGGAGGATAGCTCAAGGGAATGCGCCACCGCTATGATGCGCCTAAATGGCTATCTGGATGTGTTGATTCCCCGTGGCGGTGCGGGACTTATCCGCTCGGTGGTGGAAAATGCCACCGTTCCCGTCATTGAAACCGGCGTGGGCAACTGCCATATCTATCTGGATAGTCCCTGTAATGCCACCATGGCAGTAGAGATTATAACCAATGCCAAGTGCTCCCGGCCTTCGGTTTGCAATGCCGCAGAAACGCTGCTGGTGCACAAAGATGTGGCGGCGGAGCTGCTGCCCCGCTGCAAGGCAGCACTGGACAGCTTCCATGTGGAGCTGCGAGGATGTGAACATACGGTAGCCATCCTTGGGGAATGCGTAAACCTTGCTACCGAGGAGGACTATGCCACTGAATTTAACGATTATATTCTGGCGGTTCGGGTAGTGGACAGTATGGAACAGGCCATTCGTCACATTGCCAAGTACAGCACCGGCCATTCCGAGGCCATCGTCACCGAAAGCTATCTGAACAGCCGTGGTTTTGTAGCAGCTGTGGATGCCGCCGCTGTCTATGTCAATGCGTCCACCCGCTTCACCGACGGCAATGAGCTGGGTCTGGGTGCAGAGATTGGCATTTCCACCCAAAAGCTTCATGCCCGTGGCCCCATGGGACTGCAAAGCCTTACCACAACCAAGTATATAATCCTGGGCAATGGCCAGATACGATAAAGGAGATTACAAAAAAATGGCGATTAGGATAAAAAAGAGCAGCCGGTACAGCCGGTATGCGGCTCCCATAGGCGGTGTGTTCATCATACTTTGCCTCATAGGCTTCTGCACATTGGTGGCTGCTTGCTTCAACCTGACCAGAAATGTACTGGATAACGCAAGCACCAAGCACAGCTACGAAAGTAAGCTGCTGCCCGTGCTGATGTTCGACCCGCCCCCTTTTGAAGACCCCAAAACCCTGCGACCGGTGGATCTGCTCATGTACAGCGTGTGGGCAACGGTGCTTGGGGAAAAGCGAGACACCTACCAGTACGACGACAACCTTTCGCTGGTGGTACCTGCCAGCGATGTGGAGATGACCGCCTACAACCTATTTGGACCCGACGTCTCCCTAACCCATGATACCTTCGGCGACTATGAAATTACCTATCTCTACGACACGACAACCAAGAGCTACCATGTTCCTGTTGCTGCTATGACAGGCTTCTACACCCCCAGTGTAGAGGAGATTGTAAAAAGCGGCGACAGCCTGCAGCTCCGTGTGGGCTACATCCCTCCTGCTACTGCACTGAATATTGATTTCAGCGGCAAGGGCGACAGGGAACAGAAGGCCGATAAATATATGACCTATGAGCTTAAAAAAGGCAAAAAGGGTTATTACCTTTATGCTATTCGCGATGTAGAGGGCGCTACCTTCCTTACAGGCAGTGACGCAAACCCCCTGCTGAACGAGATGCTAGATGAAATAAACAACTTTGATTCTGTAGTTGAGGACCCTGCACTGGAGTTTCTGCCCTCCTCGTCCTCTGCCGCTTCCGCACCGGAGAATCTGGAAGGTGTTGACGGCATCTCCGCACCCCAGAGCAGTGACAACGGCAGCAGCAGTGACAGCTCTAGTTCCGACAGCAGCTCCAGCATAGAGCCCGCCTCCGAAATACAGGGATAAACCCAATACTGCCTATCCTAATAAAAGGATAGGCAGTATTTTTTTGCCGAAAGTAAAAGTTTTGCAAACATTAACCGAACTACTTGCCAAATGGTGTCGAAATGTGGTATACATAATATAGTATGTCATCATGGAGTTAATATCCAAATAACTGACAGAGAGGGGAGATTGCCAACGTGTTTTTCAGGAATAAGTGGCTCCGCGTTGCTGCGCTCTTTGCCGCTATAATATTGGTAATTCTTCCTGCCGCAATGGGTGCCCTGGCTAAAGCGGATGCAGTTACGGTAGGAGCCATGGTAGAACGTTCCGAACCGCTTCCAAGTGCTAAACCGGGGGATATTTTTATTGACGGTACCACCTTGAAGCCGGTAATAGTGGCGGAGGCCACCGATGAGAACCCGGAAGGTTCCTCCGGAAGCGAGCCTACCCCCACCGAGTCTCCAGCACCAACTCCCACCCCAACTCCGACTCCGACTCCAACCCCGACACCCACACCAACGCCTACCCCTACCCCCACGCCGACGCCGACACCCACGCCAACTCCAACGCCAACCCCAACACCCGAGCCTACACCAACACCAGCCCCCACGCCGAAACCCGAGGTGTCGGTACCGAGTAACCTCAATTCCTTTCAGCGCAATGGTATGATTCGTGTCAAGGATTTGGAGCGGGTAGCAGCGGACTATGAAAAGGTTCCGTCTACCTTTCTGAGTGACATTTCCGGAATGGGTGAGATATCGGTAAGTGAATTTGAGTCCTATGCCAAGCAGTATAAGCTGCCGGGGCAGTATGTGCAACGGTTTATTGATGATGCCTTCGTTTACGCCATGGGCAGCGACTACAAATATGTTCCGGTGGATAACTCCCTGGATATGCACAGCTACAACTGGGACAACCTTGAGCATGGTACATATGAAAAGGAATATATAGTAAACGGCCAATCCCGTGCCGCAAAGGTCATTGACGTTTCCACCCATCAGGGGGATATCAACTGGAACAAGGTAAAGGCCGACGGCGTGGACTATGCATTTATCCGTATTGGCTTCCGCTACGGCGTTAAAGCAACCATAGCTGTGGATGATAAGTTCCACCAGAATATACAGAGAGCACAGGCCGCAGGGGTCAAGGTGGGAGTTTACTTCTACTCACAGGCCATCAACAACACCGAGGCCCGGGAAGAAGCCAACTTTGTACTAAACGAACTGGAAGGCTATACGCTGGACCTACCCATTGCCTTTGACATAGAGGGCGGCGAAAGCCCCAGCTTCCGTGCTTACAACCTAGGTGTGCAGACCGCCACCAACATCTGCAAGACTTTTATGGATACCGTAAAGAATGCAGGTCATGACGTGATGCTGTATACCTATGCAAAATACGCCACCGAGCATCTGGACCTTAGCCAGCTGCAGCAGTACGACCTTTGGATGGCCCAGTACTACCGAGTACCGTTCTTCCCGTACAACTTTCAGATATGGCAGTACACTGGAAACGGCAGGGTAGATGGCATTAAGGGCAGCGTGGATATGAACCTGATGTTCCTGGACTACTAAGAATAACAACAAGAACAATAAAAAGAGCAGCCATAGGCTGCTCTTTTTTTATCTGCTTATTCAATGTTTCCAAGGCTTCGCTGGGTGAGGTAGTCGTTAATAAACCGGTCGATGTCCCCGTCCATTACTGCGCCGATGTTGCCCGTTTCGCAGCCGGTACGGTGGTCCTTTACCATGGTGTAGGGCATAAAGACATAGGAACGTATCTGGCTGCCCCAGGCGATGTCCTTCTGGTCACCCTTAATGTCATCAATCTTATCCAGATGCTCACGCTCTTTTATCTCTATCAGTTTGGAACGGAGCATGTTCATAGCCACGGCGCGGTTCTGGAACTGGCTGCGTTCCACCTGGCAGGATACCACAATGCCGGTGGGTAGATGGGTCAGACGAACCGCCGATGAGGTCTTATTGACCTTCTGGCCACCTGCGCCGCTGGCGCGGTAAACCGCCATCTCCACGTCCTCTTCCCGTATCTCAATGTTCATGTCTTCGGTAATTTCGGGCATGACCTCCAGCGATGCGAAGGAGGTGTGCCGTCTGCCGGAGGAATCAAAGGGGGAAACACGTACCAGACGGTGTACACCGCCCTCCGACTTTAAAAAGCCGTAGGCGTTTTCGCCCTCTACCAGTATGGATGCACTCTTTATACCTGCTTCTTCACCATCCAGATAGTCCAGGATTTGATAGTTAAATCCTTTTCGGGTGGCCCAGAGGGTGTACATGCGGTAGAGCATCTGTACCCAGTCCTGTGCCTCGGTGCCGCCTGCACCTGCGTGGAAGGTAAGGATGGCATTTTTGGCATCATACTCACCTGTGAGCAGGGTGGATAGCTTGGTATCCCGAATAAGGGTATCCAGCTTATCACAGTCAGCCAAGGCCTCCTCATAAACGCTCTCATCCTCGGCCTCCTCGGCCAGTTCTATCAGCGTCATGGTGTCTTCGTAAAGGGCACACATTTTACTGTAGCCATCCAGCTTGTTTTTTACAGCACCCTGCCGCTGCAAAACAGCCTTGGATTTATCAGGGTTGTCCCAGAAGCCGGGCTCGGTGGTGCGCAGTTCCAGCTCGGCGGCCTCCTTCTCGGAGCCTTCAATGTTAAGTGCGGCGCCCAGGTCGCGCAGCGGTGCCTCCAGGCTCTCGAGGCGTAGCCTCAGTTCTTCAAATTGCAGCATATATGAACATTACCTCATTTCGTATTGACTGGATAAAAGTATAGCACAAATGCTGTGAAACGGCAATAACCCGCGGCATAGAAGGGTTTATCTTTTTTTCTTAACAAACTATTCATTGCAAAGTGCAGTTTTATAGACTATAATTGGTAACATGCAAGGCAATTTTAGAACCAAATTTCCACCTGTTCGGGCGTATACCGGAACGGGAAATTTTTTGCCTATTATAGAACGGAGTGAGTGCGAATGCCGAATTATACAGGAAACGAATGCCCCGCATGCGGTAAGGTGTTTAGCGAGGGTGATGATATCGTAGTATGCCCTGTTTGCGGTTCCCCGCATCATCGTGAATGTTATAAAGCCATGGGTCACTGCGGCAACGAAGACTTCCACAAGGAGGATAAAAAGTGGGAGGCAGACCCCTCTGTTGTTCAGGATGAGGAGCCACAGGATACCATAGCGTGCCGCCAGTGCGGACACCCAAATCCTGCAGGAAACATCTTCTGCCAAACCTGCGGTCAACGCATGGGTGCTGCCCCTGCCCAAAGCCCTGCCGGACAGACAGGCCCTTTTGCTTCCTTTGCAGACTTTATGGGGGCAAACCTGGACTACAACCAGCAGCTTTGCGAGGGTGTAACAGTAAAGGAGGCCTGTGACTATGTAGGGCCAAACCATATTACCTTTATCATGCGCTTTAAGGCACTGCTGGGCCGAGGGAGCATTAGTTTTAACTGGTGCGCATTCTTCTTTAGCTTTTTCTACTGTTTTTACCGCAAAATGTACAAGATGGGTGCCATACTTCTAGGCATCTTTGCACTGACGGTGATTCCTACAGGCTACTTTTCCGCTGTGGCCATTGGTGACATTCTGGCGGCAAACGGGACACTGGGCTTTCCCATCGAGTTTATTACTGAGGGCAACGGGTATCAGGGGCTATTGGTAGTGTCGGCCATTTCTCGTATGGTAAGCTTTGTTACCACCCTTTTTGTTGGATTTTTCTTTAATAAGTTTTATTTTGCCAAGATGGTGAAGAATATTCACCATGTTAAGGAGCGGGGGCATTTCTCCACAGGCTCCCAGGAGTATAGCTATGCACTCTACGCTGCGGGCGGCACCAATAAGGGTGCAGTCATGATGCTTCTTTCAGCCATCATCTTTGCCTACATTGCCTATGGCTATATAGCCTCATTTTTACTTTTACGATAAGGAGACTAAACATGAAAATAAGGAAGGCAGTTATTCCCGCGGCAGGACTGGGCACACGGGTGCTTCCCGCTACCAAATCTATGCCCAAGGAGATGCTTCCCATAGTGGACAGGCCGGCTATCCACTACATTGTAGAGGAGGCTGTACGCTCGGGCATCACCGAAATCCTCATTATTACCAGCCGTGGGAAGTTTAGCGTAGAGGACTACTTTGACCGTTCCCCCGAGCTGGAGCAGAAGCTTTTGGCTAGTGGCAAGCAGCAGGTATATGAAGAAATGCTTCATATAGCGGGCATGGCAAACATTCAGTATGTACGCCAGCAGCAGCCAAAGGGACTGGGTCATGCCATTCTTTGTGCCAAAACCTTTGTGGGAAATGAGCCCTTTGCCGTGCTTTACGGTGATGACGTTATCATCTCCCCGGAAGGGCAGGAGGCCACACGGGAGCTTTGCGACGCCTACGATAAATATGGCAAGGCAGTAGTGGGTATTAAGGAGGTCACGGCCGAAGCTATTCTAAAGTATAGCTCACTGGCGGTTTCGCCTCTCGAAGATAAAATCTACTCCGTTACCGATATGATTGAAAAACCTACTGCCGATAAGGTGCTGTCCCTATACTCCATTCTGGGACGCTGTGTGCTGTCTCCGGAGATTTTCGATATACTGGAGCAGACCCAGCCTGGTGCAGGCGGTGAAATACAGCTGACCGACGCCATGAAGGTACTGGCAACCACCACCGGCATGACCGGCGTAGATTTTACCGGTACCCGGTACGACATGGGTAATAAGCTGGGGGTTATGCAGGCGGCAGTAGAAGTAAGCCTTTCTCACCCGGAAATTGGTAAAGAATTTCGTGAATATCTGAAAAAGCTGTCTGCCACCCTGTAATAAAGGTTGACTTTCAGGACTTTTTCTGATAAAATAACTCTGTTATGCCCTGCTTTTTATAAAAAGAGGACGGGTCTAACTCCTTGCTCTGTCCATCAGAGACAGAGCCTAATGTCCATAAGGAGGTGTAAATGTAATGAGCAAACTTTCAAGCTACGAGACTATCATGGTGATTTCTACAAAGAACGGCGAAGAGGCTACCGCAGCAACCCTGCAGAAGTTCCAGACTCTGATTGCAGAGAACGGAACCATCGAGTCGGTTGATGACTGGGGCAAGCGCAGACTGGCATACGAAATCAATGATGAGGCAGAAGGCCACTATCTTCTGGTAAACTACACAGCTGCTCCCGATTTTGCGGCAGAGCTGGACCGTATTTACAAGATTACCGACGGTGTTCTTCGCTCGCTCATCATTGCTAAGTAAGGAGGTTTTGTTACTATGTACAACAAAGCTATTCTCATTGGCCGGATGACCGCAGACCCCGAACTCAAGCAGACCGGTAACGGTGTGCATGTCACAGGCTTTAGTATTGCTGTGGATAGGCGTTTTACCGGCAAAGATGCTGAGAAAAAGGCTGACTTCATCAATATTACCGCATGGCGGCAGCAGGCTGAGTTTGTCTGCAAGTATTTCCACAAAGGTGATGCTATCGGTATCGAGGGCAGCATCCAGACACGGAACTACGAGGACAAAAGCGGCAACAAGCGTACAGCGGTAGAGGTGCAGGCGGATAATGTCTTCTTCGTAGGTGGCAAGAGCAGCGGCGGTTCCGGTGGTGCTTCACAGCCTGCTACGAACAGTGCTCCTGTGGCGTTTTCAAACGGCGCCCCTAGCGACTTTGAGGAGATAGAAACCGACGACGATCTCCCGTTCTAACTGAAAAAATCATTAATATGTAGTAGGAGGTAAAACAACATGGAGCGTAATGACCGTGATCGCGGCGACCGTAACGACAGACCCCGCGATAGAAAGCCCCGTAAGAAGGTTTGTGCTTTTTGCGTGGATAAAGTTCATGATATCGATTACAAGGATATCCCTCGCCTGAGAAGATACCTTTCCGAGAGAGCAAAGATTGTTCCTCGCAGAGTAACCGGCAGCTGTGCCCGTCATCAGCGTCAGCTAACTATAGCTATTAAGCGCGCAAGACACCTGGCACTGCTTCCCTATGTCAGCGAATAAATCAAACAAAAATAACCGCCCTCCAAACTTACGTTTGGAGGGCGGTTTTGCGTCTGCCGGAGCAGGGAGTTACTCTACACAGTCTTCAAATATCGGTTCTACATACTCCTTAATGAAGTCTATTCTGTCGGTAACATTGGGTTTAAAAAGTGAGGCAACAGAAACTACCATTTTTTTATTTTTGTTGACGTAAATCACGTTCCCACCGTCTCCCATGGCATAATATCCTATTTCGCCCTCTACCCACCACAAGTATCCATATGGCAAGTCTTCCTCTTCCCATCGGCTGTGTTCCATTGTGCTCTCGTTAATCCATGCAGTTGATACAATTTGCTCGCCCTTCCACACCCCGCCATTCAGGTATAGCTGACCTATCCTCGCCATATCATCCGGGGTCAGGGTAAGCCCCCACCCTGCTGAATTTACCCCAACAGCATCGGCAACCCAGCCGCTAATATTTGTTGCCTTGTTAAATGCAAACTGCTCCTCTTTGGTATGAAAAATAACATTACTCTCAACGGTAATTCCCAGCGGTAAAAACAGATTTTCCGCAGCAAAATCGAGCACAGATTGTCCGGTTACTTTTATCAGAATGCCAGACAAAATATCCGGTCCTATTAACCCGGCATATCTGAACGCTCCTATCTGCCCCTTCCCCCCTAATAAATCAAGTGAAAAGTTTACCCAGTCATCAGCGGTAAAATACTTTATGTATGGTGCAAGCCTATATTTGTACGGAGCTGTCATTGTCAGCATGTCTTTAAGAGTGATGTTCTGTATTGTTTTCTCCCTCTTTTTAACTACGTAATCCGGGAAGAAATCTAAAACTTTTTGATTGACGCTCCCAATAAACCCTTTGTCTATGGCTATCCCAATCAATATGGAAACGATGCCTTTTGTTACCGAATACACATGGATGTGGCTGTCGGCAGTGCATTTGTGAAAGTAGCCTTCATATAGCTTTTCGCCATCTTTCAATACAACGATGCCTGCAATATTGCTATAATCATCGTTTATCTTTTTTTCCAGCGCTATTCTTTTTTCTTGAATCATACAATTGATTTTCTCCTTTAAGTTTTAAAGGATATCCCTTGTATAAAGCATATATCCTTTAAAAATGCATTGCAAGTCATTTTTTAAAACTATGAGGAAAAAGTTTTTTGGGTAGATGAGTGTAGGCTGGATTGCGAAGATGAAGATAGTGTACACATGATAGGAGACGAATAGCACCTGCCGTATCCCCATCCCGACTCGCGAAGCAGGAGCCATTTTAAATGCGGTAAATTGCACTGCGCAATTTTGGCTATGCAACACAAGGGTTTAAACGAAAAAAATGACATGGGATAATGGTTCGGATGATGGCAAGAATGCGAACTAAGCCAAATGCTTATGACCGTACTATAATTTTAGTAACGTACTCGCAATATCTTCTGTATTTCCAACAAGCTGATTTACTTGCGAAAGCCAATAAAATGTTGATGTTTTATTATCGCATTTAAAGTACGTATCATCATGGTGACATAAGTAAATTTTTTTATTCAGTGCTATTGCTATACCCAATTCCGTATGAGTTCCTCTACCCTGTGGAGTTAATATTATTACAACATCAGACTGCTTTATCCCTTCATATTCCTTTTCGCCAATAGACTTTAGTGTTTCTACATCTGTTTCTTTCACTGGGCAGTGTAATGTCCAATCATAAGTATGCTCCCAACCCGAATTTTTTAGGAGACGTGAAAGGTCACGCACTTGTTCATAATTTATAAGACTTGAAGCAACATAGAATTTCATTTGTATCCTCCAATTATATAAATATCCTGTAGCTTGTCCTGTTCGTTTTACTTCTGCCTCCCCCGTCCTCCATAGCGACGGAAGCGCCCATTGGCGCAACTGTCGCTATTTCATTCCGCCCGGGGCTACTGCTCGGCGAATTGCGCAGCGAGTTAGACGGGCGGTACGTACGTCGT